>NZ_JWIB01000002.1 GCF_000813425.1 Sporosarcina sp. ZBG7A
TTTGTCTACAGTCTGAGAGTACTTCTCGAATGAAGTACTCTTTTGAAAGGATTGTTATTTAGTTTTGCTTAATGCCACAGCAATCTTAGCTCCTACGACTGCGTTGTGTTTCACGAGGGCGATGTTAGCTACTAGGCTCTTGCCATCTGTGAGATCTTTCACTTTCCCGAGCATGAATGGTGTAACGTCTTTTCCTTTAATTCCTTTTTCTTTTGCTTCAGCAAGGGCTTGATCGATGATGCCATTGATCATTTCAGGATCGAGTTCGTCTGCTTCAGGAATCGGATTGGCAATCACGGCTCCACCTGCAAGTCCAAGATGCCATTTCACAGCAAGTGTTTCAGCAACAACTTCTGGATTGTCTGCACGGAAGTTCACAGGGAATCCACTCTTACGTGTATAGAATGCAGGTAGTTCATCAGTTTCATATCCGATCACTGGCACGCCTTTTGTCTCAAGGTATTCCATAGAAAGACCAATATCGAGAATCGATTTTGCACCTGCACAAACAACAGCGACATCTGTTTTTGCCAGCTCTTCCAGGTCTGCAGAGATATCCATAGTTGTTTCAGCGCCACGGTGTACGCCACCAATTCCGCCTGTCACGAACATGCGGATTTCAGCGAGGTCTGCACAAATCATTGTCGCTGCAACTGTAGTCGCACCTAATTGTTTCGTTGCAAGCAAGTACCCGATATCACGACGTGAAACTTTTGCGACATTGTCACTTTTCCCGAACATTTCAAGCTCATCATAAGACAATCCGATTTTAATTTGCCCGTCGATCAAAGCAATTGTTGCAGGGACTGCACCGTTGTCACGGATGATTTGTTCTACTGCACGAGCGGTTTCCACGTTTTGTGGATAGGGCATGCCGTGAGAGATGATAGTCGATTCAAGTGCCACGATTGGTTGTCCAGCGGCTTTAGCGTTTAAGACTTCTTCTGAGAAGACGATGTATGATTTCATTTGTATTCCTCCAGTTCATTTTCTAGTCCATTGGCGGTAAGTTCAGGTCTTACTGTATAAGTAGATGCTAACGTTTTTGCTGCGTTCACAAGACCATAGGAAATCGCGTCATTAAGTGTACGTTCCATTACTGCAGCATGTAGTACTCCCGACACGAACGCATCTCCAGCTCCTGTTACGTCTTCTACAGAGACTCCAGGTATTGCGGCATGATGATGGATCGTGCGCGTCGCGCGGTCGCCTGCCATAATCCCTTTTTTTCCGCGGGTAATGATGGCATGTTCTGCTCCAGAGTCAAGGAGTGCGGAAACAGCTGTTTTCCAGTCTTCATCATTTTGAATTGTGACACTAGTTAACGTTTCAGCTTCATCTTCATTGCAGATGAACCAAGTTAGCCCCTCAAGCGTGTCTGGCAAATGCGCCATTTTGGGACCGGAAACAGGAACGATTGCAAGTGGGACTTGGTGACGGACAGCTACATCTCGAATCGCTTCTGCAGTTTCTTTTGCTACATTAAGATCTATGACAATCATCTTGGCACGAGCCATATGCCGTTCAATTGAAGCGATGTAGTCGACGTTTAGTGACTCATATACGTCCATTACTGCCATGGCAATTACAAGTTCACCGTGATTGTCTAACACCGCAGAATACGAGCCAGTTGAGGCGTTAGGTAATAACCGCACCGACGTCAAGTCCATATATGGAGATGAATGCGTCGCAATTAAATCCCAGTCTGCATCGTTGCCTGCTGTAGTCATCAATCGAACGGGATGGTCCAGACGACCGAGGTTTTCAGCAATGTTGCGAGCGACACCGCCAATTGTAACTGACATTCCAGCGGGGTTCGACGTACCATGTGCTAGCGGTCCTGTGACATGGAACTTCCGATCGACATTCGCGCCACCGATACAAATAATTTCATCTTCCGGCGCTAGCACATAGGCTCTACCTGCGATATATCCACGTTTCGTCAGCGCGGATATCAAATTGGCGACGGCGGGGCGGGAAAGTCCAAGACCTTCAGCGAGTTCTTGCTGGGAACAGTATGGATTTTGTCTGATTAACGAGATCAGCTGCTGTTCTTTTTCGTTCACTGTTAACACCTCCCGTTCGTAGTACATGTATTAAACTTATGTTTACATGATAAACAAAAGTTTGTATAGATGCAAGTCAGATGATTAACCTGTAGGGGATGACTCTTTTCGACAAAAAGCGTACACTCAAAAGCAGACAGGTTAATGCTGTCAGGATGCCAGCACGTATTTAAAGAGGAGGGTTTTTAATGGCAAACCAACATACTGGAACAGAACTGCAATGGAATACACCGGAAACATTACGAGCATTGTTGTGCGAACTTGTGAATTGGGAAAGTCGGACAACCACAGAAGGAGAAAAAGCTTTCCCGCATAGACTCGCTGAAAAGTTGAAAAGTGTCCCTTATTTCGAAGCACATCCCGAACAGTTGGAGTTGCATGATGCAGGTCTAGGTCGCAATTCAGTCACTGCGTTGTATAAGAACCATGAAGCACAAGATACGATTGTGCTCATCAGCCACTTTGACACAGTTTGGACAGAAGAATATGGTGCACTAGAGCCATTCGCGTTCCATCCTGAAGAGCTAACCGCAAAATTACATGAATATAAAGAGGAACTTCCTGACGAAGCATTGGCTGATTTGGAATCAGGGGAGTATTTGTTTGGTCGAGGTACGATGGATATGAAGATGGGACTTGCATTACATATGTCCTTAATCGAAAAAGCAGCATCGGAACAATGGCCGGTGAACTTAGTGTTACTTGCTGTTCCTGACGAAGAAGTGAGTTCTGCGGGTATGCGTACCGCAGTTAAGTCGCTCGTTCGGATGAAACAGGAACACGATTTAACATATACGCTGTTTTTAAATGGCGAACCCGTTTTCTCTCAAGAGCCAGGTGACCCAAGAGAATACATTTACTCGGGTTCCATCGGTAAAATTATGCCCGCCGCTTTGTTTTATGGCAAAGAAACGCATGTCGGGGAACCGTTAAAAGGAATTACTTCGACATTCATGGCTTCTTTCTTAACGCAACGGATGGAATGGAACAATATCTTTGAAGAAACCGATCATGGGGAAACAACACCGTTGCCTGTGACTTTGCAGCAAAAAGATCTAAAAGCGCATTACTCTGTGCAAACTCCATATCGCTCTACTGCACTGTATAACGTTTTCACTATGAGACGGACTGCAGCGGAAGTGATGGAACTATTCGAAGGCATCGCAAAGGATTCTGTCCAGGCATGTGAAACGACATACACCGAGATTTGTGAGCGTGAAGGGGTTCCTAAAGTTGGTGAAATCAAGCTACTCAAGTTTGAAGAGTTGATGGATTACGCCAACAATAAATTGGGCGAAGCTGAAGTAAAGAGGATTATTACGGAGGTTTCAGGTGACTGGGAACTCGACGATCGCGACAAATCATTTAAAATCGTTGATGTCCTCATGATAGAATGTCAAGAGCTAGCACCGGCAACCGTTCTGCTATTTGCTCCACCGTACTATCCGGCCGTGAATACTTCGGACGATGCCCTTGTTCAGGAGCTTGTCACACTCATGCAAGACAAAGCAACTACACTCGGAACAGAAGTATCGCAAATCCACTATTTCAATGGAATTAGCGATTTGAGCTATGTCCATTATGAAGATGAAGGCACAGGCTGGAAATCGTTTGAGCGGAATACACCTGTATGGGGCTCAACCTATTGGATGCCATTTGAAGAAATGAAGGCACTTGACGCACCTGTTTTAAATGTTGGTCCATTCGGTAAGGATGCTCACCAACGCACGGAAAGACTGCATATTGAAAGTGCTTTCGTTCGTCTCCCTCAAATGCTGGAGACGCTTGCCAAGCACTTTTGTGGAAAGTAACGAATAGCTTTGGGATAGTGAAGCGACGTTTAGTTAACAATAGACATGAAAAGGTAGAAGGAGAGTGAAAGAAATGGCTAATTTCTTTAAAAAGATGGCTCAATCGTTAAAAGGGGACAATTCAGCTGAAGTGCAACAGACGCCTGCAGCACAGACGTCCGTAGAAAAGGGGATTGGTGAAGATTCTTTTGTCATGCCAATGGATGGAACTGTTATTCCATTGTCAGAAGTGCCGGATCCCGTATTTGCACAGGAAATGATGGGGCCAGGATTTGCGATTGACCCAACAGGGGATACCGTTTGCTCGCCTATAGATGGAAAGGTAGTCAGCGTGTTCCCGACTAAACATGCGATTGGACTGGAATCGTCAACCGGTGTTGAAATCTTGATTCACGTGGGGTTAGATACGGTGAAGTTAAATGGTGAAGGTTTTGAGTTGTTGGTGGAGAACGAACAGCTAATCAGTCGCGGAGATGCATTATTAAAAATTGATGTAGGCTATATCCAAGCAAATGCGCCGTCAGCTGTAACTCCTGTTATTTTCACAAACACCGAAAAAGAGAAGATCCATTTGTTGAAAGAGGGGAAACAAACTCAAGGCACAAGTGGTATCGTACGTGTAGATGCTTAAGATGACTCAGTAAAGTAAAACAAAAAAGTGATTGCAGATCCCTTTGCAATCACTTTTTTTGGCATACTTTTAAACTTTTAAACATAAATTCGTAAAAACGCTTACATTCTTTCTAGTTTTTTGGTTTAATTGGTATAGACAACTAGACCGGTATAACGGTATAGTGAATAGTAAGATAACTAAAAAGGAGTGAGAAGAAGATGATGAACTTTATTCAGCGCATCGGTAAATCCTTGATGTTTCCGATTGCGACCTTGCCGGCAGCTGCATTGCTTTTGCGACTTGGGCAACCAGACCTGCTGAACATTCCGCTAATCGCTGCAGCGGGAGATGGAATTATTGGTAACTTAGCTCTAATCTTTGCCATTGGTATTGCTATGGGATTTGCTCATGATAATAGTGGCGGAGCGGCATTAGCCGGAGCTGTCGGTTTCTTAGTACTTACTAGTGCTTTAAAAGCAGTCGATGAGTCCATTAATATGGGTGTATTCGGTGGTATCATTTCCGGTATTGTGGCCGGTGTTCTCTATAACCGCTTTTATAATATTAAACTACCGGATTTCTTAGCATTCTTCGGAGGACGAAGATTCGTTCCTATCGTTACAGCAGCTGCAATGACTGCACTTGCGGGTGTTCTCTTCTTTGCATGGCCACCAATACAAAGTGTTATCGATAGTATTGGTAACTGGGTACTTGGTGCAGGAACTCTTGGGGTCGGTGCTTACGGATTCTTGAACCGTCTACTAATTCCTACGGGTCTTCACCACGTTATCAACACAGTGGTTTGGTTCGACTTCGGATCATTTACAGATGCGAGCGGTGAAGTTGTTAAAGGGGAAATTAACCGTTTCCTTAAGGGAGATCCAACTGCAGGACCATTCTTGTCCGGTTTCTTCCCAATTATGATGTTTGGTCTTCCGGCAGCTTGTCTTGCGATGTATGCGGCAGCTAAAAAGGAAAAGAAAGCGATTGTCGGTGGTATGCTATTCAGTATTGCATTCACTTCTTTCCTTACAGGAATTACAGAGCCAATCGAATTTGCATTCATGTTCCTTTCACCAGTTCTATACGTAGTGCACGCATTGCTAACAGGTGCGTCTATGATCGTATCGTATATGTTTGACGTCCATCACGGATTTGGATTCTCGGCAGGTGCGATTGACTATGTCTTGAACTATGGATTGGCACAAAATCCACTAACCTTATTAGTAATTGGGCTAGTATTCGGTGTCATCTACTTTGTAGTCTTCTATTTCCTAATCGTCAAACTCGACTTGAAAACACCTGGTCGTGAAGACGACGAAGATTTGGTAGAAGATACTGCAGTCTACAGCGATGATATCGTTGAAGTGAAGGCGTATCATACAATTGAAGCACTTGGTGGTCTCGATAATATTCAAGCCATTGACTACTGTACAACACGCTTACGTTTAACTGTTAAAGATTCTGACGTTGTCAATGAAAAAGAATTGAAACGTTACGGTGCAATGGGCTACATGAAGATTAGTAAAACAAACGTTCAAGTTGTAATTGGAACAGCTGTTGAATTCTTAGCTGAAGCGATGAAACGACGTATGACGAACGGTAACCCGGCTCCAAAGACTGAAGAGTCCATGGAACTGGATACACAGCCACACAATGTCAAAGCCTTACCAGAGTCGGATTTCCATATGCCGATCGACGGTGACATTATTGACTTGTCAGAAGTTCCGGATGACGTATTTGCAAAAGAAATGATGGGACCTGGTTTCGGCATTATGCCGAAAGGGAAAACGATTCATTCACCAATTGACGGTAAAGTCGTTAGCGTCTTCCCTACAAACCATGCGATCGGACTAGAAACAGACACAGGCGTCGAAGTACTTATTCACGTAGGTCTGGATACAGTGAAGTTAAACGGAAAAGGCTTTGAATTGCTTGTTGAAAATGGTCAGCTCATTCAACGAGGCGATGCATTGTTGAATATTGACCTGGACTACATCAAAGCAAACGCACCATCTGTTGTGACACCGGTTATTTTCACTAATGTGGAAAAAGCCAACTTGCACATCTTGAAAAAAGGGTTCCAACGTAAAGGAACTGATTCAATCGTTAAGGTTGATGAATAATAACTAATTACGCCGGCGGGAGAGACGACAGTCACTCTTCCGGCGTGTTTTCTTAAGGAGTGGACAACAATGACACAGACAATTTTACTGACAAATGGAACCGTTGTGACACCAGATGGAATACTTGAGAAAGGTGAAGTGTTCATAGAAGATGGCGTGATCCGAGAAGTTGGTACTTCCATAAAGCGTGTAGCCGATCAACAGATTGATGCCCATGGCGGATACGTATTACCAGGATTCATCGACATGCACATTCATGGAGCAGCTGGAGCAGACGTAATGGACGCGAAGGAGAAAGCACTACAAACGATGGCAGATGTCCTTCCGAAAGAAGGAACTACATCATTTCTAGCGACCTCTATGACGCAAGCGCCTGAAGCGATTGAAACAGCTCTGAAAAATGCGGCGTCATTCACTACGAAAGCTGGACAAGCACAAATGCTAGGCGTTCATTTGGAAGGACCCTTTGTATCGCCGAAACGTGCTGGTGCACAGCCTCTTGAATATATTTGTCCTCCTGACGCAGACCAGTTTGATGCGTGGCAACAAGCGGCTCAAGGCAAAATTCGTATGGTCACACTCGCGCCAGAAGTGCCGAACGGGTTGTCTTTCATCCGAAAACTTGCAGCTGAAGGTATTGTTGCGTCGATGGGTCATACGGATGCAACAATCGCTCAGATGGAAGAGGCTGCACAAGCAGGGGCTGTTCAAGCCACTCACTTATACAACCAGATGTCACCGTTCCATCATCGCGAACCGGGTGCCATTGGTGGGGCGCTACTTATCGATGAACTATGTGCAGAAGTGATTCCGGACTTCATCCACAGCCATCCAAAAGCAGTTGAACTAGCATACCGTGTGAAAGGTGCGGACAGACTCATCCTCATCACGGATGCCATGCGTGCTAAGGGACTTGAACCGGGCGAATACGACCTTGGCGGACAACCAGTCCATGTATCAGAAACAGATGCACGTCTCTCGGATGGAACACTGGCGGGAAGTATTTTGACGATGGAACATGCGGTCAAAAATGTCGTCCGTATATTAGGAATAAGCCCTCTTGATGTTGCAAAGATTTCGTCTGGGAACGCAGCTCGTCAGCTGGGTCTGACGAAAAAGGGAAGTTTGATTGCTGGAAATGACGCGGATGTCGTCATTCTAGACCAAGAGTGGACGGTTAAGCATACGATTTGTGGTGGTGTAGTTGGGTATGAATATAATGAGGAGTTGTAAGGGGTTAAAAAACTCGACTGGCGGTGGCGATCATGCTAGATAAGCAATCAGCCATCCCGATCTATGTTCAAATTGAGGATTATTTAAAAGAACAAATCGCTCAAGGCGTGTATCCCGTAAAGTCCCTTATCCCATCTGAGCGTGAATTGACGGACATGTTTGGGGTTAGTCGTATGACAGTCCGTCAGTCGCTGACCAATTTAGTGAAAGATGGTTTGCTGTACCGAGAAAAAGGCCGCGGTACGTTTGTTGCAGAAGAAAAGATGGAACAGCCACTAAACGGATTAACAAGCTTTACAGAAGACATGAAAGAAAGAGGATTCGTACCTGGAACGAAACTGATCAGCTTCAGCCAAGTACATCCAGATCCGCAACTGTCTACACGGCTCGGGCTTTCTTCAGAAGCACTCGTCCATAAGGTGGTCCGGATTCGATACGCTGACGATACACCAATGGCGATTGAACGATCGTATTTGCCTGTGGAGTTGTTTCCTACACTCTCTGCAGAAGCATTGCAAGGCTCCTTGTACGCATTCATTGAGAAACAGGAGAAACTTGTGATCGGGCAAGCCACACAGCGGATGGAAGCGGCACTTGCAAAAACAGACGATGCCGGATACTTGCATATTGCACTTCCCGCTGCAGTTGTGCTCATCGAACGTGTAAGTACACTTGACGATGGTCGCATTTTTGAAGTCGTTCGAAGTACGTATCGGGCAGATCGATATAAATTCATTAGTGAAATAGGGAGGTGAATGTCATGAATTCCTACTTCAGCGAAATCACTACACTTTTAACAGAAGCAGGAAGCGCAGCGAAAGAGCCGGTGGGACAGGCTTCTACACAACTGGCCGATCGAATTGCAAAAGGTGGAATCATTCATCTCTTCGGGTCTGGGCATTCCCAATTGCTTGCACAGGAAGGTTTTTTTCGAGCCGGAAGTCTTGCCTGTGTCCAACCCATTTCCATTGGACCTCTCATGTTGCACGAAGGTGCGCTGCTTTCATCCGAAAACGAGAAAGATCCTGACTTCAGCAAAACCTTTCTAACGAGCCTCGACATTCGACCAGAAGATGTCGTCATCATCATTTCGAATTCAGGGCGGAACCCGGTGCCGATTGATGTGGCGCAATATTCGAATTCGCAAGGCTCATATACGGTTTCCATTCAGTCTTTATTGTATACTGAAAAAGAACATCCTTCTCGTCATTCTTCAGGTAAACGACTGGAAGCATCAGTGTCAACTGTGCTGGATACGAAAGTCCCTCCAGGCGACGGAATCATGCACATCGATGGGATCCAATGCGGTCCTGCGTCGTCAGTAATTGGGAATGCGTTGCTTCATGGTTTGTTCTGTGAGGTTGTCGTGCGAATGAATGAGAATGGAATAGAGCCGCCTGTTTTTAAAAGTGGTAATATAGAGGGCAACGAATCACATAACAATGCACTCGTCGCCCACTACAGCGACCGCATCCAGTTTTGACTTTAAAGGAGAGATTTAGTTATGGAAAAGAAAACGTACACAATTACAAGTAGCGAAGGGTTGCACGCACGACCGTGCTCCATGCTCGTATCAGCAGTAACACCATTCAAATCAGAAGTAACAATTACGTACAAGGAGCGAACTGCTAACTTGAAATCCATTATGGGTGTCATGGGCATGGGGATTGAATCCGGTGCGCAAGTTGAAATCACAGCAGACGGCGCTGACGAGTCAGAGGCGATCGCAAAAGTGGATGATATTATGAAAAAAGAAAGTATCGGCGAGTGAAACAAACTATTACAGGCATCGGTGTATCTGACGGAATAGCGATCGCCAAAGCATACCGTTTGGAAACGCCAGACCTGACAGTTGAAAAACTAACTATTGAGCAACCTGAACTGGAAATTGCCCGATTTGAAGCTGCTAAAGCTGAAGCGGCAGTTGAACTAGAAGCGATCCGAGCGAAAGCCGCTGAAAACTTCGGGGAAGACAAAGCGGCAATTTTTAGCGCGCATTTACTCGTGTTAAATGACCCAGAGCTTGAGAGCAGCGTTAAAGGTAGCATTGAACAAGGCGTCAACGCAGAGTTTGCCTTGCAACAAGCTGCGGATACCTTCACAGCGATGTTCGAAGCGATGGACAACGAATATATGAGAGAACGTGCTGCAGACGTTCGCGACGTGACTAAGCGTCTCCTGGCTAAACTGTTAGGTGTTCATGTATCCGATCCTTCTACAATCAATGAAGAAGTGATCATTATTGCAGATGACTTAACACCTTCTGCAACGGCTCAATTGAATAAGCAATTCGTCAAAGGATTCGTAACGGATATCGGAGGGCGTACATCGCACTCTGCAATCCTCGGTAGAATGCTGGAGATTCCAGCGGTTGTCGGAACGAAAACTGCTATGGCGTCGATTGAACAGGGAACTTCTCTGATTGTCGATGGTACGGACGGAACGGTTTTACTAGAACCGACTGATGAAGACACGCGAGCTTATGAAACGAAGAAAGTGACGTTCGAGCAAGATAAGGAATTGTTGAAGCGCTTTGTTTCTGAATCGACTGTTACAAGTGATGGACATCACGTTGAAGTGGGCGCGAATATTGCGTCAACTGAAGACTTGCCATTAGCGGATAAAAACGGAGCTGAGGGCGTTGGTTTGTTCCGTACAGAATTCCTCTATATGGGGAAAAGTGATTTCCCAACTGAAGAGGAGCAGTACGACGCTTACAAAACTGTTCTGACTTCCATGGGAGAACGTCCAACGGTTGTCCGGACACTAGATATTGGCGGCGACAAGGAGTTAAGCTATTTCAGTACGCCTGAAGAGATGAACCCATTCCTTGGACAGCGCGCCATTCGTCTTTGTTTTGAACATCCAGAAATGTTCCGTACTCAGTTACGTGCATTGCTGCGCGCAAGTGTTCACGGCAACTTGAAGATCATGTTCCCAATGATTGCTACGCTGGAGGAATTCCGTCGTGCAAAAGGCATGTTACTTGAAGAACAAGAGAAGCTACAGGCTAAAGGCATAGAAGTCAGCGATACGTATGAAGTAGGGATGATGCTTGAAATCCCTGCAGCTGCAGTCATCGCAGATTTGTTTGCAAAAGAAGTCGACTTCTTCTCAATCGGTACGAATGATCTGATTCAATATACGATGGCGGCAGACCGCATGAACGAAACGGTTTCGTATTTGTATCAGCCGAATCATCCGTCTGTGTTGCGCCTCATTCATAACGTGATTCAAGCCGCTCATAAAGAAGGCAAGTGGGTTGGTATGTGTGGTGAAGTGGCGGGAGATCCACTGTCCATCCCTGTTTTACTAGGTATGGGACTGGATGAGTTCTCAATGAGCCCTTCGAGCATTTTGAAAGCACGTGCTCAATTCGCGGATCTTTCTAAATCGGAATGGGAAGGGTATATCCCTGAAATTCTACAGATGGAAACATCCGAGAAGATTATTGAATTTGTACAAGCACATAGCTAAAAAGAAAAGCGGAACCGAATTGACGGTTCCGCTTTTACTTATTTTTTATCTTCAAATTGGATTTTTTGACCATCAGGCATCGTGATTTCAATATCAAATTTAACGTAATCATCTTTCAAATCGAACGCTTCCAATGCTTGTTGAATGGCTTGTTCTTTTGAAGTGGTTTCTGTAATGTCCAGCTTTTCTAATCTTGGATAAATCTCATCGAACGCTTCCCGTCCATGCAAATTGGAATTGGAAAGTTCATCCTCAACAGTCGATTCCACCTTGCCGTTGTCTTGTTCGATTTCAATTTCATATTCTTTGTTTTTTCCATAATCGACTTCCAGCTCAAATTCGTCGTAAGTCAGCTTGTCCATTTTCTCTTTCATGTAGCCCTGGTCACTGTCTGACGCTGTCGAGGAATCACTTGTACCCGAAGAAGTGTTCTTGTTAGTGGACTCATCGTTAGCGGTTCCAGACTCAGTTGTCGTATCTTCCGTACTGGTTGTTGTGTCTTTTTCTGTGTTCGTGTCATTGTTGCCACAAGCGCCTAGAAGTAAGGCTGTCGCAAGAACGCTTCCTGCAATAGATGCTGATTTTCTCATGATGAAGGCCTCCTATAGATTATGCATTACTTATAGTATTCCCTGCTTATTGAATTACAAACGAGATCAGAATGAGTTATAATTGTGGAAATTATATAAATTAAGGAAGAAAGGAATGGATTGGATGACTACTTCAGTTGACCAACTTTTTGCTGAATTAATGGATTTTTTAGAACAGGAGCAAGTGACACAAAACGAGACAGTACGCGACTTACATAGCAAGGACGAATCTTACCATACGCCAAGCCTCCCGGATCTTGTAGTATTCCCCAGATCCACTGAAGAGGTGAGCAGGATTGTGAAAGCTGCAGGGAATTTAAACGTCCCTGTAATTCCATTCGGCGTCGGCTCCAGTCTAGAGGGACACGTAATCCCATATGATCATGGAATTACAATCGATTTCACTGAGATGAACCAAATACTACAAGTGAATCCTTCAGACATGCTGGTGACTGTACAACCTGGAGTGACTCGTTCTGCATTGAACAAAGAGTTAAAAAAACATGGGCTATTCTTCTCTGTTGACCCAGGAGCAGATGCCACACTTGGTGGTATGGCGGCAACGAACGCAAGTGGTACGACATCCGTGAAATACGGCGTCATGCGTGATCAGGTGAGAGATCTGGAAGTGGTTCTAGCGGATGGAACTGTTATTCACACAGGGAACAAAGCGGCCAAATCGTCCTCAGGCTATCATCTGAATGGATTATTTGTCGGGTCAGAAGGAACTCTCGGATGTTTTACTGAATTGACACTCCGTGTGTTTGGAATTCCGGAAGTAACAACCGCTGCACGTGCAACATTCACGTCCATTACGAATGCCATTGAAGCGGTGCCTGCAATTTTGCAAGCTGGCATTCCCATTGCCCGTGTGGAACTGGTCGACACGGAATCCATTCGACAAGTGAATGCGTATAGTGAAACGGATTACGCGGAACTGCCAACACTCTTTTTGGAGTTTCATGGCAACGAAGCCGGTCTCGCACAAGACGTTGCGTTTACAGAAGAAATAGTCGCAGACTTCAGCTGCAAAGAGATCTTGTTCGAAACGGAAACTGCGAGTCGCAATCGTCTATGGGAAGCGCGACACAATGCAGCATATGCCTATACACATGGCTTCCCAGGCAAACAGATGATGTTGACGGATGTATGCGTCCCAATTTCTAAACTAGCTGAAGCTGTGGTTTTTGCGCGTGAAGAACTCGACAGAACAGGGCTTGAAGGCGGAATCGTCGGACACGTTGGAGATGGTAATTTCCACGTATTGTTAATGATCGACCATGAAAATGTTGAAGAACTCAAAATCGCAGATGAATACAATGAAACCATCGTCCGACGTGCGCTCGCATGTGGTGGAACGTGTACTGGAGAGCATGGTGTCGGCGTTGGCAAACAGAAATACCAGCGAGATGAGCATGGCGCTGCGTATGACGTCATGTTGAAGATCAAGCAAGTGCTGGATCCCGAGAATTTATTGAACCCAGGGAAATTAATCAAGTGATTTAAGTGGAAAGGGCTTTCGCAAAGCCCTTTTTTACTTGGAGTGAAACGGCATGTTGCACACGGGATGTCAGTGTGCTCATAAATCTTGATATCTGCTCATAAATCTCAGAAAGTGATCATAAACCTGGGAATCCGCTCATAAATTCAGAAATGTGATCATAAACCTCGAAAAATGCTCATAAACTAAAAATAACGCTCATAAAATTTATATTCTGCTCATAAGTCCTGCTGGCCCCATTGGATAACCCCTGAAAAATCCAGAGAACATCTACTTTTAAAGAATTTCCATCCTTAAACAAGCGTAGCGCTACCAATTAATCCCTTAATGCACTAGAATTGTGTCCCGTTATCAACAAAACCCCAGATTTGTCGGAGAAATCACTCGTTGTGCCGGACATCCTCGAAAATCAAAACCACTACGTAAAAGTAGAAAGTATTTACATTAACACTCCCGAAACAGTTTCAACTCACGATTATTGAGCAATAGCTCCAAAAAGACTTTTAGCGCCTTTGTCTGGTACTGAGAACTGGTTACAATCGAGAATTGGCGGATAAATGGTAAGTCTTTTACGGGTAATTGAACTAACTCCCCATAACGAATTTCCTTTTGAACTGCCCACTCTGACAACAAACTAATTCCTAGCCCTGCTTCAACGGCTTCCTTAATGGGTTGGGTACTACTGAACTGCATCGTACGGGCAGGAGTTAAGGCGTAGCGTTCAAACACAGCTTCTACAGCCTCTCGTGTGCCGGAACCCTCTTCTCGGATGATCCACGTCTGTTCGATCAACTCTTTCCATTCGATTGCTGTTGTTTTTAACGAAAGTGGATGGTCTGCTGACGCTACAAGAATCATCCGATCTTCCGCGAAAGCTTGTGTGGTCAGTTGCCGATTTTCTTTGAACCGACCTTCAACGATGCCTACATCAAGTTGTCGACTCATGATGAGGTCTGCAATTTCTGCAGTATTGCCAATTGTCACATCTGGTTGAATGCGTGGATAATCTTCGAGCAATCGAGCCAATATATGAGGAAGCACATATTCACCGAACGTATAACTGGCACCAATCGAGAGCTGTCCGCTAGCTTCGTGCGACAAATCATTGACTAAATGGTGCATGCGACCATATAATCCAACGATTTCTTTCGCGTGGTGATACACAATTTCACCAGCTTTTGTCAGTCGGACATACTTGTTTGTCCTTTCCAGCAAGCGCACATTCATCGTCTCTTCCAAGGAACGAATATATTGACTTACTGCAGGCTGGGTCATATGAAGATCCTCAGCTGCACGTGAAAAGCTTTTCTTTTCTGTGACCGTCACAAAGACGTTTAAAGCTTGGTCCACTTACTCAATCCTTTCTCACATATGAATTTACTTATGATAGCTATTATATATTGTTATTTTCCTTATGAGAACTAGGAGCGTATACTGAACGACAGGAGGTGTTCCACATGAATTCATCATCAACAGCACCCTCACCGAGAAAGCTATCGAAGCCAGCTGCTTGGATAGGTGGGGTTGCATTTACATTTTTTATTGCATTTTTAGGCTACTTACTAGCGAAGCTACCAGGTTTTGACCATATTGGGCAACTAGCTTCTGCTATTATCATTGCAGTCGCATTTCGACAATTTTTTGGCTACCCTGAAGCGATTCGTTCAGGTATCGGTTTTTCATCTAAACGCTTATTGCGGACAGCGATCATTTTGTACGGTCTTAAACTAAATATCGATACCGTACTTAGCGATGGTCTTGGCTTGCTTGTACGTGATGTCGGCGTCATCATCTTCGCAATCTTCATGACACTATGGCTTGCTAAAATGTTTAAGGCAGATAAAAACATTTCACTCTTACTAGGTGTCGGAACGGGAGTTTGTGGAGCGGCAGCGATAGCTGCAGTTGCACCGATTGTAAAAGCTAAAGACGAAGATACTGCAATTGGTGTGGGGATTATTGCATTGATGGGTACAGTCTTTGCCATTGGATATACGATATTACGTCCATTTTTACCACTCGATGCAATTCAATACGGTATGTGGTCAGGCATCAGCTTGCATGAAGTTGCACACGTTGCGCTAGCAGGAGCTCCTGCAGGTGAAGACGGTCTTGCCATCGCGCTACTTGCGAAACTCGGTCGCGTGTTCTTACTTGTTCCATTATGCTTCATCTTCATTGCGATTATGAAACGTAAAAGTAAGGGAACAGACGAAGCGGATGCGAAAATTGAATTTCCATGGTTCCTGGTCGGTTTCATCATTTTAAGTGTATTAGGAAGTTATGTATTCGGGCCAATCATTCCAGTATCTGATGGGGTTTATGAATTCATTTCCGTATTAACAACTTGGCTCCTAACGGCAGCTATGGTCGGACTTGGATTGAACGTAAGCCTACGCGATCTGCGCGCGCGAGCACTTCGCCCGCTTGCAGCAATGACTGTTACTTCAATCTTGCTGTCAGTAATTGCGTACTTCATCGTCTGATCAATTGATTTTCCATAAAAAACCACGTAGAAAGGAATTCACCTTTCTACGTGGTTTTTTTGGAGTTAATCCATCAAACCTTCTTCTTTCAAGAAATCGACGGCAACGGTTTCATATTCCTCTTTGTCGATATCAACACGAGCATTCAGCTGTTGCATGCGTTCATCGTCAATTCGGCCAGCTAGCATATTCAGAACTTCTTCCAATTCTGGATGCTTGTCTAGCACATCTTGACGGATGAGAGGAGCTGCGTAATAAGGTGGGAATAAATTTTTGTCATCTTCCAACACTTTTAAGTTAAACTCAGGAATGCGTCCATCTGTACCGAAAGCATCGATAACATCGACATCTCCGTTTTTGATGGCACTATACATGATACCTGTGTCCATTGTTTTTGCCTCTTTAAATGAGAACCCGTAAAGTTCCTGGAAGCCAGGATATCCATCTTTTCTTTCTTGGAACTCCGGTTCTGTACCGAGCACCATGGAGTCAGCAGTCCGCTTCAAGTCAGACATTTTTTCAAGTCCATATTTGTCCGCATCTTCCTGTCGCACTGTGAGTGTATAGGTATTATTAAAACCGATTGGATCCAACCAAACTAGATCATATTTTTCTTTAAATACCTTTTTCACATAATCATACGCTTCGTCGGGATCGTTAATGGCATCCTCTTTCAAGTAGTTCATTAAACCAGTTCCTGTGTATTCTACATAGACATCATAACTGCCTTGTTGAAGTCCTTCAAAAGCAAGAGTTGATCCGCCGAGGAATGATTCGTATTTTACATCCAAGTCTGTTTTTTCTTCAATCAAGTGACCAAGAACGTAGACCATGATCTCTTGTTCGGTGAAGTTTTTACCGGTAATCGTTATGGTTTCCTTATTTTCACCTGTGAATGAGGTAATGGCAAACACTAGGACAACGGCTGCTACAACAGCAATCGCACCGCGCGTTATATTCTTTTTAGTTTTGCGGGAAAGTTTACCTGGTTGCGCCATTCCTTCTACCTTTTTCAAGATGAAGTCGAGCACGATGGCTAGCAAAGCAGAAGGAATTGCCCCTGCAAGGATCAGTCCTGAATTGTACGTCTGAAGACCTCGGAAAATGAGATCCCCCAGTCCGCCAGCTCCTATTAAACCGGCAATAGTAGCAACACCAACTATTAAAACAGTTGCTGTCCGTACACCCGCCATAATGACACCTAACGAAAGCGGTAATTCAACCATCGTAAGGACTTGTCGGCTCGTCATACCCATACCAATACCTGCTTCAACAGTAGCACGGTCAACACCGCGAATACCGATGTATGTATTGCGCAAAATTGGCAGCAAGCCATAAATGGTGAGTGCAATAATTGCAGGTAGTTTGCCTGTCCCCATAAATGGAACAAGGAACACAAGCAAGGCCAGGCTCGGGATTGTCTGTAGTACAGAAGCGACCCCGATGATTGGCTCAGCTATTTTTGTGTTGCGTGTCAAAATGATTCCAAGGGGGACTGAAATGAGGATTGCGATTCCGATAGAAATTAATGAAAGGGTTGCGTGTTCAAGAAATAGGCTCCAAATAGTGGGCCATCGATTTGTAAAGACATCTACTGTATCATTCCATATTTCGTTAATAGTAAAGACCTCCTGTCAAAATGTATCCTATCTTTCAGTTTAGAGTAGTTCATCAACGACGTACTCGACGAGACTCGATCGACTGACGAGACCTAGTAATTTTTCATCGCGATTGACTACAGGGACAAACCAGTAACCTGATTCATTTAACTTCGTGAAAATTTCTGCAACGGGTTCATCGATATAGAATTTCGCATGGTCTGTTTTTTTGATGTCGTTTAACGTAAGCGTTTCGTCATTGAAATGCTTTTGTACATCCCAAATAGATGCCACACCAAGATAATGATCGTTTTCGTCAACGACAATCAAGGTATCGACTCGTTTTTTCTGCATCGTTTTCAGTGATTCTGCAAGACCTCTTTTATATAGAGTGGAGATGGGTTTGATAAGAAGAGATTCGAGTGAGGGAAGTATAACCGCTTCGTTTAAGCGATCTTCTCCGATGAAATTCCGTACAAATTCATTGGCTGGGCGGCGTAAAATCGCTTCTGGAGAGTCGATTTGTACAATTTCTCCATCTTTCATAATACAAACACGATCGGCGATTTTAAGGGCTTCATCCATATCATGTGTTACGAACACAATCGTCTTTTTCACATCGCGCTGAAGTTTTACCAATTCATCTTGGAGCTGCTCACGGCTTATAGGGTCAAGCGCACTGAAAGGCTCGTCCATTAAAATAATCTGCGGTTCTGCAGCCATCGCACGAATCACACCGATTCGTTGTTGCTGTCCACCGCTTAGTTCTTGAGGATACCGATCTGCATATGTAACTGGATCCAATCCAACCATAGTCATCAGTTCGTCCACTTTCTGGCGATAATCTTTTTCCTCCATTTTTTTGAGTTGAGGGACGAGCCCGACATTTTCACGGATAGTCATATGTGGCAACAAACCGATATGTTGAATAACATATCCGATACTTCTACGTAGCTCTACGGGATTGACAGACGAGACACTTTTCTCATCAATCTTGATATCTCCGCCTGTAGGCTCGATTAATCGATTAATCATTTTCATCGTAGTTGTTTTCCCACTACCACTTGGTCCAATCAGTACAAATAGTTCCCCTTGATGAATATCAAAGGTTAGGTTTTTCAATGCTTCAAATCCATCTGGATATTTTTTAGACACGTTTTCAAATGTTATCAAGCGTCTTCCTCCTTCATCGTTTTTTTCGGAATTGCTCCACTAACAACTCTAGACTTAATATACTGGAATTGCAAAATCAATTCCTTTTACCTAGTAAAATTGGTTACTTGCTAAAGTGTGTAAAAAAGCGACTAAGTCTCTTAAGACTAGACTAGCCGCTACATTCTCCCAGATTTGAAAATGGAAAAGAGAAGAAATACAAACATTAAAAATGCGACAATCGCACCGACCTCAATAACAGGAAGGTTAAGTAGCATATTATTTTCTCCAGCGATAGCAGAACCGATGATTAGTCCGGTCATAAGAATACTGAAAGCAAGAAGAATGACACTGAAAGCGAGTCTGTTGCTAATGATATCCATTCTTCGAAGAATGAAACTGGTCTGTCGTAAGTTAATATCCAGTTTCAATTTGCCTTTCTTTGCAGCTGTACTTATATCTTTGAAATCTCGCGGAATATTTACGAGAATCTCTGCATTTTCGCTCACACTCTCCCAAGCGGATTTAAGTAGGGAACTTGGACTGTAATACTCCTTGATAAGTTTCTTTCCAAAGGGTTCTACGCCATCCATGATGCTCATATTGGGATCTAATTTTGAAATCAGTCCTTCAAGTGTTAATATCGTTTTCCCTAAAACTGTAATTTCACTCGGGATCTTAATTTGATGACGATAGGCAACCCCAAACAGGTCCATGAAGATGTCTCCCAAACTCATGTTTTCTAACGGAACGTCATAATACTTAGTTTTGAGCATACCTAAATCTTTTTGTAGGCTTTTGATATCTGTTTCGTCTTGTAATATCCCCATTGCATCCAATACTTTGATGATGCCCTTTGTATTGCCGCGTTCCAATTCCATAATTAGCTTTGCGAACTGGAGTTTGAGTTGATCATCCATGACTCCAATCATTCCAAAGTCAATAAAAGAAATAACATTTCCAGGCATGATATATATATTTCCTGGATGAGGATCGCCATGGAAGAATCCGTGGTCAAGCACTTGACTAAACATGGAATTCACTAGTTTTCTCGCGAGTAGTTTCCGGTCATATCCTTGTTCATCTAGTAAATCGATATGATCAGACTTAGTTCCCTCGATCATCTCCATCGTCAATACTTTTTTGGTGGTAAGCTCCCAATGTATTTTTGGAATGTACACAGACGGATCTTTTTTCACTTGTCGAGAGATACGTTCAGCATTTCTCCCTTCAGTCTCGTAATCGAGCTCACTGAGTAGTGAATCTGCAAACTCGTTAATAATGGCACGAACACCATATAACTTTCCCCAATCCGTGTTGTTTTCAATGATGGACGCTATTTCCTTTAGAATGGATAAATCCGTACCCACGGTTTGTCGGATGTCGGGGCGCTGAACTTTAACAGCTACTTTCTCACCGTTATATAAGTAGGCAGCGTGGACTTGACCGATTGATGCAGTTGCAAGTGGCTTGTCGTTGAAGGATTCAAATAGTTCATCCAGCGGAGCTCCCAGCTCTTTTTCAATGATTTGCTGGACTTTCTCAAATGAAAAGGGCTCGGCATGGTCTTGAAGTTTTTCAAGTTCACGTATAATTTCAGTGGGTACTAAATCGCGTCGTGTACTTGCAATCTGCCCTAACTTTATGAATGTCGGACCGAGCTCTTGCAAAGTCCGATTCAATTTTTGTCCAATATTATGAAGGTTCATATCCAGAGGTTCGTTCTTCATCTTTGCTGCAGCTCTGCGTTCTGTAATCCCTAGGCGAAAGAGTACGTGGCTAAACCCGTTTTTCAAAAAAGTATTCACAATTTCTTGAAATCTATACGTTCTGCGGATGGAAATCTTAATCACACCAACGCCTCCATTCAACTACTACCTATACCCGATTAAACACGCTGTTAAACGGTCATTTCAGAAGAGAATATGTCATATTGACAGTAACGACTGTGCTGTTGCTAAAAAATGCTCTTTAAGTTGAGAGCATAGGGGGTAATAAACATGAAAAACGGACACCTCGCAAAAAAGCGTGGTGTCCGTTTATTAGTTTAAAGTTGTTTTTCAAGGCGTTCCATCTGAAGAATTCGGAAACCGGATTTCTCTAATTTCGCACGAAGTGCTTCGACTTCATCCTCTGTTTTTTCACCTTCGAGTGTTAGAACAACACGTCTTACAAGCACAGAACCGTTATCGAGCGTTAGCATACCTTCAATGTTTTCACCGCGAAGTGTACGAGCAAGTTTCTCAATCATTCCACGAGCTTCCGTTGAGGAAATAGTAAGATTCAATCCACCTGTGTTGACACCAAATGCATCTTGGAACACGCCTTCAATTTTGTTGTGTGTCAGAATACCGACCAGTTTGCCGTGATCGGTAACCGAAATGAAAGGAAGTGCTTTGATTTTTAATAGTGCATCCAAGAATGATGATGTCTCTTCAATAGAATCCTCGTGATGCTTTATAATCGTATCCAGCGTCGCATCCGCGTTACCATTCTGTTCATACAAATATTCAATAAGATGGATTTTGTAGATCATTCCTTTGTAGTTGTCATTCGCATCCACGACAGGAACGGAACGAAAGCCACTTTTTCGGATTTTATCAAGTGCCTCGGTTACAGTATCTTTGTCATTAACTGTAGTTACATAATTTCTAGAAACTAATAAGTCACGTACGCGCATTCATAATCCCTCCAGTTGTTTTCAATCATTTCAAAATGTTTTGTAAAAACCATTATAAGTGAAACAGAAAGCATTGAGCAAGGTATTTTCAGTCGCGTTGTTCACCTTCTATTGTATAGTACGCACCTGGAAAAGTCTTGCTAATGGCTAAGTTGTCACACGATATCTATTTCTTCCCGTATTCTTTAGATGCAAATCCTCTTTCACAAGTTTGCTTCAGTAGAAAGAACAGGTAAACTAGAGAAAAGAACCATATGAAAGAGAGGAATCGGTGTGTATTTTTCTTTCAAGCATGATAACTGGGAATGGATTGAAGTCGAGCAGAAAACCGATTTGAAGGCAGAACTTTCCCATCAATCCCATATGAGTAGTAAGTGGCTTGAAACCCTTGAAAAGAACAAACAAGATGTCATCGGTAACTCAACGGCCGTTCGGGATGAGGAGGCACTTTGGGGGAGACTTACGTACGAACAAAGCATGCACAGTAAAGATGAAAATAAGACTTTTTCATTTTTTCTCACGAAAGATACGTTGTTGACGTCACAGTTAAATCAGGACCTGTTCCCGAAAGAAGCGCGTGAAGAAATGGAATCAAAACTGGAGGGTTCGGAAAATGCAGTTCAGGCATTTGTCGTCCTTCTAAATGCGGTTCTGCACAAATTTCTTGAGCAAATTGATCAGTTTGAATATCGTCTAAGAGAGATGATTTGGGAAATCAAAGAAAATAATAATATGGCTTTACTAGAACGTATTGCACAAAGCAGGCATGAATTGATTATTTGGAATAACCTAGTCATTCCATTAGTCGAAGTTCAAATGACGATTGAAGAGACTTTTGAAGAAAAACAACTTGGAACACTTGAGTATAAGCGGCTATGCACGAGAATAAAACGAATCAAGATGCTGATAAGAGAGTACAGCCAAGAAGTGGAGGCTCTAACAGACATGGAGAGTCTTGTATCCAATCAGCGAGGAAACGAAATCATTAAAACGCTCACAGTGATTACGACAATCTTTACCCCGGCTGCAGTTTTCGGGGCGATTTGGGGAATGAACTTCAAGTCGATTCCGGAGTTTGAGTGGGCACACGGTTATGCCTTTGCACTCACCGTCATTCTGTCCACTACATTCGGTCTTTATTTCTATTTGAAAAAGAAAGGCTGGATGGGAGAAATTTTGAAAACCAAATCGAATCGGTCCATGTTCAAGTGAAAGAAAAGGAGGGTGAGGAATGACCGATCAAGAAATGGACAAAATCCTTCGTATTCGTACGGAAGGCACAATTGAAATCTTACAAAGTTCAGCGCATTATAACCGCTATGAAGCGACGCCGTACAGCGTATTGGAAGCGTTGTTTGAAATCTATCCGCTACGTTCCACGGATCATCTCGTGGATTTCGGGTGCGGCAAAGGAAGGGTCCCTATCTATAGCGCGTATCGTTTTGGAAGCATCGTCACAGGCGTCGACTTGAATGGACGTTTGTTACAAGAAGCGTTTGTCAATCTCGCAGATTTTCGAGCTTCACAGAAACGGTTTCGCGGCTCTATTGAATTTGAACAAACTACTGCAGAAACGTATCAGATTCAAGCTAGACAAAATGTCTTCTACTTTTTCAACCCTTTTTCAGTGGAGGTTTTCCAGACAGTCATTCGCAATGTGTTAGACTCTGTTGACCGTTATGAGCGACAGGTAGATATCATCCTTTATTACCCCACGACTGCCTTCGTGTACTTTTTGGAAGAACAAACTCCTTTTGAACGAATTGAAGAAATCCCCATCCCAATGCTGTCAATTGACAATGAGGATGAACGTATATTGATCTATCGATATGAATGAAGTAAAGCCAGTCCGCATATTGGGCTGGCTTTTTAAGCAGTGACCTTTTGTAGAAGTTCCTCAATTTCAAGCTTCGGTAAAGGTCGGGAATAGAGAAATCCTTGAACCTCATCACAGCGAAGCGTACTTAAAAATGTGGCTTGCTCATCTGTTTCAACACCTTCTGCGATGACATCGATGCTTAGATTTTTTGCAAGTTCAATAATGGTTTTAATAATCGCAGTGTTGCTACTGCTGAGATCTTGCAAGAAGATTTGATCGATCTTTAAATGCGTAATCGGAAATTTACTTAAATAACTTAAAGATGAATACCCTGTCCCAAAATCATCAATACTGACGTGGATTCCCTCGGTATGCAGTCGCTGCAAAATCTTTTGTGAGTAGTCCACATCCGTTGTCATGCTTTCAGTGATTTCAATGTTTAAATAGGTAGGATCCAATCCAGTCTTCTTTAGAACTCTGAGAACATTGTTGATGAAAGTTGGTTGTTTGAACTGACGAATTGAAACGTTCACACTCATTCGGATGTTTGGAAATCCCCGATCTTGCCACTGCTTGGCTTGAGCACATGCAGTTTCCAACACCCATAATCCAATAGGTAGAATTAGGCCGCTTTCTTCTGCAATAGGGATAAATTGTCCAGGGGAGATTAACCCTTTCTGGGAGTGATTCCATCGCGCTAACGCTTCAACCCCCGTCATGGTTCCCGTTTTCATATCGTATTGGGGTTGATAATGGAGTTCCATTTCATTTCGACTGATTGCTTGACGTAAATCCATTTCAAGCAATGTTTTCTCGATCATGTCATTATTCAATTCTTGAGTAAAGAAACGGTGAGTGCTCTTTCCTTGATCCTTTGCAAGAAATAATGCTGTATCTGCATTTCGCAGTAGAGTGTCATAATCTTCACCGTCAAACGGAAAACGACTAATTCCTATGCTTGGAGTGATGTACACTTCAATCGATTTAAATGTATAGGAATTCGAAATCTCTTCAATGATACGAAGCGAGATCTCGTTTACTATGTCCTTATCAGTCTCTCTTATCATAAGGACAAATTCATCGCCAGCGAGACGACAGGCTAAGTCATTCGGTCCAAGACAAAGGGTAAGTCGTTCGGCAACTGCTTTCAGCACCTCATCGCCAATGAAGTGACCTAGGGAATCGTTAATGTTTTTGAAACGATCCAAATCTAAATATAGAATGGAAAAGGTATCAGCCACTTTGATGGCTTCGTTGACCTGAGACTTAAATAGTCTGCGATTAGGAAGGCCGGTCAAGGCGTCATAAAATGCCATATGTTCTACAAGTTTTTCTGCCTTTTTCCGCTCGGTAATCTCGACACACGTTCCTACGACTTCGATTACCGCTCCATCTTCCTGTACGGGAGACAAATAAATAATAAAACTGTGGTCTAAATAATCGAGTTCGAATTGACAGGGCTCCCCATTAAGGGCTGCGTATGCAAATGGTCGTAGTTGTTGAAGCTCTAGACGACTGAAAGGATTTGATTCTCCACGGGTATTTATCAGATTGCTCGTCAGACCTAGTTTTTCACAAATTTGACCTTCCAATAAAGTGATGAAAATACGTCCATTTTCATCTGCTTCATATTTGAAAATTGCATTTTGCAAGTTCTTAACAGTCGTCCGGAAATCATTCTTCAATGCAGATTCCAGCGCTTTCTCTGCCTCGATCCGTGCAGTAATGTCAGTTCGAATGGAGATATATTCATAGGGTTTTCCGTTATCATTTGAAAAAGGAACGATGGTTGTGTTCATCCAGTAAAAGGAACCATCCTTAGCTCTATTTTTTACTTCACCACGCCAAACTTCACCACCTTGAATCGTTTCCCACATATTTCTGAAAAATTCTTTAGGGTGATAGTCTGAATTAATGATTCGGTGTGTCTTTCCTAACAACTCTTCTTCTGCGTACTTGGAGAGTTCACAAAATTTAGGGTTTACATACTTGATGACACCCACAGCATCAGTAACAGCAATGACAGAGGCATGATCCAGTGCAGACTGTAAATTATGTAACACTTTTAATGTTTCATCATATTTTTGGGAAGTCAGGCATTCTTCCGTAATGTCCGAATCAATGGAAATATAGTGTGTTGTCACTTCGTCTTCGTTGATGACAGGTACGACTGTAGCTCTTACCCAATAAGGAGTTAAGTCCTTTGCAAGACCATTAACAATCAGTTGCTTAATGGGTTCTTCATCATCGGTAAGGTTCATCTCCTCAAATACCATTTGAGGATCATGACTCGGAGACAGTACTTGATACGTGTTCCCAATCAGCTCTTCTGGATTAAATTGAGTCAGTTCGCAGAAATGTTTGTTGACATACGTAATCTTACCGTTCGTATCTGTTATCGACACACAGAATTTTTCATCGAGAAGTCGTGATAGTGAAGGTATATTTTGAGCATCTGTTAACACCATAGTCACGGAATCCTTTCTTGTACTAGGTGAATTTCACTTAGGACGGGTAATGGTTTTTTTAATATTAGCTATATGTTAATAATTGAGTAAAAGTGCCTAGTACTTATGATTCGATTATAACACTGCATCTTTAGACCTTCTAGCCATTTAGAGATAAACTTATCTGTTACATTGGAATATACAAATAGTTCTCGTTTTTTAGACACATCTTTAGACAGGTTGCAGTGAATTGGTGGCGAAGGTATCATGTAAGATGAACAGATATGCAAGGATTATATCGGCTTACATAAAACTATTTACACTGAAAGATCAGAAATCATCTTAGACTATTACATTAAGGAGCTGTCGGAAATGGATGGACAGTTGGACAGAATTAGACGGGAATCATTAAAACAGAAAGTGGTATCGGCAGAAGAGGCTGCATCTTGGATTCAGGACGGAATGACACTTGGCTTAAGTGGTTTTACACGTGCAGGTGACGCAAAAGCAATTCCGGAAGCACTCGTAAAGCGAGCTCAAACAGAGTCTTTCAAAGTAAATGTATTTACAGGGGCTTCGCTAGGACATGATATCGATAAACTCTTTACAGAAGCGGGAATTGTAAATAAGCGGCTGCCGTTTCAGGCAGATGCTACGATGCGTAAAGGTATTAATAATGGGGATTTGTTATTTGTCGATCATCATTTGTCTAATACGTCTGAACTGATCCGGGGCGGTGTGTTACCGCAAGTAGATATTGCTGTTCTGGAAGCGGTTGCAATTGCAGAGGATGGATCGATTATTCCTTCGACTTCTATTGGGAATTCTTTGATTTTTGCAGAACATGCGAAGTCCATAATAGTAGAGATCAACGTTGCCCATTCTGAAGAGTGGGAAGGCGTGCACGATATTTACGATCCAGGTGTGTTAGGAGATCGTGAGCCGATTCCTTTGACTCATCCAGATGAGCGGATTGGAACTTATGGAATACCTGTTGATCCGGATAAAATAATCGGGATTGTGTTGACGGAAGAATATGATTCGTTTTCGACAATCGACGAACCAGATGAAGAGACGGAAGTGATGGCTGGACATTTGCTTCAATTTTTACGATCTGAGATTGCTGCAGGCAGGTTGACGAAAGAATTAGCCCCTTTGCAATCAGGAATTGGGTCGCAAGCAAATGCGGTTCTTCATGGTTTGTTAGATTCCGAATTTGAAAATTTAGAAGTCTATTCTGAAGTACTACAGGACTCTGTGTTTGAACTCATTGATGCGGGAAAAGTGAAATCAGCATCATGCACATCGATTACTGTAACTGAAGAACGCATGGACATTTTAAGAAATAACCTACCTTTTTATAAAGAGAAAATTGTTATGCGTCCACAAGAAATTTCGAATCATCCAGAACTTATTCGCAGACTTGGTACGATTTCCATTAACACAGCACTCGAATTCGATATATATGGCAACGTTAATTCCACGCATGTTACAGGGACTAAAATGATGAATGGGATTGGCGGGTCAGGAGATTTTGCTCGTAATGCCCGTTTGGCTATTTTTGTGACCAAGTCTCTTGCGAAAAAGGGCGCGATTTCAAGTTGTGTACCATTCGTTTCCCATGTCGATCATACGGAGCACGACGTGGACATCCTAGTCACTGAACAAGGATACGCAGATTTACGGGGACTTGCGCCAAAAGAACGGGTGGAGTTGATCATTAACCGATGCGCACACCCTTCGTATCGCCAGGAATTATGGGCATACTATGAAGAAGCAGCACTTCGTGGTGGACATACCCCTCATATTCTTGAGAAAGCGTTAAGCTGGCACATTCGTTTAGCGGAAACAGGAACTATGCGCGAGTCGAAAGAAGAAGTGACGCAATCATGAGAATTTCACTGTTCGGTGGCACTGGTCGTGTAGGTTCTATCTTATTGCAGCGATTGCTTGATAGTGGACATCACGTAACAGCCCTGGCCCGAAATCCTGAGAAGTTGCCAGTTCATCCTAGCCTGACCGTCATTCAAGGAGATGCCAAGGACCAAGCTGCTATTGCGACAACTATCCTCGGTAGTGAGGCGGTGGTGAGTGCGCTTGGAACAGATAAAACAACGACTTTGAGCGAAGCGACTCCTCACATAATCGAGGCTATGAGAAATGAACATATAAAGAGGATTCTAACGATTGGTACAGCTGGCATTTTGCAAAGCCGGATGGACCCTGAACGACTTCGTTATGAAGCGGGAGATTCCAATCGAAAACTGACAACAGCTGCAGAGGAGCATCATGCTGCGTATCGATCGCTGTCAGCATCCGACTTGGACTGGACCATCGTTTGTCCAACCTATTTACCGGATGGAGAAATTACAGGAACCTACCGGACGTTAGACAACTGGTTGCCCGTGGAGGGGAAACAAATTTCTTCCGGAGACACCGCACACTTTGCTGAGAATGAGTTGGTTGCGTGCAATCATCTTCATGCTAGAGTAGGAATTGCATACTAAGGTTTTTATACGGCCAAAAGCCCGCACATCCCATAAACAAAGGGATGTGCGGGCTTTTGCCATTAACTCAATTGTGAAAGGAACATCGTTGCGATGCCGAAGTAAATAAGTAACGATAATATATCGTTTAATGTGGTAATAAGAGGACCAGAAGCGACGGCTGGATCGACATTGAACCTATTAAGGAGTAATGGGATTATCGTTCCGGCGATGGTCCCGATAATGAGTGTCGAAAGAAGGGAAACACCGACAACAAAACCAAGTACCATACTTCCTTGCCAAAAGAATGCGATGATTGCAATGAGCAAGCCGCATGTGATCCCTATGACAACTCCTACAACAATTTCCCGCATCACTAACTTAAGTGTTTTTTTCCATGTCATTTCTTCAGATGCCAATCCACGTACGACAACAGCTAACGACTGCGTACCCGTGTTACCCGTCATTCCAGCAATCATAGGCATGAAAAAGGCGAGGGCGACAACTGCATTCAATGTGTCTTCAAACTTCGAAATGATACTCCCAGACACCAGTCCTATGAATAAAAGCAAAATCAGCCATGGCAGTCTGCGACGAGCGGCAACTAAGGGTTTCGTCCGGAAGTCGATGGACTTACCTGAGGCTAGCAGCATTTCAATGTCTTCGTCTGCTTCACGGACGACGATGTCCAGCACTTGATCACCAGAGATGGTTCCGACTAGTACATGATCACCTGTTGTGACAGGGATAGCATCGAAATCGTATCTTCCAATCAGTTTGGCAACGTCTTCCTGTTTAGTGAGCACATCGACTTGGATGGGCTCTGTCCTCATAATGTCAGCTATGCGCTGATCATCATCTGCAAGCAGTAAATCTCTAAAGGTGACCACCCCGATCAGTCGCTGGTCTTCATCCACTACGTATAAGTAATTGATAAAATGAGCTAGGTTTTCGAACTTTTTAAGTTTTTGCTCAGCATCGGTAACAGAGAGTTGCGGAGAGATAGGTATGTAACGGTTAGTCATGACGCGACCGGCCGTTTTAGGAGGATAATCCATAATATGGAGAATAGACTCCAATTCTTCGCGCCGCATTTTAGCAATTAAATCATCAATTTTACCTTTAGAAAGCCCTGTTAATAAAAAAGCTAAATCGTTATTTTGCATCTTATGTAAAATTTCAGTAGAACGATCTGGTCCAATCCTTTCTAGTACAGAGAGTTGTTCATCTTTACTAAGATAGCGCAGCAATTCGGTTAGTTCTTGAATAGAGAGCCATTCCAAAAATAATGTTTTTCGTTTCCTAGGAAGCTCCTTATATTGGGAGGCAATCTCGTACTTTTCTAATGCATTGATGATTTCGTGAAACGTATCTTTCTTTCCTTCGTTAAGAACCCGAATTATGGCTCTCTCCAGCTGTACTTTGTCTAAAGTCTCTTTCTTTTTTTCTTTATGTAACAACGCCACGCCAATCACCTCATATTTGCTCATTCTATCATTCAGACTTAATAATGCTTATGCCCGTTCTAGATGAAAAGGAAACAATCAAGCTATTATCTAAACAGTTGTTTATTCAAATTTTAGAATAAAAATTCATTTATCAGTCAATTTGTGTTTTAATAGAACAACCTACAATTTCAAAGGAGAGGATCATGCATTGTGAATAAGCAGTACTAGGAAACCATCTCCACCGTATTTAATTTATAACTATTTAACAAGGGGAGGAAAGGAGAGAAGCTACGAAATTAAAACTAATATTACAGTTTCATTACTGTTTTTGTAATTTTCATGTTTAAATGAATTCTACTAGGGAAAGTGCAATAGAGAGCACAAAAAATAGCCAATAGGCTAATACAAAAGGGGAGTTTCATAGAATGGGAAAATTGAAGATGATGTTATTGATGCTTGCTGCATCGGTTCTACTGCTTGCAGCCTGTGGTAAAGATGATGATGACAAATCGTCTGGAAATGCTGGTGAATCTGGGGATACCAGCTACGATTTAGTTAAAAAAGGGAAATTCACATTTGCAGCAAGTGGTGTATACAAACCGTTTAGTTTTGAGGAAGACGGAGAACTAACAGGTTTTGATATTGAAATTGGAAATGCGCTTGCTGAAAAGATGGACCTTGAACCGAATCCAGTAACAAATCCATTTGAAACGATCTTACAGGGATTAGTTGGTAAGAAGTTTGATGCAATTATCGGTTCGATGGCATACACAAAGGAACGTGCAGAACAAGCAGATTTCACTGAGCCTTACTACTATTCTGGTGGAATGATCTTTGTTGCAAAAGATAATGACGAAGTCAAAGGTCCAGATGATCTTGAGGGTAAGAAAATTGGTGTCGTTGCGCAATCCACGTATGAAGCGCCTGCAAAAGAATTATCCGATAACGTCCAGTACTATAGTAGTGACGTAGTAGCGCTTAAAGATTTGACAGTAAAAGGTCGTCTAGATGCTGTTATCACTGCTGATATTGTTGGGTATGAAGCAATCGATAATGGATTTGAAGTGAAGGAAGTCGGAAAACCGATGTGGGTAGAACAGCCATCGATTGCTGTAAATAAGGAAAATCCTGAATTGACAAAAGCATTGGATGAAGCACTTCAAGCACTTATTGATGATGGAACGTACAAAGAGATTTCAGATAAGTGGTTCGGTCGCGACCTTCTTGACATCGATTTAGAAGGTGTTGAGTTATTAGAATGATTGAACTAATCACCTATTTAATGGAAAGCTGGTGTGCCGGTGCCTGAGTTATTTGTAACCTTTTATGAGGTATTCATGCAAACCTACAAAGGCTTCCTAGAAGCAGGTCTATTGACCATCGAAATTACAGCGATTGCAGTAGTTATAGGAACAATCCTTGGGATCATCTTCGCACTAATGAAGATTTCCCACTCTAAAATATTACAGACCATCGCAAACTTATATATCACCCTGATACGAGGAACTCCTTTAATCGTACAAATCATGTTCCTCTACTTCGGGATCACTTCGATTATCATACTGGAAAACTTCTGGGCGGGTGCAATTGCTCTAGGTATCCATAATGGAGCCTATATTGCGGAAATCTTCCGAGGATCGATTCAAGGGATTGACCGAGGTCAGCGAGAAGCGAGTCTTGCGTTAGGGATGAATAGTTCTCAGACAATGAGACGTATTGTATTTCCACAAGCATTGCGACGCGCAATACCGCCACTAGGCAACCAGTTCATCATTACATTGAAAGACTCTTCGTTAGTTTACGTAATCGGTGTATCTGAATTGTTCGGTGTTGCCAATCGTGTTGCAGCATCTAACTTCAAGCAATTTGAAACGTTTCTCGTAGTCGGTCTTTACTATCTTATTCTCGTTCTGATTTTCACTGCGTTACTGAAGTGGTATGAGAACAAATTGGATGTGGATAAATAATGGGGGCAGATACGATGATCAAAGCAGAAAACGTCCATAAGTCATTTGGAAAACTTGAAGTGTTAAAAGGAATTGATATGGAAGTGCATCCAGGAGAAGTTGTTGTTCTCGTCGGTGTTAGTGGATCGGGGAAAAGTACATTCCTTCGGTGCCTGAATTTCTTGGAATTGACCAATGAAGGCGTCATTACGATTGACGGAAAACGAGTGAATCAGAAAAAAGACGATCTTTCAAAAGTCCGGGCTGAAGTGGGGATGGTATTTCAGCATTTCAACTTATTCCCTCATAAGACGGTGCTTGAAAATGTGATGGAAGCGCCAATCATGGTCAAAAAGGTAGCCAAGTCTACTGCTAAAACAACAGCTCTTGAAATTCTGGAAAAAGTGGGTCTGTCCGATAAGGCAGATGTCTATCCAAATAAGTTGTCAGGTGGTCAAAAACAGCGTGTTGCGATTGCCCGCGCACTCGCAATGGAACCGAAAGCATTGCTGTTTGACGAGCCAACGTCTGCACTTGACCCTGAGTTGGTAGGGGAAGTCCTGCAAGTAATGAAAGACTTGGCAGACGAAGGAATGACGATGGTTGTCGTTACCCATGAGATGAAGTTCGCCAAAGAAGTTGCAGACCGCGTCATTATGCTGAACGAAGGAATCATCATCGAAGACGCAGACCCTGACACATTCTTCAACCACTCCTCAAATGAACGAACTCGACAATTCTTAGAAATGGTAAACGTTTAGTGAAGTAAAAACCTCTATCTAGACTGACATAGTGATTT
>NZ_JWIB01000020.1 GCF_000813425.1 Sporosarcina sp. ZBG7A
CTTTCTATACTATCTTCAGTTCATCCCAAACGCAAGTAGCATAACGCCAGCAACACTCACAACAACCACCCCTATAAACACTACATCAATCCGACTGTACGAAGTTGGATAGTAGTAAGTTCGGGCGGCCCCCATCTGGTATTGTTTCGCTTCCATTGCAATCGCGATCCGTTGCGCTCGGCGAATACTTTGAGCGAACAACGGAACGGTGTACGCTTGAATCCGTTCGCCTAAACCTTTCATTCCACGCGAGAAGGTAATGCCACGAACTTTCAACGCATTCGTCCTCACATGTATCTCTTCTACAACTAGAGGTAGCAAGCGAATCGATGCGATGAAACTATAAGCGTATTTTGAAGGCAAACGATATTGCTGCATCATCGCGTAAAAGAACAACACGGGCTGAACAGTGAGTAAGAACGTAAAGCCTACCAGCCCAAACGTTAACGACTTCGTGCCAAGCAACAATCCGTGCTGAATGCTCTCTTCTGAAATTTTAAGGATGCCCCATTGCCATAACACGGCATCTCCTTTTCCGAACAGCATCATCGTAAATGCTGAAGAAGCGAAGGAGATGACGAGAGGAATCGATAGCAATACTAACTTTCGAATCGGGTATCCACTGAAACCGTAGAGTAGGATTCCGAATAGAACAGCTAGCCAACTGACAAAAGGTAAATTCCTCGTGAAAAGTGTAATGAGCAATAGCAAAACAAATATCATGAATTTCAACGCAGGATTCACTCGAAATAACCATGTTTCGCGATCAGGTGTAAACCAAGCGGGCATCAGCAACACCCCCTTGCCGAGTGCACGACACAAGCTTACCATCAGCAACTTTCCAACAATCCGTTGCAAAATTCGATGCAATATTCAAATCATGAGTCACCATCACAATCGTCATCCCATTCCTGCGCAACGACTCCAACTTTTCCAGAATTGCGAAGGTATTGCGTGCATCCTGACCGAATGTAGGTTCATCCAACAATAAAATATCTATAGAAGAGGTGAGCGCTGTCGCGACGCTTAACCGTCGCTTTTGACCAACCGATAGCTGGTACGGGTGGCGGTTACCTGAAACGGGTAAGTTGAACAGCTCAATCATCTCTTCTGCATGACTTACTGCTCCCATTGACGACATCCCTTGTAATGAAATCGTCAATTCTTCCACGATCGTATTCGTCACAAATTGGAGCTCAGGATTCTGAAAGACAAGAGATAGCCCTGCGGGAAGGGTTCTACGTCGTTTCTTTTGCACAACCTGCTTGCCATTGACATGCAAAGAACCAGATGTTTTCAACAACTGCATAAGCGATAGCAGTAGCGAGCTCTTCCCAGAACCGTTCTCTCCTAAAATCGTCACCCAGGAACCTTGGCTAATAGATGCATTTGGCATGTGAATAACGGATTTCTTGCCGCGATACCCGTTGAATTCCTCCGCATGAAGAACTTCAACCGAACTTATAGATGAACGATTCTCACTCAACGTCTTAAATGCTTTTGAATCCAAATAGTCATCCCATACTCCTGGATACCAAATGCCATATCGAATGAGTTCTTCCTTATAATCTTTAAAAATCGAATCGGGTGGACCATCTGCTAATATTGCTCCATCATCCGTAAATAGAACGACACGGTCAATCCACTCAGCAATCTGTTCGATTTTATGTTCCACAATGACGACAGTTTGCTCAGCTGTTGCGGCTTGAATGGACGTCCATATTTGGTCCGTACCTTCAGGGTCGAGAAGAGCGGAAGGTTCATCTAAAAACAGCACTTCTGGCTCCATCAGCAAAACGGATGCCAATGCTAGCCGCTGTTTCATGCCTTGCGATAGTTCAAGAATCGGCGTGTGAATGTCTGGCAGGTGAAGACCTACACGTTCCAAAGCTGCAACTATTAGCGCAGTCATATCCTGGCGAGGTACGTTCAAGTTTTCCAATACAAACGCGAGTTCTTCGTCTACATAAGGCATGCAAAATTGTGTGTCGGGATCTTGGAAGACAAATCCCCATGAATCCGGAAGCTCAAGTTTTTCCGCTTTCATCGGTAACTCAAAGGAATTCGGGACAATACCACTCGCAACTTGCAGCAACGTGGACTTCCCGCAGCCGCTCGGACCGAGCAGCAATACTTTCTCACCCTTATTGACTGAGAAGGAGAGGTCCTTAAACAACAAGGAATCCTCCCCAGGAAACTTCAATCGCAAGTTGGTCATACTGAGCGCAGCCTCTCGTTGGTGTGAGATTAAGGTTTCCATTCAAATCACCTGTCCAGCAGCGAATATTCTTCTTTCGCCACCGGTCGTATTGACTGAGTAACGCCTGTTGCTTCGAGTGCACGAACGATAAGAACCGCAAATACTCCAGTAAAGATGAATGCACTAATTGCACGCAATCCGTACTTTACAACGAGCGCCCAAGTTTCCAAGTCTGCATATCCGTAAAACATGTCCAGTCCGAAACTCGCAGCACACGACAAGATCCCTCCAAGACCTGCGATGATCATAGAGAACTTCCTATATCGGAATGCGGCAAACAGCAATTCTGCAGCTAATCCTTGAGCAAATCCATAGATCAGAACTTCCAAGCCATGGCCGATAAATGCAGAGAGTCCTGCGCCAGCAATACTGGCAATCAATGCGACACCAGGCTTACGGATGAGCAGAAATGCAAACACCCCATTCATGAACCACATTCCATAGAGTAGTTGTCTCGCTACTGGCATCATCGGTTTGACGACAGTATAGAGATCATCCCAAAACTTCATCAGGATACCGAACACGACACCGACCATGATGGTAATGAGTAAATCGGTGAATGTTAACTTTTTCAATGAACTCCAACTCCTTTTTTGCTTGTGTTCTCACAAAAAAAGACCGTCTGAAAGCGCAGACGGTCGAGGAGTGGGTTCCCGGGTACCCAAATGATCCTCAGATCACGGCTCTCTACGCTGGCATTATCCAGATCAGATGCGGTCAGCAGCGGATTCATCTGCTATCTCAGCCTGATTCACTCAAGCACCCGTACGGTCAGTTATGTAAGTGATTCGAGTATACAACAGTACAAATTTTCTGGCAACCTCGCAATCTACTTATAGTTTTTTGATCTTAGGTGTTCGCAAGCGCTATTTCTAAACGTTTGCCGAACTTATCGCGCCAATCGTCAGCGAGTGCTTCTATCGCTAACACACGACGGATTCCTTCGATATCTTTAGGATTATGGAAGTACGTTGTATTGGCTTCAAGTACTGTGACTCCATGTGAATCTTTTTTGTGTAACGTTATCTGGTCATCCGACCGAACCATTCCTTCTTTTAGAACGCGACATAAGTAGCCTGTAAATCCGGTTTGGATCATGTTTTTCATCATAGGATATCCAAGGCGCTGGTCAATTGTGTTGCATGGAATTCTGCCTTGGGTCACTTGTATGACAGCGTCTCCAAGTGTAAAGATATCACCTATACAAATTTCAGATTCGGTCATGCCGGATGCTGTGATATTTTCTCCGAATGCTGCGGATGGAAGTACACATTCAAACTCATCATTCCACTTTGCATAGTGTTCATGAGGATACATACAAACTGCACGATCGAGTCCACCGTGGTGTTTTTTATCAGCCACGTCGTCGCCTTTGAAACCATCAACAGACAAAAATGCTTCTTGAATTGTTTCCTTACAAATGCCGGTCACGAGTTCTTTTCCTTTTGACGTACTAATTTGCTTAGGTAAACTCGTAGATAGTGCCACTAATTGCATGTATTCTCCTCTTTTCTATTCATTAGATTATGCAATAAGTATAGCAAATAAGACAAGAGTTAACGACAGTATTCTGATAACAAGGTGGATTCCAGAGAATTGGTCGACCAAATGCGTCTTTGCCCCTATAATGGGTACAGGAGAACTAGAACGTATTTTGGAAATGGGGAACAGGTGTGAAGAAGGCGGTAATATTCGATTTTGATGGGACGATTATTGATACAGAATCAGCATGGTTTGATATTTATCAGGAAATCTTGAAGGAGCAGCATGGATTCAACTTGACGTTAGAGGAATTCGTGAAAGTGGTAGGTTCAACGGATGGAGCCTTATTCGACTTTATTGACCAGTCGCTCGATGTGCCAATGGATCGTACTGTTTTCCATGATCAGGTCAATACCCGGTTTGAAACGATTCGGGAACAATTGGCTTTACGGGAAGGGTTTTTAGAGACTGTAAAACAACTAAAAGAACGAGGGATCTTGCTGGCTGTTGCGAGTAGTTCAAATCGAAATTGGATCGAAGGGTTTCTCACGAAATATGGCTTGCTGGAGTATTTCCCGATTATCGTTTCAGCAGATGACGTGGATGAAGTGAAACCAAATCCAGCTATTTACGAAGTGGCATTGGAACGACTTGGTGTTACACCAGATGAGGCAATTGCTGTGGAAGATTCCTATAACGGATCGATTGCAGCAATAAGCGCAGGCGTGCATTGCTTAATCATCCCGAATGATGTGACGCGTTCGTTATCGTTCCACGAAAAGGGACAACTGATTGAGTCGTTTTCTGATTTTGACTATCGTTTACTAGAGCAGTAAATAGGTAATTCGAGAGCGTTCTATCCAAAAATGGATGGAACGCTTTTATATGGTTCTATAATATTTGT
>NZ_JWIB01000021.1 GCF_000813425.1 Sporosarcina sp. ZBG7A
CCTGGGGATCAGCGCAGCGCGAAGACCCCGCAGGAGTGAAGCGACGAGGAGGCTGAGGGTAAGCCCCCGGAAAGCACCCGTCCGGAACGGAGATCAACGACCTGTTGTTATCCTTCATTTTCAGAGAAAACGATGCAAAAAGAAAACAGGGATGGAATTCAAATTGATTCCCATCCCTTTTGTCTACAGTCTGAGCGGGTCTCCCTCGAGAAAACCGCTTTTTGTGTGCTGTGATTTCACGGAACGTCCTTGCATAAATTAAATAACTAAATGAGTTATTTGAAGTGAGGGATGTTAGATGACAGTTTTGTTGCTGATTTTGCTTTTCGCTGTTTTGTTAGGACCGTTCCTATTTTCTTTCGCAGAGCGACAATTGGAACTCTATCTTTTCACATTAGGAATCGGTGCAGTTTTCATAGCCGGTAATTGGAACAAAGCGTTGCTTCATACTGTAGTTACTGACCCTATTGCAATAACGTGCGCGGTACTACTCGCAGGGTGGCTATTTCGTGTATTTCAACAACCATTCAGTCAGTCGATCAGCTTTGCAGAGCGTCTCATGCCTTCCAGGGTTTTTGTTGCACTAATTGTAATCAGTATTGGATTAGTAGCTAGTTTCATAACCGCCATCATAGCTGCAGTTTTACTCGTCTCAATCATTAGTTTGCTCGATTATGACAGACGGACTCAAATCCGCCTAGTTATTCTATCTTGCTACGCTATCGGGTTGGGGGCAGTCCTGACCCCACTTGGTGAGCCTTTATCGACAATTGCAACCAGTCGATTAGACGAATCATTTTTTTACTTATTCAATTTGTTAGGAAGCGATGTCATCACTGCAATTTTTCTTCTTGGCATTATAACAGGAATTGTCATAGCCCCCCCTCACGTAAAACGCGGGAAAGAAAAGAAATTAGAGAAAGAATCTTGGACTGCTATTATCATCAGAAGTGTTAAAGTATACATATTTGTCATGGCTCTCTCTCTTCTAGGGACTGGATTTGAACCGTTATTGAGTCCCGCTTTAGAAGGGAAAAGCCCTACTTTCCTCTATTGGACCAACATGATATCAGCTGTCTTAGATAACGCCACACTTGCGTCAATCGAACTTGGCCCAACCATGGATGAACCAACCATCCGCGCTATTCTTATGGGCTTACTAATTAGCGGAGGTATGCTGATTCCAGGTAACATTCCAAATATCATTGCTGCTGGCAAACTGTCCATCACTAGCAAGGAATGGGCTCGCTTCGGCTTCCCCTTCGGATTACTCGCGATGATTGTTTACTTTTTTGTTGTTGTTTACTAATAAGGAAGCAACTGAGTAACAAAACATTAATACTTTACAAACTACAATCAAAAAAAGGCTGCTCTGGTTTCAGTATTCACTGAAGTTATGAGCAGCCTTTGTATCTTTTATTTATTTCGTTTCGTCATGCGACCTAGGGCAAATGCACCCGCAGCCAATCCGATAAATGTATTCGTCTTTTTGTTGAACACTTGTTTTACTATCAAGTTCATATTCTGTGGACGCTCTGCAAGACGGCGCATGAAGTATCCATACCAGTCTTCACCAAATGGAACGTAAGTCGTGAAGTTGTAGCCTTCCTTCGCAAGCTCTAATTGCATATCTTTACGGAATCCGTAAAGCATTTGGAACTCGAACTTATCATAAGAAATATCATTTTCTTTCACAAATTGCTTTACGTGGTTAATCACATGGTGATCATGCGTCGCAATTGAAGTGAACTTCCCGTTTAACAAATGCCATTCAATTAATTTAACAAAGTTTTCATCGATATCCGCTTTGTCCTGATACGCAACAGCAGGTGACTCTTTATATGCCCCTTTTACAATGCGTAGACGGAAATCTTTATGTTCCTTCATATAGTCTTCCGCTTCGAAAAAGTAAGCTTGGATGACAGTTCCGACATTTTTATATGTTTTTGATAAATCATCAAGTAAATCGAATGAAGGCTTCAAGCGATCATAGTCTTCCATATCAAAGTTAACAAAAATATCGTATTCATTAGCTTTACTTACGATTTCTCGCAAATTCTCTTCACAGAAGCTTGGATCGATATCCAGTCCGAGTTGAGAAGGCTTCAGTGAAATCGTCGCATCGACGCCGTTTTCATGAATTGCTTCAACTACGCTTAAAATTTGTTTTTTTGCAGCAGTTGCTTCTTCGCGATTGTAAACAAACTCACCAAGATTGTCGACAGTACAAGAAATACCGTGCGCATTCAGTTCCTTAATACTTTCAATTGTTTCAGGAACATTCGTCCCCGCTACTACGTTTTGAGCTCCCAGCTTTAGACCGTATTTTTTCGCTGCGCTGTTTAATGTCTGGTTTTGGGAGAGGCCCATAAATAAATCTTTTAGCATGTCGATAACTCCTCAGAACTAAAATTTTTCACCACTTCATTATATCATATATCGCACGAATACAACATGATCTGACACGTGAAAAGAGATACGCTCCACAGTAACCTTAGCTCTGTTCACGAGGTCATACGCGTGAAGAGGAGTCTCCTTCTTCTTCAGTCAATTGGAAGAGTTGAACACTTCCATCTAAGTCTTCTGCAAGTCGTTTCAAATCATTGGATTGTTCTGCGACATCACTAATCGTAGCTGACGTTTCTTCACCTGATGCTGATATGTTCGAAGTCATTTCCTCCAAAGAACGAAGTGCATCTGCTAACATTCGAATATAACGCTCTGCTTCCTCTGACTTCTGCGCCTCACGCATCAGACTTTCTGAGATTGCCGAAACCTCAGCAACTGTATCTTCAACAGCTGCGGAAATACCACTTAATGTCAGAGCGGTTTGGCTTACTGTCTCTGATCCCATTTCAATCAGTTTGCCACTCTCTTCAGTTGAATACACCACGTCTGCAATACTAGAAGATATATCTTTAATCAGTTGCCCCACTTCCTGAACGTCTTGGTTGGATTGTTCTGCAAGACGACGTACTTCATCAGCAACGACTGCAAATCCTTTACCATGTTCACCGGCCCTAGCCGCTTCAATGGAAGCATTCAATGCTAGTAAGTTGGTTTGGCCTGCAATATCAGAAATCGATTCAGTAATCATCTGGATTTTTTTCGCAGAATTGATAAGCCCTTGAATCGCAGATTTCGTACTCGATGAGGAGACTGATATCTTTTTCATATCCTCATTAAGAGATATTGCCCGTTCTCTACCTTCTTCTGCTAATACCATCGTGTTTGATGAGATAGATGTAGCTTTTTTTGCACGCTCATCCGCTTGATGAAGATCCTGTGCTAAATCCTGGATAAGTTGAGCAACTTGCTCCACACTCGCGTTCCCATCCACTACGGAGCTCGCAGCTTCATTAATATTTTCAGAAACCATATGAGCGGCGCCTTCCATTTCTTCTAAGGAGTCCACTGTTTGTGCCATACTTATTGTTAATTTGGATGAAGACTTTTTGACGGTCCCAATCATATTCCGTAAATTTGAAGCGAGTGTGTTTAATGTTGTCCCTAGATCTCCAACCTCATCCTTACTAGAAACCTGTACATCCGCAATCCCTAAGTTACCAGAAGCCAACTGTTTGGAATGCTCGATGAGCTTCGAAATAGGTTTAGTTTTTTTACGAAGTAAGAAAATCGTCAACAGCGCTGCGAGCAGTAATGGAACGATACTAATTAAAATACCGTTTCGAACAACTCCCCATGTGCGTGAAGTGACAATTCCTGCGTCGAAGTCAATTACACTAACGGCGATAACTTCTTTAGTTGGATCCTGATCTTTAAAAATCGGGGCATATCCTGACAGACGTTTCATGCCTGCAAAGTTATACGCTTTAGAGTAGGTAGGATGTTTCATGTCAGCAAGCATAGCAATCGCTTCATCATCCACTTTGAACTTATCTCCTGGCTTGAATCCTTTAGCTTTAAGATTATCATCAACAGCCACTAAAGTTCCGTCTAACTCGACAATGTATTGTGTTTCAAAGATGTCTTTATGAGCAGTTGTCCAGTTAAGTTGTTCTCCTACTTTGTCTTGTGTGGAAGTGTCTCCTGCCAGTGCTTTGTTCATATCTTCCGGTAAAATAAGACCGGTAGTAATATTTGCACAACCATACGCTTCGATACCAGCTGCTTCGAAGAGTTTGTCATATGCCGTTTTGTAAGTAGCTACGGACGTGATAGCAAGCATGACAACAAGAATTCCAATTATCAAACTACCTAATTGAAATGTTAATGACTTTCTTACCTTCATGATACATAATACCTCTTTTCGATTTCTTTTAATAAGGACTTTACTACCTATAACCTTACCTTAGATTTGAGTAAAAAACTATACAAACATAATCTGTCACACAAACTTCACTCTGGTCGCACATTTATATATCGACCTAAATTCTATATTTCGAAGTCATTTTTCTCTATTTTTCATCATCGTTGAGGTATGATAAAATAGTCTTTTACTTTTAATAACTTGCAATCGTTTCCTTAGCAAGTTTATTACCACCGGAGGTTTCCCAATATGACTAATAATAATGATGATAAGAATATTTTCGAACTGCTCCACACGATTGAAAAAGTTAGCTATCAAATGATTGTCAAATGGCAACAGCGCTCTGATAACGATCTGGGTATTTCCCATATCCTCGTTCTTCAAGAATTATTGAACGAGGGAGAAAGCAGACCTTCAGATATTGCTAAGAAACTGAATTTCACCCCAGCTTCACTTACTCACCTCTCAATGAAGCTTACAAAACAAGGTTTAATTGAAAGAAGACAAGCTGAAGAAGACAAAAGAACTAAGTATTTATCCATTACTGAAGCAGGTAAAGTGCTTGTCGAAAAAGCTTATAATGATGGAATTGAAGTGCGTCGAGAGTTGTTTTCACACATTTCACCGGAAGAACAGCAAGCTATGTTAGTGATTTATAAAAAGCTTGATGAAGCACTTACAAAACCTTCGAACTAAACTATTGGGATGGGGTGTGATTTATGTATGCAATCATTGTCAATCCTTCTTCTGGTCGTGGAAAAGCAACTCAGCTATTTCAACGAGTCGAACAATTGCTGATCCAGCATAATATGCCATACGAAGCACTGCTAAGCGATTCAACAGAAGCGTCTAATCAGTTCCTTGAAAATCTGTTGGGAAGCAGGAAACTCTCAGCGGTTGTAGTCATCGGTGGTGACGGAACGACGGGATCTATCGTTCAACTTGCAGCAGAACAGTCCATTCCTCTCGCCATTCTGCCCGCAGGGTCTGGGAATGATGCCGCGAGAGCTTTTCGCCTTACCCATGATCCCTTTGTTTTCGTAGAGAGACTAAGAGATTTTTCTACCCAACAAGTCGATTTACTAGATGTGGATGGGAAACTCGGAATTACCATTGCTGCTGCTGGTGTAGATGCAAAAATCGGTGACAAAGCCAACCACTCTTTTTACAAATCATTGCTCAACAAAATTGGATTAGGCGGGCTTGCCTACCCATTTGCAGCTATCCATACAATAAGCACCTTTACACCATTCGAAGTAAATTTGTCTATCGATGATGAACCATATTTCTGGCAGCGCACATGGCTGATTGCTGTCGGCAATACCCCCTCTTATGGGGGTGGCCTGCGCGTCTGTCCGGAAGCACTTACAAATGATGGGTTAATGCATATCACGGTCGCTCATACAGCAAATCGGCCTTCCCTTCTACTTCGTTTGTTTCCTAAACTTCTTCAAGGAAATCTGATTCACAGTCCTTCAATCACTTATTTAACAGGTACTACTATTACATTAGAAGCCAATAGGAACATCTTGCTCATATTAGATGGTGAACCTATCCATGCCCCGCATTTTACAATTCGATTACAATCAGAAGCGCTAAAACTTGTAGACACAAGTGAATAATATATATTTTCATAAAGAAAACGCTTACATATAATTCTCGAACTAAATGTTCTAACTATTTAGACTTAGTGGTTGTATTTCTCCTTCAACACGTGTTAGTATTGAAAAATGCTAGTGTTGAGGAGGTCGACCCATTGACAAACGTTCAAGAAGTAGAAAAGAAAAATTTAGGTATTGAAGACATTTTAATTGCTAATCAGGTATTAAAAGACATCGTGGCACATACACCTCTTCAAAAAAACGAACGGTTGTCAGAAGAATATGGATGTACGGTTTACATCAAACGAGAAGATTTGCAACACGTTCGATCTTTCAAGTTAAGAGGCGCCTATTACAAAATTAAGAGGATTGAATCCGACGCATTGGATAAGGGCATTGTTTGTGCCAGTGCTGGTAATCATGCTCAAGGCGTGGCGTTCGCGTGTGCGCAACTTGGCATTGACGGGAAGATTTTCATGCCGTTAACCACACCTAAACAAAAAGTTGACCAAGTGAAAATGTTCGGTAAAGGCTTCGTTGAGATTTTATTGACAGGAGATACATTTGACGATTCTTTTGCAAGTGCCATGCTTTGTACAGAAGAAGAAGATCGAATTTTCATTCATCCATTTGATGATTTTGACATTATCGCTGGTCAAGCTACGGTCGCTGTTGAAATTATGAATGACATTGAAGAGCCCATTGACTTTGTATTTTCAAGCGTTGGCGGCGGTGGACTCCTTTCTGGTATGAGCATGTATATTAAAAACCTGTCTCCGTTAACCCGCATGATTGGAGTGGAACCCGCTGGTGCGGCTAGCATGAAAGCTTCCTTTGAAAAGGGAAAGTTAACATCGTTACCTACAATCGATAAGTTTGTTGACGGAGCGGCGGTGAAGTGCCCGGGTCAGAAGACTTTTGATATTTGTTTTGAATTGGTCGAAGACATAGTAGCAGTTCCTGAAGGTAAGGTATGTACAGCCATTCTCGAATTGTATAATAAGCACGCAATCATTGCAGAGCCGGCTGGCGCACTCCCAATTGCAGCACTCGATTTTTATAAGGAAGAAATTAAAGGGAAATCAATTGTCGTCGTCATTAGTGGAGGAAATAATGATATTGGGAGAATGCAGGAAATCAAAGAAAAGTCTTTAATCCATCAGGGACTATTGTATTATTTCATTGTGAATTTCCCGCAGCGTGCGGGTGCGTTACGACAATTCCTAGATAACGTGCTCGGTCCAAATGATGATATTACAACTTTCGAATACACGAAGAAGAATAACAAAGAGAACGGTCCAGGACTCGTTGGTATCGAACTGAAGCATCCTGAGGATTATGGCGGATTGCTGGATCGGATGCGTTCGAACGGGTTCTCGTTTACTGAAGTGAATAATGACAGTACGTTGTTCGATTTATTGATTTAACGGAACAAAAAACAGGCAAAGCCCTTTTGGCTCTGCCTGTTTTTTTGGGTCTCACAATCCGACTGAAATATATTTAACTTCTACAAATTCGTCGATACCATGGTGACCGCCTTCTCGACCTAAACCACTTTGCTTGAATCCTCCAAATGGTGCTTGTGGTGAAGATGGAGAACCGTCGTTCAGACCAACAATGCCATATTCAAGCTGTTCACTCATTCGGATTCCTCTGCTAAGGTTTTCGGTAAATAGATAGGCTGCTAGACCATAAATCGTATCGTTCGCCCGTTGAATCGCTTCCTCTTCCGTTTTAAAAGTGGAAATCGGTGCGACTGGCCCAAATGTTTCTTCGTTCATACACAACATATCTTCAGTTACACCTGTTAGCACAGTCGGTTCATAGATGAGTCCCTCTAACTTTTGACCTCCTGTCGCCACTTTCGCTCCTTTCTTGAGAGCATCTTTTACATGCATCTCCACCTTTTCAACCGCTTTTTCATCAATTAATGGTCCGATTTGAGTACCATATTCGAGACCATCTCCTGCTTTTAAAGCTTTTACTTTGTTAGTGAATATTTTCGAGAACTCCTCGACAATCGATTCCTGGACATAGATCCGATTCGCACAGACACATGTTTGTCCAGCATTTCTAAATTTCGTAGCAATGACACCATCCGCCGCTTTCTCGAGGTCACTGTCTTCCATCACAATTGCTGGAGCTAATCCACCCAGTTCAAGCGATACCTTTTTCACAGTATCTGACGCCTTCTTCATGAGTCCTCTACCCACTTCTGTAGAACCAGTGAACGTGATCTTTTTTACACGTCCATCTTCAAGCCATGCATCACTAATCGTTTTGGAGTCACCAGTTACGACATTTACTACTCCCGGAGGAATCCCTGCTTCTAAAGCAAGTCTCCCGAGCTTGATAGCCGTGAGAGGTGTTTGACGGGATGGTTTTATAACAACTGTACATCCCGTAGCAAGCGCAGGTGCCACTTTTCGTGTAATCATCGCTGCTGGGAAGTTCCACGGTGTAATAGCCGCGACGACACCAACCGGTTGTTTGGTGACAAACATACGCTTATTTTGTTGAGTGGCAGGAATCGTTTCCCCATAGAGACGCTTCCCTTCTTCTGCATACCATTTATTAAAACCATTCGCATAATCGATTTCACCAACAGCTTCTTTCGTCGGTTTCCCTTGTTCCAGCGTCATCGTTTTCGCTAGATCCTCTTTGTCGCGTTCAATTAGATCATGCCATTTCATGATCAATTCACTACGTTCATATGCAGAAAGTGCAGCCCATTCAGGGAAAGCTTTATGGGCTTCATCGACAGCTCGGGTGGCTTCGACTTCTCCACCATTAGGTACGTCCGCAATCTCTTCTTGTGTAAATGGATTGACGACCGGGATTTTTTCTAGTTTTTCACCGAAGTCTTGTTTTCCAATAATCATTTCATAGCTTTCCATTAAAAATTCCTCCTTCAGTATCGATGTTACTTATCATTTTGAGGCCTCACTTGAGGTGGGATATAAATAAGTTTTGTCGGTTGTTGTCATTTTTTGAATGCTTCACAACAGATAACTACGTGTTTTGTGATAAACTGAACGATAGCAAGCTTTTTCGGCTTACTGAACAAAACAGAAATGTGAGGCGACGAATATATGGAAACAACAGTTAAACTGACGACACTTACAAAAAAAGGCGGCTGTGGCTGCAAAATTGGACCAGCGGATTTAGCTGAAGTTTTGCGCACACTCCCTACCGCAACACCAAATCCAAACCTATTAGTGGGATTGGATACAAGCGATGATGCTGGTGTTTACAAGTTAACAGATGATCTTGCAATCGTGCAAACACTGGATTTCTTCACACCAATCGTAGATGATCCGTACGACTTCGGTCAAATTGCTGCGACAAACGCAATCAGTGATGTCTACGCTATGGGAGGGACTCCAATAACTGCCCTTAATATAGTTGCATTCCCTATTGCGGCACTAGACAAAACAATTTTGACAGAAATTCTTCGTGGCGCTGGTGACAAATTGAAAGAAGCAGGTGTAGCACTCGTTGGTGGACACTCAATTGACGACCAAGAACCGAAGTTTGGCCTTGCCGTTACAGGTACTGTTCATCCTGACAAAATCCGACCAAATGCAGGGGCTCTGCCTGGGGATGTACTCCTTCTTACGAAACCAATCGGAGTTGGCATCTATACAACTTCACTGAAACACGGTGAATTATCTGATGAAGAAATCAAGCACGTTACGTCAATCATGACAACATTGAACAAAACGGCTGCTGAGACAATGGCTGATTTCGACGTTCATGCAGTTACAGATGTGACTGGATTTGGTCTACTTGGGCATACTTCTGAGATGGCAAAAGGCAGTAACGCGGGCATCACAATAGAGGCTAGTGCTGTTCCAGTCCTCCCTCGTGCTAAAGAATTAGCAGAAGGTGGTCGTGTTCCAGGTGGTACGAAAAATAACTTTGCACACCTTGAAAATGATGTCACATTTGCGAGTCACTTAGACCAAATTGATCAATGGATTTTGTGCGACGCTGTCACTTCAGGCGGCTTACTGATCGCTGTTTCCCCTGACGAAGCCGATGAGCTCCTCGCTTCACTCCAGAAGAATGGTGTGGACGCAAAACAAATTGGTACAGTTACGTCTGACAATCCTGGACACATTTCTGTCCTATAAGAAGGTGCATGTATGTTTCGAGATATAACGCTAAGGGATTTAATGGGGCTCCACGCAAAAGAGCCCCATACAATGATCGATGTCCGATCTCCTAAAGAATTTGCAGAGGCAAGTATTCCAGGAGCCTTGAATATTCCTCTATTTAATGATGAAGAACGCGCAGAAGTCGGGACGATTTATAAGCAAATCGGTCAGGCAGAAGCGAAAAAAAGAGGACTTGCCATATTTGCAGAAAAGCTTCCTGCATTCATTGCTGAGTTTGAAAAAATCGATACATCCATGACGGTATTTTGTTGGCGTGGAGGAATGCGCAGTAAAACCGCAGCGACGGTTCTCGATCTAATGGGAATACATGCTCACAGGCTGACTGGTGGCATTCGCACGTACCGCCAATGGGTTGTGGAAGAGCTTAATAATATAGAGTATACACCTGAGCTGATTGTGTTAAATGGCTATACTGGTTCAGGCAAAACAGTTATTTTGCATAAGTTAGCAGAAGCGGATGAACCCATAGTAGACTTAGAACATCTCGCAGGTCACCGAGGGTCAATTTTCGGTCAGATTGGTTTAGCTGGCAGTAATCAGAAAAACTTTGAGTCGTTACTTTTACATGATTTGAAACGGACTAAGGATGAAAAAGTTGTGTTCATTGAAGGTGAAAGTAAACGTATCGGTAAAGTGACGATGCCTGGGTTCTTGTTCGATAAAAAAGAACACAGTCGACAGTTGATCATCAAACTACCGATTGAAGAGCGTGTAAGAATTACGTTGGAAGACTACAAACCAACGGAGCGACCTGAAGAGTTCAAAGCTGCTTTCGAACAAATTCGGCGTAGGATACACGTTCCGATTGCGAAGGAAATCGAAATCGCGTTGGAAACTGGTGATTTTGAGACGGCTACTCTACTGCTACTTGAGCATTACTATGATCCCCGCTATCAACATTCAACTGGAAAAGTGGATGATGACTTGAAAGTAGCGATTGAAGCGGACACTGTAGACGAGGCATTTGAGAAAGTGTTAGCTTGGAAACGGGAGTATATGAAGAAATAATAAGGAAAGCATGCACACCTCAGAGAGTCGTTGGACCTCTTCTAGGCGCGCATGCTTTTTTGTTGGGTGGATTGTTTAGGTTATGAGCATATTTTTGTGTTTATGATCAGTTTTGAGGGGTTATGATCACTTTTTCTAGTTTATGAGCACTTTTGAGAATTTATGATCACATTCCGCGATTTATGATCATATTTCATTTTTTATGAGCAAATCCATTGATTTATGATCATTCCAAACTATTTTTGATAGGCGAAATCAAAAACCTGCCAGTAAGTTGGCAGGTTGGGCAATATGTGGACTAGAAAATACGAGACTTCCCTAGCAAAGTGCACTTAACCAATCAAATCTTTTAATATCTTTTTCATCTAGTAGAAACCAACGATAGCGTTCCACCATTCTTCCTTTTTAAGGGATTAGTTGGTGGCGCTTCGCTTGTTTCTTTCAGGCTATTGCTTAGGCAATATAGCTAGAGCAATTCATTGGATACGCTGAATGGACTTATGAGTAGATCTCATGATTTATGATCACTTGTCAATACTCCCCCGCCTTCACATTACTTCTTTGCGTCACTCACTCGTTCCAATGGGATATCTGCTGTGATGTCATTCAATACCCAACTAGCACAGACAAGCCCCGCTACAGATGGGCAATAGGAATTCGATGCGGGTGGCATTTTCGCTTTCCGGATTTCGGCATCAGGCTTTCCAACCGTCTCTACGACATCCGGTCGAACAATGATTGGGCTTTCATCTGAAAACACAACAGGTACTCCTTTATGGATCCCTAGTTTACGCAGTCGCGTACGAATCACTTTTGCAATTGGATCGGTATGCGTTTTTGAGATATCAGCAATTTGGAATCGAGTCGGGTCGATTTTGTTCGCTGCACCCATACTTGAAATGATTTTAATACCACGCTTTTGACATTGTTCAATCAAGTGAATTTTGTAACTGATTGTATCCGATGCGTCAATCACATAATCCGGCTTTTGGTCGAAAAATCGCTCTGCAGTCTCTTCCGTATAAAACATATGGAGTGGCACAATTTCACAATTCTCATTAATATCTTGAATACGTTCGACCATCACTTCCACTTTTGAACGTCCAACTGTAGATAAATAGGCTACTAATTGGCGATTGATATTGGTAATATCTACATCATCTTTATCTACTAAAATAATTTTACCAACGCCGCTACGTGCGCATGCTTCAGCAGCGAAAGAACCGACTCCTCCAACTCCTAAAATCGCAACTGTCGTGTCGGACATTCGCTTAACACCTTCTTTACCTATGGACAATTCGTTTCTTGAAAACTGATTTAGCATTTTCTAACGACCTTTCTTTTTCGGAATTCACATATAAAAACCCCTCAGCAAGACTGCCGAGAGGTGAACTTTCACATAAGAAACAAATCCCAAATGTGCCGTCTTTGTAATATCGTTTTGAACCCGCACGGTGCAGGTGGGTGTCCGATCTTCTCACTTCTGAGGTCCCATGACAGGCGTGTCATCATAAGAAGAATCTAGACTCCCGACGATTAAAGTGTTCGGTCAAAACTGTCTGGCAAATAACGAACACCTCAGGATTTGTTGTTAGATGTATCATATCATACGACTTCTTGAGATTCAATAATTTGCTTATGAAATTACCTGTATAATTCAGAAAAGTCCTAATTTCCTATTTTTGTTCGTCCGCCAATTGGATGTGCAATTCCTTCAGTTGTTTAGGGTCGACGACGTCTGGAGCAGCTGTTAACAAGTCTGTTGCACTTGCTGTTTTCGGGAATGCAATTGTGTCACGTAGGTTAGTGGAACCAGAAAGCAACATGACAAGACGGTCTAGACCGAATGCAATTCCGCCGTGTGGTGGTGTTCCGTATTCGAATGCATCGAGTAGGAATCCAAATTGTTCGCGTGCTTGTTCATCTGTAAATCCAAGTGCTTTGAACATTTTTTCCTGAACATCGCGTTCGTAAATGCGGAGTGAACCACCACCTAATTCATATCCATTCAACACTAAGTCATACGCTAACGCTTTGACTGTTTCTGGACTAGACACAAGTTCCTCAACGTCAGCTGGCATTGTGAATGGATGGTGGGCTGCATAATAACGTCCATCTTCCTCGTCGTATTCAAACAGTGGCCAGTCTGTAACCCATAGGAAGTTATAAAGAGTTTCGTCGATTAGTCCGCGTTCGCGACCGAACTTCATACGGAGTGCGCCAAGCGTGTCTGCGACCACTGATTTTTTATCAGCAGCGAATAATAACAAGTCGCCTGGTTGTGCATCTGCAGCTGTTTTAAGTGCTTCAGCAGTTTCGCCTTCAAAGAACTTGGAAATCGGTCCTTTGAGACCATCCTCTTCACATTTCAACCAAGCTAATCCTTTAGCGCCGTAGACTGCTGCAAACTCACCGAATCCATCGATATCTTTACGTGAATAATCAGCTGCAGCACCTTTTACGTTGATCAATTTAACTTGGCCGCCAGCTTCCAATGCGCCGGTGAACACTTTAAATGCTGTTTCCTTCACTATTTCTGAAACGTCGATAAGTTCCATCGCGAAACGAGTATCCGGCTTGTCCGAACCGTAACGAGCCATTGCATCTGTATACGTAATCCGTTTAAATGGTCCATCGATTGTAGTATTTTTCACATCGTTCATAACTTTTTGCATCAAGCGTTCGTTTAACTCAATAATCTCTTCGATAGACATGAAACTCATTTCCATATCAATTTGAGTGAATTCCGGCTGACGGTCTGCGCGCAAGTCTTCATCACGGAAACAACGTGCAATTTGGAAGTAGCGATCAAAACCGGATACCATCAACATCTGTTTAAAGAGCTGAGGTGATTGTGGAAGTGCATAGAACTCACCATCATGGACACGGCTTGGTACGAGATAGTCACGTGCGCCTTCAGGTGTCGACTTTGTTAGGATTGGTGTCTCAACTTCTAGGAAGCCTTCTCCATCCAAGAAGTTACGGACTGTCTTCGTAATATCCGAACGCATTTTGAATGTGCGTGCTAATTGTGGACGACGAAGATCTAGATATCGATATTTCAAACGCAGCTCTTCACTGACATCTGTGTCATCTTCGATTAAGAATGGAGGATTCTTCGCTTCATTGATTATTGTGAGATCGGTCACTTGGACTTCGATAGCTCCCGTTTTCAAATTCTTGTTCTTTGTCCGTTCTTCGCGTTCTACTACGTTACCCGTAATTGAAATGACGAATTCGCTTCGTAACTTTTCTGCAATTGCTAGTGCTTCTTCAGAAATTGCAGGGTTGAAAACCGCTTGTACGATTCCTGTCCGGTCACGCATATCCACGAAAATTAGTCCCCCGAGGTCACGACGTTTTTGAACCCATCCTTTTAACGTTACTTCTTGACCGATATGTTGCTCATTTAGTTCTCCACAATATTGTGTTCGCTGCATCATTCAACACTGCCTCTCTTCAATTAGCCTTTAATAAGTTCGATTAGTTCGGTGATGGTAACGGATTGCTGTGTACCTTCCGCCATGTTTTTAAGCTGGACAATCTGTTGTTCGACTTCCTCTTCCCCGATAACAGTAACCCACTTGGATTGTAATCGGTCCGCGGACTTCATTTGCGCTTTCATCTTCCGGTCGAGATAGTCCATATCTGCACGGATGCCTGCTGCGCGTAATTGCTGAAGGACTTGGAAGCCTTCTTTCTTCGCTGCTTCACCAAGTGTCACGACATACACATCCAGTGCGTCATCATTTGTCAGCGGAACTTTTTCCGCTTCAAGTGCTAGCAGTAAACGCTCGATACTCATTCCGAAGCCAATACCTGGAGCTGACGGACCTCCAATTTCTTCAGAAAGTCCATTATATCTGCCGCCGCCGCATAGCGTTGTAATTGCGCCGAAACCTTCAGCGGTGCTCATGATTTCAAAAGCAGTGTGATTGTAATAATCAAGGCCGCGTACTAGATTTGGATCTAATTCATAAGAGATGCCCGCTTTCGTTAACAATTCCTTCAGCGCTTCAAAATATGCACGGGATTCATCATTCAAGTAGTCTGTTAGCGATGGTGCTGTTTTCATGAGTGGGTGGTCGCGGTCTACTTTACAATCCAAAATTCGCAAAGGATTTTTTTCTAAGCGGGTTTGGCAATCACCGCAAAACTCATCAATATGCGGTGTGAAGTGTGCAACTAATGCATCTCTATGTGCTGTGCGCGAATCTTTATCCCCTAGAGAATTCAATACCAGTTTGATGTCTTTCAAGCCTGCACGTTTATATACCTCGAGTGCCAGGGCGATTACTTCAGCATCGATTGCTGGATCAGCACTGCCGATTGCTTCTGTTCCAAATTGAACAAATTGGCGATACCGTCCTGCTTGTTGACGTTCGTATCGGAACATCGGCTCAATGTAGTACAATTTGACAGGCTGGTCTACCCAGCCAAACATCTTATGTTCAACAAACGAGCGAACGACTGGTGCTGTTCCTTCAGGACGCAAAGTCATGGAACGATCTCCGCGGTCTTTAAATGTATACATCTCTTTCGACACGATATCTGTTGTATCGCCAACCGCTCTTTGGAAAAGTTCAGTCTGCTCAAACATCGGTGTACGTATTTCTGAATAGCGATAAACTTCACACGCTTCGCGGATAAGTTGCTCTACTTTTTGCCACTTCCATGATTCGGAAGGCAGAATGTCTTGTGTTCCTCTTGGCACTTTAAACTTCATTAGTAAACCCCTCTCGTCTGTTTCAGTTCAACGGAAATACAAAAAAGCTCCCACCCCTTGCGTATGCAAGGGACGAGAGCTTGTAATTAGCTTCCGCGGTTCCACCCAAATTGACGTCTATGACGTCCACTCGTATCCGGATAACGGCCGGCTCCGTCTTTACCTAATATGCCGCTCGGGCGTTTCAGTAAAGAGTCTCGTTGGTGTTGTTCGTCAAGTTAGTCTGCAGGGGGATTTCAGCCACGTCCGCCCTTCTCTGTTCAGCCACAATCTTGATTACTTTCCAAGTCATCGACATGAATTCTTCATGCAGTTAACAATAATAGTACCATCTGTTGAAAATGTGTCAACCTTTTTCATTTCTTCTAGTCTTTTTCGACAATCTCTTTTACAATAATGATAAAGGAGAGTGATTGAATGGCAAAAATCGCGAAACTAGTAGCCGCTATCCTATTGTTATCGGTTACGTTGCTAGATGCACAACCTGCTACTGCAAATTCTTCAGGACATACGGTAGTTGTTGATTCTCCTACGCTAAATATTCGTTCTGGACCAGGGCTCACTTATTCCTTAACAGGAAAACTAAAAAATGGACAAAAAGTGAAAGTCATCGATCGCTCAGATGATTGGCTCCAAATATCGGTTGATGGTGAAACAGGATGGATTGCTTCTTGGCTTACCAAGTCCAATGACAGCGGATTCAAAGATGAAAAAACTATCGTCTCCCGTGTTGATTCATTGAATATCCGATCGTCTCCTTCCATCACTTCTGCAGCTATTGGGAAATTACGTTCCGGCGATCTTGCAGAACTCATTGAATACCAAGGCGAATGGGCTTCAATTATCGTTGACGGCATGGAAGGATGGGTCCACACGACATACATAACTGAAGTAGATTCAGAACAAAATCAGACTGTATCAAAGTCGGATAAACCCAAAGTTACGGATGCCAATACATTTACTGTGACAGTGGACAAATTGAATGTCCGAAAGAAGCCTGATCAGACCTCAAAGCGAATTGGGAGTGTGAGTAAGAAAGAAACCTATCCCATTCAAAAAATTGAGGGTAATTGGGTCAAGATTTCATTGGAAGGTAAAAAATCCGGTTGGGTATACTCATTCCATGGTGAACTTTCAAACAAGAGCACGAATACTTCAAAAAACTCTACAAAGACCGTCTCGATTGTCACAAATGGGACAAACATCCGTGTAGAACCTACTACCTCCTCAGACGTTGCCTTACGTGCTGACGCTGGAGATGTCTTCCGAGTGGTCGAGAAGAAAGATGACTGGTATGAGGTCCATCTGCCAACTGGTGGAACCGCATATGTCGCTGAATGGGTTGTCAATTCTTCTGAAGCTTCTACCGCTTCGAAAACTACAGTTCCGAAAAAAACAAAGCGAGTTCCAGGGACCTTAAAAGGAATCACTATTGCATTAGATCCAGGTCATGGAGGCAATGACCGTGGCACAACCGGCACACATGGAACAGACGAAAAAGATTTAACATTACTAACTGCAGAACTACTTGCTGGGAAATTAAAAGATGCAGGCGCTACTGTCGTCATGACACGAAATTCGGATACGTATGTGTCTCTTCGGAAGCGTACGTCCATCGCTCAACAGGAAGGTGCAGATGCTTTCGTAAGTCTGCATTATGACGCGAATCCAGACCGATCGATTACAGGATTCACCACCTATTATACGCAGTCTACTCAACATTCTTTTGCGCAAGCCATTAATGACGGGCTTTCCGGTTCTATCGATTTAACCAATCGTGGTACCCAGCCTGCTAATTACTTGGTTCTCCGTGAAAATAGGTTGCCTGCAGTCCTTATTGAATTAGGATTCCTATCAAATTCATCTGAAGAACGTGTACTTACGAGTTCTTATTTCCGGGAACAAGCCTCACAAGGAATTTATAAAGGACTTCTTCATTATTTTGACGCACAATGAAAAAACGTCCGTTGCAAGCCAACTCTTGGCTGCAGCGGACGTTTTTATTTGGATTCAACAATAATAGTCACTGGACCGTCGTTCACGAGAGCTACATCCATCATTGCACCGAAAATCCCCGTTTCCACCGTCAAACCGTAGGCACGGAGCTGTTCATTGAAATAATCGTAAAGAGGCTCTGCCGTTTCTGGTCTCGCTGCTTCGATAAAACTCGGGCGTCTCCCTTTACGCGTATCTCCATAAAGCGTGAATTGAGAAACCGAAAGAATAGCTCCACCCGTTTCGTCGATAGAGCGATTCATCTTCCCGTCTTTATCCTCAAACAAACGGAGACCTGCGATTTTCTTCGCAACATACGCAGCATCTTCTTGTGTGTCCGTGTGAGTGAGGCCGACGAGTAGTACATACCCATGTTCGATCGCGCCCGTCACGGTACCATCTACCGTGACTGAAGCCTTCTTAGAACGTTGTAGGACTACTTTCATGTTAAGACACCTCTTTGTTAATTAATAATACGTTGAACGGAATAGATGTCTCGAATTTGCTTAATTTTATCGACTATTCGTTGTAAGTGTTGCAAATCCGTAATTTTAATAGACATACTGATGTGAGCAATCTTTACACGGTCTGCTTTACCGGAAACCGCCACAATCGGTGTTTTAGTATCGACTACTGTCATCATCACTTCGTTTAACAGACCTTGTCGATCATAGCCTGTAATTTCGATATCGACTTGGAATTCTTTCTTGATGCTTTCAGTACCGGAAACTGCCCAACTGACATCTATCAAGCGATCCTCTTGCTCACCGTCCGCATGGATATTCGGACAATCCACTCGGTGAACTGATACGCCACGACCTTTTGTGATGAACCCGACAATTTCATCTCCCGGTACCGGATTACAGCATTTAGATAAGCGAATGAGTAGGTTTTCCAGCCCTTTGACGACAACACCTGATTCTGTCATTGGTGGGGGCGGCTGAGTCTTTATCTCAGACACAATCTTATCAATCGTATCTTTTTGTTCCCGCTCTTTACGGATCTTGTCCGTCATTCGATTGACGACTTGCTGTGCGGTAATTCCGCCAGAGCCTATAGCTGCATACATATCTTCTTCAGATGTGAAACTAAATTTATCAATAACGCGTCGTAAACTTTCTGGTGTTACTACTTCGCGTAGTACGTATTCTTGGTGTTTCACTTCTTTTTCAAGCAATTCTTTTCCGCGGTAAATGTTCTCTTCACGCAATTGCTTTTTAAAATATTGGCGTATCTTGTTACGTGCTTGAGATGTGTTGGCGATTTTTAACCAATCACGGCTTGGCCCAAACGACTGTTTAGACGTTAACACTTCTACAATATCACCTGTAAATAATTCGGTTTCAAGCGGAACCATTTTGCCATTCACTTTCGCACCGATTGTACGATTCCCAACTTCAGAATGAACACGATAGGCAAAGTCGATTGGAATGGAGCCCTTAGGAAGTTCGACGACGTCCCCTTCAGGTGTGAATACGTAGACCATGTCCGAGAATAGATCGAATTTCAATGACTCCATGAACTCTTCTGCGTTTGAAGACTCATTTTGCATTTCTAATATTTCACGGAACCATGTCAACTTAGAGTCGATCGTATCGGGGTGATCGGCAGTGATTCCCTCTTTATACGCCCAATGTGCAGCAACCCCGAATTCAGCAATTTTGTGCATCTCATCCGTACGGATCTGTACTTCAAGAGGATCACCCGCAGGTCCAACAACAGTTGTATGCAACGATTGGTACAAATTTTGCTTTGGCATCGCAATATAGTCTTTGAAGCGACCAGGCATCGGTTTCCAAAGTGTATGAATGATCCCAAGTACTGCATAACAGTCTTTAATGCTTTTCACGACAATACGAACTGCTAGTAAATCATAAATTTCGTTGAATTCTTTTTTCTGCAAGACCATTTTCCGATAAATGGAGTACAAATGTTTAGGTCTGCCCGACAATTCTGCGTGAATGTCCATTGTCCCAATTTCACTATTAATTTGTTCCATAACATTTTTCAAATAGTTTTCACGTTCCACGCGCTTTTGTTTCATGAGGTTGACGATGCGGTAATATTGCTGAGGGTTTAAATAGCGAAGGGCAATGTCTTCAAGCTCCCATTTAATCGCAGATATTCCGAGTCGATGCGCTAGCGGTGCAAATATTTCAAGTGTTTCCGCAGAGATACGACGTTGTTTTTCTTCTTTCACATACTTTAACGTCCTCATATTATGCAAACGATCCGCCAGTTTAATAAGAATGACCCGAATATCTTGAGCCATTGCGATAAACATCTTCCGGTGATTTTCCGCTTGTTTTTCTTCATTCGTTTTAAACTTCAATTTCTCGAGTTTGGTGACCCCGTCGACAAGCATAGCGACTTCTTCACCGAAGTCTCGCACGATGTCGTCTCTTCCAATTTCAGTATCTTCTACAACGTCATGCAAAAAGCCTGCAGCTACTGTCGAAGGATCCATCTGAAGTTCTGCAAGAATTCCAGCTACTTGCACAGGATGGAGAATGTAAGGTTCTCCAGAACTTCTGAACTGACCTTCATGCGCTCTCTTTGCAGCTTCGTACGCTTTTTCGACAAATGCGACGTGTTCGTTATTCATATAGGAACCGACAAGTTCAAATATATCTTCTGCCGTTAAATCTTGATTTTTAGCCATTCTCTCACCTCTTTCAAGCAATTTCCGAAAAAATAAACATACCTCTATTGTATGGCGAAAATAGAAGATTTGTAAAGAAATGAATTCACGGAGTTTCGTCACTGTGTCGAAAGCATGTCTAAAGCTGTTTTTGCTCCATTTCTATTAAAGAAATACAAAAACTCCCCCGCGAAAATTGCGGGGGAGAAAGAAATCAGTATTTCATTAGGGAAATGACATTATGGTTTTCTAATTTTCGACGACCATCCAGGTAAGTAAGTTCGATTAGGAACGCACATCCTGCCACAACGCCGCCTAGCTTTTCAACAAGTTCAACCGTAGCTCCAACTGTTCCACCTGTAGCCAGAAGGTCGTCCACAATGAGAACACGCTGTCCTGGTTTGATGGCATCTTTATGGATTGTTAATTGGTCCACACCGTATTCTAAATCGTAGTTGACTGCAATCGTTTCGCGAGGTAATTTTCCTGGTTTACGAACCGGTGCAAAACCGATTTCAAGTGCATAAGCAACTGGACATCCGATGATGAAACCTCGTGCTTCAGGTCCAACGATAAGTTCAGCACCCATTTCTTTTGCATACTCTACGATTTGGTCTGTCGCATACTTGTAGGCTTCTCCATTATCCATGATCGTTGTAATATCTTTAAAGCTAATCCCTTTTTTCGGATAATCGGGAACTACTGTTACGAATTGTTTCAAGTCCATACTGTTTCCTCCTTGACGGCTATCTCCTGATGCACCTTTTGAAACCATTGCTTAAGTTCATGGTAAGGGGCATACAACATCCGTTCTTCCATTTCAATCTGTCTTTTCCGTTCTTGATAAGCAGGTGCATCGGCAAGATCCCTCTTGCCTGCTGTTGGTTCAATATAAACTACACCATTCTCTATCTTAACAAATCCTAAATCAAAAAACACTTTCGACATGAAATAAATTGTATCTAATTTCCAACCTTTGTGTTTCGCTAGCTGCTCTGCTTGTGCGGATAAATCAAATGTACTCCGTTTTTTCAAAAAGCTGAAGTACCATCCAAACTCCGTTCGATCCGGAATGCCGTCAAAATACCGCGAATCCGGTGCATAGAAATGAGCATATATCCGGCCTGGATCGTACTCACTCAGTAACGACTCGAGCTGGTCTTGTTGTTCCGGCATGTCAAGTAACACAACGTGTTCTATCGTTCCATCTACCTGACGCTCCTCATACAACGTAATTTCTCTTCCTTGAAGAATCGGTAAAAAGTGAGTTTTCGTCTGAGGTTGGAACGCAATATAGAGAGCATTTTCCTTAGGGATTGTATGAATCCAACGAAGCGGATCCCGGATTCCTCTCAAATCGAACACTTGACGCTCATCAGAACGGATATCTTGGAGTAAGATTTGAGGCTTTTTAAAATTGTTCCACTCATTCACTTGCAAATCCCCTGTCACCATTAGTGACATGCCGTGTGTCATTTCATCTGCAAGTTCTCCAGAACCAAAGCTGATCGCATCCAATTTACTCGCACCATCTTCTAGTTCCAATTTCAAATGGTTTTTCGCAGAACCAATTTTCCTAATGGAACCGACTGTTATCTGTTCAATCATATACATTGGTTTCGGGAAGGCCATGCCAAATGGACGTAGCTGTTCCAAAGATTCCAATACGTCCACTTCAATTTCATCGATCGTCAGTGGGACGTCAATTTGAACAGTAGCGATGAGCTGTTCATCTGTTAACACTTGTCCTGCTTGTTCATTCAACCGGTCTCGTAGAGCATCCACATCCGCTAGGGCAAGCGTCATACCAGCAGCCATTGCATGCCCACCGAAGTGTGGAAGGAGTTCTTTGTTCTTCGAGAGCTCTTGGTAAAGGTCAAATCCTTCGATACTACGTGCAGATCCTTTTGCAGTTTCAGCAATTGGGTCAATCGAAAGGACAATTGAAGGTCGATGGAATTTCTCGGTCAACCGGGAAGCGACGATTCCGATAACACCCGGATTCCACCCTTCCTTAGCTAAAACAAATACATGCGGGATGGCTGAGCCGTAATGTTCTTCAATCATTGTGAGCGCTTCTTCTGAAATCCCATTGACGAGGGCTTGTCGCTCTTTGTTGAGGCGGTCCAGTTCGTTTGCGATTCCAGTTGCTATATCACTTTCTTCTGCTTTCAATAGCTCGACAGCAGGGTCTGCATCTCCTAAACGACCAGGTGCATTGAGTCGTGGTCCGACCATGAAGCCGAGCGTCTCCTCCGTGAATTGTCGCTGTTCTGTTCCACCGATTTTCGCCAAAGCCTGTATTCCAGGGCGACTCGACATACGAAGACGTCGGATGCCTTCTTTTACGAAATACCGATTTTCATCTAATAGAGGAACTAAGTCTGCTACTGTTCCGATTGCAGCAAATTCGAGTAGATCGAGCGGTGCCTCACCGAGAAGCGCCGTTGCTAGTTTGAACGCAACACCAACGCCTGCAAGCTCACCAAATGGGTAATTTCCTTCAGGATGTCTTGGATGAATGATAGCATCTGCCTGAGGTAAGGTTTCTCCAATTTCATGGTGATCCGTGATGATGATATCGAGTCCGATCGATTTTGCAAAAACGGTTTGATCAATTCCAGAAATGCCATTATCCACTGTAATGATGAGGGAAGCGCCAAGATCCGCGATTTCTTGGAACAGCTCGCTGTTTGGCCCGTAGCCGTGTTCAAATCGATTGGGGATGACAAAGGATACATCCGCTCCAATTCTTTCTAACGCAGTTGTTAGGACCGTAACACTGGTTACACCATCGGCATCGTAGTCACCGTATACGACAATATGTTCTCCGTTTTCTATAGCTGCTTGAATTCTTGCCACTGCTTTGTCCATATCATATAAGAGAAATGGATCATGCAGAGCGGTTGCATCGGTCGTTAGAAACTTTTTGACTGATTCAGAATCTTGAAATCCACGAGATGCTAAAATTTTCGCATGAAGCGAAGGCAGTTTCAATTCCTTCATCAAGCTTTCAACCACAGCTTCATCGGGTCTATGTATCTTCCAATTTTTGTTAGATTTAATCAATGCATTCACTTCCTTATGTCTATTATACCGGCTGCAGATGATTTCTGAAAGGATTGTATCCGAAAGAAAAACGTCTTTGCATTAATCGCAAAGACGCTTGTTGTATTACTTTTTGGCATCATACTGATCACCCAATACTTCGGTTGCGAGTTCTGGTGATTTTTGCAGCATCGCTATTTCGTTTTGTTGGTTGGCAATCGTACTTTCTTTCTCGGTGATTTGTCTTTGCAGAACCTTAACTTCACGTCTGGTCCTGACAGATTTAAAGACTGCAAAGAGTCCGCTTGCGAGTGCGCCGAGTAGCGCAGAACCAAGAATGACTAGAACGAGTGGCCAGTGAGCTTCACCAAATACATAGTCGACTGGAACTTTATCGACATTGAATACTGCGAAGACTGCAATGATGATTGCAAATAATAATCCGATTACGAGCATCCATTGGGATTTCATTTTTGCTTCCTCCTTTAGTTAAAAGCCGGTATATGAGTAATAAAGATTTTTCTCACCAGCAATGCACGTAAATAAACATAAAAAAACAGGTATACCTGAGTATACCTGTTAAAGGAATCGTTGAAACGTATTAAACGATTGGTTCGTCTGATCCCCATTGTTTCTTTTCTTTGACCGTTTTAAGTTTACCGTGTTTCTTGATTTCACGCTTTTTCAGGTCGAACCAGATTTGAGCGGAAATGTAGATTGATGAATACGTACCTGCGATGAGACCAATCAGCAATGCGATTGAGAATGGTCGAATCGCTTCTGCGCCTAATGCAATAAGCGCAACGACGACTATAAGTACAGTCAATACGGTATTCACAGAACGTCCGAGTGTTTGGCGAAGTGATTTGTTGATAATATTTGCCAAGTCATTCTCGTTGTCCAAGTGACCGATCTTATGAAGGTTCTCACGGATCCGGTCAAACGTAACGATCGTATCGTTGATAGAATACCCGACAATCGTCAGTACAGCCGCGATGAAAGTGATATCCACTTCCAAACGTAAGATACTGAAGATCGCAATCATGAAGAATGCGTCGTGAAGCAGCCCTATAATAGCCGAGACACCCATTCGCCATTCAAAGCGGAACGCGACGTAGATAATAATCCCAAGTGCTGCTAGCATCAATGCATAAATCGCATTTTTTGCTAATTCTTTTCCGACTTTATCTGATACTGTTGAAATATTTGGTTCAGAACCATATTTTTCAGCAACTTGAGTCTTTATGTCGTTCACTTCTTCTTGACTGAACTCTTCATTAAATCGAGCAACACCGATATTGCTCTTGTCTCCAGAAATGACGATATCTTCTGTAGGATAGCCGATGTCTTCCAAGTACGTACTGATTTCATCTTTCGTTATCGCACTCTCTGAAAGAATTTCAGCTCGTGTACCACTAGAGAAGTCAATTCCTAAGTTCAATTTGAAGATTCCTAGGATAATCGCACCTACAATCAATAATACGATTGAAAGTGTATAGAATCGCTTACGGCTATGAACAAAGTCGAAACGGTCGAACTTCGTAGACAATTCGAGCGTATCTACGTTTTCTTCTGCAGGGTGAACGTGTTTCGGAGAAATTCCGAACCAGCTTGTTTTCCCGTCAAAGTAACCGCTATGAACAAGCAAGCCGAGAAGTAAACGAGAACCCCATACAGCTGTTATGAAGCTGACAGCGATACTGATGATGAGCATTGTTGCAAAACCTTTAACCGAGCTTGTCCCGAAGATGAACAATACGACTGCTGCAAGTAGCGTTGTAATGTTGGCATCTAAAATCGCAGTGAAGGACTCTTTGGCACCACGAGAGAAAGCGGTCTTTATGGAACTACCAATGCGTAGTTCTTCTTTTATACGCTCATAGGTTAGGATGTTCGCATCAACGGCCATACCGACCCCTAGTAGCAATGCGGCAATACCAGGCAATGTTAGCACACCATTAATGAGTGTGAAGACTACCATGATCAAGAAAATGTATACAGAAAGTGTAATGACTGCTACAACCCCGGGAATACGGTAGTACACGAGCATAAAGAGGAAGATTAACGAAACGCCGATAATACCAGCAGTTATCGTTTTGTCTAGCGCTTGCTCACCAAATTGTGCACCGACAGATGTCGAGTACATCTCTTCAAGATGAACCGGGAGTGCCCCTGCGTTCAAGATACCTGCAAGATCCTTTGTCTCGTCAACTGTGAAACTACCGGAAATCTCAACATCCGAAGAGTTGATAGTTTGACGTACGGAAGGTGCTGAGATGAAACGAGGATCCGGTTTTTTCATTTCTTCTTTATAAGAATCTTTACCTTCTTCGAAGTCGAGCCAGATGACCATGACGTTTTCAGGCGCTTTTGCAGCGACTTCCGTTGTCACTTGAGCAAACTTCGAAGGGTCTTTCATCTCTAGTGTAACGACTGGATTGCCGCCTTCACCAAAGTTTGCCTTCGCTTTACCTGCTTTCAAGTCGTCCCCGTCAAGCAATAATTTATCATCCGCATCACGGAACGTTAAATTCGCTTGGGTCGAAAGTAATTCACGTGCCTTCTTCTGGTCGTCAACACCAGCTAGCTGAACGCGGATTCGATTGTTCGATTCAATTTGAATACTTGGTTCACTGACACCGAGTACGTCAATCCGGTTGCGAAGTGCTTTCGCAGTATCAGCGACAACGTCTTCAGTGATTTTCTGCTTATTATCTCCTGTTTTCAGTTGCTGAACTTCATACAAGACTTCAAATCCACCTTGTAAATCCAGTCCTAATTTTACATTTTTTAAAATTGGGTTCGCTGTACTGCCGATTGTAGCTGCAAAAATAACGAGCAACAATAAAAAGGCGACCAGCCGTCCTCTTTTCTTCATGATCCATTTTCCCCCTCTATATGTGAAGCGGTATTACTATGTTATGTACGAAAGAAACATCAACACAACAATTATGAGACAGAGAGTCTCTTGTGTCAAATGCTATTCGTTCCACAACCTAATTTTCTGAATTCTTCTTAGGGGAAAGTAAGAGTTGTAACTCATCGCTATTCAAATCTGAAAACCAATCAGACCCCCGCTGCTCTTCAATTTGTGTGTAGGTCATGTATTCTGCTGGTGTGAGTTCCATAACATCATTGATCAGCTCATACGTCCTCATCTCACTGATATTTCGCTTTCGCCACTTTTTTTGAACGCAGTATTTCCAAATATCCTTTTCTGTCACAGTTGAATACCCGTAAAAATGGAATTCGTTCATCTTACTTTCAATTGCAGGGCGGACATGGTCAAACAATTGTTCGTATTTGATATCCACTCACGTTCATCCCTTCTTTAATAGAGAGTTGTAAATGTACATGTTTCCGCATACTAATAGTGTATATGAATTGGTTGGACTTGAGAAGGAGTTGTTTTCATTGTCTTCATTTATTCGCGGTACAGTAATCTTGATGATTGCCGTTTTCATGACAAAACTACTAGGTTTTGTCTATCGTATTCAATTTATGCGGGTTGCTGGTGAAGAAGCAGTAGGCATTTATATGACTGCATTCCCGGCATTCATCTTTTTCTTATCGCTCGTTCAGTTAGGGATACCGATTGCAATTGCAAAAGTCATAGCCGAACTGAAAGCTAAAGGTGAAACTGCTCGTTTTTCACAAGTAATGAGAACGTCCACATTCATAACACTGTGCACGGCTTTTATCTTCATTCCGCTTTCGGTATTATTCGTTCCTTATCTATCAGGAACGTTACTTGGTAATTCTGCCACATCCACGACACTTTATGTAGGTATTGCAATTATACCGATAGCTGCTATCGGTGGAATGATTCGTGGTTTTTTTCAAGGAATCGCTCGTCTGGAAGAGACAGCATGGTCACAAATCATTGAACAATTCATCCGGATTATACTCATCACTTGGCTACTTCCTTACTTCTTAGTCGATGGAAATGCTCCACTGAATGCTGCAATCGCTATGTTAATTACATTACTTGCAGAGGCAGGTTCGGTATTCTATTTATGGCTTAAATATAAAAAACACAAAAAAAATACCCCTGCTACGCGCGATAGGGATGGTCATTATCCGCTTCAACCATTATTTTCTGTTGCATTACCTTCCTCAGGAAGTCGATTATTCGGGACGTTTACATGGTTTTTAGAACCGATCATCTTTTTACGCGCTCTTGCTGTATCGGGAATTACAGCGGCTGCTGCGACTTCGCTCTATGGGGTTATTTCAGGGGTACTGATTCCATTGCTGCTATTCCCATCATTCATCTCTTATGCGCTGTCTGTTGTGCTCATTCCTGCAGTAAGCGGTGCTTCCGCATCAGGAAATATTAGTAAGCTTCGAGAACGTATTCATTTATCTCTTCGGCTTTCTGCCCTAACAGGCGCGTTTGCAGCCGCAGTATTTTTCATTCACGGTAAAGAAATGGCAGAAACACTCTTTCATATTACAAAAGGGGCATCGTATATGGTAATACTTGCCCCAATTTTTTTCTTTTATTACATTCAAAGTCCTTTGTTTTCCATTTTGCAAGCAACAAATGAAGCGAAAGCGGCTATGATGAACTCTGTCTACGGTGGAATCGCTAAGTTGGTTGTCATGTTTGTACTTGCTTCACAACCAGGTCTTCAAGAAACTGGGGCTATTTTAGCAATTGGATTCGGTGTTCTAATTACCTCGTTCCTACATATTGCAACGTTAAGAAAAAACAGAAAGACCGACACCGGTTTTACAATGTTTGCACTTCCATATGCATCATTCATAATGACTGCAATCATGCGTCCGATCTTTATACCAACCGGCAATTATGGTCTTTGGATCGATTGCGGAATCACCGTAATTTTTCTCACAATCGTTCTATTTTTCACTGGACAGTTGAAGCGAGATGACATCCGTCACTTCAACAAATTATTTGCTCGTCACAAATAAGCTTGCTTCAATTGGACTTTTAGTTCTCCATTTTCATACGAACAGTAAAAAACTTGCTGCGGATCCTCTATACCTTTTTTACGAAGCTCTGCTACTAACCATTCTTCAGTTTTGTGCTGGATTTCCAGGTGTCGGGCATCGATATATCCATCTGAAATGAGAGGAAGAACAGGTGCGGTGTCTCCGTATTTGAATACCGCTAAGTTACCCGACGGTTCAAGATACGCGTATGCTACTTCAAATACCGAACCGATTTCTTTTTCACGTAATTGCTGGAACAAGTCATCTAAATTATAACGTTGTTTTCGCATCTCTTCTTCTAATATATGCCCATCTCGAATAATTACAGTTGTATCCCCGTCAACAATGTCTCGGAATTTCTTGTTTTTCAACGAAATATAAGACGACACAAACTGAATGATCAGCAAAACTAACATGGGCAGAATGGAGTTAATGAGCTTTTCGTCTGGAGAGTCGAGTGCAAATGCTGCCACTTCAGCGATAATGACAAAAACGACAATATCAATAACACTTAATTCACCGACTTCTCTCTTTCCCATCAATCGAAGGATGAGAACAATAAGCGCATACAGAAGTAATGTGCGAAACCCGATAATAACTAAATCATGCATGACTACATCCTCCTTTATCGTTCGTAGCTTGCCCACAAGTGCTGTCGCTTAAACGGATAAAGGCATAAAAAGAGACCTGCCCATTAACCTGGCAGGTCTCTTCAATTTCAGTATTAAATAGCGGTTGAGCTATCTGTAACTCGACCGACAGCTTGACGATCGAATTGCAATACAGCGCCGTCTGCAGTTTTCAAAAATACAGAAGTTTCATCGACTGCGTCAATTGTACCGTGTAATCCACCGATTGTCACGACACCATCTCCACGCTTCAAGCTTGTCTGCATTTCTTTTGTTGCTTTCTGACGTTTTTGTGCTGGACGAATCAGCAAAAACCACATAATTGCGATCATCGCTACGAACGGCAGCAAATTTACTAAAGTTGCACTCATCTAAAATCCCCCCCCCTACTTAAACTAGTATACAAGAATTAAAAGTTTTTTGCATTTGGTTTGTTGAAACCATATTGTTCGAAAAACTCTTCACGGAAATCGCCGAGACGATCATTCCGGATTGCATCCCGTACTTGCTCCATTAAATTGAGCAAAAAGTACAGGTTATGATATGACGCGAGTCGCAGACCAAAAGTTTCATTACATTTAATTAGGTGACGAACGTATGCGCGACTATAGTTTTTACATGTATGACAGTCGCAATTTTCATCGATTGGCCCAAAGTCTTTTTCATATTTTGCGTTCTTGATGACAACGCGTCCGTTACTAGTCATTAACGTACCATTACGAGCAATTCGCGTTGGCAATACGCAGTCGAACATATCCACTCCACGGATCGCTCCGTCAATTAGTGAATCCGGTGAGCCGACTCCCATTAAGTAACGGGGCTTGTCAGCAGGCAGTAACGGTGTTGTGAATTCAAGCACACGGTTCATAATGTCCTTTGGTTCACCAACAGATAGTCCACCAATCGCATAACCTGGGAAGTCAAGTGACGTTAGATCTTTCGCACTTTGTTTACGCAGTTCTTCAAATTCTCCACCTTGTACAATTCCGAACAGACCTTGATCGTTAGGACGTTGATGCGCATTTAGGCAGCGTTCTGCCCAACGGGAAGTACGCTCAACACTCGCTTTCATATACTCATAAGTTGCTGGGAAAGGCGGGCATTCATCAAACGCCATCATAATGTCCGACCCGAGAGCATTTTGGATATCCATTGCCTTTTCAGGACTTAGGAAAAGCTTACTGCCGTTCAAATGGTGTCTGAAGTGAACACCCTCTTCTTCGATTTTACGCATATCACTCAAAGAAAATACTTGGAATCCGCCCGAATCCGTTAAAATGGGACGATCCCAGTTCATGAATTTATGAAGTCCGCCTGCTTCGCGAATAATTTCATGACCCGGACGAAGCCATAAGTGATACGTATTACTCAAAATGATTCCAGAACCGATTTCTTTCAACTCTTCAGGAGACATGGTTTTCACAGTCGCCATCGTTCCAACAGGCATGAATGTTGGTGTTTCGAAAGAGCCGTGCGGCGTATGCACAATTCCAAGGCGTGCACCTGTTTGTTTACATGTTTTAATATGTTCGTATGTAACTGCTGGCATTATTCGTTCTCCTTCTTTCTTGACGGTCGGATGAACATCGCATCTCCGAAACTGAAGAATCGATATTCTTCATCGATCGCCTGGTGATAGGCATTTAAAATATAATCTCGAGTGGAAAGGGCGGACACAAGCATGACTAGTGTCGATTTCGGCAAGTGGAAGTTCGTGATGAGCCCATCTACCCCTTTAAATTCATAGCCCGGGAAAATAAAGATGGATGTCCATCCCGAACCAGCGACAATCTTGCCATCATTTTCGCTCGCAATCGTTTCAAGCGTACGCGTAGACGTTGTACCAACTGCAATCACGCGTCCTCCCGCTTCTTTCGTACGATTAATAGCAGTAGCCGTTGCCTCGGTCACTTGGTAGTACTCTGCATGCATTTCGTGATCTTCTATCGAATCGACGCTAACCGGACGGAATGTTCCGAGACCTACGTGTAAGGTGATGAATTCTACACCAACGCCTTTAGCTCGTAGTTCATCTAAAATTTCTTCCGTAAAATGCAATCCAGCAGTTGGGGCTGCTGCAGAACCACGCTCTTTTGCAAACACGGTTTGATAGCGTGATTGGTCATCTAGTGATTCCGTAATATACGGTGGCAATGGCATTTTCCCAAGAGCATCCAGTAGCTCATAGAAAATACCTTCATACGTAAACTTAAACGTGCGGCCGCCTTGATCGGCAACACCGATACACTCTGCAGTCAAACGACCGTCACCAAACGTAATGACCGTCCCAGGCTTCACTCGCTTCGCAGGCTTGACGAGTGTTTCCCATTCATTGTCACCGGTTTCTTTCAGTAATAATACTTCGATAGAAGCTCCGGTTTCTTCTTTCACGCCAATCAATCGCGCTGGTAGCACCTTCGTGTCATTCAGCACAAGCATATCGCCTGCTTCTAGTTCGTCGACAATTGCACGAAAGTGTTTATGTGCAACTTCTCCTGTTTCACTATTCAACACAAGCATCCTACTGGCAGTTCTATCCGCGAGTGGTGTTTGTGCTATTAACCGTTGTGGTAAGTCAAAGTCAAAATCATGTACATCCATTCCATCTAATCTCCTTAATGTCGTAAAGTCAGCGTTGCTCGGGCAGTGGATACCCAAAGTGTTCATACGCCAAGTGTGTCGCAATTCTTCCACGCGGGGTCCGTTGAATGAACCCGATTTGCAATAGATAGGGTTCGTAGACGTCTTCAAGTGTGACCGACTCTTCCCCGATACTTGCTGCAAGGGTCTCCAATCCAACTGGCCCACCTCGGAACCGTTCAATCATACCGGTCAATAACTTATGGTCGATGTGGTCAAGTCCATGGGAATCCACTTGTAACATTTCCAGTGCCTCTTTTGCGATGTCGAGAGAAATTGTACCATTGCCGCGCACTTGCGCATAGTCTCGCACCCTACGAAGTAGACGATTTGAAATACGTGGGGTCCCTCTTGACCTACGTGCAATTTCTACAGCTGCCTGGTCCTCGATCTTCACATCAAACAACCCTGCACTTCTAATGACAATTTCCTGTAGCGGGTCAATGTCATAGTATTCAAGACGTAACGGAACGCCGAACCGATCCCGAAGCGGGGCAGAAAGTGATCCGGCACGTGTTGTTGCCCCAATCAATGTAAACGGTGGCAAGTCGAGACGTATCGATTTTGCAGATGGCCCTTTTCCAACGACGATATCGAGACAAAAGTCTTCCATAGCAGGGTACAGTACTTCCTCAATCGATCGATTCAACCGATGAATTTCATCGATAAATAATACATCCCCTGGCTCCAGTGAAGAAACGACTGCCGCCAAATCACCGGGACGTTCAATCGCTGGACCGCTCGTCATGCGAAGGTTGACGCCCATCTCATTCGCAATAACAGCAGCGAGCGTTGTCTTCCCTAGCCCTGGTGGTCCATATAATAGCACGTGGTCCAAACTTTCGCTTCGTCCCCGAGCGGCCTCGATGAAAATTGACAAGTTGTCCTTCACTTTATCTTGTCCTATATAATGCGCTAACAGTTGCGGGCGCAGTGATTGCTCGAATCCTTCATCAAAATCCGAAAGTTCACTTGAAAGTACGCGTGAATCCATTGTTCTCCCTCCTTTTCAACCGTGCGCAAAGAACACGGACTTCTTACTGCTGTTTAAGTAATAATTGCAATGCTCTCTTCATATATCCTTCTGTCGATAACTCTTCTTTCTCGAGCGCTTTTTTCACTTTCGCTATTTCTCTTGCTGAATAACCTAGCGCTTCAAGTGCAAGCATCGCTTCTTCAAGTGCTCCGTTTTCTGTGAGAGTGAATAGTGTATTGCCATCATCTTCTGGCATGTCCAACTCCGTGAAGAGATCTACCAATTTGCCTTTCAAATCCAAAATCATTTGGCGAGCTGTCTTCTTACCGACACCTGGGAACTGAACAAGGAACGACTCGTCTTCACGCTCGATTGCGCTGATCACTTGTGATGGAATACCACTTGAAAGTATGGCAAGTGCCCCTTTTGGACCGATTCCTGATACCGTGATCAGTTTTCTAAATAGTTCTCTTTGCTCTAATGATAGAAAACCCATAAGCAACTGAGCATCTTCCCGCACATGGTGGTGAATGAAGATCTGTTGCTCTGTTTCCGTCACATGAAATGCGTATGGATTCGGTGTTAACACTTGATAACCGATTCCTCCATTTTCAATCGTAATATATTCTGGTGTCACTCGGGTAACGAACCCTTTTATGTAATCATACAATGCCACTTACCCCCTAGAGTCTTATCTTCAAGTATACCACATCAACGTGAAATACAGCGCAGTCTAATCACCAAAAAGAACTGCCAGACGTATAACATACGACTTGGGCAGTCCTTATGGGAAATAGCGATCGTGTTCAAGTAAATTGTTTGAAAACTGACAGAGTTCAGGCCATCGATTCAATGCCTGTTCAGTAAATGGAATGAGTTGCTTGGCTAAGGTCTTTTGACGTTCTTCAGGAAGTGTCGTCAAATACGACCACTCACGCAGCATCTCATTTGGATACTGAAGCATGGCAATTGCCTGCTGGCCAAGAACTTGCAATCTAGGTTCTTCATCAAACAATAACGTCGCATTGTAATCGACCTTTGGAAGAACTCGATGCAGCCATAATGCAATTTCTACGTCGGGATGACCAGTGCATGCTAAATCAAAGTCTATTAAGGATACAGTTCCCTCCGAGGTTTTCAATAGATTGTGATGCACCACATCTCCGTGAAGAAGCGTATGGGGCGCTTCTCGAGCAGTTGAGGTGACTAAACGTGCAAGAGCTTGCTCGCTATACCGCTCAATACTATCAAAGGTCTCTTCCCCTAAAAAAGGAACGATTGTATGGCGTTTGTTGAGAAACCTCTCCAGTCGCCAACTCCATTTATCCAACAATGTGTACGTTTGTAAAAACGGAAGAGATTCCCAGTCCACAACAGATTCAGTCTCGTGGAGGGCATCCAATGCTGTCAAGGAAGCCCTCCGATCAGATTGTTTTGTAAAATCCACTGGGATAGCATCCGTTATCCATGGCTGGACGACAATGTGCGCATTTCCTTTGGTCGTAATTGGTGCACAAAATGGATATTCCACTGTTTGCAACAGTTCATGTATTTTCCTGATTTTGATGGCATCTCGAACATCCGCATAGCGCTTTACCGAATATTCTTTTCCCTCTTCTTCTAATCGCCATACATTTTCTTTAATGCGAGAAAATTTCTTTTCAACTTCCACGGTCGATCAATACGAACCCATTTGGTTTTGCCCATAGTTTCCTTGCTGCGGATAACCCATTTGCTGATAGCCACCATAATAAGGATGTATTCCCATCATCGGCATCCCGTAATATGGAGTTGGCGACATGTTTGAACCACAAGACGAGCATAGATGCATGTATTGTGGATGTTGTGCAGCAGCTTGAATGCCTTGCATCGGAACTTGCTGATTGTTCGGGTACTGCTGTGTATATCCTTGTTGCGGCATCTGTTGTGGGACATATCCTTGTTCAGGCGGACAGTACGCAGGTGGTGATAAGTCAAAAGTAGATGACTCGATATTCGGCATTTGAACGTTCGGAGTTTCCCACATTTTCATACTGTCGCAATGATTCGGTGACACTCCTGGTCCTTGACCAGCCATAATTGGTGATTCATCTTTGCACTCCGATGTTTCAGGTTGCATGTTCCATAATGGTGGCTGTACAGGTACTTGCGGCATCATCGGTGGTGCCATCGGCTGATGCATATGATGTTGCATCGGATGCGCGCATGGATGACAGTCCGCATCGTAAATCGGCATCCAACCACACGGAATGCCAATGAACATCGGGTGGACCATCGGTTGTGGCTGCATTGGCGGCATTGGTGGTACTGGTGGTGCTTCGCAGCTCGGAGGTTCTGGTTTAGGCATCGGTTTCACTTCCGGCTTTGGTGGTGGAGGTGGTGGTTTCGGCATCGGTTGTGGCTTCACTTCAGGTTTCGGTTGTGGCTTCACCTCTGGCTTTGGTGCAGGTTTTGGCGGCGGTGCTGGTGGTGGCGTTGGCAACGGTTTCTGTGCAGGTGGCTTTGGCATTGGCTTCTGTGCAGGTGGCGTCGGCTTTGGTATCGGAGGTACTGGCTGTGCCGGCGGTGCTGGTTTCATCGGCTTCTCATACTGTTGAGGATGTTTTTCCTTTCCCCCATGCTTTTCAGGATGCTTAGTCCCCTTCCCCTCGGGAAGAAAAATTTTCATGCCGGGCACAATATAGTCAGGATTGGCTAAATGTGCATTCACCTTTTTCAATTCTTCAAACGAAATTCCATATTGACGCGCTATTTTCCAAAGCGTGTCACCTTTTACAACGATATGGACATTCACTCTGTAAAGTCCCCCTTCCATCGACTCATCATATGAACGGGTGCCCGGATATGTGACCATGTACATTGTCCGGCACCTTCTCTTTCAACTATACGAATTAGGAGAGGTAAATAGTACTTCAACAAAAAAATACCTGCCGATTACTTTCCGGCAGGTATTTTTTGATTATACGTACTATAAGATCCAAACGACGACACATCACAACGAAGTGCTTTTAGTTCTTCCATTGCACCTTTCATCATCGGATGATTTTCCGTTTCTGCAACGTCTATGATAAAAAAGTAATTTCCTAGACCCGTTTTCAATGGACGGGACTCAATTTTACTTAAATTTAACTTACGCCATGAAAACACCGATAAAATTTGATGAAGCATACCAGGCTGATCATCTTCCGGCAACTTAATCATAAGGGTGGTTTTTGGAATTCCTGCACCTTCATAAGCTAACGTTTCTTTACGTAATGATAGGACAACAAACCGGGTGTGGTTGAAATGGAAATCGTGGATTGATTCTTCAGCAATATGGAGTCCATATGTATCTGCAGCGAGCTGATTTCCAATCGCCGCAATCGGTAGTTCCGGATGCTCAGACACATACTTCGCAGCAGCTGCTGTCGAAGACGTCTGCATGAGCGGAACTCTTCTAAAGTGATATTGCAAGTATTTATGACATTGCGCGAGCGCATGAGGATGAGAGTGTATCGACGAAAGTGATTCCACTGCGTCAGCCTGTTTTGGATGCACCATCAGATGCTGTTGAATAGGTGTGGAGAGTTCAGCATTAATGAACAAATCACTCCCATGAAACAAGTAGTCAATCGTTAACGGAACGGATCCTTCCAACGCATTTTCGAGCGGTACAATCGCATAGGCTACTCGTCCATCCGTCACCGCTTCTATGCAATCTGGAATCGATGGAAACGGCATCAGTCCATCATTACCAAAGAAGTCTGTAGCCGCAATATGCGTGAAAGATGCTTCAGGTCCTAAATAAGCAACACTCGGTTTTAAAGATTCATGTTTCATCGACTAGTTCTCCTCTCACAATGCGCCCGAACTGACCAAATGAACCGAATCCACAAAACTCGGCCCATTCAGCTTGTGGATGAACGCCTCCATGGAGAGGTTCATCTCAGTTACGTCCAGCGACAACGTAATGTTCGCCCGCCCTTGTACGGGTATGGTTTGGTGAATCGTCAACACATTACAGTGGGATGTTGAAATAAGCTCCAACAAAACCGCAAGTGAACCTTTCAAGTCTTCCAATTGGATGAATACCGTCAGTACCCGTTCACGCGCGATCGCTTCAAATGGGTATACTGCATCTTTGTACTTATAAAAGGCGCTTCGTGATAATCCAACACGAGTAGTCGCTTCTTGAATCGTTGCCGCTTCCCCTGATACGAGAAGACGCTTCGCTTCAAGCATTTTTTGCATCGACTCCGTCAGGACATCTTCCCGCACCAAATAGAATTGGTCTTCACCCAACTGCTTCATCGTCAATCCCCCTGCAGCCGTCAGCCGGCTCTTCATTACTCAATAAATTCAAACTCGAAGTCAAGAAGACGAACGATGTCTCCGTTTACCGCACCGCGTTCACGAAGTGCATCATCAACACCCATGCCTCGCATTTGACGGCCAAATTTACGGACAGATTGGTCGAAGTTGAAATCGGTCATCTTGAATAATCGCTCGATACCATATCCGGACAATACGTAAGCCCCATCGTCATCGCGTGTAATTTTGAAATCAGGTGTTTCTGGTTCGTATTTATAAAGAACGGAGTGCTCTTCTTCTGTTTCTTCCACTTCATGCATTGGGAATTCTGACGTCACTTCAAGCAGGTCTGCAATCGCAAACAATAGTGAATCTAATCCAGTGCGTGTAATGGCTGAGATTGGGAAGATTTTGTGTTCCGTTTCTCCAAGTTTTTCTTTAAATGCCTGTAAGTTTTCTTCTGAATCCGGCATGTCCATTTTGTTTGCCACAATAATTTGAGGACGCTCCATTAGACGCATGTTATATTGCTCGAGCTCTGCGTTAATCGTTTCGAAGTCTTCAAATGGATCTCTGCCTTCTAAACCTGACATATCAATAACGTGCACAATGACACGAGTCCGCTCAATATGACGTAAAAACTGATGTCCAAGTCCTACTCCTTCGTGGGCACCTTCAATAAGTCCGGGCAAATCCGCCATGACAAATGTCCGGTGATCATCTGTTTCAACAAGCCCCAAGTTTGGAACGAGTGTTGTGAAGTGATAATCAGCGATTTTAGGCTTGGCAGCAGATAGGACAGATAGAAGCGTAGATTTACCGACACTTGGGAATCCAACAAGGCCAACATCAGCGAGTACTTTCAGTTCAAGCATGATGTCACGTTCTACACCCGGTTCTCCTTTTTCGGATAGCTCAGGCGCCGTGTTTTGCGGTGTCACATAACGGCTGTTCCCGCGTCCCCCGCGTCCTCCGCGTGCAATCACTGCAGTTTGTCCATCTTCCACTAAATCCGCGATAATTTCTTTTGTTTCTACATCTGTCACAACTGTACCAGGCGGAACTTTGATTACCATACTCGTACCTCGACGGCCATGCTGGTTTTTGTTGGCTCCATGCTCCCCGCGCGGAGCTTTAAAATGACGCTGATAACGGAAATCCATCAATGTACGCAATCCCTCATCTACGACGAAGATAACGTCTCCACCATTCCCGCCATCGCCGCCTGCCGGACCGCCAAATGCAATATATTTTTCACGGCGGAACGCAACGATTCCATCGCCGCCGTCTCCACCTTTAACGTAAACTTTTACCTGATCGACAAACATGTAATTTCCTCCTATTGTCCACGGAATGTGAACGTCCAATACTCATTATCTACAGACAGCTTTGCTGTCCAGTCTTTCTCATATACATCATTCCATACAATCGGCGCTGTTTGTCCGGGAAGCGAAAGTGAGACTTCCCACTCGTCACCGGTGGTCGTCACTAAAATGTTGACCACACAGTCCGCGTAAGGGTCTGCGCCATTTACAAGTTGCTGGCATATGTCGTCCAATACTTCAACAATCGCCTGATCGTCTGCTTTTCGGTCAGATTTTCTAGGAACGATTGATGTTTTTAAAACTTTGCTGAACGCTATGTAGTTCCAGTCAAAAGTTAATAGCCACGTTTCAAGCACGGGCATGTCCAGTCCACTTATTTGGGAGTCAATACGCATGCGTTCTGTAGCATCCAGAAGTTTGCGCCGTGCTTCGGGGACATTATTGAGGTCCATGTGCATGAGGATGAGCTGTAGCTCATTTAAAAAATCATGTCGGGCGAATTTCATCGCATCCCGGACAGTCAACTCCGATTTTTTCAAAATTCTTCACCGCCTGCAGTTTCGTTCTTTACAGTATAGCATTATGGGGGTGTTGTTCGTCAAAAAGTTTGGGTGAATCATTGTTGATTGCCTATATAAGTGAAAACGAGATGATACTAATTGGAATCCAGATTTTAAAAATAAAAAAAGGACTGCACACTTGGCGCGTGCAGTCCTTTTTGGATTCAATTCTTATGCTTCCTGCACTGCAGGGTACACACTTACTTTTTTCTTATCGCGGCCAAAACGCTCGAAGCGTACAACGCCGTCAACTTTAGCGAAAAGAGTATCGTCGCCTCCGCGACCTACGTTTTCACCTGGGTGAATTTTCGTTCCGCGCTGGCGGTAAAGAATAGAACCACCAGAAACGAATTGTCCATCGGCACGCTTAGCGCCAAGACGTTTCGATTCGGAGTCACGACCGTTCTTTGTAGAACCTACCCCTTTTTTCGATGCGAAAAACTGAAGATCCAAACGTAACAACATGTGTTCCACCTCCTACTTGGTAAAGGTTATTTTTATAAACTGCGCATAGTCTTGTTCAATCGTCTGCATCGAAACAATCATCGCACGCATAATCACTTGCTGATCATGATCATATTCCGTCTCCGGTAGAACGACTTTCAGGTATCCACCATCTTCACCTTGTTGGATCGCTGGTGTGATTCCAGTAAGTGTAATAATTGCATTTACTGCGCCAAATGACACGGCAGATGCAGCTGCACACACTAAGTCTTTCCCATGTTCTGCGTAATCGGCATGTCCGCTCATCTCAAAAGAGTTGATACGACCAGATGCTTGTTCCTGTACGGTGATTTGAATCATAACAGCTTACAGGTTGATGCCTTCGATAACAACCTTAGTATAAGGCTGACGATGACCCTGTTTTCTGCTGTAGTTCTTTTTCGGCTTGTATTTGAAGACAGTGATTTTTTTGCCTTTGCCCTGTTTAACGATTTTCGCTGTTACAGAAGCACCTTCCACGAATGGAGCGCCAACTTTCACGTCATCTCCACCTACAAAAAGAACTTTGTCAAATGTTACAGCCTCATCAGCTTCTCCCACCAATTTCTCGATGAAGATCTCCTGACCTTGCTCAACTTTGATTTGCTTTCCACCAGTTTCAATAATTGCGTACATACTTGCACCTCCTCAAATAGTCTTAGACTCGCCTTCCCAGGTGATCCATTACAGATGCTTGTACCTGGTTCAGTGCGGTTGCAGCACGGGTGCGCTACAAACATAACATTAGAATAATAACATGCATACATCTTTACGTCAAGTTGTTTCTTTTCAATTGCTCATAGATTCTTTGATATCTTCTAAATCGAAATACACTAATGTTCTGCAAACATAAAAAAACCGCAAGACTTATTAAAAGCGCAGTTTCAGGCAATCCTGTCAGTAACACCGAAATTCCTACGACCAGAAATCCTATCGAGAACAAAAGAAACGCGGTTTGATCGAAATAACGGCTTTCTTCACGTTCTGTCAATGCGAGTAACGCCTGTCCACCATCTAGCGGCAATATCGGAAGTAAATTCACGAGTAGGATCAACAGTTGGATGCGCATCACATCCATGGAACCTGGAAACGTTACCGTCATGGCCACTAAAAGTAACAGAGTCGTTGCAATCGGACCGCCAAGTGCTAGCAGGAGTCGTGCCCGACGTGAATGGTCAGCGCGTCCGGCGATTTCTAATTCCCCACCATATGGCAGGATTGTTATCGAACGGACGCGCATTCGATTCGCTTTTGCCGCCACTAAATGTCCCGCTTCGTGAAAGAGTAACGAACCGAAAACAATGGCGTAAGCAGCGAGTCCGCCCATTACAGCAAGTAAAATGAAGACCGGCAGCAAAATCGGATGCAACCGAAATTTCAAGGACTTACTTCCGAAAAGAACGCCGGTAACAACGTCGAGTCAAGCACAAGTCCATCCCTCTTCACTTTTAAATACATCGTACCTTCTTCCATCACTGCAAGCGTGTCCCCTTTGTTAACAGCAGTATAAGGTAACTTTGCAAACGACCCGACGAATCCATAAGTTACTTCATCGCCATTGTCATACTGTACAGTGAGTGTCTTTCCCGATTGTCTCGTAAATCCTGTAAATACAATAAGACCACTTCCACGAGCCGCTATCGGAAGAGCTTCAGGATAGGACAAAATCACGCCTGATTTATACGGTTGCATCGATTCGTACGCAGCAAATGGGTCAACTCCTTCAACCTCACCACTTACTTGGATCATTCCGGATTCCTCAGAGTCAATCATCGAAGCCACCCATTTTTTCACCGCTACAAAATCTTGACCCGTTGAAAGATATTGGGTGACTGGCTTCTCCATTACGCCGAGTTGCTCTAGTTTAGCAACACCGAGAATCGCAATTGTGAATACGAGAGCAAACATCCATTTTGTCTTTTTCCTCACACGTATCCCCCCTTTTTTTCAGTATATGAACCACAACTCCTGAATAGTCGGGACCGCACATCTTTTGTATACAAGGCGGAGAATCGTAAAATTATAAATTCGCATCAAAAAAGTCCTCTGCACCAATTTAGGTACAGAGGACTTTAAATATTATTTTGAAAATAACGATTTCAACTTACCGAAAAATCCTGGTTTACCAGTATCCACTGACATGAGCGGAACAGATTCCCCCAGTATCCTTCGAGCGATATTACGATACCCTAGCGCAGCGGGATTATTTGGATCCATCACAACTGGCTCTCCCTTGTTGGAAGACGAAATAACGTTTTCATCATCAAGCACGATACCAAGCAAATCGATCGACAGATGTGAAGTAATATCATTCACGTCAAGCGTATCTCCTGAATTAATGAGATTTCTTCTAATCCGATTAATAATGAGCTTTGGCGGCTCAATATCTTCTGCCTCAAGCAAACCAATTATCCGGTCCGCATCTCGAACTGCCGAAATTTCCGGAGTCGTCACGACAATCGCACGATCTGCTCCTGCCACTGCGTTCTTGTAACCTTGCTCAATACCCGCAGGACAATCGATCAAAATGTAATCATAGTCCCGTTTTAACTCAGTGATCAAGTCTTTCATCTGTTCTGGCGTGACTGCGTTTTTATCGGTCGTCTGTGCAGCTGGCAATAAGAACAAACGATCCTCGAACCGCTTGTCCTTAACGAGCGCTTGCTGAATTCGACAGCGACCTTCAATAACATCCACTAGATCGTAAATAATACGATTCTCAAGGCCAAGAATTACGTCTAAATTTCTCAATCCAATATCTGTATCGACTAGACAAACTTTCTTACCTTGAAGGGCCAATGCAGTACCCAGGTTTGCCGACGAAGTCGTTTTACCGACTCCACCTTTCCCAGATGTTATAACAATTGCTTCTCCCACATTAGCTCCCCCCTTTAAATGTTGACAAACCAGGCCGCAACAGTCTTAGATCCTGCAAACGGTCAATGGCGATAAAGCCATTCGTGTGCAAGTATGCGCATTCCATTTCAGGATGCTCTGACAAAATTGCGAGCTCATCTGTCATCGTTTCCATTTGGTCCGCAATCATGAGGTGTGTCGCTTCCAACCATGAAGCAGCAATAACCGCTTCACGGTTGCCAGCATTTCCTGCATGCGCTTTCCCTTTCAACCTACCAAGTATATAAATGCTTCCCGCTGCAGAGACATGTCCATTCGGATTCACATCACCAATGACAACCAGATCACCTTTGGCATGTACTTCCTGACCAGAACGTACAATACCGATATACGTTTCGGACTGTTGTTCTTGTACGCGGCGGTTGCATTCTTCCATCGTAATTACATCGCTTTGAATCTTTGAAACACGTAAATGCCCAGCAGACTGGACAACCTGGATAATCTCTTTTGCTGCCTGGTCACTGCAATAGCGTGAGCCTGTATGAATTTGCACCTCAACAGCGCCTTCTAGACCAGGATCCTGCGCTTTCTTGCCTAACTCTTCCAATAGATCTGAATAGGCGCATTGATCGTCCAACCGCAGGATGAGTCCATCTTTGGTACCTTTAATCGTTACAACTTGCTGTTTCGACACTTGCGTCACCCCGCCCTATGCGAAAATTACATACCGGCTTGCTTCTCTACGACTCGTTTGTAGATCAGGTTTTTAAACAACCATCCAAACAAGATTATGAATATCAAGTTAGCGATCACTGTCGGTACGAGTCTCGCTGTCATAAACACTTCTAAATTGATTGACGTAAGGGCAATCAGACTAGCGAACAAATATGACATCATTTCTAGCAACACGACCATAAATAGAGACAAGAGCATAACAGTCCCGGTAGACCGATGAACTTGACGGATGATCACAAAAGCTAAGAAACAAATTAGCGGATAGAGAAACGTATATATCCCAATAATATCAATGTGATACATATCATACAAGAGGCCAAAGGATAAACCATAGAGAACCGCCTTGCGAAGATCATAATAGGAAGCGATGAATACTAAGTAAACAATGACAAATCTCGGAACGAGTGTATAGCGGACGTCGCCCAGTTCAATTGGTGAAAACAAACTGAAAACCGGCTCCAGAAAAAACAGAACGACAGCAATAAGAGGGATGATGAACCGAGTCATGATCCATCCTCCCCCTCCGTTGCCGACGTTCCAGGGTCATCTGTCCCTTTTGCAGTTGCAGACTGTCTTTTGGCGATCATGACATGATCGAGCATTGAGAATTCAGCAGCCGGACGAACGTAGGCCAACTTCGTGAGACCATAATCATCCGTCGAAACCTCAGTTACTTCTCCAATTAAAAGACCCTTCGGAAAAATCCCGCCAAGTCCGGAAGACATCACTTTTTGACCCACTTTCACTTCAAAACTGGAATCGATCCGTTTCATAATCAATTCGCCACGCTCGGGATCGTATCCTTCCATCAGACCAAAAATATCTTTCTTACCAGGAATCATTGCAGACACTCGGAAGTTTTGGTTTTCAGTCGACAGTAATTCGACAGTCGATTTAAAAGGCGTCACGAGGACAACTTTTCCGACAAGCCCATTCGCTGTCAACACAGCCATGTTGCGTTTTATTCCCTGTTTAGCACCTTTGTCGACAATAATTTTCTCTTCCCATTGATCGGGATTTCGTGAAATGACAGTTGCTTGAACAGGATCATACGCTCGCAAATCATCTTTTTTATCGATGATCTTACGTAAACGTTCATTCTCTTCTTTGATATCTGCTAATTCCACTTCTGTTGAAGCATATTCGGTCAGACGGGCTTTCAACGTCTTGTTTTCTTCATATGTATTCAAAATTCCATCAATGTCATCGAAAAATCCGGTAATGGAATGTGCCGGCTTGGAAATTAGAGATTGTCCAAAACCGACGACATCCTTCACCATCTTTTCAGGGAGGTTGGCGCTTTGCCGGTCTTTAAGAGAAAAAGCTATCAATGCTACCAGGACAATTACGCCCACGAGCAGTAAAATCAATCGTTTGTTCGAAAAAAATCGCGGCATTGCCGATATCCTCCCTCAATTATTTCGCTTGCATTTTTTTAATAACGTCAAAATTATCAAGCGCTTTACCTGTTCCGATTGCGACACAATCCAAAGGATCTTCCGCGATGAACACAGGCATATTCGTTTCATCAGAAATTACCTTGTCCAAATTACGTAATAGCGCACCACCGCCAGTTAAGACGATTCCACGCTCCATCACGTCAGCCGACAATTCTGGAGGTGTTGTTTCCAATGTCTTTTTCACACCGTCGACAATTTGTAACAATGATTCACGCAACGCTTCGACAATTTCATCTTGTGAGATTTCAAGTGTTTTCGGCAGACCTGTCAACAAGTCGCGTCCACGAATTTCCATCTTCTCAGATGTCTCAAGCACGCTAGCAGAACCAATTTCGATTTTGATAGCTTCAGCTGTACGTTCTCCGATTGTTAAGTTATACGTTTTACGGATATAGCTAATGATCGCTGCATCCATCGTATCACCACCGACACGAATCGACTCACTTGTTACGATTCCTCCAAGTGAAATTACCGCAACTTCAGTCGTACCTCCACCGATATCGACAACCATACTACCAGTAGGTTCCCAAACAGGTAGATTGGCACCAATTGCAGCTGCAAAAGGCTCTTCAATCGTGTACGCATCTTTTGCGCCAGCTTGACGAGCTGCGTCAATCACTGCCCGCTGTTCAACTGATGTAATTCCGTATGGCACACAAACCATAACGTTCGGTTTTTTCCATGCGCCACCAGAAGCTTTTGTTGCTTCTTTCATGTAGTGCTCGATCATTGCTGTTGTAATGTCGAAGTCAGCAATAACTCCATCTTTCATTGGGCGTGTTGCAACGATCGAACCTGGCGTACGGCCGATCATATTTTTCGCAGCACTACCAACAGCCACGATTTCATTAGTCATCGTATTTTTCGCAACTACGGATGGTTCCCGTAGAACAATCCCTTTTCCTTTGATGAAAACCAACGTATTGGCGGTGCCGAGGTCAATCCCGACATCTCTCGCTCCTAGTCCAAACAAATTCGTTCTTCCTTTCTGCAGTACCGTTTTATGAGGCTTCTTAAAAGCATACACCATAGTATAACGGAAAGGCGAACAAATTCACAGTGTCACATGTATCCCTTTTCTTTAAGGGAGATAAAGCGCTGGTCTCCAATGATAATATGATCCAAAAGATCGATACCCATTAGCTCTCCCGCTTCTGCAAGTCGTTTGGTCACTTCAATGTCTTCAGGAGACGGTGTTGCGTTGCCTGAAGGATGATTATGCGCTACGACGAGTGACGCAGCAGAGCGTTTCACAGCTTCCCTGAAAATTTCCCGTGGATGAACGATTGAGGAATTTAGGCTACCTATGAAAATAGTTTGTTTGTGCAGTACTTCGTTTTTCACATTCAAAAACAGCACAACAAAATGTTCTTGCGTCAATTTTGACATATCCGTCATCAAGTAGGCAGCGGCATCTTCTGGTGATTTAATAGCGTAGCGTCCATCTTGCGCAACCGAATAGATCCGTTTGCCGAGTTCAGCTGCCGCCAAGATTTGAACCGCTTTAGCGTCTCCTACCCCTTTGACCGCAGTCAACTCTTCAATCGTGACGTCACGTAAATCCTGGATCTTATCAAACTCAGACAAGAGTTTATTTGCAAGGACGAGCACGGATTCTTCACGTGAGCCTGTACGAAGTAAAATCGCTACAAGCTCCTGGTTCGACAAACTGGACGCCCCTTGACGAGTCATCCGCTCACGCGGTCTGTCTGCGAAATGGATATCACGAATCATTAGCGCATCTTTATAATCCGTCGGCATCAGCGCTCGTCTCCTTTTAACCAGATCAGACCTCTCGAACGCAATGCATCCGCAAGTTCTGAGATTGGTAGACCTACGACGTTATCGTAATCGCCTGTAATTTCTGAGACAAGCAAACCGCCCGCTGTTTGTATGCCGTAGCCACCTGCCTTGTCTAGCGGATCACCAGTTGCTGCATATGCTTGTATGAGTGCGTAATCTAACTTCCGAAATGTCACTTCGGTACTGGATGAAAAACTGGTGAACGCACCATCTCTTAAAAGTGTGACGCCGGTTATGACACTGTGAGTTTGTCCCGAGAGCTCTTGTAAAAACTCCACCGCTTGAGCAGCAGATTTTGGCTTCGGGAACACCTTTCCGTCTAACGCGACCACCGTATCGGCTCCAATTACTAGAGTCCCTGGATAGTCTTCGTATATAGCGGACGCCTTAATGGACGACAAAGCTCTCGCATAAGTTTCCGGCTTTTCACCATTTTCTATCGGACGTTCATCCGCGTTGCTTGCGTTTACTGTAAATGGAACCCCTAATCTGGCTAATAACTCTTTTCTTCGTGGTGAAGCAGAAGCTAAAATAATGGTTTCATTGGTTTCAAAAAACATACGTAAATGCCCCCTTTGCCACATCATACGACAATGTGATTCAGAAGAAAATTGTGTAGAAAACAGCATAATATGACTTTGGTCGCTTTTTAGCTATCAAAATTCAAGTTTGACACACTTACCTGTCTCAGAATAATGAGCTAGCACATGCATTTTAATGATATTAATATCATCTGTAAATGCAGTGATGGCGGTAATATTACTCGTGAACGTATCTTTTTTCCCTTCACCTACACTCTGTTTCCTAGAAGCGACCAAATCCTGAATTTCAGAAATTTTAGTAGCACTTAAAACACTCCTCAACAATTCTCCCTCTCCACTGTCGCAAGCTAGTGGGGAGACGTTCACTTGTTTACGGAACACACCCTCTTCTCCTGCAGGATCTGCATCTATTTCAGATAATCCCAAGGCACTCCATACATAAAATTGCCCATTAGCTTGGACTGGAGCGGCTTTGGGTAAGTTTTCATCCGCTATAAACGAAGCTGCAGACGTTTTTGATGAAAACACCCCATGTTGTTTTGCATACATAGGTATCGGCGCTCCTGCAGCTGCAGTGTCTGGCTTCGTTTCGTCTTTTTTATCAGTCCCCTGACCGGATGCAGGTCCACTCGCCGGAACGTTTACGTTAGGTGACGCAGCACTTTCAGGTTTCTCAGTTTTTAAAAGGATGAATCCGACAATGGCTACTGCCGCAATCCCAAGCAGCACGCCTTGTCCGAGTGCCAACATAATTGTCATTTTCGTATACTTTTTCTTGAAGTTCATAACAATCCCCCCAGTTTCATTAACCGTACCAAAACGGACATGAAAAAGAACAAGACTCGTGTCGTCTTGTTCAAGAAAATTGTTCGACTTAAGTTAACAGCGACAGATACCATCCGACAAGTAAATTTCCATAAAAGTAACTGATGACAGCTGCCGCTGCGATAGATGGTCCAAATGGGATGGGTGTTTTCCTACCTTGACGCGTCCGACAAAGGTGGATAATCCCTACGATTGAACCTATTAAAGCCGCAAGAAACAAAGTAAACAAGGTGAGCTTCGTTCCAAGTACAAGTCCGATGACGAAAAATAGTTTAATATCGCCACCGCCCATGCCGCCTTTCGACACAACGGCGATAAGCAAAAGCACCAGGAAACCAACTGTTGCGCCTAGAAAACTATCCCACCAAGGGACAAGCGGGCTAACAATACGCAGTAAAGCAATTGCGATTCCAAACGGCAACAGGATTTTATTTGGGATCAACATGTATGTGATGTCTGACACTGTAATGATCACGAGCATCGAGATGAAAAGAAGTGCCACTGCGAGCTCAATCGAAAACCCTAAATAATAGAATGAGAGGGCACATAAACCCCCGGTAACGAGTTCCATTAACGGGTATATCACACTGATTTTCGTTCCGCACCCTCGACATTTTCCACGCAAGAACACGTAAGAAAATACCGGAATTAAATCTACAGCAGTCAGTCGACGATCGCAAACTGTACAATGAGACGGTGGCGATACGATTGATTCCTTTTTTGGCACACGTAACCCTACCACATTATAAAATGAACCAAATACAAGTCCGTAAATGAAGAAAAAGCCTGTCCAGACAGCTGTCATTCGTCTTCACCTGCGCGAGTTGTTGGATCTTCTTTCCCCGCTGGCATCGGTGCGTCCAGTTTTGGCGCTTCAGGGACAAGTTCTTGGAGATCAGGACGACAGAATGCTTGGAATGAAACGGTTAGTTCAATTGGCTCTTTTTCGGCAGCCGCTTCCCGAATCTCTTCAGGCGTATCCAATTCGATAGATTGTACGACAAAGATACGTTCAGTCGCTTCCACTTCACGAATGAATTTATCAACCTCTTCATATGAAGACGCAGTGAGTTCGACGTCAATTGTCAGTTGTTTAAGGGCAAGTGCAGGATCTTCTGTCCCCGCATCCAGCTGGTCAGAAGATTCTATCGGCACCTCATTGAGTTCATCTTTAGCAAACGCCACGTTATTAATTAATGCCTTTGATTTCACTTCAGCTTTTTCTAGTTGGACAAGCAGCAAATCCTCAAGCGGTAGAACCGGGACTTTCCGTTGCAACGGACGGGAACTGTTCGACTGTTCAATCGGTTTTGCAGCTACTTGACGTTGCAACTCGAAGATGACTTCTCGCTGATCTACGAGTGAATTAACCACCCCTGTGTTTTCTTCTTTTGCAGGCGCATAGAGCTGGAACCAGCTATAACTGACAAGCAATACAAAGAAAATAACCGCTAGTACAAGAAGGGCAATGTCTTTTTGACGTTTAGTTAGACTCCGCATCGGATCCCTCCTCTTCTGGAACAGGTGATTCACTGTCATCTGTGTTTTCTGACGGTGGAGCGGTTTCGTCAGATGACGATTCACTATCTTCCACAGAATCACCTGGAGCTGGTGGCGCAGCCCCATCAATTAGTTGGCGTCCATCAGTAAAGAAGATCGTGTACGTCGCAAGGTACCGTGGCAACCAATTGTTATTGACGCCCTCTTCCTGATCGATTTCTTCCGCTTCAATCGATTCAATCGAAGCAGTCTCAACAAATTCAGAAGACAATATACGAGTTAAATAGTATGCAGCTTCCGTTTTATCATCAAATTGGATTTCTACAGTCGCTTGGTGAGGTGCCGCAAATGCAAATGATCGGAAAAAACCACGTCTCGGAAGTTGTGCGACCAGGTCTTCCAACAATGGAGCTGTTTCATAACGATAGTCTTCAACCCACTGGACACTTGCAGCAAGCTGATCATGAGATTGGGCAGTATCAGAACGGTTCAATCGTTCTGTCAATTCAGCTTGCGTGATTTGAAGTTTCACTAATTGGTTGTCCAAACGCTCTGAGTCCGAAGTCACACTCCGTGTAAGCAAAAAGAAAATTAGCCAAAAAAGAAGCGCTGCGCCGAGAAACGCAAGCGCGACGTAAAGGAGTACAGAGCGCTCCTTCTCCTTTTCTGGCAATAAATTAATATCTACTAGCATGGTGCACCTCTTTCAGCGCCAATCCGATCGTTCGATTGAACGACGCAGGAACTATCCCGCCATCTGTGAATTTAAGTGGTTCTGGTAAAAGAGGCCCCGCGACCACATTTAAACGGTCGGATACTTGCTTCAGCAATTCATCCAATTCCACATACTCCCCATTCACAAGCAAATGTGTAATCGTCGCTCCGCCATTCCACATATTGTAGCGATAGAAATTGACGAGTTTTTCAAGCTCCTGAACAATTGCACGCGGAGACAGCGTTTTGGAGTCCGTCGACAACTCAGTTGCCGAAACATCGAGTTCCGTGGCATTTTCTAAATCTACTGGACGCATAAACTGCGGATAATGTTGATGGAAAATCGAAACGACAAGCTTTCCTGCAGTTAAATCTGCTAACAGAACATGCTCGTCCCCTGTAAATTGGTGCTTGTCATGCGCCAATCGATATAGTGCAAGCGGTGCAATATCTGCGACAAGAGGTTCGAATTTCGCATCCGTTAACGCCGCTTCGTATCCATTGAGGACACTTTCTTTGGAGGCAATTAAAATCGCTTCATGGGTATCTTCATTCGGTAAGTATGGTACAACGTCAAAAACCGGATCATCGAACGGCAAATAGATCGACGAACCGATTTCTATGAAAAAGTGCCCTTTTAATTCATCTTCTAGTACATCTTCCGGGTACGGCACTTTCCGGATCATTACATATGTATCGGGCGCAAGAAACTGGACACTGCGTTTCACAATGCCCCATTCCTTCGCAAGCCCGTCGAGCACAGTCACCAACCCCACGGAATCCACAACACGCCCGTCATGGACGGTATTCGCGAGAAGTGGAATTTCTACTGCTTCTTCCACCGTTAACGGTTCTCCCGCTTTCAGCTTTACATAGCGGACGGCGTCTTCTTCAATTGTAAGTGAGATTGGCCGCTTTGGGCGGGAGAATGGGAATGGCATGGGTTTGGCTCCTAGATTAGAGAGTTATGGTGTAGTTGATTTAGGCACTGCTTTCGAGTTACCGCTGTCTGTTATTTCCTTACTTGTCGCATCAGTAAACACAACCTTGGTACCTTTATTATCACCAGTACCTGAAATAGTCATTGCTTTTTTCGTTGAATTACTCTTTGTTACGGTAGGCGTTCCTGTTCCCGTTATTGGAAAAGAGCCACCGTCGTCAATAAATTTCTCAGTATTTAATTCACTTAGTGTCACTGTAGACTTTTCTGAATTTTCAGCAAAATACATATTAGCAGCAGATAAAATAGTTTGAGCATCAGCTTTAACAGCTTTAACTCTACTATTCTCAATTATATTCCCAATCGAAGGCACAGCAATCGCTGCGATAATACCCAAAATAACAATAACTGCGAGTAGCTCGACGAGTGTCAAACCTTTTTCATTTTTCAACTTCTTCTGTAAAAACTTTTTCATTTGTTCTCCTCCTTAGTGTACGTGCTTTCTAACATACTGTCAGTATACCAAAAGTTCTGGTTGTGTGGAACTATTTTTCTAGTAATTTATGAAATTTTAATGGACGATAAGGTTTACTTGTTACAAATTATCTATCTCGTTAAATAGGCTGAACATCGGCAATAAAATTGCGAGGACAATAGTCCCAACTAATCCCGCTAACAGCACAATCATTATTGGCTCGATTAGGGCTTTGAGTCTTTCAGTTGATGCATCAACTTCGCTTTCATAGAAATCTGCGACTTTCGCAAGCATGGCATCCAAAGAACCTGTTTGTTCACCAATTGCGATCATGTGCGGAATGAGCGGTGGAAACGCCCAGTGCCCTTCCATCGGCTCGGTAAGTGACCCGCCACGTTCCAATGATTCTCGTGACTTTACAAGCACTTTCTTAACGACTTCATTTTCAATCACTTTTTCTGTCATCGAAATCGATTGCAGAATTGGTACTGAACTCGAAAATAACGAACTAAGCGTGCGAGTTAACGTAGCCAGAACTGATTTCTTCACAATGTCTCCGAATATCGGCAGCCGAAGTAATACCGTATCCAACATCATCTTTCCTGCCGGGTTATTTCGAATTAGATAAAACGCAATTGCAATCGCCGCAATGGTCATGACAATCACATACCAATAAGACAAGGCAAAATCACTTGCGCTCATGACAAAACGTGTGAGCAACGGCAATTCTCCACCTACACTGGCGAACAAATCCACGAACATCGGTACGACAAATGTCAGTAAAAAAATGACAACTCCAACCGCTACAATCCCAACTACAACTGGGTATGAAAGTGCAGACAACACTTTTTGCCGTGTCTTGTAAGCTTTTTCATAGTGAATCGCAAGCCGATCCAGTGCATCATCCAATGTACCTGACAGCTCACCGGCTTTGATCATATTCACCACGAGTGGTTCGAACGCTTTCGGATGCTTTGCAAATGAGTCGGATAAGGAACCGCCTGTCCGTAAGTCTTCATTAACTTCTGTCAGGATCTTTTTGAACTGCTTCCCTTCTACTTGGAGAGCTAAGATTCGAATCGCTTCAACGATTGTTACACCTGCACGCAGCAACGTAGAAAACTGACGCAAAAACATGATGAAGTGCTGGCGTTTCACCGGTTTTCCGATATGAATCTCTTTTGTTAGCGTAGTTTCCGCCTGTTCCGTTAAATTTTTCACACGGATTCCTTCGCGTTTCAGTTTCAACGCCGCATCTCTTTTATTATCAGCAACTATTACACCTGAACGGACAGATTTAGCGTCTCGTCCATCATATTTAAAACGAGCCACAATTATGATTCCTCCTGCAAGTAAGGCTCTGCGGTATCAAAACTAATGATTCCACCATCTAATAACTCTTTAACAGATGCATTCATCATGTGCATTCCCATGGCCCGATTTGTTTGAATGACGTTTGGGATCTGATGTACCTTCTCCGAGCGAATTAAATTGGCGATTGCTGCATTTTTAATCATTAGCTCCGTCGCCGCTCGTCTACCTGAACGATCTTTAGTCGGCAACAATCTTTGAGATAAAACCGCTGTCAACACTCCTGCCAGCTGAACGCGAATTTGCGCTTGTTGCCCGTGTGGAAAGACATCGATAATTCGGTCAATCGTCGATGCAGCACTCCACGTATGGAGTGTGGCAAGTACAAGGTGTCCAGTTTCAGCAGCAGTAATCGCAGTTGAAATCGTCTCTAAATCTCGCATCTCCCCAACTAAAATGACATCAGGGTCTTGGCGCAATGCAGCCCGTAAGCCATCTGCGAATGAATCCGTATCAAAACCGACTTCCCTCTGGTCGACAATACTTGAACCATGACTATGCATATATTCAATCGGGTCTTCCAGCGTCAAAATGTGCTTTCTTGATGTCTGATTCAAATAATCAATCATCGACGCTAACGTTGTGGACTTACCCGATCCCGTCGGTCCAGTCACAAGGATTAATCCTTGTTTTGTGTCTGCCAGAGATTTTAAAATCCCCGGCATCTGTAAAGACTCAATTGTCGGAATGTCTGTCGGTATTGTACGAAATGCTAGAGACGTAACCCCACGCTGTTGAAACGCGTTAACGCGGAATCGAGCAACATTTGGCACTTCATATGAATAGTCAATCTGACCTTGTTCCTTAAATGCAGTGAATAATTTATCAGGGACTGTCGCTTTAGCAACTCCCATCGTAAACTGTTCAACTATCGGCTCACTCCCGAAACGTTTCAAATCTCCGTTAATCCGAAAGACTGGTGGAGAATCTATCGTCATGTGAATGTCAGAAGCATGAAGCTCAACCGCTTTCGTCAATAAATCATCAATCTGTTGTTTCATCATGAAATCCCCTCCTTATTCAGGCAACGCTACACGGAGAACTTCTTCCGTCGTTGTCAGTCCTTGTTTCACTTTATCCAGTCCATCATCGATTAAAAAGACCGTTCCACTGTTGACCGCAGCTTCACGCATTTTAGCAGGCGTCGCATTACTGTTAATCAATTCTCGCATCGCATCGTCGATCAGCAGCACTTCGTGAATCGCAACACGTCCTCGATAGCCCGTCATGTTACAAGCTGCACAGCCTGATCCACGGTTTATTTCATTAATTGCCAACCCGCGTTTCGCAAAAATCTCTTGTTCTCGTATCGTCGCCGGCATTTTCTTCCCACAGTCTCTGCACACTTTTCGAATGAGACGTTGCGCAACAACCGCGTTGAGTGACGCTGTGACGAGAAACGGTTCCACACCCATATCGAGTAATCGGGTAATGGATGCGACAGAATCGTTTGTGTGGATCGTACTAAGAACTAAATGTCCAGTTAACGATGCCCTTATCGCAATCTCGACTGTATCACGATCTCGAATCTCACCAACCATGACGATGTCGGGATCTTGGCGCAATATCGACCTTAAACCAGTAGCGAAGGTTAAACCTACATTTTGATTGACCTGGATTTGATTGACACCAGAAAGTTGATACTCCACTGGATCCTCAACGGTAATAATATTGACTTCTTCGCTATTCAACTTGTTGAGCGCCGCATATAACGTCGACGACTTACCAGACCCAGTTGGACCAGAAATCAAAACGATGCCGTTCGGGCGATTAATTTCCGCCAAAAATCGTTCCAAGTTAAGAGAATTGAAGCCTAGTTTTTTCAAGTCACTTAGTGAACTACTTAAATCCAAAATCCGCATCACAATTTTTTCCCCGAAAATCGTAGGTAATGTTGACACCCGTAAATCGATTGGGCGAAAATCGATGGTCGTCTTAATACGTCCATCTTGAGGCAAACGCTGTTCGGTAATATCCAAATTAGCAAGAATCTTGATCCTAGCTGTCAACATACCTTGCATGTGTTTCGGGAGGACTCGTTCCGTTTTCAACATTCCGTCTAATCGGTAGCGGATTACGAGTTCGTTTTCTTGGGGATCCAAATGGATATCGCTCGCCTTTTGAGCAACGGCAGATACCATCAACTGGTTCACCAATCGAACAACCGGTGAATCGAGATCCGTCAATTCTTCCTGCTGCTTTGTTTCTTCGGGTTGATCAATAAAAATATCTTCGAATGATTCGTCTTCATAGTACTTAGATATCGTCCGTAAAATATCGTCTTTAGAAGCGATTGCAGTTTCAATATGAAAGCCAGTCGACAAGCGCAAATCCTCAATCGTCAAATAGTCCATCGGATCACTCATCGCAACAAATAACCGATCGCCATCCGCTTTCAATGGAACTAGTAAGTTTCGCTTAGCGAAATCCTTGGGTACAATGTTAAACAATTTTGGATCAAACGGATAACGGAACAAATTGATATGAGGAATCCCAAGTTGAAATTCCAATACTTCTATTAGTTGTTGTTCTGTAATGTATCCTCGCGCAAGCAATGCATCACCGAGACGCTGGTCCCTTGGCTTTTCGGCTAATGCCATGTCGAGCTGAGCATCTGTAATCAGTCCAGACTCAACCAATAAATCCCCTAACCGTTTTCGTGGTGCTGCCATTGAAAATCCCCCTCCAAACCGGGTGTTACTTGATCAAATTTCCGCCTTTGTCATACAAATAGTCATCATCACCAGGCATCGGTATAGCGTTTCCATCATCTGGATCCGAAGTATCGTTAGGATTTTTAGATGGTTTGTTATTTCCAGAAGGTTTCTCTCCACTTGAATCGGGCTTGTTGCTTGAATCTTCGTTGTTAGATGTGGAATCATTCCCACTTCCATTGTTCTGAGAAGAATCTGCCCCGGGTTCATTATCCAAATTCGTGTCTGCCTCAATTAAAGGACGTCGTTCGACACGGGAAACCGGTGGATAAAAATCTTCTGCTATAGATTCAGTAGTTAGTAAAGTTCCATCTTCTGTGATTTTGCGCTGAACAATAATTTCGAATCCATCTGTGCCAGGCTCTGCAATATGGACTTGTCCCCGTGTTAGATCCTCACTATATTGAACAACAGTTTTAGGATCGAATTTATTCGTTTCCGCAACGTATGGCTCATATTCATAACGAAGTGGCATTCCTTCAATAGAAATGTTCAATGATCCACTTTCCCACTTAGCATGAACTGTATAGGAAGTGTAATTCGGGTTCGTCATTACATAATCCAGACCTAGCTGTGTATTAATCGCCGCTTCGAATCCAGGTTCCACGCCCTGAGTCAGTTTACGACGAATTGTTCGATCTTCAATCCAGAAGTTCGTCTGTAACGAAGCTTTATAGAGGGTAGACGCTAGAATTGTGAGTTCTTCTTCGTCTAGTAGTCCAGGTTGCGTATTTTCGATGAACTCAAGAATTGAAAATGGAGCTTTCGGCTCGATTTCGTTTCCGTCTAACTCACTGATTAACTCGAGCATCGGAGCTGTCAAACCGTCAATTTCAGTGGATGCAGATGCAATTTCAGTAGTTGTCTGTGTGGATTCAAGATAATCTGTCAAAATAATGGATTGCGGCATGATTCCTGATTCCAATTTCTCCCCAATCCCCATAGCGATAGATTGGATTTCAGAATCACTAAAAGACAGCATCGGCAATTGTTGCTGCAACAATGTTCTAAGTCCATCTTCAGAAACAGTTGAAATAAGTGAGTTTTCCTCTTCAGACTTAGCTTGTTTGATGGTTTCGGAAGGATTATAATCTACTAATTCTGCTGGTAATGGAATGATCGCATCTTGATAGAGTAAATCCGCTTGCAACTTGTCTTGCATTCCCAACAATTCTGAGGTTAACTTGATTTCCGCTTCCTTGTCCGTCTGTTTTGATAAGTTGAAAGGACCTGCATATGTATGATCCCCGAATCGTTTACCGAAGAGTAGGTTTTCTGCAGCAAACGATCCTGCAGACGCAATTCCAAAAAAGAGTAAAGAAGCGCCCAGAATGCTTAAAAAATATGTTACAACAGTTCGATTACCCACGTTTTGGACGCCTCCCATTCAAAATTCTTTATAAGTAGAATCATATTATTTCGCTTCTTGCTGCTTTGCTAGCAATACTGCTGTTGCAAAGGACAAGCCCAAGATAACTAGTAATGCGTACCAAAATGACATCATTTGTGAAACGAGCATGGCCAGGAATGCCGTGGATGTACCGAGTAGGACAATCCAAGTCGCGATATCTGGCAGCCGGTTGGTACGGACTAGCCAAAGGGTGGCTGCATATGCTAAAACAGCTAGAATTAGTAGTAGTAGATAAGGTGTCATAATTAGCCTCAATTCTCAAATGAGTTTCACTTATATTCAACTTCAATAGATGGCGTTGGCCATTTAATTCCAGAATCTGTTGGTGGAGTCTGATTTGAAACTTCCGGACACTTTTCTAAGAATTGTTGGTTACTAAGACGTTGAATTCTTGGATGAGGTATTTTTTCTGGATAAGAAAGGTTACCTTTGTAAAAAATATAACTTGATGAGGATATTTCACTAACCTTATTTTCTATTGTTAGGTTCCCCGCTACACAAACCTTTGATTTGTCTTCAATCTCTGTCTTATTACCCTTTAAAGTTAGATTCCCTCCTACGTACAATGAAGTTTCTTCAAGTTCAAACTTTTTATTAGCAGTAAAATTACCAATAACAATCAAATTATTCGAATCCTCAGCATTAAAATGATTCTCTGCTGTGAGATCTCCACCTATATAAAAATAGGATTCTTCGATATCGACATCATTTTTAATAACTGCTGACTTATTTACAACTAAAATCGAATCCTCAATATCCAGTTTATTACTTAGCGTTAGCGAACCATCTATCCTAAAATCAGTTTCCTCGATGTAAAGATGACCATTCCCAGTGTTAAATTCCCCTTTTACATAAACCCAGGAATCTTCCAAATCAAAATTCTGTCCAGTTTTATAAGTGTATCCATTCGGAAAGTAGACAGTTGAATCCTCAATATCTCTAATTTTATCGACATTTTCACTCGCGAAACATTTCTTACCCTTAATTTCCTTTGCATTGGAACAGGGTGGTACTTGTACGCTCTGCGGATAATTCCATTCTCCCAAATCCCCATCGCTGGTACCACTGCCAGGTGACCCTCCTGTTGCTCCTGTTTCAAAGGAAGGAACTATAAAAACTTGCTCAAAATTAAGCAGCTTAGTTTTACCGCTCTTTCTTTCTTTTCCAAGCACACTGCCTGAAACCCCAATAGTGATTTGATCTTTCATTAAACCAATTATAATATTCTGGTCATTGGTTCTTATAAATTCATAATAGTTCTCTGTTTTTTTGTTAGACTTATTAAGTTCAAAATCAAACTCCTTTTTTTTGCCTAATATTAAAGCGGGTGCCTCTTCAACATTGACTGCCTTCATTAGTTTATAAAGTTCTTGTGCGGTACGTTTACGTACAGCGTCATAGTCAACTGTTCTATTGGGGTTTTTCTTATCATTTTTTATATTATCGAGTTGGATTTGAATTTCTTTTTCAGCAAAATTATTTAGTTCTTGTAAGCGGATATAATATTCATTGGTATATTGAGTCTTATAAAATTCAACTCCTGCTTCTGCAGCCACAACAGTCAAGTGACTATTATCTACTATATTTTCTTGTGTTGCATTACTGATGTTTCCTCGGAGGAATACTGCTGTGAGAATCGTAATAATAACGATTAGCAATAAGACAACAAGTAAAGCATAGCCTCTTTCTCTATATATATATTTCATGGATTTCACTCCATTCTCATTCACTTTTATACCTGGAGATTACAGTAGGTACGGAAACAGATAATCTTCTATTTAAAGGATCCTTCACTTCCAAAGTTAACTCATACATGCTTGTTTTTTTAGGTTTCAACTCAATATCCTGTAGCGGTCCATACTGAAATTCTTGTCCTATTATTTCAGTGGATTCTTGATTTCCTTCGCAATTTCTTAAACTAACTTCTTGTTCCTCAATTATCAGTCTATAACACTCTGAAGATCTATGTTTCTGTTGAATTTTTGTAATAATGAAGTTAGCATCTTGTTGCAATTGGATTTTTGTCGTTTCTAATGCATTGTGTTTAACACTGATATTCATAGCAGTCCATATAATGCCCGTTACGAGGGAAACCAGAACCAATACAGCTAGAAGCTCTACAAGGGTCATACCTGACTGATTGTCTTTCAAAACCGATTCCCCCTCAAGAGTTATTTAACCTGAATGTAACCAAATGATTCGCTAGAGATACGATTATCTTTCACGATTTCAACCTGCAGCCTATGTAATCGAACAACACCTGGCTTAAGCGTTTCTTTTAATTCGGGACCTTCATCAGGTGATTTTTTTATTTTTACAATCACGTTAGGTCTCCCATATTGATCATCTCTCCACCAGTCGTTTTCACTAACAAATCTAGTCCCGTTCAAGTCACTAGTTTTCCATTTAATATTCTTATATTCTTCCAAAACAATCCGAGCCTCATTCATCGTCTCCAACTTCGTCTCGGTCCTACTATTAAAAAGAGTCATCTGAGGGAAAATTGTCATGAACGCAACGAAAACTATGCCTAATATCACAAGTGAGGCGAGAATTTCAACTAAAGTCAGTCCAGACTCTTCAGTGGTTTTCCATTTACACACCAATTCTCTCACCTCTTTCGTTCCTTTTTCCTATCTCTAGCATAACGGAGTGAACCTTTGAGTTCAATAGGCTTGTAAGCATAATTGTTACAAAAAAAGACTGCTAGCGCAGTCTTTTGAGTGAAACTTTATTTTCATCAAATTTCTATTGGATCAGTTGGCTCCGCTTCATAAACCCCAACGCGATTGCGTCCTGCCTGTTTCCCTCCAATATAGAGGGCTCTGTCTGCATTCCGAAGCAAACTGCTTTCAGATTGCGTGTCCTCTGGAATTGATGAGACACCAAGACTCACAGTAAGCTTGATACCAATCGATTCGATATCATCCGATAAGTCCGGTTTGATTGTAAATGTATGTTGCTCAATTTCAAGACGAATTCTTTCAGCAAGTGAAACCGCTTCCTCCTTTGTGAAATCAGGAAGCAATAAAACAAATTCCTCTCCGCCATAACGAGCCAGCGTACGACCATCCGTCTCGTACTTTTTAAGAATTTGAGCAAATTCACATAAAATATCATTACCACTTTGATGCCCATAATTATCATTGATGGATTTGAAATGATCGATATCTAATATAATTGCAGATAAACTAGAAATCTCTTGTTCGTGAAAAAGACTTAGCTCATCTCTTAGTTTCTTTGTTAAATAGCGGAAGTTATACAGTTTTGTAAGACCGCACTTTTCACTTTTCTCAATCGTACGTTCGTAATGAAATGCTTTTACTATAGAGGTTTCGAAATACCCCGTTAACAAATCAACCATTTTTTTATCTAAATCCTCAAAAAAGTTTTTTCTGAACGACGTCATGATAAGGTAACCTTCAAGTTTTCCCGCTCGAATAATAGGTGCAATCATGACACTTTGTACAGCAATACTGAACCGGAGATGTTCGAGCTTTTCGATTTCTTTACTTGAACTATATACCTTTATATTGTCTGGTGATAGTAAAGGTATCGCTTCATTTTCAAATTCAAAAAACTGAGATTCCTTTGAAAAAGTACCCGCCTCTGAACAGGCTAGCATTTGAAATCGGTTACCATTACGAATATCGAGAATATAAGCTTGATCATAATTTACGACACCTTGAATTTTCTCAGTGAAAATTTTTATGACTTCATCCCTGCTTAGACTCTCCGTTAGTTCGTGACCTATTTCGACAGCGGAAGAAAGCTTTTTGTTAAGCTCACCAGAAAAAGCATACCTTCTAATAATTAAGAGTACGAGTAGAAATGGTGCACCAAGCAATAAAACGGAGAAACCGCCCAATTTGTAAGTAAGTAGACTATATGCGACCGCTAAGGGTAGCACAACTATTGTTATCGCAAAATCCCACAACGCTACTTGCTTAAACTTATCAAAGGAAGCTTTCTCTATTTTCATGATGAGGTAAAGGACCAAGCTATTGATGAAAGAATATGACACTGCGTAAACCGTGGCCGCTATTAGGAAAGCCCACGGTGACATTTCCACGATTCTACCGCCAGCAAAATAAAAGAAGAATGCACTAACAATTGAAACAATCACAAACATTAACGAATTTGTTGTAAACCGATAGAATGCCGGTAAACTCGACTTTCGAACAAATTGTAAAATTATGAGTGCAAGTTGCATGAAAACCATTTCCGCAAAAAGACCATATTGAAAAAAAATCACAAAAATAATCCATCGTTCAAGTGAAATACTAATCGAGAATATTTGGAACGACGAACTCATTGCGATAATTAGCATGATGAAATTTAGCAATACAAACCACATATCAATTTCTTTAAACGGAAACATCATATATACAAGATATAACGAGGTCGGTACTACTAATAACCACAGTAAAAAAGCCGTCCACTGCTTACGTAGATTCTTGAGCATTTTGTATCCTCCGTTCTGGAACACCTTACTTTACATAACCACCTACTCGATTACGCCCAGCCTGCTTCGCTCCAATATACAATGCACGATCTGCATTTCGCAATAGCGTCATCGCTTCATCTGTATCCTCAGGTGCGGCTGATACGCCTATACTCGCTGTGATTTGAATTTCTTCTTCATTCAACAAACACGACAAATCATTCTCGATTTGCATGTTTGTTTGCTGGATTTCACTTCGTAACTCTTCTGCAAACTCAAGTGCTGCATCCATTGAAAACTCGGGCAATATATAGACGAACTCTTCGCCACCATATCTAGCAACAATCGCTTTTTCAGGACATTTGTTTTGCAACAGATTTGCAAACTGTTTCAATATAAGATTTCCACTTTCATGTCCGTAGGCATCATTGACCTTTTTAAAATGATCAATATCCAACATAACAACTGCAAGGTGTTCAAGAATTCCACGATTCAGCAAATCCATTTCCTGTTCCAATCGTTGCTCTAGAAAACGATAATTATAGAGCCCAGTCAATGCACAGCGGTTACTTTCCTGTTCTGCAAGTTCTATATATCTCGCTTTCTCAACCGACACTATAAAGTATGAACTAAGCAGGTCCAGGACATTTAAATGAAACTCTTTAAACGCGTCTTTCTTTTTGCTACCCATCACCAGAACCCCCACAATCTCCTGGTGGCGAATAAATGGAACACATAATAAGCTTTCGATATCATCTGGAACGGGAGTTATTGTTTGTTGAATCCATTGGTCTCTTCTAGTGTATAGAAAACTTTTCTTATCAGATAATACTTTACCCGCAATGCCCTCCCCCTTCGCTAAATGAACATGAGGAGTAGCAACTTTTCTACCTTTTACATAAAAATGTGTAGGTTCCAACCATCCATCATAATGATCGAATAAGTAAACATAGTCCGCTTCAAAAAGAGCAGTCGTTTTCGTCATAAATTCCTCGATTGTCGATTCTTCAGTGGTCATTTTAGCAAGTTGTTGACCTATCTTCCCCGCAGCTTGAATATAGGCATTTAAGTCGTCTGTCTGCCGATTAATTCTAAGCACTAGTGTCATGAAAAAGAACGGAATTCCCACTAACACATATCCAATGACCCCATAATGGATGAGGATAAAATATAACGACAAGGCAAGTGGTACGGCTATGACCATCCTAAAATAATGAAGAAGCGTTTCTTTTACGGAATCCAGTCTCATCCGATTTGTAAGTACACCATAAAGTTTAAAAATCCAATCATACAATACGGAATAGACAATTTGATAGACGAACACGCCAACAACTAGAATGCTAAAGGTCAGTTCTCCAATTCCAGCTCCTGTCATGAAAAAAGCGACTGCCGAACTGACCGACAACACAAAATAAGCTAACGAGTTGTACAGCAAGCGATACAGAACATCACCTGTTTTATAACGCGCAAATACCGCACAAGCAATTATTAGTTGAGTAATGATCAACTCTATCGTTAATCCATACACAAGAAAAATCGGTAAAGTAAACCAGACAAAAAGTACGATGGGTTTACGATTGTAGATGATGGGATAGTAAATACTTAAAAATCCAAGTAAAAATGAAAGTCCTACCCATAACCAATTCACCGTGAGTATGGGCTGGGTATAAAGAAGATAAACGATGCCGGTCGGCACAACAAGTATCCACAGTAAGAGCAAGAGCAACAATGGCCGGCCTTTCAATTTCATCCTCTTCATCCTTCCAATCAACCGCTCAACCCGCGGAATTATCTATCTATTGCTAATTATATTATATGAGACCTTAGACTGTTTAGCAAGTATAAAGAACCCGAGACTATTTTCTTAACACCTAGGTCTTTAGTTAGTAACGAAGATACACAATCTATATCTATCACCATTTTATTTCCAAATTCACATTGATCATAGAGGCATTGCGCAGTCGCAGCACCGGGTACATTAAAATTGATGAAGGTAAATGAATTCGCAACTGGTATTAATTCATCGAGTGTCTCTTTAATTTCTTTATTGGCCATCATTCCTATGACAAAGTCAATCTTCTCCCCTGGCAGTTGTTCTTGGATCGTACGTCTGAGCATTAACGCTGCGGCAGGATTGTGTGCACCATCAAAAAAGACGCCTGGTGCGATTTCTTCGAATCGATAAGAGAGCTGCGCGGTCGCAATACCTGTTTGAATCGCTTCTATCGGAAGGTTTAGACCAGCTTTAAGAAGCGATTCTATAGCAACTGCTGCATTGATAGCTTGGTGAGGACCTTTCATCTTTCTATTTGGTAATGCTAGTTGCTGACTTCCATCAAACTGTTCGGGGTTTCCTTCTTTCATACAGAAACCTTGTCCATAGATCACTAATGGACTGCCAACTTCAGTAGCCACTTTTTCTACTACCTTTTCGGCGTCCGCAGGCAATTTCCCGCATACAGCTGGAACTCCCTTTTTTAATATTCCTGTTTTATGCCACGCAATCTCTCCGATCGAGTCACCAAGGAATCCGATATGGTCTCTAGCGATTGATGGAATTACAGAAACCATTGGCGTCAAGACATTTGTGCTGTCAAACCTTCCTCCCATTCCACATTCAATAAGGACTACATCTGGCTGCAGGCGGTTAAAAGTGGCAAACGCTGCCGCAGTCAATAGTTCGAAGTCTGTCAACATCCCGTCAAGTCCGGCATCTTTCAGTATTTGGAAAGATGTTGTTAACTGCTCTTCTGTACTATTTTCTCCATTGATTCTGATTTGATCATGTATATCGATCATTGCAGGCGAAGCGAAAACGCCTGTACTTATTCCGGCCTCACGAAGGATAGATTCCATAAAGCAAATTGTAGATCCTTTGCCATTCGTGCCTGCGACGTGGATTGCTCTTAAATTTTTTTGTGGCGATCCAAGGAGGTTCATTGCGTGTTCAATTGCAGCTAGTCCAGGTTTAATCTCCTTATCACTAATAATGCTTACACGTTTCTTATACTCTTCCAACTTCGGTATCATACCTTTTCCCCACCTTATGCTAAACTTATAGTTGATAGCCTTTGAAAAGGCTTTTCTTAAGAGTATAGCACGAGAAAGAAGGGTTTCATTTGAAGAGTTGCTGGATTATTTATAATGGAAGTTTAGTGAATGAGAAATTCCGCGATCAGGCGGAACTCGTACAAGAGGCCGCTGATCGGGCGGGTGTTTCTGCAACAATTTATAAAAATTATGAAGTCATGATGGATGTAACCGGAAAAGTCGATTCACTCCCTGATTTCGTCGTATTTTTAGATAAAGATATTGTACTCGCAACCTATTTGAAATCCCTCGGCATTCCTGTATTCAATGATCCGGAAGTGATCGAGCGTTGTGACAATAAAACGAAACAAGCGATAAGACTCGCACTTGATGGTGTGCCAATGCCAAGGACAATTGTTGCGCCTAAAGTGTATCCAAACTTCACAATCCGTGATAGCGGGTATTATGAACGCGTTTTACAGAAGCTTGGTCTTCCTATGATCATTAAGGAAGCACGTGGTTCTTTCGGAATGAACGTCTATCTGATTGAAACCGAGGAACAGTTTTATGAAAAAACAGAGGCATTGCGTGGAATTGATTACTTATTTCAGGAGTTCATCGCTTCGAGTCGCGGACGCGATATTCGAGTGAATGTTGTTGGTGAACAGGTTGTTGCTGCGATGTATCGACATTCCGAGACGGATTTCCGTGCGAACATCACGAATGGCGGAAAAGCTGAGATCATTGAGTTAACGGATGCACAAATCTCTATCGCATTACGCGCTGCGAAATCGGTAGATGCGGATTTTGCTGGTGTCGACCTATTGTTTGGAGCAAATGAAGAACCACTTGTTTGTGAAGTTAATGCCGCTGCACATATCCGAAATATTTATAATGTAACAGGAATTAACGTAGCGGATGCAATGATAGCGTACATTTTAGAGGTGATTGGATGAAGGGGTATATCTATTATGAAGAGGAAGATTCGATGCGCAATCGATGGTTTATCGATGAACTCATCAAAGAAGGTGCTGCAAACCAGCTAGTTGTAGAATTGCTGACGGGTGATGCAGAACTTCCGAATGATGCAACGTTCGTCTTTTATCGCGCGCGCGACTTTGAAAAGAGCCAACGATGGGAACAAGATGGTATTGTTGTCGTCAATCGAAGCGAAGTGAATCGTGTTGCGAATGATAAGCTTCAAACGTTCCAGCTTGCTGCACTCTTAGGCATTCCTTCTATTCCTACAAGGCGGCTAGACTCTGCTCAGGATGTTCGCCAGTATCCTATTGTTATAAAAACGACGGATGGACATGGTGGTGAAGAAGTCCATTTATGTAAGACGAAAACTGAAATAGAGCACGTGATTTCACGCTATCCAAATCGACAACTTGTGATGCAGCCTTACATTGAGAACAACTCTTCTGATGTACGACTTTATTTAATTGGCGAGGAAGTTGTGGGAGCGGTAAAGCGGACTGGAGTGGAATCATTTAAGGCAAATGTTGGCTTGGGTGGAACAGCTGAGCGGTTTGAAGTCCCTTCTCCTTTACGTGAGTTCGCAGTGAAGATTGCTAAAGCGTTGAAAAGTGACTATATCGGAGTGGATTTCATTCAGAATGCGGAAGGCGTTTGGTTGTTGAACGAAATAGAAGATCCTGTAGGTGCGAGGTCGCTTTATGAGACCAGTGAATTGAATGTTGCACGAGAGGTTATGTGTCATATCCATAAAAAACTTTCAAAATCCTTATGAGGTGCTGAGTTAGCACTTTGTAAGGTTTTTTGTTGAGTGCGAAGCTTGTTCTCAGACAGTTTTATGTCTTTTTCCATCACTCCTGGTATTTTCTCTATCACAATGCTGTTTTTCTCGGACACTTGGCTGAATTTCTCGCTATCGAGACGCAATTTAAACATTTTAAGGGATTATTTGGTAGCGCTACGCTTATTATTTGGGGTATCGTGTTGCGGGGATGATCTTCGGTAAGAGTTATAATCATTTTCCAGGATTTATGAGCACATTTTGAGGTTTATGAGCACTTTCCTGTGTTTATGATCACATTTCTAGGTTTATGAGCGCTTTTCAATATTTATGATCATTTTCTTGAGTTTATGAGCACATCTCCAGCACTCAGATCCACTTCCACGAATTCATGACCTTGCCCTTTACAAAATAAAAAGAGGGCTTTCGTTAGAAAGCCCTCCCCCTACTTAAATCTCTTTCAATTCCTCGATACGACGCTGCACGGCAGCTTGTTTTTCGAGATAATCTTGTTCTTTTGCACGCTCTTCGTCTACGACCGACTGTGGTGCTTTGGAAACGAAGCGTTCGTTGGAAAGTTTGCCTTGAACGCGTTTCACTTCGCCTGCCCACTTATCTAGTTCTTTACCGAGGCGTGCAATTTCCTCGTCAATGTTGAGCAAGCCTTCAAGTGGCATGAAGAGTTCTGCGCCTGTAACGACTGCAGACATCGACTTGCCTGGCGCTTGAACATTTACGCCGATTTCAAGAGTTTCTGGGTTACAGAATTTCTCGATGTACTGACTATTCGCTTTCAAGACAGCTGCTGTCGCTTCGTCTTTCGCAGCGATGTACAACGGTACTTGGCGACTCATAGGCGTGTTCACTTCGGCACGGATTGTGCGAACCGCTTTAATGACATCTGTCAATAGCTTCATGTGAGTGGAACGTTCTACGTTCGTCAAACTCGCATCTGCCACTGGCCATGCAGCAACAGTGATTGACTCGCCTTCATGAGGCAAGTTCTGCCAAATCTCTTCCGTGATGAACGGCATGAGTGGGTGAAGCAAACGCATCGTATTGTCGAGCACATAAGCAAGGACCGAACGCGTCATATGCTTGGCTTTCTCGTTTTCACCGTACAATGGCAACTTCGCCATCTCGATATACCAGTCACAGAAATCATCCCAGATGAAGTTATAAAGCGCGCGGCCGACTTCACCAAACTCATAGCGGTCTGATAACTTTGTCACGGAGTCAATGGTTTCGTTGAGACGTGTTAAGATCCAATCATCTGCAACTGAACGTTCTCCTGACAAATCGATTTCTTCGTATTTCAAACCTTCCATGTTCATCAACGCAAAGCGGGAAGCGTTCCAGATTTTATTGGCAAAGTTCCAGATTGCTTCAACTTTTTCAGTAGAATAGCGAAGGTCTTGACCTGGTGATGAACCGGTTGCTAGGAAGTAACGCAATGCATCCGCACCATACTGGTCAATGACATCCATTGGGTCTACCCCGTTACCGAGTGACTTAGACATTTTGCGTCCGTCTTCCGCACGGACCAATCCGTGAATCAATACATCCTTGAATGGACGCTGATCTGTAAACTCGATGCCTTGGAAAATCATGCGAGACACCCAGAAGAAGATGATGTCATACCCTGTAACAAGTGCATCAGTTGGATAGTAACGTTTGAACTCAGAGTCTTCCGTGTCCGGCCAACCCATCGTCGAGAACGGCCATAGTGCAGATGAGAACCACGTATCAAGTACGTCGTCTTCTTGGTGCCAATTTTCGATATCTGCAGGTGCCTCTTCACCAACGTATACTTCACCAGTTTCGTTGTGATACCATGCTGGAATTCGGTGGCCCCACCAAAGTTGACGAGAAATACACCAATCGTGAATGTTCTCCATCCACGTCAAGTATGTTTTCTCGAAACGTTCTGGAACGAATGTCACCTTACCTTCTGCTTTTTGCAACTCAATCGCTTTTTCAGCAAGTGGTTGCATCTTAACGAACCATTGAGTCGACAAGTAAGGCTCAACAACAGCACCACTTCGCTCCGAGTGACCTACAGAATGATTATGTTCTTCAATTTTGAATAGAACGTCCATATCCTGCAAATCTTTAACGATTGCTTTGCGACATTCAAAACGATCCATACCTTCATATTTACCAGCTAACTTGTTCATCGAACCATCTTCGTTCATCACAAGAACGCGTGGTAAGTCATGACGATTTCCAATTTCAAAGTCGTTCGGATCATGCGCAGGTGTAATCTTAACTGCACCGCTTCCGAAGTCCATTTCTACGTAATCATCCGCTACGATAGGAATTTCACGGCCAACGATTGGCAACTTCACAGTTTTTCCGATTAAGTGCTGATAGCGCTCGTCTTCAGGGTGAACGGCAACAGCTGTGTCACCAAGCATCGTTTCTGGGCGAGTTGTCGCAATTTCGATACTTCCAGTTCCATCTGTGAGTGGGTAACGCATATGATAGAAAGCACCCGCTACATCTTTATGGATAACTTCTATATCGGACAATGCTGTTTTCGTCGCAGGGTCCCAGTTGATAATATATTCTCCGCGATAAATTAGATCTTTTTTGTACAACTTGACGAATACTTCACGTACTGCACGTGAAAGTCCTTCATCCAGGGTGAAACGTTCACGTGAGTAATCCAATCCGAGACCTAGCTTAGACCACTGCTCACGAATATGACCCGCATACTCATCTTTCCATTTCCATGTTTCTTCTAGGAATTTCTCACGTCCTAGATCATAACGTGTTTGGCCATTTGCACGTAGCTTCTCTTCCACTTTCGCTTGAGTCGCAATTCCAGCGTGGTCCATTCCTGGTAGCCACAACGCATCATATCCCTGCATGCGCTTCATGCGAGTCAAAATATCTTGAAGTGTAGTATCCCAAGCGTGCCCCAAGTGTAATCTACCCGTCACGTTCGGTGGTGGAATTACTATTGTATATGGCTCTTTCCCACTCTCAGGCTGAGCTTTGAAGTACTCACCCTTTAACCACCATTCATAGCGATCTCTTTCAATCGTCTGCGGATCATACTTAGTCGGCATCTCCAACTGCTCTTTTTCTGTCATATCAATTCCTCCTCGTAATAATAAAAAAATTCAAATCATTTTTGTTTTTAATCGGACACTTTGTGCTTATACTTTCTGTTGATTGGAACGTAAGGTGGGGACTCCTTAGAGACCAGCGAAGATCGAAGCCCCCGCAGAAGCGTAGCGCCAAGGAGGCTGAGATCAGGCCCCTAGGATGGCCTCCACCTGAAGTGGAAATCAAGATTATGTCCAATTTTTGAAACACAAAAAACCCCTTCGTCGTTAAAGGACGAAGGAGTCAGTTCGCGGTACCACCTTTATTCGCAACCATGCAGAATTCGCAAGTTGCCTCAATGGAAATAACGGCTTCTAACCGGTTCTCGCTACTTGTAAAAAATGTTCACGAAAACTGCTGACGGGTGACTTTCAAACTGTCGACAATAGGTCCTTGCACCACCCGGACCCTCTCTACAAAAGCCGACCGATCTACTCTCCCGCTAAACGCATCACTATACTGTTTCCAATAGTTTACCGGATGTATAGCGTACCCGTCAAGCCCGCTGTGAAAGGATGGTGTTATGAGAAGAGGCTACAACCCCTATTTGCTTCCGCCATGGCTAAGAAGATGCCGATTTTACGGTAAAATGATCATTATCCCGATCTCTTGTTTTCAGCTCATCCGACTATTGATCATCCCAACGACAGGAGACTTTTTACTCTTCTGCGTCCTTTGTGGATGTTGCTTTCTATTCCACAAAAACATCATTTAAACGGAAAGATGTCACCGTCACATCGTCCTCCAAGTCATTGATGAACGCCAGCATTTCATTGTCTTCCACATAGCCAATTGCCGTTTCAACTTGACTCGAATTGGAACTGTCCAGATCCGCAGTTACAGCTGCAGTCGTCGTTTCTGTTTCTACCAACTCATCCACTACTGGTTCTTTCTTAGCTACGGCTTCGACTTCAGCCAATTTAGCCTCAACCGTCCACATAACCGTAAGAGCACCATCATCCGTTCCAGATGCCGAAGCATCGATTACAGTCGCTGTAAGTTGTCCGTCCGCACTAGTAGGTAAATCTACAAGCAACGGAACCGCATACTCAAAATAGCCAGATTTGTCTTGTACGTCCACATCATCGATTAGTATTGCATCTGAATCCAGAGCTGCCTCTTGACCTTCACCGTCAAATCCAACATTCGCTGCTACATGATAAATCCCAGAAAGTCGAACAGCATCTTCAGTCGGATGCTCTGTATATCCTGCGGTCACTTTCACTTCTTGTGCAGAAACTACTTTCCCGTATTCTGCAGGAAACTGAAACGTCTCCGTTAACGTCCACTGTGTTGGCTCCATTGTTCTGCCGCCTCCTTTTATCGTTAGAGTATATGACGAAGCACTCACTATCAGAACACAGGACAAAGAAAAACAGCCTTTCAAAAGAGTTACTCTTGAAAAGGCTGTTTGTGTTTTATTTTTTCAACTGACTAAATACCTTATGGAATGCATCTACTGTTTTCGATATATGCGCTTCCGTATGAGCAGCTGAAAGGAACATTCCTTCAAACTGTGAAGGCGGCAAGAAAATGCCTTCTGCAGCCATCAGCCGGTAGTATTCAGCAAACAATGCTAAATCGGATGACTTTGCAGATTCATAATCGACCACGTCTTCATTTGTGAAGAAGAATCCAATCATCGATCCTGCACGATTTACTGTATGCGGAATTCCATTAGCAGTTGCAGCTTCGCGGAATCCTTTTTCAAGCTGATCACCGAGTTTCATGAAGTGTTCATAAGAAGCCGGGTTCAATCGTTTCAGTGTCTCGATTCCAGCAGTCATCGCAAGTGGATTTCCTGATAATGTTCCTGCTTGATAAACCGTTCCAGCAGGGGCAATATGCTCCATAATTTCACGTTTACCGCCGTAAGCACCAACAGGCAGTCCGCCACCGATTACTTTACCAAGGCACGTCAAATCCGGTGTAATACCGAAATGACCTTGAGCACAATTGTATCCGACGCGGAAACCAGTCATTACTTCATCAAAAATGAGAAGTGTACCGTTTTCTTCTGTCAACTTGCGTAATTCTTCTAGGAAACCAGGTTGAGGTGGTACAACACCCATGTTTCCTGCCACAGGCTCTACAATTACTCCCGCAAGATCATGGCCATATTCTTTAAATGCGACTCTTAAGCTTTCCAAGTCGTTATAAGGAACAGTGATCGTATTTTTCGCAACCCCTTCAGGAACACCAGGACTATCCGGAAGACCAAGTGTCGCAACACCTGACCCTGCTTTGATCAGCAACGAATCGCCGTGGCCATGGTAGCACCCTTCAAATTTCAAAATGAGATTACGCTTCGTGTATCCACGTGCAAGACGTAATACGCTCATTGTAGCTTCCGTACCGGAAGACACCATTCGAACCATTTCAATCGATGGCACACGTTCAATAACGATTTCAGCGAGTTCATTCTCAAGCAATGTCGGGGCACCGAAACTTGAACCTTTTACGGCAGCTTGTTGAATCGCAGAAACAACGCCATCTTCAGCATGCCCTAAAATCAGTGGACCCCATGACAGCACATAATCGATGTACTCATTGCCGTCGATATCTGTAATGATTGCACCTTTTCCACTTTCCATGAAAATCGGATCCATATTGACCGATTTATATGCACGTACAGGCGAGTTCACGCCACCAGGCATTAGGTCTACGGCTTTACTGAATGCTTGCTTCGATTTAGTATAATCTCTCATTTCGTCTCCTCCAACCAGCGAGCTGCGTCTTTTGCATGATATGTCATGATTAGATCAGCACCCGCACGTTTCATACTTGTCAATGTCTCTAAAACGATACGCTGTTCATCTACCCAGCCGTTCAGTGAAGCAGCTTTAACCATCGCGTATTCTCCACTTACGTTATAGGCAACCATCGGAAGTAACGTATTATTTTTGACATCACGTAAAATATCCAAGTATGACAACGCAGGTTTTACGATTAAGAAGTCGGCACCTTCATCAATATCGGATTCTGCTTCACGCAAAGCTTCCATGCGGTTAGCGGGATCCATCTGGTACGCTTTACGATCACCAAACTGAGGTGTGGAATCTGCTGCATCACGGAATGGTCCATAATACGCAGATGCATATTTAACTGCATACGACATTATTGGAATCTCTTCGAAACCAGCTTCGTCCAACCCTTGACGGATAGCTACAACAAACCCATCCATCATATTAGAAGGTGCGATGATATCTGCTCCAGCATTCGCTTGTGATACAGCTGTCTTGACGAGTAAATCTAGAGAAGGATCATTCAGCACACGTTCTCCTTCGATTACACCACAATGTCCATGATCGGTATATTCACACAGACATGTATCCGCAATTACGATGAGCTCAGGGTGACGTTGTTTTGCTAAACGGATCGCTTCCTGAATAATTCCGTGGTCATGGTAAGCTCCAGTTCCAACAGCATCTTTTTCGGTAACAACTCCAAAGAAAATTACAGATGGAATTCCTAATGCTACTGCCTCGTCTAGCTCTTCACCGAGTCGATCCATCGAATGCTGATAAATACCAGGCATTGAAGGAATTTCGTTTTTAACGTTTTCGCCTTCAATCACGAAAATCGGATAAATGAAGTCCGTTGCTTGCAGTTGTGTTTCGCGAACCATTGCACGCATTCCTGCAGTGCTACGAAGTCGGCGATGCCGACGGAAATTCAAGTTGTTCATCAGTTAGTTCCTTCCTTTCGACTCGGCAAGTGTTCGCACGAGTTCAGGTAATGTATACGTTTCAGGCATAGCATGGACAGGCGCCCCTACTTCATGAAGCGCCCGCTCTGTAATATGACCAATTGCGCCAATTGTAAAGCCTGTCCACCCAATTTCAGAAGCGACACAGTTTGTAAAAACAGTGACTGCCGAAGGGCTTGCAAACAATATCGAAACTGAAGCTTGGTCTTTCACAATTTCTATAATCTGATCTGCTGATGTTATCTCAGGAAGCGTTTCGTATACTGTCCATTCATCGACAGTTAACGAGAGCTCTGTTGAAATGAGCGTTCCTGCTAAATTTCCTTTAATGAAAAGCGCACGAAGCGAATCACCTTTTGGGTTGAACTGCTGAACGAAAACATCTGCACTGAAAACTTCAGGAATAAAATTCACACGAAATCCAATCTTTTCGAGTGCGTATGCGGTTTTATCCCCAACAGCTGCAACATTCAGTTGGAAATTAGTTGAGTTTAGTCTGGAACGCTGAAGCTTTTGTTTAAACGCAGCTACAGCACTTTGGCTAGTAAAAATGAGCCAGTCGTAGGACTGAGCTTGAACCAATCGCTCATGATCCTCTGCAGATATCCGTTCATCCGTACGAATGAGCGGGTACGAAACCGGAGTGCCTCCAAGCTGTTTCACAAGCTCAAAAGGTTCCTCTGATTTTTTAGTACTCGTAAAAATCACGGTCTCTCCTGACAATGGGAAGTTACTGACCATCCATCTCAGCCTTCACTCGTTGAATGACTTCTGCTGCTCCTTCTTTGCGCAAAACGTCTGAAACGATTTTGCCCGCTTCAACAGGAGTTTCAGCTTTTGCCGTATGACGGTACACTTCTGAGCCATCTGGCGCTGCGATGAACCCTGTCAATTCAATTCCGTCAGCCTTCTGTTGTGCAAAGCCGCCAATAGGAACTTGACATGAGCCATCCATCTCACGTAAGAATGTACGCTCCGCTTCCACTTCTTTAAACGTTTGTTCGTCGTTCATTTTAGCGAGTTCGGCAAGTAGTTCTGCGTCATCTGAACGGCATTCAATCGATAATGCACCTTGACCAACCGCTGGGATACAATCTTCAAGGCTCATGTATTCCGTAACAATGTCTTCACTCCAGCCCATTCGCTTAAGGCCGGATGCGGCGAGGATAATCGCATCGTATTCACCATCTTGCATTTTCTTTAAACGCGTATCGATGTTACCGCGAATCCATTTAATTTCAAGATCAGGTCGAAGCAATAATAACTGTGAACTTCTGCGCAAACTAGATGTACCCACTACTGCCCCTGCAGGCAGGTCATTGAACGCAACATTGTTAGTAGAGATGAACGCATCACGTGGATCGACACGTGTCGGAATACAGCCAACTATCAAACCTTCTGGTAAAACAGAAGGCATATCTTTCATACTATGTACGGCAAAGTCGATTTCTTTGTCGAACAATGCTTGCTGGATTTCTTTTACGAATAGACCCTTACCGCCTACTTTAGACAGCTGAACGTCAATAATACGATCTCCTTTTGTTACGATTTCTTTCACTTCAAAGTCAAATGGAACACCCACTGCTTTCAATTGATCGATGAACCAATTCGTTTGTGTTAACGCAAGCTTACTTCTCCGTGAACCGACAATAATTTTTCTCAATGTAATCTTCCTTCCCTAATTGAATGATACGTATTAGATGGATACCGCACTATTCTACCTTATAACCAAAAATGGAATTGCGATAGTTTACTGCCCAAAAAGAAATTAATGATAATTAAAACAAAGGCAAAAATAGTTGCCCATGCAAAATCGGTAGCTTTGACCTTCCCATTTCTATTGAAAAACAGCAATGCGCTGTAAACTATTATTAACAAGAAAGAACCGATGATCTTAATATCGAATAGCGTCCAATCTGACAGTGCTGTATACGCCCATTGGATGCCCAAAATTAAACTTACTAGAAGTAAAGGGATTCCAGTATAGATTGCCGCCTTCATGCCCGTCATTGCATGTTGTAACGAGGGCAACCGATTGAATTGCGAAGTAAACTTCTTCTTCTTCAACAGATTATAAACGAGCAAATACAGGATTGCGAATACAAATGCCATCGTAAACGCTGCGTAAGAAAGAATCGCGAATGTAATATGGATGAACAACAGTTCCGAAACAAGAGATTCTCCCACCCCAGAATTGTCCACTTGTGTAGGCGCAAAAATATGAATGGTCATAAAGCAAAACGCAATGATATTCAATAAGAACCCAGCATAGCTGGAACGATATTTAAGTTGAATTCCAAGAGACAACATAATGAGTATCCACGCAAAGAAATAGACCCCTTCATAAAGGGACAAGACGGGTATTTGCTTCGTCACGATAATCGCTTGTAACAAAAAACCAGTGTGCATAGCAAAAACAATCACAGTCAGCCAAAATGCGCTTCGTTGTGCTCGTGTATCTTTGTTTAAAAAGTCCACAAAATAAAAAATCAGGCTGACGGCGTACAGAATGAGCATAGCTTCCTGAAGCCGTGCCATCGTCAACTCAACCATAGGCTAACCTCTGCCTTTCTGTCAAAAAAGCCACTTCCGCATCGACCGTTAAGAAAAGCGGGATGGGAAATGACTTGTTGGAACGCATTCAATATGTCAAATCAGGTTGCAAACCGGCCGTTTGGGAAGCTCCGGCTCCCTGTTCCGCTTTTTGCTGTTGTGCCTGAAGATTTTTTTCTCGTTCAACTTCTTCTTCAATACCGAAGATCGATTGAAACAGCTCTAGTTTTTCTGTCGATTTGGAATCCGTAGCAAATTCTTTTGCCTGTAAAATCGGTTCTTTTAACAATTGGTTAATAATCGATTTTGTATGTTTGCTCAACACTTTTTTCTCACGGTCTGTTAGGTCAGGCATTTTGTTTTCAATACTTGCCATCGTCTCCGCTTGAATAGTGAGTGCTTTTTTACGCAATGCAGTAATCACAGGAACTACACCAAGCGTTGCAACCCATTCTTTAAACATTTCTACTTCGCTATGAATGATTAAACGAATTTCCTCAGCAGCCTCTTTACGTTGAGCTAAGTTCGCTTCAACAATGCCCTGCATATCGTCAATGTCATATAAGAACATATTCGGTAAATCTCCAATACGTGGATCCATATCGCGTGGGACTGCGATGTCGACTAGGAAAAGTGGCCGACCTTTACGTAATCTTTCCACAAACTGCATGAGTTCATAGTCGATGACATAATCTTTTGCCCCTGTACTACTTATTAAAATATCCACATCTAAAAGTGTGCATTGCAACTCTTTTAGTGACTTCGCGTTTCCTTCGAATTGCGCTGCCAATTCTTCCGCTTTCGAAAACGTCCGATTAAGAACAGTGATTTTACCGACACCGCTACCTTGTAAATTTTTGATCGTCAATTCTCCCATTTCACCTGCACCTAAAATCGCGATGTGCTTGTGTTTCAAAGAACCGAATATCTTCTTACCTAATTCTACAGCAGCATACGAAACAGAGACTGCATTTTCACCAATGGCTGTCTCAGCATGCGCACGTTTAGCGACAGTAATGGCTTGTTTAAACAACTCATTGAAAATCGTACCTGTTGTACCGATTTCTTGAGCCTTCAAAAAGCTCGTTCTCACTTGACCTAGGATTTGGGTTTCACCTAAAACCATCGAGTCGATTCCTGAAGTGACAGACATAAGGTGTTCAATCGCCTCGTCCTCTTCTTTAATAATCAAGTGATTAGTAAACGATTCCAACGGAAGATCAAACCATTCCGCTAAAAAGTTTTTCACATAAAAACGCCCGGTATGGAGTTGGTCAACGACCGTGTAGATTTCAGTCCGATTACACGTCGAGAAGATAATATTTTCTAAAATACTTTTAGTTGATTGTAGAGTTTCCATAGCGTGCGGTAAATCAGATTCGTTAAACGAAAGCTTTTCTCTGATTTCTACCGGCGCTGTCCTGTGATTGACCCCAATAACGAGTAATTTCACTAGGTGCACACACCTTTCGCGTCTATTTCCTGCTCATAAGTATAACATAACCTGTAAAGCGTGAAGCATTCATTTATGAACAACCTATGAACGAGAAGGCATTAGCGCCTCTCTTTATAATTATTATAATGTAAATGCAAAGGATAATCCACTAGTGTGTTTTGCGTGCATCGCCACTCATGACAATTTTCCAAACGACACAACAAGAAGCAGAGAAATAACTAGATCCTCTGCTTCTACTATACAGGTTACCTATATAATCTGTTACATTCTGCTTTCAATTTCAGCCCAAACTGCATCTACGCCAATTCCTTTTTCAGATGAAAAGACAAACAGCGGATCGTCACCGAGCATATTCAATGTCTCTCGTACGATTTTTTTATGTTTGTCCCATTTTCCTTTAGGAATCTTGTCCGCTTTCGTCGCAATAACGATTGCGGGGATATTGTAATGGACAAAGAAATTGTACATGTTAATATCGTCTGCAGACGGTGCATGGCGAATGTCGACGATTTGAATCGCAGCAACTAAAGGTTCGCGGCCTGTTAAATATTGCTCGATCATTCCGCCCCATTTTTCTTTTTCTGTTTTTGAGACCCGTGCGTATCCATATCCAGGAACGTCAACAAAGAACAGCTGCTCTTCAATTTTATAAAAATTCAACGTTTGCGTTTTCCCAGGTTTTGAAGATGTTCTTGCAATATTTTTGCGTCCTAACATCTTATTGATAAATGATGACTTTCCAACATTTGAACGTCCTGCAAGGGCAAATTCAGGAAAGCCGTCATCCGGATATTGTTCCGGTCTTACAGCACTCATTACCATTTCAACGTTATGCACTTTCATAATTACTGTTCCTCCAATGCGATCGCCAATACTTCTTCGGCGTCGTCAACCAATTTAAATGATAACTCTTGACGAATCTCTTCAGGGACGTCTTCGATATCACGTTCGTTTTCCTTCGGTAAAATAATAACACGTAATCCAGCCCGGTGTGCACTCAATGTCTTTTCTTTCAGACCACCAATCGGCAACACCCGACCTCTAAGTGTAATTTCGCCAGTCATTCCCACTTCGCGATGGATAGGACGGTTAGTCAAAGCAGAAACTAACGCTGTGGCAATCGTTACACCAGCTGAAGGACCATCTTTCGGAACAGCCCCCTGCGGCACGTGAATATGAATATCCTTCGTTTCGTAAAACGAGGAATCGATACCCAGACTTTCTGCTCTTGAACGGACATAAGAAAGCGCTGTTTGTGCGGATTCCTTCATGACATCGCCAAGTTTTCCAGTTAAAATTAGCTTACCCTTACCTGGTGAGAGAGATACTTCAATTTGCAAGGTATCCCCACCAACAGCAGTGTACGCAAGACCCGTTGCAACCCCAATTTGGTTCGTTGTTTCCGCTTGTCCGTGGCTAAATTTCTTTTTCCCTAGGAAGTTCTCAAGCGTTTTCGAACTAATCGTCACGCTCTTCTTTTTTCCACTAGCAATTAAACGAGCAGACTTCCGACAAACGCGTGCAAGTTCACGCTCCAGAGAACGTACTCCTGCCTCTCTCGTGTAATAACGAACGATATCCAAGATAGCCGGTTGTTGGAATTTCACTTGTTGCTTAGTCAGCCCGTGTTCTTTCAGTTGTTTCGGAATCAGATGATTGGATGCAATCGCTTGTTTTTCAAGCTCCGTATAGCCAGCAATCGAAATAATCTCCATACGATCTCGCAACGGACCTGGAATTGCACTCAAATCATTTGCAGTTGCGATGAACAACACATTGGAAAGATCATACGGCTCTTCTATGTAGTGATCACTAAACGTGCTATTTTGCTCAGGATCTAAAACTTCCAACATTGCAGAAGAAGGGTCGCCTCTAAAATCATTAGACATTTTATCGATTTCATCCAGTAAAAAAACCGGATTAACAGTGCCAGCTTTTTTCATTCCTTGAATGATGCGACCGGGCATTGCACCTACGTACGTTCTCCTGTGACCTCGAATTTCGGATTCATCGCGAACTCCACCCAGCGAAATGCGAACGAACTTTCGGTCCAATGATTCAGCTATCGATTTTGCAAGAGAGGTCTTCCCGACTCCTGGAGGACCTTCGATACAAAGAATCGGACCGCGAAGTGACCGAGTCAACTGACGCACAGATAAGAACTCAAGAATTCGTTCTTTAACCGAATCCAATCCTTCGTGATCTCGCTCTAATATCTTCTCAGAGCGGTCTAGGTCCAATTGATCTTTTGATGCATCCTGCCATGGTAGTGAAACGAGCCAATCAATGTAGGAACGAATTATACCACTTTCAGCTGCTGCAGAAGGAATCTTTTCATAACGATCCAATTCTCGCTCTGCGGTGTGCATCACGTCTTCAGGCATTCCGGATTCGGTAATGCGTTCACGCAACGCTTCCACTTCGAGTCCTTTCCCGTCCTTATCCCCAAGCTCGGTTTGAATAGCTTTCATCTGTTCACGTAAGTAGAATTCTTTTTGAGTACGTTCCATCGCCTCACGGACGCGCTCGATGATTTTCTGTTCGAGGCCCATAACTTCTTGCTCGTTATATAGACGGCTAATGAGCCATTCAAGACGATTATTAATGTTACGCATTTCTAATATTTCTTGTTTTACTTTGATTTTTAGGGGCAGATGTGAAGCGATGGTATCTGCGAGGCGACCAGGTTCAATAATTTCAGCAACGGAATGGTAGGCATCTTCTGTTATCCGTTTCGAAATTTTCGTATATTTCTCAAAGTAGGTAAGCAAGGTTCGCATAAGCGCTTCAGACTCTGCATCCACTTCCGTTAAATCCGGGAACCCATTCACTGTAACGACGGGATATAAATCCGCTTCTTCATAATCTGTCCATTCTGCGCGTTCAATACCTTCAATTAATACTCGATAGGTACCATTTGGTAATTGCGTCATCGATTTCACGAGAGCTAGCGTACCTAGATGATACAAATCCTCTGGTTGCGGATCTTCATCTTTTATATCGGTTTGAGTAGCCAGGAAAATTAAATTGTTATTTGCAATCGCATGTTCGATTGCGAAAACGGAACGTTCTCTACCTACATCAATATGTAATGTCATCGTCGGATAAATCAAAATGCCTCTAAGCGGAAGAAGCGGTATATTATGTCGTAACACCATCGAACAAACACCTCCATCATCATTTTAACCCATTAACTATGTATTGAATACAATTAGAAAAATGAGGGAAAAAGCTGACTCATTCAGCACAAATGCGCTTTCTCAAAGTCAGCTTTCTCCTTCAATTATGCAGTATGTTTTTCTGAATCAAGTTTGATTTCTGTACCATCTTCAAGATAAAGAATTGGGGACCCTTCACCCAAGACCGAATCTTTTGTAATGACACATTTTTTAACTTCTTCTAACGAAGGAAGTTCATACATCACATCAAGCATGATATTTTCAATAATCGAACGCAAACCACGAGCACCAGTCTTTCGCTCAATGGACTCTTTTGCAATTTCGATAAGGGCTTCGTCCTCAAATTGCAATTCAACATCGTCTAGACCAAGCATCTTCTGATATTGTTTAACAATTGCATTTTTCGGAAGTGTCAAAATCTGATAAAGCGTATCTTCACTTAGCTGTTCCAATGTCGCAATGACAGGTAAGCGGCCAATAAATTCAGGAATTAGACCGAATTGCTGAAGGTCTTCTGGAATCATTCTTGATAGTAAAGAACGATCCTCTTCTGCAGCGTTCGGGTCTGATCCAAAACCAATTACTTTTTGACCGACACGACGTTTGATAATCTCGTCAATCCCATCGAATGCTCCACCGACAATGAATAAAATATTCGTTGTATCGATTTGAATGAATTCTTGATGAGGATGTTTACGTCCACCTTGTGGAGGTACACTTGCTACCGTACCTTCAAGAATTTTAAGAAGGGCTTGTTGGACGCCTTCCCCTGAGACATCACGTGTAATCGAAGCGTTTTCTGATTTACGTGCCACTTTATCGATTTCATCGATGTAAATAATCCCTTTTTCAGCACGTTCCACATCAAAGTCTGCGGCTTGAATAAGCTTAAGAAGGATATTTTCAACATCTTCCCCGACATAACCTGCCTCGGTTAAAGAAGTCGCATCTGCAATCGCAAATGGAACGTCCAAAATACGTGCAAGCGTTTGCGCGAGAAGTGTTTTACCACTACCAGTTGGTCCAATGAGGACGATGTTCGATTTTGCGAGTTCTACGTCATCCACTTTACTTCCTGTGTTTACACGCTTGTAATGGTTATAGACCGCTACTGAAAGTGATTTCTTTGCACGATCCTGTCCAATAATATAGTCGTCTAGAATGGATTGGATTTCTTTTGGTTTTGGAACCTCTTTGAATTCGAAACCTTCTTCGAGTCCAACTTCTTCTTCAACGATTTCCGCGCAAAGTTCAACACATTCATCACATATATAAACCCCTTGTCCTGCAACAAGTTTGCGGACTTGGTCCTGCGTCTTGCCACAGAACGAACAGCTCAAATTGTCTTTTTCGTCGTTAAATTTGAACAAATTGCTCACCCCTATTCAGTGAAATCTTACAAGATTCCAACTGGTTTATCAACTATTTCGTTCTTTTGATGTATGTACACGGGTTTTACCCGCGCTTAGTGCTTAGACAAGTGTGAGTAAACAACGGTGTTGTTCTCCACTTCAGACGGACTCGGGCCAACAGGATGTAGGTCATACAACCGTTGCGGCAGGACGCCGCGAACTTAGGTTGTTTCCATGAAAAAATCCCTCCGGAGTCGCCACCTTGCGCTTCTATCATTAGCATATCCTTAGTTATAGAATTTAACACTAATCTATAATTAGACAACCTTACACTATCCTCAATATACAAAAACAAGGCACGGGGTTCCGTGCCTTGCCCAGAGCGGCTTTGGATTATTCTGCAGCTGCTTCTGTAATTTTTGCGTTATCAACTAAAAGTTGAACTGTTTTGTTGAAACGAAGGTCGTTTTCGAGCATTTCAGTACCGCCAAGAGCAGTTTTGATTTGTTCGATGTCCATGTTGAATTGTCCAGACATTTTGTTGAGTTCTTCGTTGATTTCTTCTTCAGTAACTTCGATGTTCTCTTCTTTACCGATTGCTTCAAGAGTAAGTGATACACGTACACGGCTTACAGCGTCGTCGTGCATTTGCTTACGAAGTGATGCTTCGTCTTGTCCAGAGAACTGGTAGTACAAGTCAAGGTTCATACCTTGCATTGAAAGACGTTGTCCGAACTCATCTACCATACGGTTAGTTTCGGATTCAACCATTTCTTCAGGTACTTCGAATTCAGCGTTACGAGCAGCTGCTTCTACGAGGTCGTCGCGAAGTGCTGTTTCAGATGCTGAGCTCTTTTCAGTTTCTAGGTTTTCTTTCATTTTCTTGCGAAGCTCGTCCACAGTTTCAACGTCTTCGTCCATTTCTTTAGCAAGTTCGTCATTCAACTCAGGAACTTCTTTTGCTTTCACTTCGTTGATTTTCACTTTAAATACTGCTGGCTTACCTGCAAGTTCAGCTGCATGGTATTCTTCAGGGAAAGTCAATTCAACGTCTTTTTCGTCGCCAGTTTTCAAGCCGATTAGTTGCTCTTCAAAACCTGGGATGAATGAACCTGATCCAATTGCAAGGTCATAGTTCTCAGCTTTTCCGCCTTCGAATGCTTCTCCTTCAGAGTAGCCGTCGAAGTTGATGTTTGCTGTGTCGCCTTCTTCGATTGCGCCGCTTTCTTTAACGACCATCTCAGCCATTGACTCACGACGTGTTTGAAGTTCCATGTCGATTTCTTCATCTTTAACTTTTGTCTCTTGGCGTGTTGCTTCAAGGCCTTTATACTCGCCTAATTTCACTTCTGGCTTAAGTGGAACGATTGCTGTGAATACAACTGCCTCGCCCTTTTCAAGCTTTTCGATGTCGATTTCTGGTGATGCAATCGGCTCAAGACCTTCTGCACGTACAGCTGCATCGTATGCTACTGGAAGAACGATATCAATCGCATCGTTGTAAAGTGCTTCTTCCCCGTACATTTGGTTGAACATCTTGCGTGGCATTTTCCCTTTACGGAATCCAGGTGCGTTTACTTGCGTAACAACCTTTTTGAATGCTTTGTCCATTCCTGCTTTGAAGTCCTCTGCTGAAACTTCAAACGTTAACTTTCCTTTGTTACCTTCTTGCTTTTCCCATTTAACTGACATTTCTACATACCTCCGAATCATAGTGACGAATATATTTTGTACCGTTTATACGCCATTGACAACCATCTCAGTATATCATAGTCTCTTTATCTTTCAAGAAATTTCATTCAACAGCTTCACTGGAGTCTTGATCGACCTCAAAGATCAGCTTATGCAAAGCAGTTTGAGGAAGGGGAGCTCCTTCAAATAGAAACGTAGAATAGTTTTCATATGCTACTGCCACCACTTCTGCAGGGGCACCCCAGTTGAGAGGATAACTAATTAGAGCGAATTTCCTCACCGCTTCTTCAATTAGCGATAGTCTAGAAGGATCTTTATCCAAAGCTTGTCGGAGAAGTGTAACGATTTTTTTTGTTACCTCATCTTCTCCAGGTAGTGGCAGCTGAGCCGGAATCACGCTTATTCCACGCCCGAACTTCCTGATAACAAGTGGTGTTTCACAGCCCGAATTCCGTAGCAATACTAATGCTACAGTCCTCAACACAGGTGGAAGGGAATCGTGCCCCGCTATTTGACAGAGCAAAGTCTGAGATTCCTTTGCCTGGTTACTTTCAAGATGCGCGAGCAATTCTTGTTGATGAAAACGGTCCAACTGTAAAAACGACTCAAACGATACCATTTCTTTCGGTTGCGCTATAAAATCGTCCGCGAACCTATTGGATAACCTTCCATTCAGTTCACGGAGATAAAGGAACTTCTGTTTTAATTCGCTTGGAACGACACCTTCATCAAGAAGCGCTCCAATGGTATCTTCCACTTCCTCATAATCTTGAAGTTGCATACAAATTGCAAGATACAGCTCCATTGCTTCAAAGTATTCGTTCATGTCGCTTTGCAACCATTGGGCTGCGTATGGCTTTGCTTGCTCAAATTCTTTTGTTTCATAGAGCGCTACAGCAAGAATACCTGGAACATCTGGCAAGTCGGGCGCTATCTCAAGAAGTTGCTCAGATAAACGAATAGCTTCTTCAAAGTCTTCTGCTTGCATAGCATCTTCGGCTTGGTCAAGCAATCGCTCGACCGTCCCAGGAAAGACAATCATGTTGCCTTTTTTATGCAGTCTTTCACGCTTGCGTTTCACGTCCGTCACCTGCTTTCACTGATACTATAGCACAGCATTTCACCTGTACGCATTCCAGACGGGCGATAGCGTGTTCATTCTTTTTTCGGGATGAGTATTTTTTCCACCTCTACTCCTTCGTAACCGAGCCGATTTTCAATCGGCGCAAGAAACTTCATAAACAATCGATTCATAGTGAGTGTTAACTTTACGTCATCCTCAAACTGGAAGTCGAACTCTGATTTCCCATCAGCTGAGGGTACTGACCTAAAAACCGCTTCATCCACTTCATCCCAAGAATAAGAATGCGTCTTAAAAGATAGTAGCGGCCGATATGTAATACCGTCGTCTGATAACATCGTATAATTCAGTGAAGCTATGTAAAAACTAGCGCCCGCTAAAATAGTTAAACATAGACTTATAAGTACGGATTTTTTACTCATATACATAAAATAAAGAACAAATAATGCTGCTATCAAAAAGACGAAAGCTACCGTATATACGAAATAGACACCCCCAGTTACAAATACAAACCAACTTCCAGATTTGAAGTATATGGAGTTCGCCAAAAAATTAGGTAGCAAAAAAATAAAGAATGGCGCAATTAGAAATAACGCAATTCCAATGACCATCGGGACATGTCTACGTTCTGTATGAATGATTATTCACATCCTTGTAAAATTATCTCCAACATTTTTTCAATTTCCCCTTCTGTTTTGGATCCTCTTCAGTTTCTATTAATTGGATTCCTAACTTCTCAATATCTTTATCCTGAGTGACCTCAAACAATTTTCGTAATCCTTTAATAATATCACTTCGAATCATCGTAGGATGCACGCCATTTGAAGCATTATAAAAGCGATCCGATAAGTAATCATCAACCATTTTTTTCTGCTTGTCACCTCCAAGCGCTATTTTCCAAAAAGACTGTAATGCATGTCTAGCAGTAACAAATTTCTCATCCTCTGCAACAGCACAGAGAGATGAGAAATTATCTAAAATACGATTATCCGGATCACTTTTAGCAAGCCCTGCTAGGAACTGTGCTCCACGGGCACGATTATGAGGATCCTTATCATGCAGCCATTCAGCAAAAAGATCCCAAACTTCATATGCCCAATCAACAGGTTCCACAATTTCCTCTTGAATAGTTAGGAATGCTTCATACTGTTTCGTCTTGTCTGAATCACTGAGTTGCTTTATATAGTGATGGATAGAATATTCCATATTTAATAATCTAACTCCTTATTAATTAAATGCCATACGATGTGTTGTTTCCGAAGCGGAATCATCAAATTCAAAACCATTATGACGATAAAAAGCATCAGCTTTAGACGACTCTGTTTTAACAGTCAACTCATGAAACTCGCTTCGTGCATGCTCAACAATTTCTTTCAGTAACAACGATCCCGCACCGTTTCTGCGTTCATTCGCTTCCACGTAAAAACGCTGTAGTCGCCCAGTCTCGGAATCTCCTCCAGGAACCGGAAAGCGATTGACGCCTCCAATGGCTACTACTTTCCCTTGCTCATCTTTCACACAATACAAAGCTTCCCCTGGATCGGAGAATGTATTAATGCCGTCTTTATAATCTTCTGCAAGTCGTGTCAAAAAACGATATCCTTCTTCTTCGCTTTCAGAAATAAGTGATTCGATATTAAGTTTCGTCAAGTCTTGAACTGTTTCCACTACGTATGTCATATCACTCGCTCCTCTACTATTAAATTAGATACACGTTCTACTTTATTGTCATTCTACAAAACGGGTGAAAATTCCTTCTTTTTAGAATAATGTTGAACCATAAGCTAAGTTAGATAAAGTAGTCATCCATCCAAGTTATGCAAGTACCGCAGCTTTATTCAATGCCTCAGCAGACGACGCAACTTCAGCAGTTGACGATTTTATCTCCATAACGCCATTAATTACTTCGTCCATTTGTTGTTGCACAGTCAATACAAGGGACCCACTTCTTTCAATAGCATTCACGACATCATGAAACGATGCATTCGTTAGCTCAGATGCGGTTGCACCTTCACGTACTGCATGATTTACAGCGTTCAAATCATCAAGAACTTGTCCTTTATATTGATTTGAATTTGAAATGAGTTTTTGAATTTCAGTAACTGAATGCTTCGTTTGTTCAGCAAGTTTTCGCACCTCTTGGGATACGATCGCAAATCCTTTACCATGTTCACCCGCACGTGCCGCTTCGATTGCAGAGTTCAGCGATAGTAAGTTCGTTTGGTCAGCAATCTTTTGAACTATACCAATAACAGATGCAATTTTATCTGAAGCCTCTCCTAGTTGCTCAATACTTTCCATCATACTCTTTGTATATGTTTCAATCGCTTCAATTTTCTCCAATAAATTCGTAAGACGAACTTGACCTTCACTAACAGATGTCTTGGCAAACTCGGCTTGCTCATTGCTATCTGTTGTAGTTACATTCACCTGACGAATGGTCGTACTCAACATTTCAGCAGATGCTTGAGTCTGTTCTGCCAAAGCTACCAATCCTTCACTAACTTCCAGCATGGTGTTTTTAAGGTCAGCTTTCCCACTTTGAAATTGTTCATTTAATTTCATTTGAGTTTCATCGTCATATGCTTCTAAAACAAGCTGTTGCTCAAAGCTTATCATCTTGTTAATTGCCGAAAGTAGTAAATGGATTTCTTGTGTATTATCCATCTCTCTGCAGACGATACCCAATAAGGTGTTCTGAAGGTTTTGGAACGCTCCCATGTAGGATGAAGGAGGTAATCCAATTGAGTAATGAGCTTTCGCAATTCGAAGTTGTTTTTGGATGAACGCATCATTGATAACCCCATCAAACATTTCGATAACATGCTTCTTCAATGTCTCTCTTAACCATTCTTTTGTCGTATGTCGCTCGATCATTTCTTTTAATTCACTCACCTGTAAAATCGTACCGTAAAAATTATCGACCAACTCGTCTCCGTGCGTTAAAATCATTGGCTGAATCGACTTGATCAATTTCAAATCCTCTTCTGTAATATGTATCATTTTTAATTTCTTAATGATTTCCTTGTCTTCTACTCGAATTTCCACATTCATAGTTCTTGAAATTTCAATCACCTTTGGCATCATTTTTGCTTTGTTCGCACTAAAAAACATCATAACGTTCTCCTCCATATTACTCAGCGACAGAGGCAAGCTGTCGTAACCAAGTTTATAAAACGGGCTGACAGATATGCTTTTTTGACTAAGCATTAAAAGTATAGGACACTTCTAGCGATAAAAGATCACTTTATTGCTGTATTTTCCCATCTATTGTTATTATTTCTCTATTGCTCTAGTAAAACCCTTTAATTCATAGGCCAATTTACACAAATTCAACATTTCGAGGAACATCTATTTGTTAAACAGCAAATAGAGAGGAACCTATACCATGTATCTGGTCAGATACATGGTATAGGTTCCTCTCTCATTAATTATCTTTTGCTGTCCTCTCGTCAATATGCAAGTCTCCATTCCCTTGAATCTCCGCATAAAAGACTTGATCGACTCGATTGATTCCTTTCTTTTTAAGCTGTTCATACACCCATTGCTCCGTTAAGTTAAGCTCCGCTAAATTTTCCAAAATGAGTTCTCCATCTGAAATAATTTCAGTAGGAATGTATTTGGGTTCTCTTGTAGATGCTTTTACATCAGCTTTTGTTGCATTTTCTAGGGCAGTCCGTTTCATGACACTTAAATTACCGTTGACTTCAAAAATGGCATAGTACACGTCTTTTATCGAAAAAATGCTTTGTTCACGTAAAAGCATATTGACGTCATTGAGATCGAGACGTGCTTTCCGTAACGAACCTTCCTCAATCTTTCCATTCCGGATAATTATAATCGGTTTATCATCTAACAGGATACGTGCTTTTTTGGATTTCATCGCAATATAATTCATTACAATCGTCAAAATAGCCCACCAAATCATCGCAAGTAGCCCGTTCATAAATGGCGTCTCCGATTCTCCTGCGATATCAGCTGCAATAGATCCTATCGTGATTCCAGTTACGTAATGGAAGAATGTCAGTTGGGAAATTTGTTTTTTCCCCATGAAACGAGCCAATAAGAGGAGCACCAGAAAAGCAAGTGTCGTGCGCAAGATCATTTCCCAGAAATCGACTTTAAAGAAATCGGTATGTTCCATAGTGCAATCGCACCTCCGTATAAAAAGAAGTATGCGCCTGATCTATAGAACCAATACGTTTTATTATTATTATCTAAGGGAAGATGCAAGGTGAATACGAACTGTAGTCCCTTCGGTTTCCGAAGAATGGACATGTACTCCATACTTTTTACCATAATAGAGTTTAATACGCTCATCTACATTACGAATGCCGACTCCGCCAAGTTTCGTTGTTTTCTTAGTTTTTTCATCATTCATGTCAACTACGTGAAATCCATCTCCATTATCACGGACAGTCAGAAACAACTCATCTCCCTCTGAAGTGGCAGAAATATTGATAACACCCTGGCGAGAAAGTCCACGTATGCCATGATAGAGAGCGTTCTCTACGATAGGCTGAACAATTAGTTTCGGCATTTCAATATCCCTTACCGTCTCGTCACAGTGGATGTCATACTTCAACTTATCCCCGTACCGTTCTTTTTGGATGAACAAATACCGTTCGACGTGTTGTAATTCGTTCTCTACCGTCGTCAACTCGCTCCCGCCACTCAGTGACAATCTGAAAAATGACGCCAGCGCTTTCGTCAGATCGATCACTTTTTCATGATCACCAAACTCCGCCATCCATACGATCGTATCGAGTGTGTTGTATAGAAAATGAGGGTTAATCTGACTATGCAACGCACTGATTTCCGATGTCCGAAGATGCTTTTCCTTTTCCTTAATCTCCTCCATCAGCTTATCGATTTTGTGCGTCATCGTATTGAAATGACGCGTCAGATTTTGCGCCTCGTAACATCCTTTCGCATCGACCGGAATTTCCTTCAACCCCGTTTCAATATCCCGCATCGCCTGTTCCAGTTTCTGAAATGGCGCCGTGATCCGACCCGCAAAGACATACACGCTTGTTGCTGCTATCAAAAGCAACGCAATGCCGACCCATACGAAGATTTCAAGCAGCTGTTGCTTGATGGCAAGAAGACTGTCTTGAGACGAGATACTGACGAGCATCCAGTCTGCATTTTTCAACGAATGAGTATACGTCAACGTATTTTCTTTGGAATCATAGCCCGCTTGGTCATCTACAATCGCTTGCAACTCGCGTTTTTTATCGTCATTTTTGAAATAGGACGGGTCTTCATGATAAACGACTTCCTGGTTTTCGTTGAGGATGAACGAAAATCCCGCTTTTCCGAGATCCAAGTCCGCCAAATAGTCTTCAATCACTTCATAATCTAGATCTATGAGCAGCACGCCGCGGTTTTCCCCAGCTGTATCAATGATTTCCCGACTGATTGAGATAACCCATGTGTCTTTATCCATCGTAAAATCTTGCATGCGGGCAGAAGTTAAGAATGCTTGGCCACCATTCATAATCGCCGACCGATACCACGTTTCCTGCATCATATTCGTCGATTTACTCATCGTCAAACCCGCTTCGTTGGACAAAATCTGCCCATCTTTACTCACAATGATAATCGATTTGATGAATTCATCGGAATCGAGCGTTGTATCGATCGTTTTCAATAGGTCACTTTTGACTTCTGGTGCGCGAACGGAATCTGATAAGTAGCTGACGAGTTGAGGATTTTCTGCGAGTAAACTCGACACTGCATTCAGCCGATCAATATACAAATCGAGATACATGCCGCTTTGGTTCACAGAGGACTTAGTACTTTTCGCAGACTCGCTCAATAGAATCGAAGAAATGCTTGCGTAAAGAATCCCCGCCATCAGCAACAATGTCAATCCGCTTGCTAGTATATAATGAAGGGCAATTTGTACACGTAATTTTTTGTAGGTATTCGCTCGATTCTTCATTCTCTAGACTTCTCCTTAAACTGATTGGGAGACAACGAAAACCGCTTCTTAAATGCAGCGCTGAAATAATTCGGGTCATCAAATCCAACGGAAGCCGCGATTTCATACATTTTCATGTCCGTGCTTAACAAAAGCAATTTTGCCCGATCGAGTCGAACTGCGATCATATACTGTTGGAACGTTGTGCCAAATAGTTGCTTAAACAACGTACTGACATATGATGTGCTCAGTGCAAGCTTCGATGCGAGCGTCGCAAGCGAAAACTCGATATTGTCGATATTCGTATTGATTTCCTGCTGGATTTGATATTTGTATCCTGTCGTTTCTTCTTCGCTATCTGTTAACTGAATGAGTCCATCTACCAGTTTTGTCACTTCTTGTTGACGATGAGCTTCTTGGACTTTACCAATCAGTTTTTGTAACAGTTCTTGAATGTCATTTTTAGAAACGGGCTTTAGCACATAATCGTCGACTCCTGTTTTGAGCGCCGCCACTGCATAGTCGAAATAGTCGTATCCCGTGATCATCGCGATCTTCACATCCGGCTTCAACGCTTTCGCAGCGGACGCGAAATCCAGCCCATTCATTTTCGGCATGTTGATGTCTGCAAGGACAAGATCGGGTTTGTGCGTTTTAAACAATTCAAGTGCCTCTTCCCCATTAGCCGCTTCGAGAACTTCATTAATCGATAGCGCGTCAAAATCGACAAATGAACGAATGCCCCGGATCAGAATGGGTTCATCGTCTACTACAAGTAACGTGTACATAGGCGTCTCCTTTCATATGTAAAGGTAAAAAACGAAAGGCAGCAACAGCTACCTTCCGCAGTCGTATTTCCAGTCTACCTTACTTCACAAGGCTTGTCAGATAGCCATAGCCTGCTTCTTCCATTTCATCTAGAGGCACAAAATCGATTGCCGCACTATTGATACAATAGCGCAAACCACCTTTGTCTTTCGGCCCATCATCAAACACGTGACCAAGGTGACTATCCCCAGCACGACTTCTCACTTCGATCCGCACCATGTTAAAACTCTTATCTTTATGCTCCGTTACGACTTCAGGAATAATCGGTTGCGTGAAACTTGGCCATCCGCATTGTGAATCATATTTGTCTTTTGATGAAAACAACGGTTCTCCCGTTGCAACGTCAATATAGATCCCGTCTTTGAATGTATCCCAGTACTTGTTTAAAAATGCCGCTTCCGTGTCGCTACCTTGCGTTACTTTGTATTGTGCTTCAGTCAGTTTCGCTTTCAACTCTTTGTCACTTGGCTTCGGATAGTCTGCCGGGTCTATCAAAGAAGGAATCTCTTGGTCTTCCAACGAATCGAATTCCACGTGGCAGTAGCCGTTTGGATTTTTCTCCAAGTAATCTTGATGATACTCTTCTGCCAATTTGTAGCTTGTTAGCGGCTCGACCTCGGTTACGATTTCATCGTTAAAACGCGTTTGTTGGTCAGTGACGACTTTCTCGATTACAGCTTTCTCTGCTGAATCTGTATAGAAGACACCCGAGCGGTATTGCGTACCTCGGTCATTGCCTTGTTTGTTCAACGATGTCGGATCAATAATCGTAAAGAAATGATCCAGGATTGTATTCAAATCAGTGCGCTCTGGCTCGTATTGCACATGAACGGTTTCCGCATGACCTGTTTTACCAGCGACAACGTCTTCATAGATTGGATTTTCAGTAGTTCCGTTCGCATAGCCTGAAGTAACATCATAGACACCGTAAACACGTTCCATATAAGCTTCAACGCCCCAGAAACAACCACCCGCTAAGTAAATGTCTTTCAAGTTATTTTCATCGAAAGTCAAATTATCGTTCGGATTTTCAGGATATTTCGAAGAGGCTGCTGCGGTCAGTGAGCCTGTCGAATTGTCGGGTTCTTCCTTGGAGGCATTTCCAAGTGAACAGCCACCTAGAACTAACGCTAGTACAAGCAGTCCAAAAAGATAGTTCAATTTCACGATGCGTCTCCCCTTTGTTTTAGTTTAGTTGATCCATCATCTCTTTGATCTGATTATTCGATAACTGTCCGGCTTGTGTTTTAACGAGTTCCCCTTTTTTATTGATGAACGCAGATGTTGGATAGCCGCGTACTTCGAACTCTTTTACGAGATCTCCACCTTCATCCATTAGGACAGGTAAGTCTTGAACGTTTTCAACGCCTTTATACCATTTCACAAACGCATCTTTTTTCTTTTCGTTGTTGTATCCTGGTGCAACGACTGTCAATACTTCAAAATCCGTGTCTTCTGCAGCAAGTGCATTCACTTCTTCAAGTCCCGCGAGACAGATTGGACACCAAGACGCCCAAAATTTCACGTAGACGTTTTTTCCTTCGTAATCTGCCAAGTTGACGGTGCTACCATCCAAGTCTTCCAGATTGTATAGCGAGTCTTCTGCTTCTCCGGATTTCTCACCAGATGAGCAAGCACCAAGGACAATGACAACAGTGAGTAGAACAAGTAATTTTTTCAACATGCCAAATCCTCCTTCATTGTGGAATAAGTGTTGTAAAGAAATTCAAGTTGTTCGTCATAAGGAAGAGTCCCATCACAACGATGATGATACCTCCGGCAACTTTGACTTTCCCTAAGTGGCGATTAAGCTTTTTCATGCGTTGTAGTAAGAAGTCCGAGAAAATCGAAAGGATGAGAAATGGAATCAGCATACCGAGTGCATAGATGAGCATAAGAAACGCACCGTGTGCTGCTTGCCCTTCGTTCGCCGAAAGTCCAAGTACGGCACCTAAAATCGGACCAATACAAGGCGTCCAACCGAAGCTAAACGTAAATCCGAGGAGATACGTTCCTAGAAAGTCACGTTTTCCACTTCGTTTCAAGTTCACTTTGTTTTCTCGTTCCAAGAACGGAATATGGAACAACCCGATTTGATGAAGTCCGAGTAACACAACGACAATTCCACAGATGGTGATGAAAGTTGTTGTGTTAATGAGTGCGCCTAATGCGCCTGCTCCAAATCCTAGAAGCACAAAGCTGGTTGATAAACCAAAGACAAAGATCATTGTTTTAACAATTAGTCTTGGATGGATACTGAATTTCCCTATCGTAATGAGGCGATTTTGGCGAGTGGATGCTGGGTCTCCTGAGGAGAGGATGGATACGTACACAGGCAATAGCGGCAAGATACAGGGAGAGAAAAAGGACAGAATCCCTGCCGCAAAGACACTGCTGAGTAATACTTGTTCGCCAATCATAATAAGTTCCCTCCCGTCGTAGTGTGTAGTTCTATTGTAGAGGGGTGCGGAAAGAAACCCTATAGACTGACGTTTGGAGTTTCTTAGAATTGATACGGTGAACCACAAAAAGACTGTCCCAAAAG
>NZ_JWIB01000022.1 GCF_000813425.1 Sporosarcina sp. ZBG7A
GTGGATGAGCACGTTGCAGTTGGAGAAGAAGGCTCATTCAATAAAGATGGAGGCATAGTGGACGCAATTGTCGGAGAAGCCCTCGGCGGCGTTTTGGAAAATACGCATGTTGGAGTATTGGATGAGCACGTTGCGGTGACTGAAGAGGGTTCATTCAATAAAGACGGAGGCGTAGTAGACGCAACTGTCGGAGAAGCCCTCGGCGGCGTGTTGGAAAATACGCATGTCGGAGTATTGGATGAGCATGTTGCAGCTGGAGAAGACGGTTCATTCAAGAAGGATGGAGGGCTAATCGACGGTGTTGTCAATAATCTATTAGGACTTGGCGGACTTCACCTTGGTGTACTCGATGAGCATATTCGTCACACAGAAGAAGAAACGAGTCATTCAAACGGTCTGCTGCAGTTGACCCTATTAGACAAATTACTTGGAAATACGGCTGTCAATCTGCTTACGAATAAAGAGCAAACGACAGAAGATGGCACTTACCAAAAACAAGGTATCGGAATGATTACAATCGATTTGCCTTTGCTTGGAGCTATCGATCTTGATTTGCTAACACGTGAATCTTTCGTTACTGCTGCGTCCGAATTACCTGGAGAAGGCACGGAAGAACCAACTCCTGATCCGGGTGATGGAGATTCAGGCACTACTCCTGATGAAGATACAATTATTCCAATCATTCCTATAGTTCCCGCTGAACCGAACAATCCCGATGGCGGAAATGGAAACCCTAATGAAGGAACAGATGAAACCGATGACAGCACACCGACTCCTGAAGGTGAAACTACTGAACCTGAAGAAGGAGGCGGAGAAGCTGAAGATGGTACAACAACTCCTGATGGGGAAAGTGAAAACACACCGAATACGCCTGAAGGTACGCAAGATGGAGATGATTCCATGTTGGATTCGGATGACGGGGAAACAAATACGGAAGATGATGGTATGACTTCAATTCCTGGAAACTCATCTGATAATAGCATGAACGATGGGGTGTATAACGGAATGGATTCAAACGATTACGTGGGAATGTCCGAGAATCCTACAATTGCTCAATCCGGGCTCGGATTTAATGGGGTTGGAGACTCTTCTAATTCCATGATGTCGAAACTGCCGCAAACAGGCGGTTTACTCGATGGATTCAGCATGTTGTTAATTGGTGTTCTCACATTGCTGTCTGGAGCGTTTATACGCAAATGGTCCATCCAATAAAATTACTTGCTGGATTCCTGATCAGAATCTAGTAATCATTGCAGAGTTTTGATGCATAGACTGACAAGGCGCCATCCAATCCGGACGCGGAATGGATGGCGCTTTAGTATGCCAAAGGACATATAAAGCTATTAATATAGTAGATAAATATTAACAATTCACTGAAAACAATAGAATGGTTGGGAAAAAACTGGTATACTGAATTTAACAAATAATGTTACGAGGAGAGATTTAATGAAGCGTTTTTTTACATTGATTACTATGCTAGCACTCACATTAGTTCTTGCTGTTCAACCAGCAGCTGCAGCAGTTAAATTCCCGGATGTCCCAAAATCAAATCGCTTCCACGATGAAATTCAATTCTTAGTGGATAAACAGATTATCAGTGGCTACTCAAATGGTAGCTTCCAACCGAAGCGTTACGTAACACGCGGAGAGGCAGCAATTATGATTGGCCGCACGCTCGGATTAGATGGAACGAAGCGTAATACTAAGTTCAAAGACGTACCGAAAACCTATGGAGCAAGTGGATATATTGCTGCTGCAACTGAGAAAGGAATCATCGGTGGATATCCAGATGGTACATTCCAACCAAACAAATCAATCTCTCGTGGAGACATGGCAATCATTTTTTCCCGTGGGTTTGAGTTGCAACTGGGCAGTAAAAGAGAATTCAAAGATGTCGGACATAACATGAAAGCTTCCGAAGCAATTAATCACATGGCGGGTAACTACATTACAACTGGTTATCCGGACGGTACATTCCGTCCGAATGCTCTTGTGAATCGTGAACAATTCGCAGCATTCGTTGCGCGCGGTCTAAGTCCTGAATTTAAACAGCGCACGCAAAATAAAGACGGCTATGCATACGACCTCACGAAAACATATGTATATGGCCAATCTGATGGAGACCTTCAAGTGACTTATAAAAAGGTGAGTACTAATTTTGCCGAAACATCGTTCACAGGCTTCCTTTGGGAGTTTAAACATTTGGGAACTGGTAAAATAACTTATTTGACACAAGATGAATCAGAAGAAGGATTAATGTTGTCCTATCCTTTATCGAGTGGTGTATTGGAACTCGCTTATCCTGTAAAGGTAAACACAAAATGGCAGCCTGAGCTAGATATGAAGGAGAGCAAGACAATTACCGGAGTCAACAAAACGGCTACAACACCTTATAAAACATTTACGAATGCAGTCGAAGTGACGGATAATGATGGTATGAAACATTACTTTGTCAAAGGAATAGGTGAAGTGAAAGTGATTGCGAAGTCAGGAAAAACAGTTACAGAATTAAAATCTATCCAATAAAAATGTCCCATATAACTGTCCAATAAAAGGAGGAATAAGAATGAAAAGATTTGCAACGTTTTTAGCAGCAGGAGCACTCTCACTCGTCGTAGCAGTGCAACCGGCTGCAGCGGCAGCAAGTTTTCCAGACGTCCCGAAATCGAATCGATTCCACAACGAAGTTCAATATTTAGTGGGCAAAGAGATCATTAGTGGGTACTCAAATGGGAATTTCCTGCCGAAAAAGAATGTAACACGTGGTGAAGCGGCTATCATGATCGGACGAATGCTTGGGGTGGATGGAGCTAAACGTGATACGAAGTTCAAAGATGTATTGAAGAATTATGGTGCTAGTGGCTATATTGCTGCCGCAACTGACAAGGGAATCATCGGTGGGTATCCAGATGGAACATTCCGTCCAAACGAGCACATATCGCGAGGGGATATGGCGATTATTCTAGACCGTACATGGAGTTTGGAATTCGGAAGTGTACGAGATTTTAAAGATGTAGGAGAAAATATGAAGGCTAGCGATGCAATTTATAATATTGCACGAGAATATATCACAACTGGATATAACGACGGCACGTTCCGTCCAAAGGGCACCGTCACTCGTGAGCAATTTTCAGCTTTCTTAGCGAGAGGTATGAGCCCCGTCTATAAACAGCGTGTGATAGGAAATAACGGATATTCCCTAAATATGACAAATAAATATACATTTGGCACGTCTGATGGGGATCGCCAGGTGGTTTTCCAGCAAGGGATTCAAAGTAATCTAGCTCCAAATTACAAAGGATTTGCTTGGAAAGAAACCAATCTGAAAACAGGCAAAGTGGATTATTCATTGCAGGAAGAAACATCGGATGAATTGATAACGGGATATCCGTTCTCAGAATACTATACTGACTTGAAGTTTCCACTTAAAGCAGGCGTTCCATGGTATGGCGGTGAGGGCGAGGACACAGTTAAGATTACAAACTTGTCTAAAACTGTGAAAACACCATACAAGACTTTCACGAATGCGGTGGAAACTACTTCTCAGAGCGGTTACAAGTCTTATTATGTAAAAGGTGTGGGTCATGTTAAGACAATCAATCCTGCAGGAAAAGTAGTACGAGAATTGAAGTCTATAAATTGATGAAAAGCGTCAGCCATGAGCTGACGCTTTTTTTCTTGGTGTCAAGTTGAAAACGCTTATTGCTTTTTGCTTATATGAAATAGAAGAAGGGGGAGTCATTCACTTAACCTCTAATATGCAGTTTCATTCAACGGAGCTATTTGACACGTAATCGTCGTATTTTATGGGAAAAATTTCTTGAATTTCACTTGTAGTAGTTTGCTATAATAAAGTTAACCAAAAAGAGGAGAGTGTGTATGAAGAAGTTATTAATGACAGTTGCAATTTTAGTAGGTTCTCTTGTAGTATCATTGCAGCCTGCTGCTGCGGCAGTAAGTTTTCCAGATGTACCGGTTTCAAACCGATTTCATGATGAAATTCAATTTTTAGTGGACCAAGAAATAATCAGTGGTTACCCGGATGGGAGTTTTCAGCCGAAACGGAATGTAACTCGTGGTGAGGCAGCGATTATGATTGGACGCGCGCTTGACTTGGATGGTACGATGCGCGATACGAAGTTCAAAGATGTTTCTAAAAAAAATAGAGCTAGTGGCTATATCGCATCTGCAGCAGCGAAAGGAATTATTGGAGGTTACCCTGACGGCACATTCCGTCCTGATCAGCAGATTATTCGTGGAGATATGGCGATCATTTTGAGCCGTGTATTCGGGCTAGAATTTGGTAGCATCCGTGAATTTAAAGATGTCGGGATGAACATGAAGGCAAGTGAAGCGATTTATAATATTGCAGGTGAGTACATTACAACAGGGTATGACGACAACACATTCCGTCCTAATGGGAAAGTTACTCGTGAGCAATTCTCTGCATTTCTTTCACGAGGAATGAGTCCTGAATTCAAACAACGTGCAGTCGGAAACGATGGATATGCATTGAATATGACGAAGCGCTATGTGTATGCAACACCTAATGGAGATGTTGAAGAAGTATTCCAAAAAGGTATCGAAGGTTTTGACGTCCCGGATTATGCTGGATTCTCATGGAAAAGTACGGACTTGACGACTAAGGAAGTTATTTACTTCTTCCAGGAAGAAACCGCAAATGAACTTGTTACATTATTCCCATTCTCGGACGGTTTCGTAGACTTGCTATATCCGATTGAAGTCGGGTCAGGCTGGTATATCGATGAAGAAGAAACGCTCGTAGATGAGATTACGAGTATTACGAAAACTATAGAAACGCCATTTAAAACATTCACCAATGCTGTTGAAGTAACCTCTGACCTTGGTTACACATCGTACTACGTCAAAGGCGTAGGGCATGTAAAAACACTTGACGAGAATGGCGATGTAGTAAGCGAATTGAAATCGATGGAATAACAGGAAGACGCTAGCATTGAGCTAGCGTTTTTTTCATTTCCGGGTCTTTTTTGTTTGATATACTAGACGTATCTATTAAATGAAGGAGTGAGTACATGAAACGAATAATAACGATGCTTGCTGTTCTAATGTGTTCTCTTGGGATAACCGCACATTCTGTTGCTGCGGCTGTGAGCTTTCCGGATGTTCCAAAATCGAATCGATTTCATGATGAAATCCAATACTTAGTTTCAAAAAATATCATCGCGGGATATCCCGACAAAACGTTTGCGCCTAAAAAAGATGTCACGCGTGGAGAAGCCGCGATTTTCATTGGACGTTTGCTCAAGTTGGATGGGACAAAGCGTTCAACTCAGTTCAAAGACGTCGGCAAGAATTTATCCGCAAGTGGTTACATTGCCTCCGCTGCAAAAGAAGGCATCATCAACGGATATCCGGATGGTACGTTTCGTCCGAATGCATTAATATCTCGTGGTGATATGGCGGCAATCGTGGATCGTACGTTTGACTTGCAGTTTACCTCTCAATTTCTATTCAGTGATGTCGGTCCTAACATGAGAGCTGCGGTGTCCATCCGTAAAATTTCCGCAGCTTCGATCACTGCAGGATATCCCGATGGCACATTTAAGCCAACGGGTAACGTATCACGCGAGCAATTTACTGCGTTCCTAGCACGAGGATTGTCTGCCGACTTTAAACAACGTTCAGCAATTGCAGACACTTTTGCCCATGACAAAACTAAGCAATACACATATGGAGGGTCTGCAGGAAATCGCCTTCTCACTTATGTGAACAGTACAATTGAAATATCCGGCAGTAAACTTGGATTCATATGGCAAGAGAAGGACTTGAAGACAGGGGAGAGTCAATACTTCATAGAGGATGAAACCTATCAAGGGTTTGCGACAGGACTCCTACAATCCAATTATTATACGGAGTTATTATATCCAATCGAAACCGGAAAATCGTGGAACTATTATCAGGAGAAGAGTACCTACACAGCTGTGCATAAAACGGTTGTAACACCATACAAAACTTTTGCCAATGCTGTAGAAGTGACTACTTCGACTGGCTACAAAAACTATTATGTCAAAGGCATTGGAATTGTTAAGGTTTTGGATAAAAACGGAGATACCGTGTCTGTGCTGAAGGGGATTAAGTGAGCTTGAGAAATAAATGAGTGCTCAAAACCGAGGGGAAGTGATCATAACTCAGAGAAAGTGCTCATAAACTTTGAAAAGTGATCATAACCCAGAGAAAGTGCTCATAAACTTAGAAAAGTGATCATAACCCAGTGAAAGTGCTCATAAATTTTGAAAAGTGATCATAACTCAAAGAAAGTGCTCATAAACCTCGAAAAGTGATCATAATTCAGAGAAAGTGCTCATAAACTTTGAAAAGTGATCATAATTCAGAGAAAGTGCTCATAAACTTTGAAAAGTGATCATAACCCAGAGAAAGTGCTCATAAACTTTGAGAAGTGATCATAACTCTCAAAAAGTGATCATAAACCCAAAAAACTAATCATACTTCTTCACAAATAATCAAAGACACTACCCCTTGAAGCCCTAAAAAAGCGAAGCGCTACCAATTAATCCCTTAATCATGTTGAACGTTATCGCGATATTCACTCATGTGTCAGAGCATCAAAATGCCAAACAAATCACAAAAGCCGCCACCCCTTCAACCAAGGAGTGGCGGCTTCTCTATACCATCAAATCAATCACTTCACAGCATCTTTTCCATACTGTTTCCCGAACAACAAATCATATTGCAGCAACTGATACTCTTTACTCAACTTCTTCGCATCAGCAGGTATCTCACGGGACAGTTTTCCATCACCATCGATCTTCACATCGCGTGTAAATCCAGGAACTTTCGCACCGAACTGCTCGAGCAGTTCGTAATACACGGGTTTCCGAATCCCTGCCATACTCAACACCGCAGGGCCAAGCTGATTGGGACTCAAGTGATCAATGTCAGGAATCGGTGCCTCAAAGTTATTCCACAACATTAAAGGCGTGGAACGCGTCTTCTCGAAATCACCTAAATCCCATTGACTTTCGCCTAAGCCACGAGGAACAAAGTCAGCAATTTTGTACAATCGATAGTCTTTTCCAATAGCGGGTAAATGATCCCCGAAAAAGGCAATCACAGTCGGCTCCTCTGAATCTTTAAAGTGGTCTATCAACTGCTCTAATGCTTTATCCGCATCGTAAACGCCCTGTGTATACGAACGTAGCAATACGTTATAAACGTCATCGATATCATCAGGAACTGTTGTCTTGACGTCGAATTTTTCGTATTTATCTTCCGCATAACCAGTATGATTTTGCATCGTGACGGCGTAGATGAACATTGGATCGGCAGACGTCTCTGTCCGTTCGATAATCGTCTTCGTCACTTGTTCGTCGGAAATGAATGGACCTTTATAAATGGGGTCCTTAAACGATTTATTATCAAGGAACTCGTTGAATCCGAAATGCTTGTACACATTCTCACGATTCCAGAACCACTTCGCATATGGGTGGATTGCGAGTGTGTCATAACCAAGGCCTTTCAAATAATTCGGCATTGCAGCTGGTTGTGTGTCACCCACGTATTGCTGATACGGTACGGATCCAACGGGCAAGTAATTATTCGAAAAACCGGTCAGCACCTCGAACTCCACATTACTCGTTCCGCCGCCAAAGGTAGGTGACAGCAACCAACCTGTTTGATTTTCGCGGATGAAAGGCATCGGATCTGGGTCAAATTGGATTTTCTCTAACAACGTCGGATCCCAGAATGATTCATTCATTACAAAAATAATATTCGGCTTTTCACCAGTAGGGGTTTTCTGCTGGTCCGCTTCCTTCTCAAGCTTCTTCACGATATCCTCGATAGCCGACTTGCTGTAGCCATTTGGTGCCAGCACAATCGCACTTTGCATATTGAGCATGAACGCTCCATAAAAACCATTTTGTTCATAATTACGCTCTTGGTTGAACGTGATATTTGTGATTTCTGCTTTCTTGAGCGCTTGCTCCATATTCGGGAACGTCCTGTAGAAGATGAAAGCACTCAAATAAGTAGCTCCGAGCACAACGAAAAGAATACGCACCCACCAAGGCAACCGCATGACCGGCTTCGGGCGTTTCTTCAACATGTAGACGAACAGTCCGTTGAGAATCACAAGAACTACGACAATTCCAACCAGTGCCGATCCGACATTCGCCTCTTTATAAAGATTAGGCAACAAGTTAAAGACATTATTGTATAGCAATAAATCCCAGGGATACAAATTCTCACCGAGAAAGCTGAATTTGAAATAGCTGAACACGGGGAGCAGAATAGCAATGACATTCGTCACAAGGAAACTGATGACAAACCGATTGATGATCCCCATTAAGACTAGAAATAGGGCAAATACAATTAGGACGTTTAACAAATAGGTAGTCGTCCGTTCTTGACTCCATGTGATTGCTAGTTCAAATGAGTCAAGTAAGAAGGATTCCACACCTATGATCAGGAGGAGGAACCAAATCATCGCAAACATCATGGCGATGAAAGACTTTACATCAAATTTAAATTTCACAACGGGCACCTCTTTTTAGGTTGTAGATTTTCATTCCTCTATTGTAACATATTGGTTTGGAACACAGCTTTTTCGGGATATAGGGTAGGTAAACTATACGTGTCGATGATGTTTGTATTAAATAGCCGTTAATGGAAGCAGAAGGGGGCGACTTCGGAGGAAATGCAAGCAAGCGAGGAGGCTGAGATTAAGCCTTTCGAAAAGCGTCCGCATGAAGCTGAACGCAACACTGTTAAATATTCGGTACATTCAATGGATTGAAAAGAGCTATTCAGAAAGCAGTATGCACTGACTTTCTGAATAGCTCTATCTTATTTTACCGAACCTTAAATTCAGTCACACTGTCTTTCACCATCGATACTCCTTGTGCATTTTTCGCAAAATGCGTGACAACAAGACGATAGTTTTTGCCAGTCGCATATCCGGACGCAGGTGCTTTCACACTGACTTTCCGAGGGTCTGCTGTTTTTGAAACAGTGACAGCCTGGCGCTCTCCGAATTCATCTTCAACATATACATAGCCATTTGTAAAGTAGCGCTCATCCATCGGTTGCGTAAATTTTACAGTGAATGTTTTATTCGCATTTTCAGTACGTGCGGATGAAGAAGGCTGGAATGCGCGTTCCTGATAAGTTTTATCAGAATAACGGACTTGTAGTTGGTCAAAGAGTAAGAACCCTTTGTCCTTCTTCGCAGAAGAGCGTTCTGCAACGTAAATTTTATCAAGAATGAATGGAGCTGGGGCGGTAGAAGGGATGCTTGCTGTGACGTACTTCCAGCCTCTCCAGTCTTGTCCGTTTTCCTTCGTGAAATCTACGACAACTTCCTTACCATTTGCATCACGCAGAGATCCGCGTAGCCAATGTGCGTTTCCGTCACCATACACCCAAACACCAAGTTCTTTTGGACTGGATGCTATTGGAAGACCGCCTCCAAAGTTTAGGTAAGCTGCAGATACACCATCCTTGTTTGCTGTGTAATCATAGTTTAGACGGGCAGATGCCTTGCCTTCATGTGCTTGAATTCTCTTTTCCGAAGAGACGGAAGCAGAAGCACGAATACCGGTTGCGCTCATTCCAGCTGTTGACTCGAATGATTCAAGTCGTATAGGTTTGTCGGTAACCGTAACAGGCACTCTTTTTGTTGTCCGTCCATAGGTTGCTGTGAGTGTTCCAGTACCTTCTTTCGCCGCAGCAGTAAATGTCTTGTTACTTACAGTTCCGATACCAGCAGATGCAGTCACATCAATCGCATCTGGGTTGAAGATGACTTTATTGTTTTTGGATGTTCCGGAAACGTTCAATTTAATCGATTCGCCTGTACCTAGAGTAATGACTGAAGGTGTGAAGACGATGTCATCAATCGAGTCTGTAACTGTAACAGGAACGTTCACTTGTGCATTTTCATAACCGACTGTCACCGTACCGGATCCAGCTTTCACACCAATGAATTTATTATTTTCAATTTTACCAATGCCACTAGAAACGCCAAGTAATTCCACATTTGATTGGTTCACGGTGCGCACGTTCAAGTATTGGTCGAGTGCAGAGTTGACTTTGAAACCGACTGAAGCACCAATTCCGACTTGTCCTTCTTGTTCTTGACTTGCGGAAATCGTGGCTGCTTTGTCGTATGGAGCTGTGCTGACCGCTTCAAGAATAGCACTTACAGATCTGTCAATTGCACCTGAAGGTCGGTTGGCAAGTGTGGGATACACGTTTCCAGGTTTGCGGGTCACCATGGTCGTCGAGCCACCGCCGTCTAGGTTGAGGGCATTATAAGCACCAATGGAAACAAGATGCTTGGCAAATTCCGCCATCGTCATTCCTGCGCTTTTTCCTTTCAAACCAGAATCTGCGGTTACAAGGTACACCTGCTGACCGGTTTTATCCGTCGCAACAGCTGTACGCGCGGTGCGCTTTGTAGCCTTATCAGTATTCGGATCAATCGTCATATCGACTTTACCGTTTTGAACGAGCAACGGACCTGATGCAAGCATGAACTTCGAATCACGCCATGCGGGATCAACGTTGTATGAAATGGAAACCGTATCGCCTTTTTTCATGTCCCGGATTTTATCGACTTCTTTGCCATGTGCAGAAAGGACGAAACCTTTACTGTTTTGGGGGACTGTCGCAGGTGTCTGCTGTCCGAATGGGCGAATGCTTGTTACGGTTCCAGTCACTTTTTCACCGAGAGCGAAACCACCTTCCGCAGATTTGGAAGTCTCAACGACCACTTCAAGTCCTGTTGCATTTGTACGAGTGGTTTCGTACGGCCAGCTGGAAGTGTAGAGAATGCTTTCATTATTTTCACGCTCCCGGTTCAACGAATTCATCGTGACAGACTTACCATTATGTTCAACGGTTGGGGAGAGCGTATATGTACCAATCTTACCTCGATTGTCTGCGGTCATGCCGAATGCTGCAGGGGTGTGCATGAAATCGTTATAGTTCGTAGAAACCGCACCGATATGTTGGATTTGACCGTCTTTTGTCAATAAATAACTTGGATATCCATTTTTGAAATGGAAGAGGGATGCATTGATGGCACCGACTACGTGGTGGTTAACTTGTGTATGCGCAGTAGCCAGTGAATTGACAGTAGCCAGTTTGTTAAATGGAGTGTTGATGCCGACATCAACAGTTGTGTAAGGCTTCGTCAGATTAATGTTCAACTGATTGAGCGTTTGTGCATGGCCATTGACTGTAATCGATTGCTTTGTATGATAGACTCCTTGTGAAACAGAAGCAGCTTCTGCTTGTAGCAATGTTGTGCCGAATAGTGCAACAGCTACAACGCTAGAAAGCAGTGTGCGTTTCAATAACATGAAAAAACTCCCTTAACTCTTATGATAAGACAAGTATAAGGAAAAATTTAGAAGAAGGATATAGGACTAACAATCTAATAATTACAAGAATGGAGAAAAATAGGTAAAAAGAAGCCTGGAGACACAGGGGGTCTCCAGGCTTCTTTTTCGGCCTCAACAATTCTTGCTATATTCAATAAAACAGGGTTTACCTACACATATTATCTTACCACACTTTTAAGATAACACAAACACATTCGTTCACTTTTTTTAGATACTTAGCAAGGGTGTCTTCAGCCTTATTTTTTCCAATCCATCAAGAAACTTCTTCGACTTCAGGGGGTTCGATTTTAGATAACCCTTCTGACTTGTAAACGAAAATAGCAAATTCCCCGCGGGTAATAGGATCATCGGCACCAAACTTAGTAGGGGACTTCCCTTGTGTGATTTCGTTTTGAACGAGAGCACCGACGTATGGTGCGAACCGCTGGTTGACATCAGTAAATGGAAGACGATCGAGTGAGCTGTCCATTCCATAGGCAATAGCAATCACTTTCGCCATTTCGTTACGAGTCATCGTATCTGATGCACGGAATTTTGTAGCGGTTTTCCCAGAAATGACACCTCGTGAAGCAAGTGCATTGACGGCCCATGCTCTATTTTTAGGAACATCCGTGAATCCTGTGTCAGGCAAATTGCTCGACTCGGAGAATCCGAGTGCACGTGCAACCATTACGGCAGCGTCGATACGCTTTATTGAATTAGTTGTCCCAAAAGTCGTGCTCGTGAGACCTTGCGCATAATTGTTCGTTATGAGGTAATTGACTTCCTTTTCATAGCGTGGACTGACATCTGAAAATGCAGCGAGTGATGTGGACGCAGACAGGGTGAAGGCTAGTACTCCGGCGGCAAGTGCAGTGGTTAGTTTTTTCTTCAAGTAAATGTCCTCCTTCAGTATAATCTTTGTCTAAGTCTACAATGTTTTCCAGTTTCGTGTAAAGGGGCGAATGGCACAATCGGTAAAATCAGAGGGAAGTGATGAGTTGCAGAAAGTGGAATCGGTATTATGGTGCATGATATCGGAACTTTCACTTGGTTAATCGGAAAAATCGAGGCTGGAATCGGAACTTTCGCACGAACAATCGGCACTATCAGGGAATTAATCGGAATCGAGACACAATTCAACAGCTTTACAAGGATTAATTGGTGCGCTTCGCTTGTTTGGGGAAAGGCTAATACGCTTGTTTTTGATATCTGCAAACTAGGGTTTTGAATCAGTATCAAGACATAATTCATAAAGAAGAGTGAGGTTGAACAAACATCTTGCAAACGCTAGACATACATTTTATCGTTCTGTGCTATACTTCATCTATCAATATGAACAACTCAGGAGGTTTCCATGAAAACAGTTAAAAAAGTAATCATTCCAGCTGCTGGGCTTGGCACACGTTTCTTACCAGCAACGAAAGCTATGCCGAAAGAGATGCTGCCGATTGTCGACATGCCGACAATCCAGTATATCGTGGAAGAAGCGATTGCTTCAGGAATCGAAGATATCATCATTGTGACAGGAAAAGGCAAGCGTGCAATAGAAGATCATTTCGACAATGCGCTAGAATTGGAAGAGAATTTGATACAAAAAGAGAAATACGACTTGCTTGAAAAAGTGAAAGAATCGGCCGCAGTCGATATCCACTACATTCGTCAAAAAGAACCGCTAGGACTTGGGCATGCAATTTGGTGTGCACGTAACTTTATCGGAGATGAGCCTTTTGGTGTCTTGCTAGGCGATGATATTATTCGAAATGATAAACCAGCGCTAAAGCAATTGATTGAACAATATGAAGCAACTGGTTCTAGTGTCATCGGGGTACAGGAAGTTCCCCACGAAGAAATTCATCGATATGGTGTGATTGACCCGATTACAACTGATTCACGGCTGATGAAAGTCAGGAATTTCGTGGAGAAACCGAGTCAGGAAGAAGCACCATCGGATTTTGCAATCGTTGGCAGGTATGTACTAACGCCAGAAATTTTTGAGATTTTGGATCAAAAGGAAGTCGGCAAAGGTGGAGAAATCCAGCTGACGGATGCGATTGAAAAGCTGAATACAACTCAAGACGTATATGGCTATGAGTTTGAAGGACGTCGCTTTGATGTTGGGGAAAAACTAGGGTTCATCGAGACGACGATGACGTTTGCACTTGAGCGAGACGATTTAAAAGACGATGTGCTCGAGATGATGGAACGTCTCCTTTCGACGTATAAAACGAAAGTAAACTAAAAAGCATCGGCAGCAAGAGAAAATTCTCTTCTGCCGATGCTTTTTTATATAACGAGACAAACCGCTCCAATTATGATTAGACCAATCCCGAGTAATTTACGTTTCGTGATCGGCTCTCCTAGAAGAAAGTACGAAAGCGCGAATGTCCAAATGTACGTGATCGATGTTAGTGGAAACACGACAGTATAGGGCAAATAGCGCAGGACGATGATGTTCAGAATCGCACCTGAGCCGTAACTTAACAATCCGACGATGAGCCATTTCACCAACGCAGGAAAATCCTGCTTTAAATCAGTGTCTGACGCAAGCTTCAAAAAGTATCCGCCGAATGCACCACACCACGTCATGACGAGCAACATTAGCATTAGCAGTAGATTAATGCTCATCGCCTCCAATCAGCCAGACTCCAGCAAGAATCAGTACAGTACCGATTGCTAAGGGAACAGTCAAAGGCTCATTCAAAAAGCTGACTCCGTATACAAGGGCGATTACATACCCGACTGTCAGGAGTGGATGAAGTACGGAAAGCCGACCGAAGCGGAATGCAACGGTCATAAGAACCGCGCCCATTCCATAGAACACGAATCCGATCCATAAGTGCCAATCGAATAGCCCTCCGCCCGCTGCAAGTTTCCAAAAAAATTGTCCGGTGGCAGTACTGAATGCCGCTGCGACCATAAGGAAGATCCCTATGGGAGACGTCGAGCGCGTTTCAGTCATCTTTCGCCACCTCCATCCTCCTAGTTTCAAACTTCACGAAACTAATCAGAATCAATGGCAACATGATCATCGAGTTCGCAAGGAGGTATCGGAAATCTTGTGCAGGAATGCCGACGAACACAGCCCCTGTATTGAGGGCAACTGGCAGTAGCAATAACCACGCACGCCAGCCATTACGTAAATACGCAATATACGTAAACAGTAAGGCTAGAGCTGTGTAAAATGCAGGGCGCCATAAGAATGGAATCGATTCATCTGCAACTTTTAAGTAACTGAAGGCACTCCTTTTTAGGTCATCATTTAACACAGTATTGACAAGACCAAACTCATTATTAAGGTAAATGTTCGTGGTGTATTTACTCGTGTAGCCGTCAGCAGGTTCATTGATTTGCCAGATGAGCGATGTTTGTTTGAAAAGCGCTCCTGCAGCAATATCAGGGTTCTGTTTCACGAGATGTAAATAATTCCGAGCATAGCGACCCCAATCGTCATAAATTGTAAATCGATCATAGTCGCCCCAAGAAAACTTAATGGAGTCGACGCTGTATGGATTGTATTTCTCATGCCATTTTTCAATTGGGAAAATCCGGTTCACGTAGTCCCGTTGTTTTTCTGTCATGTCACCATCTTCCGTTACGATCGCTGCAATTTGTTGCGTCGGTATAGAGAGCATTTCTTGCGGATCGGAAGGGTGGACTTGCAGCGCAGTATACACTGGGTTCACAATGATTTGATAAATCAATATCATCGTAGCTGCAACCGGCAATAGCTTCACCCAGTAGGATCGATACATAATCAGGACAAATGCTGTAACGATTAAAAATACAGGAAATCCATTGTGACGGAAAAACATCACCATAAATCCGATTAATGCATACCCGGCAATGAACGGCCATCGTTGAAGGACTCGTCCAGAGGAGCGGACAATCATAAATATGAGTAAAGTGAACAAAAACAGTGCAGCACTATATGCGACGTCTTTCCATAAGGTGATGGAGGAGATGGCATGAACTGGACTGATTGCAAATAGCAAGAGCGCGACCCAGATGAACGGTTTAGGAACCCGAGCGTGCTCGAGAGACCATCCAGCAAGTCCAGTACCCGCGCCAATCAGTACAATCTGGAAAATTGCTATGATTGCGGGTGAGTCCCAAATTTTTACTAGAACACCTAACAGCATCGTATGGATGACAGGATGCCAATCCGTATACTTATGCGTATGCGCTTGATCCCACTGGGCGAGAGAGTCGGGTGTCATCGCTCCGGGATAAAAGGCGAGTAGAAAGAACGATGATACAACCAGTGAAGGAATTGCATATAAGGCGATTTTCCAAGGTGATATTCGCTTTTTGATAGGACTCAAGGTGACGGATAAACACCAATAGATGATTGCTGTCACAATGGCCAAAACCGCAAGTATGACACCAAACCACACAGCCAGAATCACAACAAATTGATTATCTGCTAAATAAGGCTGTTCACCCCGAATACTCACTGCGATGAACAGTGGGAAAAGCGTGCCGAAAATGGCATAACTAATCTGCTTGCCTTTAGGTAATTCACGTAGCATCGGCCGGAATTTAAGTGCGTAATAGACGAATCCTGCCATGATAGCAGTTACCAGTAAAACAATTAGTATTGAAACGTTTCGGATCGGCATAAAAAAGAACAACATCGATCCACTAAGATAAAGACCAAAGGCAGAAATGATCACCCAGCGAAGAATGTTCTTCGACATCGGATCACCCTCTCTCAGTGCGTTCGCTAATACGATTCAAATGTAATTCATAGTTTTTCCGGTGCGTACCTGCGACCGTATCCAAAATGAGTCCGCATGCAAGCGACAGCATAGCAAGTAATACGAAGCCTACAGCAAGGATGGCTGACGGTACTTTACTAATGAAGCTTGTCTGGACGTATTCCATAATGACAGGTGTGCCAACAGCTAGACCGAGCACTAGGAAAAGTGCCGCCCACACTGAGAAGAACAGCATTGGTTTGTAATCCTTGAACAGCGTAAAGATCATCCGTAGCACTTTCATGCCGTCAGTGATCGTGTTCAACTTAGACTCACTGCCTTCGGGACGATCCCGGTAATCGATCGGTACTTCTTTTATCAAAAACCGATTATCGAGTGCATGAATGGACATCTCCGTCTCAATTTCAAAGCCAGGGCTTGTGACCGGCATGGATTTGACGAACAGTCGATCGAATCCACGGTAACCTGTCATGATGTCCGTAATGTTGCTTTTATAAAGCTTATTAATGAGGCCTTTGACGAGATTGTTACCGAATCCGTGGAATTGACGTTTGTTTTCATCAAAATAAGTACCATTTGATAAACGGTCGCCAATAACGAGGTTCGCTTCACCTTTTTGGACAGGTGCTAATATATCATGCACGAATTCGGCAGGATATGTATCGTCTCCGTCTACCATGACGTAATAATCGGCTTCGATGTCGCGGAACATGGAACGAACGACATTTCCTTTTCCTTGTCGTGGTTCAAACCGTACGATGGCACCGTGCGCACGGGCAACTTCGGACGTTTTATCAGACGAGTTGTTGTCATATACATAAATCTTTGCATTTGGCAGTTCTCGCTTAAAGTCATCGATTACATTGCCAATTGTCTGTTCTTCGTTGTAACAGGGAACGAGTATTGCGATTTCCATAGTGTATCTCCTTTTGTAAGTAAGCTTAGAGTGCATTTTACCATGAACAGTATCGATTATACAGCTATGTTTTTATAGTAGTGGTTAGAGGGGGGTGGTTTGTGAGATGAGATGCTATCAATGCGTGGCATTATACGGATTCTTCCCTCGAAGGAGATGTTGTCCTTTGCTTCAATCACCGATTTCTTTTTTAGCCTCTAGGTATGAGGACTGTTATGAGCTATTATCTGCATACCCATCTATAAATAGAGGAAATCATCATCTACCAATGTTTTGCTCTGAGTGGTTGGAACTAGTATACTTTGACTAACGAAACAGACAAATAGATGAACATATTTAAAGGGGGCAATGGGTGTGACTGAAGTGATGGATAGATATCAGCAATGGTTAGGGCAGGAAGAGTTGCCAGTTGTACTTCGCGATGAATTGAATGCGATTGCGGATCATGAAAACGAGATTGCTGATCGGTTTTATCGGTGGCTGGAATTTGGGACAGGTGGTATGCGTGGTTTACTTGGAGCAGGTACAAACCGCATAAATCGATGTACGATTCGAAGAGTAGCCGAAGGGTTGGCCAGAATGATTGAAGAACATGGGCCAAGCGCAAAGCAACGGGGTGTCGCAATCGCTTATGATACGCGCTACCAGTCGAGAGAATTTGCGCTCGAGACAGCGAGTGTCCTTGGGGCGCATAACATCCGCTCATTTGTGTTCAACGAACCGAGGCCGACACCTGAACTGTCCTTTGCTGTCCGCGAATTGGATACATTCAGTGGTGTGGTCATTACCGCTAGTCATAATCCAAAAGAATACAACGGCTTCAAAGTATATGGAGAAGACGGGGGGCAACTGCCTCCTGAGAAAGCAGCTGCAATTGTAGATCATATGGATGCAATTGAAAATGTCTTCTCTATTGAAGCCCTGTCTGAAGCTGGATTAAAGGAAAATGGTTTGCTCACGTTCCTCACTGAAGGAATGGATGAATCGTATCAGGAAAAATTGAAAGCCCTTCATTTAGGGGAGTTCCCTCGTGGTGAAGTGAAAATCGTCTATACGCCCATTCACGGAACCGGTAACGTCCCGGTTCAACAAGCGTTGCGCAACTTTGGCTACGAACAAGTGACGATTGTTCCTGAACAAGAAAAACCAGATCCAGAATTCCCTACAGTGTCCTATCCAAACCCGGAAGAAGAGGAGGCTTTCAAGCTTGCAATTCAACTTGGGGCAAGAGTAGATGCAGATTTATTACTCGCAACCGACCCTGACGCAGACCGTCTTGGTGTAGCAATCGCTTTGCCGACAAGTGGGTACGATCTACTGACAGGAAATCAGCTCGGTGCACTGCTGTTAAACTATTTGTTAGATCAGCGTCAACAAGCAGGAACGCTACCGGATAATGGGCTCCTGTTGAAAACGATTGTCACGTCGGAAATGGGACGTGCAATTGCGGCACAATACGGCGTAACTACAGAGGATACACTCACTGGTTTCAAGTATATTGCTGAGAAAATCGAAGAATATAACACATCAGGAGAATACGAATTTCTATTTGGTTATGAGGAAAGCTACGGATATTTAATAGAAGATTTCGTACGTGATAAAGATGCCGTACAAGCTGCGCTGCTCACAGCAGAAGCGGCTGCGTACTACAAAAGCCAAGGCAGTTCGTTACATGAACAATTGCAAAAGCTTTATGCGAAAGTCGGTTATTACAGAGAATCCCTACAGTCAATCACGATTCCTGGCAAAGAAGGCGTGGCAACGATCGAAAAAGTGCTCACAACATTACGGAATACCCCACCTACAGAACTTGCAGGTATTGAAGTAGTAGCAATTGAAGACTATGAAACAGGCAAAATTCTATCAACAGACGGAACAGAACAGCCAACAGGTCTACCAAAATCCAATGTGTTGAAATTCCGCCTTGCAGATGGGTCTTGGTGTTGCGCTAGACCGTCTGGCACGGAACCTAAATGCAAATTCTATATTGGAGTCCGTGGTAACAGTGGGATGGACGCCGTCAAAAAGTGTGAAGCGATTGAAGAAGCGATCTTGGCACTAGTCGAACCCCTATATAAATAATTGAAAGAAGACTGCGCATTGTGCGCAGTCTTCTTTCAATCTATCAATTAAACTATTCAAACCAGTTTCTATTCAAGAAGAAATATTGTATAGTAATCTACGAAACAATTTTGTGAAAAAAGTAATGTTGTTGGAATATTTATGATGCAAACGTAATGTTTACCACTACTATTCTAGTGGGTATTAACATACAATAGAATTCTATTCTACTTACTATTGAATAGAATCTAATTTTTGGTTTGAGAGGAAGATTTATTAATGAAAAAGTCTAATAATTACTCTAAATTTGTTGCGACAGCAGCTACCGCTACACTCGTTGCAACTGCAGTCGTACCAGCAGCATCCGCAAAGGAAATGAAATTTACAGACGTCGGCGATCGTTACGCAGATGCTGTCAACTATTTAATAGAAAACAATATTACACAAGGGATTTCTGATTCGAAATTCGGTACACAATTAAACATTAAGCGTGTAGACGTTGCAGTCCTCATCGCTAAAGCGACTCTAACTGAAGATGAAATCAATAACGCACCTGCTTCAACATTTGGTGATGTGCCAGCACGCGCGACTAAATACGTAAGCGCATTGAAAGCAAAAGGCATTATCAACGGTAAAACAGATACATCATTCGGGTCTGACCTTTCAATTACACGCGGTGAAGCGGCAATCATGCTTTCTAAAGCTTACGAGATTGAAGGCGACACAGCGAACGTGAAATTCGGCGATGTAGGCACTCGCTACAAAGAAGCAGTTGCAGCTCTTGTTGACAACAAAATTACAACAGGTAAGACAGATACTAGTTTCGGAACTGGGCTATCTATTACTCGCGGTGAGCTAGCAATCTTCTTACACAGACTAGAAACACTTGACGCTACTCCAGCTCCAGAATACAAGGTTGATAGCGTAGAAGGCATCAACGGAACACAGGTTGAAGTGAAATTCACGGATGCCGTCAACCCAACAAGCTTGTTCAAAGACGGCAAAATGGGCGAGTTTAAAGAAGGCGTCTTCAAGATGTCTAAAGTAGGAAGTGCTGCTGAAGCAGCTACTGGTACACTTTCAAAAGACGGTAAAACATTGACGGTCACAACGAAAAATATTGTGGAAGGCGATTACACAGTCGTTATTGATAAAGTGAAATCAGCAGATAACAAAGCAATTGAAAAGTTTTCTAAAGTAGTAACAATCGCTGCAGACAAAACTGCACCAAAAGTTCTTACAACTGAAAAAGTGAACGCTTCCCAATACAAGGTGAAATTCTCTGAGCCAATGCAAACATTAGGTTCAATTTCATACAAAGATGAAGATGGAAAAACAGTCGATGGTGTAGTAACTGAATTTGAAGAAGGCGATTCAGAGGTCCTATTCAAACTTCCAGCAAGCGTTGAAGCTGGCAAATCTGTAAAAGTGCAAATGGTTGCGGCGAAAGATATGTCAGGTAATCTGATTTCACCAAACCCGACTGAATTTACATTGACAAAGGGTCAAAAGGATGGACAAGCACCTACAGTGAATACGGTTGAACAGACAAGTGCAAACCAATTCGCTGTAACGTTCTCTGAAGAATTGTTAGAGAAACCATCTGTAACAGTAGGTGGAGTTGCAGCAACTAAAGTTGAAGTGAATCCGGAAAACCCACTTCAATATGTAGTGACTACAGAAGGTAACCTTACAACTGCACAAACGGTAGTAGTGGACGGCTATACTGATTTGAGCGGAGAAGCGGGTAAAAAGTATTCAAAAGTTGTGACATTCTCTCAAGATATAGAAGCACCCGAAGTGACAGCTACTAACGTTGTAGCAGATGCTGAAAACTTGCAGCAATACGTAGAGTTCACGTTTGATAAGGACGTTAACCTAGATAACGCAACGGTATCTGCTGAAGGTAAATATGTTAAAGACTATATCACTACATCAGGATTGAAATTGGCTGCCAAGTCAGTAGCTTATAAAGAAGAAGGAAACAAAAAGGTAGTGCGTGTTGCATTGAAAGACTTGCTCAACGGCAAAGATATTGAAGGTGCAGCATATGACTTAACGTATACTTTGTCAGGTATTAAATCTGTTGCGAACGTTGACTTGAAAGAAACAACAGGTGCTTTGAAATTCACTCGCGTCGCTGACGGTACACCTGAAAATACTAAAGTAGTTGCTGTTAAAACTGCAGAACAGGATACTGAAGACAATAATAAAGTCATTGTTACATTTGACCAAGCGGTAGAAGGATCAACTGCAGTCGATAAAGCAAATTATTCAATCAACGGGGCTACAATCGATAGCGTTACATTACTTCCGGTTGCTAAAAATAAAACACAGCAAGCTGTATTGAACTTGACTCCGGGATCAAATAACTTTAATGGCGTGCGCGCAATGACAATTCAAAACGTCAAGGCACTGGGCTCAACTAAAACGATGGCAGCTTGGAATGGTACGATTGACTTGAATGAGAATATCGCACCTACAGTCAAGACTGCTGAATTGACGGACACGAAAGAGGTCACATTGACGTTCTCTGAAGCTGTAACAGGTGGAGAAGCTCTCGATTTTGAGGTTCTTGTTGATGGCAAGCCCATGACAACCGCCCTAAAAGTGAATGCTGCAGTGAATAACGATACAAATGAAGCAGTCATTGCACTTAATGAGGCGCTCACAACTGAGCAAATCAATAAAGGCATTACATTGAAGCCAGTTGACACAATGGACATCAAAGACAAAAAAGGCAACATGCTTTCTGTACCAACGAACATTACAGTTACAAAATAAGATGAATTTGAAAAGGCTCTCCGCAAAAGCGGAGAGCCTTTTCAATCTTTAAATTTAATTCTATGATCAGTACTTAGGGTGAATATCCCGCAAATCCACATTTCGTCCCTCAGCACGGACGTCCCGCTCCAGCATTTTATTACTCTCAGGAATATTGAAACCACCCATGTCCTTCTTCTCAGTCACTGCAGAAGTCAGGTCTCCTTTATCATGATCAGATGCATCCCAAAAATCTCCTTTATCTACATACAATAAAAATGCACCGTTCTCGACAGCAGCTAAATAGCGGTCTGCTTCGTCTTCTGTCAAGTCCATCTCAGTCAACGCTTTTCGTGCAGGTTGTTCATCGGACAAGAATGACGTAAATCGGTCCCACCAGGATGCATCCGCTTTTTGAATTTCGGCGTCTGTTCTGCCGCGGACAATCGAAACGTCTTCTTTATCCTTCGTAACTACATACATATTGTCTTCTGCAATTCCGTTTTTGTGCAGTTCATAAATCTTCTCCAACAATTCATTTTCACTATGGAAAACACCAGCAAATTCTCGATTCATCTTGTATCTCCTCCATTCGGATTAGGGTAGTGAGATTAGTTAGCTTTGTTAATAAGATACCCCTTCACCTTAACCCGAAACTAGGAGAGTTACCGAAACTTTGTTAAATCGTCTGGAAAACCAGTTTACTAAAGAAAGTCTGACTTGTATGTTTTACAGCTCATCTGAGAGTTTATCGCGATGATACTCTGAAAATTGAATAACACGGACGTTTGCAGTGTTCAGTTCATGATAAATTTCCCGACTATCCCAAAACGAAATGGTGCGATCCCGTTCGCTTGCGAGTAACGCGATAACTTCGTCTGCATTTTCGAAGTGCACAAATCTTCGAATATAGTGTTCTTCGTCGAAGAAATAAGTGATTTTGAATTCTTTCATGGAATCATCCTTTCAAATTTAAAAATGAAAAACGGGCAGCCTCAATGGATGCAGGCTGCCCGTTTCGTTCAGCCCATAGTCCGCGTTTTGCGTGATTTGGAACGAAAAAGTCTGAAAAGTTGAATGATGAATAAAAATACGAGTGCTCCCGACATATCGAGCAGGACGTCTTGCCAAGTTGCTGTACGTCCGCCTGTGATCGATTGATGGAATTCATCAGCCGAGGCTGCGAGAAATGTAAGGAATGCAGCCAGGAAGAAACGGAGTCTCATTTTCGGTAAGAGCCAATAGAATACTGCGGCGAGTGCACCGAATGTGAAGAAGTGAGCGCTTTTCCGTGCTAGAAATTCGATGAAGTAGTAATAGCCACGTTCGTGGACTGAGATGGTTTTCCCCCAGTATGGGATCTGCAGTTTAGATAACGGTTGTTCGAGCGGCTGGTTAGGCAGCAGTTGTTGCAGTTTCGGAACAATCGTTTGTTGTTCGTATGTTTGACTGGAGGAGATGAAGAGCCCTGCGATAATGCCAATGAGTAGTACAACGACGACTAGTTTTTTCATGGTGCGAGTATAACATATTTTGGGCGGTTGTGCAGGGGGAAACTGGTGTGAGACCGCTTGGCGCTGGAGGATGCCTTTCGCAAAGAGCCAAGGAAGTGCGTCTTGTCTCTTTACTTCGGCGACCTCAGTATACGCCTGCGCTGTGGTTTTCGTTGAATCGGGATAGATAGAGTTTACTGCTGAATAAGGGAGAGTGGAGTGAGACCGCTTGGCGCTGGAGGGTGCCTTTCGTAAAGAGCCAAGGAAGTGCGTCTTGTCTCTTTACTTCGGCGACCTCAGCAGACGCCTGCGCTGTGGTTTTTGTTGAATCGGGATAGATAGAGTTTACTACTGAATAAGGGAGAGTGGAGTGAGACCGCTTGGCGCTGGAGGATGCCTTTCGTAAAGAGCCAAGGAAGGTCGCTTGTCTCTTTGCTTCGGCGACCTCGGCAGTCGCCTGCGCTGTGGTTTTCGTTGAATCAGGAAAAGATAGAGTTTACTGGTGAATAAGGGGAGTGGAGTGAGACTGTTTGCGCTGGATATCCTCCTGAAGAGGGGAATTCGGGTAATTATCGGGTAGACTGAGCGATGTTGCAAACACATAGAGGGGGGAGTGCCTACAAGTTACAATGGACTAGGATATTAAAATGAATATAAGCCATTTCCGTTGTACGAAGTCGAAGGAAGCCTAAGTTTCGATGCGTCCGCTTGCAACGTAGCGTAATACCGTCGCTGATGCGGGTACCTACTATTACAGAGAGCTTACAATTTGCATAACCAAGTTAGCATCGGTAGAAGAAGGGGAATAAGAGAGGGAACATCTACATAACGAGTGAAATGAGGGACTACTATGAAACGGCTTGTCTATATGGATTGGCTCCGCATTATTGCGGCACTTGCGGTTGTGACGATCCACGTTTCGGCGGGGGTTGTGACAGATGACGCGCAAGACTATAAAAGTCCATGGATGGCAGGCAACTTTTATGAATCCATTTCAAGATGGGCGGTACCGATGTTTGTCATGATTAGCGGAGCGCTCATGCTCAGCAGTACACGGGAAATCACAATATTGTCGTTTTTGAAGAAGAAGTTAGCGAAAATCCTGATTCCGCTGTTTGCATGGAGTGTCATTTATTATGCGAACCAAGTACGAAAAGATGAAATAACGTTTTCCGTTGCTGACTTCATCAAACGATTTGCGACTGATGACATCATGTATCACCTATGGTTTCTCTATATGATCGCAGGATTGTATATCATTACACCCCTTCTGAAAATACTGATTCAGCACGCTAAGCGTAAAGACATTGAGTATTTTTTAATACTTTGGCTTTTCACATCGGTCTTTTCTAATTGGCTGGAATACTTCGTAGGCTATAGTTTCGAAATCGAATTATTCTTCGTGACCCATTACATAGGTTATTACGTGCTAGGATACTATTTATTTACGTTTGATTTCCATACTAAGTGGAGAATCCTTATGTATATAGGGGGCATTGCAGGCTTCGTCACTACATTTTTCATGACTTATCACGAGTCGTTGAAAATCGACGAACCACTCGAACAGTTTTGGTACGACGAACACTCACCAAATGTATTGATTATGGTGATTGCGCTGTTTATGCTGTTTAAATCAACGAAAATTGGTACACTCAAGGTGCCTTGGATCGGAACTGTCATCAGCCATGCGAGCTTCGGAATCTACCTGATCCATATACTGGTTATGCAAACACTTTACGAAAAATTCGATTTTGTATGGTTCAATGTACACCCTTTAATCGGAATTCCTTATAAAGTCGTGTTAGTGGTTACAATTAGCACCACTATTGTGTTTGGCATAAAAAAAGTACCGGTGTTGTGCAAGATAATTCCGTGAAAAATGAGTGGCGCAATAAATGGAATTTAAACTAATCTCCCATAATTCGTCAAAATCTGATAAACTAATCACAATAACTACTTAGTTTAAGGGGATGTCTATGAACAAAAAACTGAAAATTTTCTTCATTTTGGCGGCTATTATCATTATTGTAGGTGCTTCGTATATTTTATATGAATTTAAATTCAAAACGTATGATGTCGCAGACGACCAAGTGGATGAAATCATTGAAGAACCTTACCAACTTGACCTGCCAGACGGAACGTCGGTTGAACAGCATAATCAGAATGACAGTAATTCTTCCCAATCTGAATCAGGAGGAAACGCTGTAAATGGCAAAGGTGGTTCAACAGAAACGTCCGGTAAAGTTACAGTTTCTAAAAATCTTGGAGCTACTTCTACGGAGAAGAATCCATCTGCAACTGCAGGAAATAATGGAGTTGGCCAAAGCAATTCATCTGCCGGGAACAGCGGCAAGCCGCAAACGGATGGAAATGTTTCTGTCGCGTCCATCAAAGGAAAATACAAACCTACACTTGAAAGCCTTGAAAATCAGGCTGCAGGTAGGTTGAACTCACTCATAGGACGTGCAAAGGGTGAATACGCAGAGAAAAGTAAAACTGGTGATGTAAGTTATGGATATTTCTATAACAAGTATATGGGCGCTGCGAAGTCGATGGAAGCACAGACGGATGGCGCGTTTAACAGTGTGATGAATGCACTTGAAAACGAACTGAAGGCGAATGGATACGACAAGTCTTATGCGAAAAGTTTCCGTACGGATTACGAAGCACGGAAAAAGAGCCTGCAAACTGAATTGATGAACAAAGCGCTAGGTCGATAATATACAAAAAGCCCGTTGCCAACTAGGCAACGGGCTTTTCTGAATAAGAATTATGGCAATTTAACAGTAAGCGTCAAGTTGAAGTCCACTCCGAATGCTGCATCTCCAGTGTTAGCTAGAAGACGGACTGGAACGTTCTTTGCAGACATTTGACCTTCTGAGACAGTCGATGTGTCCATTAAGTCGGTAAGTTGCTTTTCGATCGCTTTCTTTGCAGCTGCATGATCTTTTATGACGTTTACAGGTGCGTTGTTACCGATTTTAATACCCGTTACACCGATACTTGGAAGTTTGTCAGAGAAGATCCCTGTTCCCTTCAACGCATCCACTGCATCCGGTGAGTTTGCAGTAAGTGTTAACAAGTTTGAAGCTTTATCGAACTTCGATGTTGCTACGATATTTCCGTTTGCATCTTTGAAATCTTCGTTCTTTTCAACGATTGCAAGGATATCTTTACGCATCTGCTCTGTCGCATTATCCGCTTTTGCTACGTACTGCTCTGCGCGAATGATGAACGTAGAGAACTCTCCGCGGCCAACCCCTTTGTCAGGAGCGTATACGGATGAAGATTTACCTGTCGTAATGCCGGTTGCAAAAAGTGGCAATACATACTTCGCATACCATTTGCTTGCTTTAACATCGACAAATGGGTTATCAGTAGCGTGTAAATCATTAAGCCCATAAGCACTCACGAGGAACTTTGAGATTTCAGCACGAGTCAAACCTTGGTCTGGACGGAAAGAGCCATCAGAGAATCCATCGATTACTCCTTCAGCCTTAAGTGCAGCGACTGCACCGTAGTACCACTTGCCAGACTTCACATCCGTGAATCCAGGGTTTTTAACATTTTTCGTATCCAGTTTAAGTGACTTAGCGAGCATTTGTGCTGCTTCTCCACGCTTCAGCTCAGTCAATGGACGGAAAGTACCGTCAGTGAATCCAGTTACAACACCTCGTTCAGCGAGTGCATGAATTGCACTTGCGTGTGGAGTTTTTGAGCTTACATCTTTGAAGCTGACTGTTGCTGCATCTGCTGTTTGAGCAGGTACTGCTGCTACGATTGCACTTGATGCCACTGCAGCTGACAAAACAGCCATGTACGTATTACGTGCGGTTGTACGTTTCTTCATGAAATCCCTCCAAAAGTTAAGTAGTAGTGCCTATCATTGGTAAATCCTTCATTCTTTCAAACTATAACACAATTTAATTACAGTTGTGTAGCTAATTTGCAGAATCTTTCCCGAACATAAAAAACGGGTTACTGCAAGAATGTATGAATGATGGCATCTGACCAGACTTTGACACCACGTGTAGAAAGTTGCCGTTCCTTGTCTACATAATCCAATAACTCCGGTGAAGAGGTGGATGGCCAATCAGACCAATGGTTGATATACAGCAAGTTTTTCGACTTCGTGAATTTCTCAAGCGACTGGATTTGAGTCTGGTAATAATTCGCTTCATAAATCGGCTGCGGTGGTGTGACGATGAATGCAACCTGTTCATTCCCTTGCTTGGCACTCGCTTGCACCGTTAACAAATCACGTTGTTCTTGCTCGATTACGACTTCGCCATTGTTGTTCAATGTGAAAGGTTCATACAAGACGATGTCATATCCTGGTGACCAGTCGATGTTGGGCAACCCTTGTTTTATAAACTCGCTGGAAGTGAGATCAGCTGTCACCGCATCGACAGTCACAAAATTGCCGAATGCTTCCGAAAGAGTGGTTGCGAATCGCTCGGCGACTGGACCGATGGAGTCAGATCCGATTACGAGAACATTTACGTGTTCACCGGCTGAAAATTTCTTTGTGAACTGTTCTTTTACGCGAGCATCCAACGTTGCGCTCAAAGCATCGATTTTCGGAACTTCCTTTTGAACCTCTTGTGAAGGTGTGGAAGGATCTTCAGTAGAATTGTCGTTATCGGTTTCTTTCACGATAGTGGTACTCGACTTGGATTCTGCCGCCTCGTGCACTTTGTTTTTCCAGACGGATGCACTATAGAACAGACCGGTCGCACATAGTATTGATAATAGGAGTAAAACGCCAACGCCTTTTTTCATAAGGGCTCCTTTCAAATGATTAGTAGAATAGACTTACTATAGCATGATTTTCAGGAAACAATGTACCAAATTTTTTCACAATATGCTATACTGTTGCAAGATTTGACATTCAATTCGAAAAGGGGAACCTAGGACTTCATGGAAGAGACTATCAGTTTACAAGAGTTACTGAACGTATTGAAGAAACGGCTGATCATGATTGTTGCAATCGCCATTCTTGCGATTACCGTTGCAGGTGTCGTCAGCTATTTAGTGTTGACGCCTATCTATCAATCTTCTACACAAATCCTTGTCAACCAAGATAAGGTAGAGCAGCAACCCTTCAATTCTCAAGACATACAGACGGACTTGCAGCTCATCAATACATATAACGTCATTATTAAAAGTCCTGCCATTTTGTCCATTGTCATCGAAAAACTCGATATGGACACAACGCCTTCACAGCTTACTGAACAGATTACTGTAGACAGTGCCCAAAACTCGCAAGTGATCAACATCAGCGTCACAGACACCGAGCCGTATAAAGCCGTGGACATTGCGAATACGACAGGAGAAGTGTTCCAAGAGGAAATTCAGAAGCTAATGAAAGTGGACAACGTCAATATCTTATCACCAGCGGAACTGTCGGAGAACCCGAAACCGTTGAAGCCTAATCCGAAACTAAATATGGCGATCGGTGCTGTTGTCGGTCTCATGATCGGTGTAGGAATTGCATTTTTACTGGAGTACTTGGATACGACCATTAAAAATGAAACAGACGCAGAAGAATTGCTCGGACTTCCGATACTCGGGCTCGTCAGTCCGATTTCTGAAAAGGAATTGCCGACACCTGCTTCGAGACAGCGAAGGAAGAAGAGGTGACTTAAATGTTTAAGAAAAAGAAAAAGCCATTGCAATCAGCGGCTCGTAAACTCATTACAGTTGATAATACAAAATCGATTATTTCAGAGCAATATCGAACAATCCGTACGAATATTCACTTCTCCACAGCTGACAGTGAATTGCAAAGTATTTTGCTGACATCTTCTTCACCGAGTGAAGGGAAGTCTACGAGTGCTGCCAATATCGCCGTCGTCTTTGCCCAAGAAGGAAGAAAAGTGTTACTGATTGACGCGGATATGCGGAAACCGACGATGCACCATACGTTCCATTTGAACAATGGGACAGGTCTGTCATCCGTGCTCACGAGGCAGTCGGTGGTGGCGGATGTGATTCATGACAGCGGAATCGTAAACTTACAAGTGATGCCGTGCGGTCCGATTCCACCGAATCCCGCCGAACTGATTGGCTCGAAAGCGATGAAGGCACTCATTGAGCAATTAAAGCAAGACTTCGACTTACTTGTTTTCGACGCACCTCCATTGTTGTCTGTCGCAGATGCACAGATTCTGTCTAATGAATGCGACGGCACGATTTTGGTGGTCAATACTGGATCTACTGAGAAGGATAGTGCTGTGAAAGCGAAAGAGACGTTACTGTCTGCCAACGCACGCATCCTCGGTGTGTTGATGAATAACTACACACTCGCGAAAGATCATTATTACTACCAATACTACGGCACCGCAGAGTAAGAAGGCCAAGTGCCTTCTTGCTCTTTTTTCTTCTTTTCTTCTTTTCAACTATTTCTAAAGTATATTATTGAGTGTCAGTTACCACGTTATACGATATCCGTTGATCGAAGTGGAAGGCGGCGACTCCTGCGGAATAAGCGAAGATCGAAGACCCCGCAGGGAGCGAAGCGAACGAGGAGGCTGAGATCAAGCCCGCGGAAAGCGTCCGCCTGCAACGCAGATCGACACCGTCAACTATTCAATAACGAAGGAGGAATATCCAGATGATTGACATACATATGCACATTTTGTTTGGTGTGGATGATGGGCCGAAAACGATTGAGGAGACGATGCGGATTCTTGAGATTGCGCATGGTGAAGGGGTTACGGATATTATTTCAACTTCTCATGCGTTGCATCCTCAATATCATGTGGCGGTGGATGAGGTGCGAAGCCAAGTTCGTTTATTGAATGACATTATTGAAAGTTCAAGTATTGGAATCACATTGCATAGTGGACATGAAATAAGGCTTGTCGAAGATCTGGTGGGAAAGCTCAAAGAGAAAACTGTGTTGACGATGGCGGATTCTCAATACTTATTGTTAGAGCTTCCGTCTGGGACTGTTCCTGCTTATACAACAACTATAATTAGTCAGCTACTGTCAGAAGGAGTCACACCGGTAATTGCGCATCCTGAACGAAATCGAGGGATTGCAGAAAAACCGGAACGTTTAGAACGGCTTGTACGTGCAGGAGCACTTGCACAAATTACTGCCGGAAGTGTGGCGGGAACATTCGGAAAAAACATTCAAAAACTATCGCTCCAGCTAATTGAAGCGAACCTGATTCATCTATATGGGTCAGACGCTCATAATACGACGGTCCGTCCACCACTATTCGAAAAAGGGCTTGAGGTATTGGAAAAGAAGAGGCTAGGGGAGTACGCGGACTTAGTATTAGAGAACAACGATCGACTGCTGAAAAATGAAAGATTGACTATTCTTGATACGGAAGGCCTAGTAAAACAGAAAAAATGGTGGTTCTTCTGATGGGATGCTACCTAATGCTCTGGAATCTAGAAAATTCACTTTTTGGTTGGAATTAGCTTATGTAGAAAGCTTGTCAAAAGTAGGTGGAACTACATGGATTGTGAAGAAAATATGAGGTAATTGTGTAGGCATTTTGTCGAAAGGTTGGACTTTCCATGGATATCCCTGGAGCTGCGTGCTAAAATTAGGAAGGAATCAAATTTTTTTACCACAACTCGAAGGAGAGTGGCAGCGTGTGACCATGAAGAGAAGAATGACGATGCTGTTCGCGCTAGACACAATTATTGTACTATCATCCATTTTCTTTGGATATTTCATATTAAAACCGGATTTTCACGTGTTCACAAAAGAAGTGGTGATCGCAAGTGCCATATCCATCGCAATTGCACATCACTTTTTTGCATGGCGTTATGGACTGTATCGGAAAGTATGGTCGTATGCGTCAATTGGGGAATTGGAGGCAATCTTTAAAGCTATTACACTATCAATTTTTGTCGTGATGGGTGTGCAACTGGTGATGACCCAGCACATAAACATGAGAGCTTTGTTCCTCACATGGATGCTACACTTGTTGTTAATCGGTGGGTCGAGACTTTCTTGGCGTGTTGTACGGGATAGCATGATTAAGAATAATTCAGAGTCCATGAGACAAACACTCATTATCGGAGCAGGACAAGCCGGTACGATAGTCGTTCGTCAAATGGCGAACAATCCGGACTCGGGTATGAAACCTGTCGCGTTTCTGGATGACGATCGACGGAAGCAAGGTCTTGAAATTCACGGCGTGTCGATTATCGGAGGCACGAAAAACATCGAAGACTATGTCCGCGACAATGAGATTGATAAGATTGTGATCGCGATTCCTTCTATGCCTAAGTCTGAAATGACGAAACTCATTCAGCGATGTGTCAAGACTGGCGTCAAAACACAAACTATTCCAAGGATTGAAGATTTAATGACTGGGAAAGTATCTGTATCGGATATGCAAGATGTGAAAATCGAAGACTTGCTCGGTCGTGATGAAGTGAAACTCGATATGGAAGCGATCGAAAGCAAACTCACTGGCAAAACAATTATGATCACAGGAGCTGGCGGCTCCATCGGATCGGAAATTTGCCGGCAAGTGAGTAAGTTCAATCCAAGTAAACTTGTTCTCGTAGGACACGGTGAGAACTCCATCTACTTGATAGAACGTGAGCTGAAAGAAAAAGTTGCAGGATCGATTGAACTAGTTGCAGTGATTGCCGATGTACAAGACCGTAAACGCATCTTCGATATCGTTGAAGAGCATGCACCCCATGTCATCTACCATGCGGCGGCACACAAACACGTGCCTCTTATGGAAGCGAATCCAAGAGAAGCGGTCAAAAATAACATCTTCGGAACAAAAAATGTAGCAGAAGCAGCAGATACATATGGCGTTCCACATTTCGTCTTAGTATCGACAGACAAAGCCGTTAATCCGCCAAACGTGATGGGGGCAACGAAGCGCTTTGCTGAAATGATCATTCAGAACTTGGCACGCAATAGCCAAACGAAGTTCGCTGCGGTGCGCTTCGGGAATGTGCTTGGCTCTAGAGGAAGCGTTATCCCGTTATTCAAACATCAGATTAAACAAGGTGGTCCCGTGACGGTAACAGATCCTAAAATGACTCGGTACTTCATGACAATTCCTGAGGCATCACGATTAGTGATTCAAGCAGGGACACTGGCGCGTGGAGGGGAAGTATTCGTCCTCGATATGGGAGAACCGGTTAAGATTGTGGATTTAGCGAAGAACTTGATCAGACTATCAGGGTATCAAGATGGTGAAATTGAAATCAAGTATTCTGGTATCCGACCGGGAGAGAAGCTCTATGAAGAGCTTATGAATCCGAATGAACGGCAGAGTGAGTATGTGTTTCCTAAGATTTATATTGGGAAGGCGACTCCGATTACGGCACTGGAGTTGCAGTATGTGTTGGATAAGCTTCCTGAGATGGCTATACAAGAGATGAAAGAGACATTGATTGGATTGGCGAATCGGAAGTTAGTGGAGTTGGATGCTGAGAAGTTGACGATGGCTTAATAGCATACAATATTAATAAACTAAATCTTTGAAAGGAGGTACATCACTCGATTAACCGATAGAAGTGTTCGATCAACTCTATCGACCTATTGCAAAATCTGTTAAAAGCTTTAGGTATTGAGATGTTGCACCTCTTTTTTATAAGGTAAATTAGTTCATAGTTCTGGAAAGGACGTCTTTAGAATGAATGAGAAAATTTTTCTAGCCTCTCCTCATATGAGTGAAGAAGGATATGAAATGAAATACATACAAGAAGCATTTGATAAGAACTGGATTGCCCCATTAGGAGAGAATATTACAGAGTTTGAAAAAGAGCTTGCTGAACGGGTGAACGTGAAAGCAGCTGCAGCTCTATCATCAGGAACTGCTGCCATTCACTTAGCGCTAAAAGGGGCTGGAGTAGGTGAAGGGGATATTGTTTTTTGTCCAACTCTTACGTTCTCGGCTACTGCAAATCCAATCATTTATCAAAATTCGATACCAGTTTTTATAGATAGCGATGTTGAGACATGGAATATGAGTCCGAAAGCTTTAGAAGAAGCTTTTGAAAAGTATCCGGAAGTTAAGGCAGTGCTGGTTGTTCATCTGTATGGTTTATCTGCAGATATGGACAAGATTATGGAAATTTGTAAGAAGCATGATGTGGTGGTTATAGAGGATGCTGCAGAGTCCTTAGGTACTTACTATAAAGGACAGCTTACAGGGACTTTTGGGGATTATGGGATCTTCTCTTTTAATGGGAATAAAATCATTACTACTTCTGGCGGCGGGATGCTTGTTTCTAATAATGAAGAAAGAATTGCTAAGGCGAAGTTTTGGGCTACTCAATCTAGAGATCAAGCGAGGCATTATCAGCATAGTGAATTAGGGTTTAACTATCGGATGAGTAATGTGGTTGCTGGGATTGGTAGAGGGCAGCTTAAAGTATTAGATCAGAGAGTTGAAAAGAAGAGGTATATTTATGAGTTTTATAAGAGAGAGCTTGGTGGGCTTGAGGGTGTTGGGTTTATGCCAAGTAATGAGTGGGATGAACCGAATTGTTGGCTGAGCTGTATAACGTTAAGTGGGAATGTACAACCAATTGATGTGATGGAGGCTCTCGAGAGGGATAATATTGAGTCACGACCTGTTTGGAAGCCTATGCATTTGCAGCCGTTTTTTGAGGAATATGATTTTGTGGGTGATGGTGTTTCGGAGAGGTTGTTTGAGGATGGGGTTTGTTTGCCGTCTGATACGAAAATGACTGATGGAGACCTGAATAGAATAGTTAAAATTATTAAAGGGTTATGGATAAAATAATGCAGAATGCTAAAGGTGGTTTTTATAGAAGATTTGTAAAAAGACCGATGGATTTTGTATTGTCTTTGATAGCTATTATTGTTCTAAGTCCGGTCCTCTTAATTGTAGCTGTACTTGTTAGGATGAAGTTAGGTAGCCCGGTGTTATTTAAACAGCAACGACCTGGTTTGAATGAAGAGATTTTTATGATGTATAAGTTTAGGACGATGACGGATGGTAGAGATGCGCAAGGTGAGTTGCTTCCGGATAGTGTTCGTTTGGCGAAGTTTGGAAAGTTGTTACGGTCTACTTCTTTAGATGAGCTGCCGGAGTTGTTTAATATCCTTCAGGGGAACATGTCGATTGTTGGGCCAAGACCATTATTGGTTCAGTATCTTCCATTATATAGCGAGCATCAGAAACGGCGGCATGAGGTTAGACCTGGGTTATCGGGATTAGCTCAAGTTAGCGGTAGGAATGCGATTAGTTGGGAAGATAAGTTTGATCTGGATGTTGAGTATGTAGATAATGTAGGATTTATGAAAGACTGGCGGATCATCTTTTTAACTCTTAAAAAGGTATTTGTTAAAGAGGGGATTAATTCGGAGACGGCTGCTACTATGGAAGCTTTTAAAGGAACTGCAAAGGATAGAAGACAATAATGAAAAAGAATCTTCTTATAATAGGTGCAAGTGGGCATGGTAAAGTCGTTGCAGATATTGCATTGAGGATGAATAAATGGGAGAGTATTGCTTTTTTAGATGATGATGAAGCAATTGAATTATCTATGGGGATAGAGGTTATTGGAACTTCGGCTGATATTAATAAATATATACATGAGTATGAGATATTTGTTGGTATTGGTGATAATGCTATAAGAGAAAAGGTTTATGAAGCGCTGGAAACTGTAGGTGCCAGCATACCTGTTTTAATTCATCCTAGTGTAGTGATTGGGGAACAAGTCTTAATGGGTTCTGGTACTGTTGTCATGGCTGGAGCAGTTATTAATTGTTGTACTACGATAGGCAAAGGGTGCATTGTGAATACAGGATCTACGATTGATCATGATAATTCAATAAAAGATTTTGTTCATATATCACCAGGAGCTCATTTGGCGGGTACAGTAAGTGTTGGAAAAGGATCGTGGTTAGGAATAGGAAGTGTCGTTAGTAATAATGTGATTATTCCTAGTGGATGTACAATAGGTGCCGGTTCGGTTGTGATTCGAAATATCACTGAACCTGGAGTTTATGTAGGGGTTCCAGTTAGGAGTGTATGAAGACGTGAAAATACTTGTCTTAGCAAATTTCGGGATGGGATTGTACAACTTTAGAAAAGAGTTATTAGAGCAACTAATTCAGCAGGGGAATGAAGTATACCTCTCCTTGCCGAACGATGAATATATTCCAAAGTTAGAGAAACTAGGTTGTCACTTTATAGATACCCATTTAGAAAGAAGAGGAACAAATCCACTAAAGGATTTAAAGTTATTAGTTCAGTACATAAAAATAGTAAAACAAATTAAGCCAGACGTGGTTTTAACTTACACCATAAAGCCTAATATTTATGGAGGCTTAGCATGCTCATTAAAAAATACTCCTTATCTGACTACTATAACAGGTCTAGGTACCTCTGTTGAAAACAAAGGACTTATACAGAAAATCACACTAAAACTATATAAACTCGCATTAAAGAAAGCAACACGCGTGTTTTTTCAAAATCAAACCAACCAGAAATTCTTTAAAGAACATAGAATCAGTAATGGCGAAACAAAGTTAGTACCAGGATCAGGCGTAAATTTAGAAAAACACAAATATGAAGTCTATCCGAATAGTGACGAAGACATTCGATTTCTCTTTATTGGTCGAATTATGAAAGCTAAAGGTATAGAAGAGTTAATGAAAGCTGCAGAGATTGTAAAATGCAAATATTCCAATGTTGAATTCGATATTATTGGAGGAATTGAAGAAGATTACAATGAAAAGATAAGTGAACTAGAAAAACAAGGTATTTTAAAATATTACGGTCAACAAGATAATGTGAATGAATTTATAAAAAACTCAAATGCTACAATACTCCCTTCTTACCATGAAGGCTTGGCAAATGTTTTGCTGGAATCTGCAGCCTCGGGTAGACCAGTACTAGCCTCTAGAGTACCAGGCTGTATAGAGACATTTGAAGAGGGTAAAACAGGAATTGGATTTGAGGCGAAAGATGTCGATAGCCTTGTGAATGCTATTGAAAAGTTTCTAAGTTTAACAAATGAAGAAAGGAAAGCAATGAGCATAGCGGGACGAAAAAAAATGGAAAGCGAATTTGATAGGAATTTAGTAATTAATGCTTACCTACAAGAAATCTATGATGATAAAAAGGGGAATTCTTATGAGCCTATATGAAAAGATAGTTAACAAAGAAGAGAAGATTTCTTTGATAGGACTAGGGTATGTGGGAATGCCGATAGCTGTTGCTTTCGCTAGAAAGGTTAACGTGATTGGCTTTGATGTTAGTGATTCCAAAATTGAACTTTATCAAAATGGCATTGATCCTACAAAAGAGGTAGGAAATGAAGTGATTAAAAATACAACTATTGAATTCACTTCTGACGAAACTAAAATAAAAGAAGCGAAGTTTCATATTGTTGCAGTTCCTACACCGGTAAACAATGACCATACACCTGATTTAACACCTGTTCAATCAGCTAGTCGTACTTTAGGAAGAAATTTAACTAAAGGTTCAATAGTTGTTTTTGAATCTACAGTGTATCCAGGTGTAACTGAAGAAATATGCGTTCCGATTTTAGAAAGTGAATCGGGATTGAAATGCGGTGTAGACTTTAAAGTTGGTTATTCACCTGAAAGAATTAATCCTGGCGACAAAGTACATAGACTTGAAACTATAATAAAAGTTGTAGCAGGACAAGATAAGAAGTCTTTGGATGAAATATCCAAAGTATATGAATTAGTTGTTGAAGCTGGTGTATATAAAGCACAAAGTATTAAAGTAGCAGAAGCAGCCAAGGTTATAGAGAATTCACAACGTGATATTAATATTGCATTTATGAATGAGCTGTCTATTATTTTTGATAAAATGGATATCGATACAAAGGCTGTACTTGAGGCTGCAGGAACAAAGTGGAACTTCCTAAACTTTTCACCGGGATTAGTTGGTGGACATTGTATAGGCGTGGATCCATACTACCTCACATACAAGGCTGAACAACTGGGTTACCATTCTCAAATTATCCTTTCAGGAAGAAAAATAAATGATGACATGGGTAAATATGTTGCAGAAAGTACAGTTAAGAAAATGATAAAGGCTAATAAGCAAATAAATGGTGCAAAAGTTGCTATATTTGGTGTTACGTTTAAAGAGAATTGTCCTGATGTTCGAAATACAAAGGTAATTGATGTTATTAAAGAATTGGAAGAGTACGGAGTAGAAGTTAAAGTAGTAGATCCCCAAGCTGACAAAGAAGATTTATGGCGTGAATATGGAATTAATCTTTGTGAAGTAGAAGATATAAAAGAGATGGATGCGGTTATATTTGCAGTTCCGCACGATGAATTTAAAGGTATTCAATTAGTAGATGTGAAAATGATGTTTGGTGTAACTGGATATGTGAATTCAGAAGTTATGAAGGAAGTAGCTGCAACATCTGAGTTTGATATAACTATTGATAGCAAGGATTGTGTACTAATGGACCTTAAAGGATTGTTTAATAGAGAAGAAGCAGAAGATACGGGATTTGTATATTGGAGGTTATAAAATGGGATATTCAGGTATAAAGTTTCCTGAAGGAAGTAAGTTTTTAGTTACTGGGTCAGCAGGGTTTATTGGATCTAACTTGGTAGAAGCTATATTGGAATTAGGTTATGAGGTTCGAGGACTGGATAACTTTTCAACTGGTAAAAAAGCAAATGTAGAAGAATTTTTGAACAATCCTTATTACGAGTTTTTCGAAGGAGATATTCGTGATTTTGATATGTGTATGAAAGCATGTGAAGGAATCGACTTTGTTTTGCATCAAGCTGCATGGGGCAGTGTTCCGAGAAGTATTGAGATGCCTTTATTTTATGAGGAAGTAAACATAAAAGGTACTTTAAATATGATGGAGGCAGCTAGACAAAATGGGATAAAGAAGTTTGTTTATGCTTCTAGTTCGTCTGTTTATGGTGATGAACCTAATCTTCCTAAAAAGGAAGGAAGAGAGGGGAATGTATTATCACCTTATTCTCTTACTAAAAAAGTTGATGAAGAATATGGTAAGCTTTATACAAGAATGTACGGACTTGATACTTATGGAATGCGTTATTTTAATGTCTTTGGAAGAAGACAGAATCCTGACGGCGCATATGCGGCTGTTATCCCAAAGTTTATTAAACAGTTAATGAACGATGAAGCACCTATTATAAATGGTGATGGAAAGCAGAGTAGGGATTTTACTTATATTGAAAATGTTATTGAGGCTAATTTAAAAGCATGTGATGCATCTCATGAAGCTGCGGGGCAGGCATATAATATTGCTTATGGTGGCAGAGAGTTTTTGATTAATATCTATACACATTTGTTAAATGAGTTAGGGAAAGATATTCAACCGGTTTTTGGGACTGATCGTATGGGTGATATCAAGCATAGTAATGCGGATATTAGTAAAGCAAAAGAGTATCTTGGATATGATCCTGAATGGAATTTTGAAAAAGGAATCTCCGTAGCAATTGATTGGTATAAGACAAATCTATAGGAATTGGCTAGTGTAATTCAATACTTTTTGGTATTTTGAAAGTAAAATAGATGCATAATTTTTAAGTCCGAAATTTGTATGTAGACAATTAAAATTACAAGGCAATCATTTGTCAGATAGTAGGTTCTCCTATGTCAGCAAATACTATTAGAAGTAAATTTCTTAGTGGAGGCATTTGGGTATTAGCAAGTACAGTATATCAAAATATCTTGCAAATTGTATTACTAATAACTTTTTCTAGACTATTATCTCCTAATGATTTTGGAATAGTTACAATAAGTTTGCTTATTGTTAGTTTATTTAGCATTTTATCTCAATTTGGTCTTCCACAAGCAATTATTCAAAAGAAACAGTTAACTGAGAATGAAATAAAGGAAAGTACAACGGTAATACTTATTGCAGCAGTAACAATAGTTATCCTATTAAGTTTACTAGCTTCCCCATTATCTTCCTTTTTTGATGAGAGTGACTTGGGAAAAATAATTCATCTTATCACTTTTACTGTTATTTTGCAGTCATTAGCCTCTATACCTGAGGCTTTGTTGCAGCGAGAACTAAAATTTAAAGCAACTTCCATAGTAGAACTTTGTTCTTACACTTTGGGGTATGGCTTGATAGGTTTAATACTAGCTTTTCTACTGAGAAGTTATTATGCACTAATTTATGCGAACTTACTTTATCACCTATTGAGATTTTTGATGTTATTGTGTCTAAAACCTACCTCCTTGAGAGCAAGTATGAAAGTCGATTTTAAAAGTGAGATAATAAAATTAGGAATAGGTTTTAATTTAAATAGACTAATTTCTTTCTTTTCAATTCACTCTGATAATATAATTGTGGGAAAGATTCTAGGTACAGAAACATTGGGGATTTATAGCAGAATTTATCAGTTGATATCTTTACCTGCAAAAATCACTGGAATGCTTTTTGATAAATTACTCTTCTCTTCCCTCTCTAGGATACAAGATGATAAGATACAAACAAGAATGATATATCTTCTATTTTTAAGACTATCAGGATTTATACTGATTTTCTTAAGTATATATATATTTGTCTTTGCTGAAGAAATAATTTATTTATTATTAGGATCGAATTGGGAAAGTGCTATTGTTCCATTAAAAATATTCACTTTTTCAATGTTTTTCCGAACTGCTTATAAAATAGGTGAGACAATCTCTATATCAATAGGCTATGTATATAAAAGAATTGTAGTACAATTAGTTTATGCTATTTCAGTAATTATAAGTTCTTTAGTGGGAGCATTTTTTGGATTTAATGGAGTAATAATTGGAGTTACTGTTGCTATTATTGTCAACTTTGTATTGATTACTCGATTGACAAACAAAATTTTAGACGTTAAGTTACAAACATTCTTAATGGAATTTACACCTGTAATATTATATTCTTCATTTTACTTTGCAGTTTTATATTTCATGCATCAATTCTTTTTCATATATTTAAATTCGACTATAATTACTTTCTTACTTGGCGGGCTGATTTCAATTCTTATTCTTTATGTACCATTAAATAGGCATATAAAGAAAATATGGAAAACGATATAGGGTGAAAACATGTTTCTATTTATTAAAACAATAAAGACTGATTTAGCAAGGTATCAAGAGCCAAGTTTATTTTCATTTGTGAGAAGGTTACTTTTTGATACCAATTTTTGTACTGTGGTTTTATATAGACTAGCTCACCAATTGTACTTATGGGGGGTGCCATTACTCCCTAAGGTAGTAATGAACCTTAATAAGGTACTATTCTCAGCTGAGATAAGTTATACAGCTAAGATAGGCATGGGATTACGGATTAATCACTCGATTGGAGTTGTAATTGGAGGAGGAGTCAATATAGGAGAAAATTTCACCACTAATCAAGGAGTGACTATTGGAGGTAACTTTGGGAAGAAAAGATTTGAACAAGGTATTAACTATTCTCAACCTCAAATTGGTAATAATACTAGTGTAAGTGCAGGAGCTAGAATATTGGGACCAGTAATAGTTGGTGATCATGTTATCATAGGTGCTAACAGTGTAGTTTTAAAGGATATAGAAAATAGCATGGTTGCCGTTGGGGCGCCAGCCAAGGCCATTAAGCAGAGAAGTGATACAAATGGTTACTAATGAAAAATTAAATAACACTCAAAAATTATACATAATACTTATTTATTCTTTGCCTTTTTATACTATATCATTTGCAGGTCTATCTGTTAAAGATGTAATTTTATTGATATTGTTAGGATATTACTTTGTTTTATTGATCAAATTTGATTTGTCTTTTATGAGAGATCAATTAATTACTTTATTATTAATACTTTTGTTGTTCTTATTAAGCATAGTATCTTTGACAAATGCACCAGATATTAATACTAGCTTTAGGGCTAGTATTTCTATAATAAATATTTTTATATTAGTTTTTATAACCTTCAACATTATTAAAACAGAATGCTTTTTCTTCTTAGTTATTAAAACTATATATATAATGTCAATATTAGTTGCCTTGTTAGGAATTATTCAAGTCATTTCCTATGAATTACTAGGAATTAATTTAGGAGGTTTCTTTGGATATCCATTTATACTGCAAACTGATATTAGATCGACTGCTTTTTTTTCTAACCCTAATTTATATGGGTTTTTCTTGCATTTCGGTCATTCATTATCGCTATCAATTTTAATATTATATAAGGGTATCCGAATAATTCCTTATAGTTTTAAAATCATTTTAATAAACCACTTTATTTTACTATTGGCTATTATTGCATCAGGATCCAAGGGTGCTACTTTGTCTTTAATAATAGCTACTCTTGTAATATTTCTAGTAGTTATAGTTAAAAAGAAAATGTTTTCAATATTACTAGTGACTTTAGCTTTACCAATAGCATTGATAATTTTTAATATTAGAGAAATAAGTAAATCTATTTTCCAAGATAATGGAGAATCCAATACTAGATTAGATTTTTGGGAGTATACATTAAGAATGTTTAATGAGAAGCCTTTTTTGGGATATGGAATGGATTCTTTTAGAGAAGTTACTAGCCTTAACACTATTCCTCATAATTTATATTTACAAACTTTAAGTGAGAACGGATTATTGGGCCTATTGGTTCTTATATTCATTTTTGTGAGTAGTATCTATTTCTTATTATTTGTATGTTTAAAAACGATATATAATGAATATTTCTTAATTTCCACTGCATTATTTGGTGCTTTGATTGAAATGCTAGTACATTCTATATCTTTAAGTGCTTTCAATAACGTTATGCTGTGGCTTTGTATATCTTTAATTGGGACTAATTACTTTGTTTTTAAGAAAGAAGGGATTCGTATTTATGATAAAGGTAATGATATATCAAGGTCGTCCAACTAGCGGGGGGTCAAAGAAAAGCTTATTTAACTTAGTAAAGTTATTGAAAGACGATTTAAGCTTTGGTATTGTTGTAGGAAGTAAAGGATGGTTTAGTGACCAGTTAGATTATGAAGATATAGAGTATACATTTAATTTGGAGCATATAAGTATTCAAAAAAATAATGGTGTTAAAAACTACGCAATAAGAAAAATGAAAAGCACATTATTTATTTTTCTATTCGGTTTTAAAACGATGATGAAAAATTATAAGTATATAAAAAAAGAGAAGATAAACGTTGTCCTTCTAAATGAAAGTAGAGATTTCTTCTTTGTTGGTATTCCTGCCTTTGTGAGTAGGTGTAAAATAGTATCATATGTTAGAGGAGAGCCATCTTATTATGACGTTCCTAGATTTCTTTTTTCAACCAATATAGTTTCCCTTTCTGAAAAACTAATTACAAATTTTCCTATGTTTTTAAGAAGAAAGACTGAAGTTATACCGAATTTTATAAAACTTGAAGAAGATTTTTATCATAATATAAAATTGCAAAACAAAAACATAAATATAGCTTTTATAGGTTCGATTATTCCAATAAAAGGCTTAGAAAATCTTGTGGAAATTGCGAAAAAAATTGATTGTGACAATTATGTTATCAACATTTATGGAGATATCCCAAGCGATGACTTTATATGGTATAAAAGTGAGATTAAGAATTTAATAGAGATGAATAATTTAGATGGTAAGTTTGTATTTAATGGTTGGAAAAATAATGTTACACCCTGCATTAAACAAAGCGATATAGTAGTGTTGACTTCCAAAAGTGAAGGCTTACCAAGAGTTCTCCTTGAAGCAATGGCATTATCAAAGCCCGTTATTGGATTTGACGTAGGTGGTGTTAGTTCTTTAATTCAAGATAATGTCAATGGATATTTAATTAACTATGGTGAAAATGAAATTTTTTCTCGAAAAATATCTAAATTAATTAAAAATCGAGATGAAAGAGTTCGATTTGGTAAGCAAGGTTTAAATATTGTTAAGAACAATTTTAGTGAAGAAATTGTAAAAGAAAAATCATTGAAAGTTTTTAGTGAACCGAAAAAGTGACCTGATAGAAGCAGATCGCAGTTTTTAAAACCTCTGCCTGTTATGTTAAATAGATAGGAAAAAACGCATAAGGCAATTGTTTTTAGGGTATAGAAATTACCGTTTTTAGAACTTACAAATCCTACCCTTCTTAAAGAGGAGCTAAAACGATGACTTAACAGTCATTTAATCATATGTTGGGGGGGGAACGGGAAGTTATTGGAGTCGTTTGGTCAAGAACCCAGAAAACAATCGATATTAAAAAGCTTTAAAATGTATAATTAAATTTTAAAATCAAGTATTGAGGTGAAAAAATTTGCACTTCACCTCTAACCTAGGAGAACCCCCGATTTTTTTGTAGTTTATATTTAGTTAGCTGACTGTATTTCATGATTCTCACCATCCTTTCTATGTTTTCTCTACTGTATTGGTTTTAAATATCGGTTTAAATAGCCCTAAAAACGCAGTACTAAAAGTCCTCACTTTTCATTTTATTTGTCGAAGGCATGGGGAATACCCCGGGCTTTTTTTCTTACATGATGTACGATCAGATAGGACTCGCTCAGTCGATGCGAATTGCGAAACTCCCGAGAGAGAAATGGACTGAAAAGTTATTGACGTCTTTTGGAGAAGAAGACGTTGTGCAAGCGGTACAAGGGCGTGAAGTGGATATATATATAAAACCGATTGATGAGGAACTGCTGCTCATAAACGGGCAGAACTCGATCACTCTATTGGTCGTAGTACAGTGAAGGCTGAAAATGATTGAACTGATAAGGTATTACAGAAGAGAAAACCATTCTACTGAAAAGTTGATGAACCATACACTGTTGATTGTTAAAGCAGTGACAGGTTTAACAGAGGTCGGTCGCGTGATTGCGGATATCTATCAAGCTCTTAAATTGTTAGAATGGTATGACTTGATTGAAGTGGATCGAAGCGATTTAGTAGTTATATTGGTGAAACCGAGAAGCTGATATCCCAGTAGTTTAAACAAGCGATGGGTAGCGCGCTCTTTATCGAGGAAACGTACATAATCGCTAGTGGGGAAAGAATGACTTTTGGGAAAAAGTGGTATAATGACTACTGAAAAAATGTCCAATCGTCAAGGCGAGTTCCTGTTGACTGCAGCATGTTACGAAAAAAAATAATCGCTTCCTAAGACAGTAACGCCAGGCTACGTCGACGGTTCGGTCTCACGTTATATTTCGAGGACTATACGCCAGAAGAATTGATAGAGATTACTGAGCTCTATATTAAAGTATACGGAATAAGGGATGAGGAAAGAGTACGCTATATTAGCACTACCAAAACATCTATGCACGAAGAGACACATATTTCGGGAATGCCAGACTAACTAAAAAGATGGCGAAAGAAATGATGAATAAAGTCGATTATCGAATGGCCGTAGTGAGCAATAGACAGAAGAGTCCTATGTTGAAAATGGCTTGTCAACACTAAATAGGACAATTTTTATAAGGTCCCCAATCGGTACTCAATAGGCGTTACATAATCTAGCGTTCCGTGGATCCGAACCCGATTGAACCAATTCACATAATCCTGTAGTTCACGCTCTAACTGGCTGATAGAAGAAAACGTCATTTGCTTAATGAACTCGATTTTGACCACATTGAACATCGATTCTGCTACCGCATTGTCGTATGGGCATCCTTTCATGCTAAGTGATCTTCCGATTCCAAAAGCTTCTAAAGCTTCGTCAATTAGTTGATTTTTAAATTCACTTCCACGGTCTGTATGGAACAATTGGATGCGATTCAAGCTGCGTTCAATGCTAGACAAAGCCTTGTATACAAGCTTAGCTGTCTTTTCGGGCCCAGCGCTGTAGCCGATGATTTCCCGATTAAAAAGATCGACAAATAAGCAGACATAATTCCCTCTTCCATTGACTCTTACGTATGTTAAATCGCTAACAACCACAGCCAGTTCTTCTTGGCCGTTAAAGTTTCTCGCCAAAACATTCTTTACAGGTTCCTCATTCACTTTTGATTTAAACGGTTTATATTGAGCGACAGTGTAGTTGGATACAAGCCCCGTTTGCTTCATGACGCGACCAATACGCCGTCTAGAAACCGTCCGGTTGATCTTTTCTAATTCTTTTTTGATTTTACGTGTTCCGTAATTGTTTCGACTCTGTTTAAAAATTCCCTTGATGTCTTTTTGCAGGGTTCTATCCTCCGGTTGTTTAACGGAAGTGTAATAGAATGTGCTTCTTGCGATCCCTAGGACGTCGCACATTGCTGATACCGAGTATTTGTGACGGTTGTTTTGAATCACATCTACTTTCCTCCCATGATCAGCGCGGCTTGCTTTAAAATATCATTCTCCATTAGGAGACGTTGGTTTTCTTTACGTAATTTGATTAATTCATTCTCTTCGTCTGTACGCTGATCTTTTTCTTCAAAAGATCCAGTCGCTTTGTGACGCCTCACCCAATTATCAAAAGTAGTGGAGGTTAGATCGTACTCACGAAGAATATCTGTACGTGGTTTACCGTTTTCATGTAGCTGTACAATTTGGTTTTTAAATTCCTTGGTATAGGTCCGTCTCGCTCTTTTTTCAGTCATGTAGATTCTCCTCATCTCTTTGGTTGTATTCTACAAGACCCTAAGTTTATTGTCCAAGTAAGTGTAGCCTATACAAAAAGGAAATTACTAAGGATGATTTGGTTTTAACGGAGAGTTAAATAATCTCAGAAAGACAGCTACGATTATAATCAGGTTAAGCTTTCTTGCTTTTTCTTTCACTTGACAATGGCGGTACCGTGATAATAGCCATATCTTACTTTTCTTGCATACGATAGGAGTCATCTTTAGTGATTAATGATAAATTAGACAAACTAAAGTCTCTGTTGCAAATACATTATATGTTTAAGGACTTTAAGACTAATAAGATATATTCATACTAACGTTAAGGGGTTTTAAGTGTATGGGGAATGATATCAAGAAGGACAGACTTATGGAACTTGATGCTTTAAGAGGGGTAGCTGCAATGGCAGTTGTTATTTTCCATTATACAACTAGATACGATGAATTGTTCGGACATAAAAAACAAAACTACTTAGGTTTTGAGTACGGTTATCTGGGAGTTAATCTATTTTTTATAATAAGCGGCTTCGTCATTTTTATGACTTTAACTAGAATTAATAGTCTGAAGGAGTTTGCCAAAAGAAGGGCGTTAAGATTATATCCTGCATATATAGTCGCAGTAGTAATAACCTTTATGGCGGTGAGAGTTTATGATCTAAAAGGTAGAGGTGTTTCGTTAGGGGAGGCCATTATCAACTTAACGATGCTACAAGGACATATATTAATACCACATGTAGATGGTGCTTATTGGAGTTTAACCGTCGAACTAACTTTTTATTTGATAATGGGGCTAGTTCTTTTTCTAGGGCTAAGTAACAAGATAACTACCATTTCGCTTTTATGGTTAGTTACATCTGGTGGTATTATGATAATTAGTGACATGTCTAACCAAAGATTAACAACTTTCGTTGAGTATCTAGCAATTTCGAATTACAGTCACCTATTTATTGCGGGAATAATGTTTTATTTAATTAGACAAAAAGGACAAGTAAAACACCATATGATGATTTTAGCGTGCTTAATGTATGAATATGTTTTCATAGATATAAACTCCAATTTTTTTGTCACTATTTTCTTTATGCTGTTTTATTTATTAGTTAACAACAAGTTGAATTTCTTGAATATGAAACCACTCGTGTTTTTGGGGACGATATCGTATAGTTTTTATTTAGTACATCAAAACATTGGATATATTGTTATAAATATAATGGAGAAATACGGCTTGATAAATGAAGTGTTTTTAGTAATCCCGGTAACTATTTCTGTTGGACTTGCTACTTTATTAACATTTTATGTAGAGAAGCCAATCCGTAAAATCTTTCATAATAAATCTAAGAGTAAAAGAAAAACTACTTCAATCGACCTAACTAAAGTGGATTATATTAATGAGCAGTAGGAACATACTGTGTACTATCAATTTTACGGTTTCCTGAATTGCTTATTTGAGGAGTATCTTTACTTTCAGCACATTTAAGTGCGAAGAGATAATTATTTAGATAACGCAGGGCTATCTAAAAAAACGAATGAAATGACGCGTAAAGTCGATTATCGAATGGTAGTGGCGAGTAATAAGTAGAAGAGTCCTGTGTGGAAAAAGTTAATTACTCAGGGTGATTTGGTTTTATCGGAGAGCTCAATGATTTCATCTAAAGTATCAGTTCATTTTATTATAAAGATCAAAAATGGATTGAATAAAGCACTACCTGTGCACTGAACAACTCGAACACTATTCGGAATTGTGCTGGAATTGTGTCGTGCACAGGCAACGCTATTTACGCCCAGGACTATAAAGATGCTCACGGTTCCATAAAAGGACAAATAGAATTTGGCGATATTAAAACTACTAATAATGAAGCGATGCGAGCGGCTGAAGACCCACAATGTTACTCTTCCCTCTATAGCATAGAGGACTCTAAATGAAAGCCTACCTGTGAAGCAATTTACTTAACCTGGAAATGTGTTAACTAATATACCAATTTCTATACCTACATAAACAGCCTCTATCAATTCCCCGGGTTTTGCTTTCAAAATAACATTCTTTCAATAGATTGATGCTACAATCTTACTACTCAACAATAAAGAGTATACAGCGATCACAAAAAGCCCCTGCACAATTCTAACAATAATCTATAAAGAACTTGCCTGTGCCAATAAACTGTAACCTATGTAAAGGACATTTAAAAAAAAGCTAGGCAGCTTTAAGTAGATGATCTCTGTATTGAACAGGGGGCATCTTTTTTAAATCCCATTGATATCTAAAGTGATTGTAGTAGGTCATGTAGCTCTTAACTTCCTTCTTTAACCCATCTAAAGTTTGACAAGGCTTGATAAAAGCTTCGTCCTTAAAGCGCCAGAAGAATGACTCCTGAGGAGCGTTATCCCAACAGTTACCCCTTCTTGACATAGACTGAGCTAATTTATACTTCTTCACCAGCTTTTGATAAATAGGGCTCGTATAATGCCCTCCCTGATCAGAGTGAATGAACGCTCCTTCAGCCAGTTTTACTTTCCGATTTTTCTTTAGTTTGGTTAAGGTATCTAGAGCGATATCGAGTGTTATTCGATCTGACACTTGGTATGCCAAAATTTCGTTTGTAGAGGCGTCTTTGATTGTTGATAAATATGCCCTTTTGCCCTTCCCGTAAAACAGGTAAGTAATATCCGTCAGTAACACCTTATAAGGGATACCCTGTTTGAACTCCCTATTTAGTAGATTTGGTAATACTTTATGTTCTTGAGTTGCTTTCATCATACGTCTATATGGATTCGCTCTGCGAATGGGACAGACGATGTCATACTTTTTCATGATTCTTCCGATTCTCTTTAAATTATAGATGATTTCAAAGTGATCCTCCAATGTCATTTTGATTTGACGTGCTCCTTTCTTATATCTCTTGAAACGATATGCTTTAAGGATAATATCGCGAATAGATTCATCCTTCATATCCTTCTGTTTCCTCCGTTCCACTGCTTGAGAGGAATAGTAGTTATAGTATCCAGACCGTGACACGCCGGCTACCGCACATAGGTGACTGACCATGTTATTTAAGTTGTATTTGACGATGACAGAACGAATCAGGTTGAATTTCTGATCAGCTGATAACGTTATTTCTTCTTTTGTCCCCTTTCTGCGAATCGTATCTTTTTTAGGAGTTCATTCTCGGCTTTCAACAAATTATTTTGAGCTTCCAATCTGGAATACTTCTCTTCTAATGTTCGTTCCCTTTGAAGTAATCTGCCTGAATTACCACGCCTAGTATCTCTTAGACCCATTACTCAATCTTTTAAGTAAGTCTTCTTCCAACGTTTTGCTGAACTACGAATTTGCTCCATTCCAATTACCTCGGTATCAAAACCAGACTCTTCAAATATTTCCCTTGCGAACTTAGCCTTTTCAGATTCCTTTATAAAGAGTTGTTTAAATTCATCGGAATACGTAATCGCTTTTAAGCTAACCGACTTAACATAAGGATTTACGGATAATAGTCTTTTCTCATTCTCTGTGAAAGTCTTTTTACTCATCTCAAGCTCTCCCATCCCGTCCTATTCTATCTACAATTCTACACAAAAAAACCTATAGGGTAGACTCTTTTTAGAGTGTCTACACTATAGGTTACAGTTTACAACCTAGGCAGGGCTTATTTTATATTTAGAATATTTATAGTATAATAGATTCATTACAGGGCGTAGGAGGAAATGATAATGGATACTTATCAATGTAGATATTGTAATAGTAAATTGACTCGAATTGTCGATGAACATGATTATCAAAGATGGGAATGTAGAGGGGGAGAACCAGGTGGTATGATGCCTGATGGATGTGGTGCTTTCCTTGTAAAAAGAGAAGAGAATGGTTGGAAAGAAGAATGGAATAGAAAAGAAAATATATAAAAAGGCTTGCCTGTGCTCCGTACAATTCAAGATATAAATTAGCGGGTTTGAATGGCAATGTACAAGGTGCACTATTGTTAGCAACTTACAGATGAAAAGCCTTGCCTGTGCACCGCACACCTCGAACACTATTCAGAACTGTTCTGGACTTGCGTCATGCACAGGCAATGTTATAAAATCAGACACTAGTCTGACAACTTTGAAGCGTTATCAATAGGTCAATTCTAATCTATAAAGCCTACTATTTCTTTAGTGATTAGTTATTCTAGCCATGCAGCTAGCTTGAGGACTTTTTTACTTCTACTTTATTTGAGTTCTGACAGGAAAAGGTCCCTGGGCATGTAACTTTTGTGTTTGTTTACAACAATCACAAAAGTTATGCGCCTGGGTACCTTTTGTTTTTTATATTTTTAGTTGTCGCTTTATTATTCCTTCAGGGATGAAGTGGCATTGTCTATATCCAAGTCCTGATTCTTGCGATCGTTCACAGCCCATATTGCAGTAAGGGATACGATAGCGGTGAAGATGATGTATAGAGCAACTGGAACATACGAGTCATTAAATTTCAGCAGCAGTGTTGCCGCGATAAGTGGTGCTGTGCCTCCAGCTACAGCAGCTCCAATTTGATAGCCAAGTGAGATTCCTGTATATCTTACTTCTGCAGCGAATATCTCTGAGAACATTGTACCGAGGACCGCTGTGATCGGGGCCCAGATGATGCCGAGTCCGATGATGGTCGCGAGGAACATCATGAGGTTCGATCCTTCGTTCAGCATCCAGAAATACGGGAATGCAAACAGTCCCATTGCAATGGTTCCGAAGACATAAAGCGGTTTCCTCCCGATTTTATCGGATAGTTTCCCCATGAACGGTATGAGAATCGTTGTAATGATTGTTGCGACCATGACGGCCATGAGCACTTCTGACCCACATTCTTTGTTGCGTAGGATACTACGAACGTCCCGAAGATGTAGAAGGGGGCTGTCTCGACAACTTTAGCTCCTACAGCAATCAGTACTTCACGCCAGTGGTACTTAAATGTGTCGACGACAGGAATTTTCGGAATGGTTCCTTTCGCTTGGACTTCTTTGAACGATGGTGTTTCTGCAATGCCGTTACGAATCCACAATCCAAAGACGACGAGCAGCGCACTTAGAAGGAAAGGTACACGCCAGCCCCAGCTCATGAACGCTTCCTCAGGGAGCAGTGTCATGATTGAAATTGAGAGTGTTCCAAGCACCATTCCGATTGTAACGCCCATTTGGGGAACGGAACCGAAGAACCCCCGTTGTTCCTTCGGCGCATACTCAACAGCAAGCAGCATAGCGCCACCCCATTCGCCACCAATACCCAGCGCCTGAACCAAACGGAGCGTAATGAGCATGATGGGCGCCCAGATCCCGATTGTGTAATAGGTTGGCAGTAAACCCATCCCAAACGTCGCAATTCCCATGAGGCTGAGTGTCAAAACGAGCGTTTTCTTCCTCCCAATCCGATCCCCAATATGGCTAAATATCACTCCGCCAAGTGGGCGGATGAAAAAAGCTAAAGCAAACGAGGCATAAGCCAATATAAGTCCGATAGATGGGTCTTCCGAAACAAAAAACATAGTATTAAAGACAAGAGCAGCTACAGTTCCGTACAAAAAATAGTCAAACCACTCAATCGAGCTGCCGACCAGACTCGCAATCAGCACACGCCGCATATCCTTCTTCTGCATTCCACCAACCTCCAATCTTATAGTGTATAGATTGGTACAGTGTATTCAGGAGGTGGGGATATATGTCTGGTTCGGTGTAAAAGCTTGCCTGTGCACAACACAGTTAAAAATTGTTTTAGAGTTGTGTCGTACTGGGCTAACCTAAATTAAT
>NZ_JWIB01000023.1 GCF_000813425.1 Sporosarcina sp. ZBG7A
TCATAGTGTTTCTGTTTTGTGTTCAAGTTGTTTTGGCAACTTTTATATAATACCACACTGTATAATCCGCGTCAAGCACTTTTTTAAAAGTTTGTTTCGCTTAAGATGTAGTACATAAATAGTTATGTCAAAAGCAACGTGTTCAAATATACCACGCATGAGAAACTAATGCAAGTACTTTATTCTCAAATAAAAAAAGTGTACCTCGACAAGCGAGATACACTCTTTCATTCACACTTAGTCTTTCGAACGCATTTGCGGGAATAGCAATACATCACGGATCGACTGAGCATTTGTTAATAGCATAACGAGACGGTCAATACCTATTCCTAGTCCGCCTGTTGGTGGAAGACCATACTCTAATGCTTCAATGAAGTCGTCATCCATTTCATGCGCTTCGTCGTTACCTTGTTCTTTTTCCACAAGTTGAGCTTCGAAACGTTGACGTTGGTCAATCGGATCATTTAGCTCAGTAAAAGCATTTGCATGTTCACGACGTACGATGAATAACTCAAATCGGTCTGTAAAGCGACCGTCTTCAGGATTCTTCTTCGCAAGTGGTGAAATTTCAACTGGGTGTCCGTAGACAAACGTCGGCTGAATAAGTTGCTCTTCCACTTTTTGCTCAAAGAATTCATTCAGCACATGTCCGACTTCCATCGTCGGCTGTACATCTATGCCATGTTCCTTAGCAAGTGCATGCGCTTCTTCCTTCGTCATTTGCGTCCAGAAGTCTACGCCTGTATACTCCTTAACCGCATCCGCCATGTGCAGACGTTTCCAACCAGGTGACACATCAATAATGTCTTCTCCGTATTGCACCTTCGTTGTGCCTAACACTTCTTCAGCGATATGAGCGATCATATTCTCCGTTAATGCCATGATGTCGTTATAGTCCGCGTAAGCTTCATATAACTCAATCATCGTGAACTCCGGATTGTGACGCGTCGAGATTCCTTCGTTTCTGAACACACGACCAATTTCATATACTTTTTCTAATCCGCCAACAATCAGACGTTTCAAGTGCAACTCAATCGCAATTCGCATATATAATGTCATATCTAATGTGTTGTGGTGAGTGATAAATGGACGGGCAGAAGCACCACCTGCAATAGAATGCAGCATCGGCGTCTCTACTTCTAAGAAACCTTGTCCATCTAAATAGCGACGCATAGACTGAATGATACGGCTACGTAAGATGAATGTCTCTTTACTACCTTCAGTAGAAATCAAATCTAAGTAGCGCTGACGGTAACGCTGTTCAATATCTTGTAATCCATGAAACTTTTCAGGAAGCGGTCGAAGTGCTTTTGATAAAAACGTGAACTCTGTCACTTTAATAGAGAGTTCCCCAACCTTGGTTTTGAATACCGTTCCTTCGATTCCCACGATATCTCCTAAATCAGCCATCGTGAAGAGCTTATACGAATCTTCTCCAATCGCATCTTGACGGACGTAAATTTGAATCTGGCCACCGAGATCCTGGATATGTGCAAATCCAGCTTTCCCCTTACCACGCTTCGTCATTATACGCCCAGCAATTTTAGCAACGTGTGGTGTTTCGTCTAACTCTTCTTTAGATAGTTCGCTATACGCTTCTATCAACTCGTTTGATAAATGAGTCCGCTCAAACCGTGCACCAAATGGATCCAATCCACCGTTACGTATCTCTTCCATCTTCTGACGTCTCACTTGACGTTGGTCATTCAACTCTTCTATATTCGACATCCTGTTCACTCCTCTAAATTCTAATGCGCTATCCGCCTATTATAACCTTATTGTACACAATTTCATCATGTAAAAAAAGCCGCTGAGTTAGCGGCCTTAAAAATCCATTCCACAACGCTTCTCTACATTGCCTGATCACACTCCGTCATTGCAGCTGCGAAGATCAGAGACGTTGATGAATTTACGGTGAACCACCTTACTTGTACACCCTCCAAAACAAACACACATTTGCTCCCCCGCTAATTAGCATTTCACATGATATCTTTTATTACCAATCACGAGACCCGCACCAAATTCTGTTATCGCTAACTAGAATGGAGGGTACACCCCCTGCAATGAATATTACAGACGCCCCACCTCTAATGATCCCCACAATGCTACCCCGCCTTCTTGCATTGCAGGCTCATCTCGAAATTGACGTCCCGTAACCGGATCTGTACACTCTGGAGCCAGTTCCGTTAAAGGTATTAACACAAAAGCTCTCTCCCGCATCCGAGGATGAGGAACGGAAAGCGTCTCCGATTCAATAGCGTCGTCATTATATAGTAAAATATCAAGATCTGCCGTTCTAGGACCCCAACGAATCGTCCGCTCCCTGCCCAGCTCCTGCTCGATTCGTTGACAGACCGCCAGTAGTTCCAGCGGTGCAAGCGTGGTTGCTAAACGGACAACTATATTTAGAAAGTCAGCTTGATCAGTAACTCCTACCGGCGCGGTTTCATAGATTGAGGATGTTTCAACCAATTGGATTCCTTCCATCTCCCTCAAGGAAGCAATCGCCAACTTTAAATACGCTTCGCGATCTCCCATGTTCGTCCCAACCGACAAAAACGCTGTATTCATGACAACTTACCTCGTTCAATCTCTACTGACACAGACGCATAATGTCCTGGAATCGGAGGATCTGGTTTCACGATCAACACGCGAACCCCCGAAACTTGGTCCTTATAATCGGAAAGTAGTTTCCCAGCAACCCGCTCCGCAACCGCTTCAATGAGTTTAACAGGTTCCCCCTCCACAATAGACTGAACAACGGAATAAGCTTCAGCATAGTTCACTGTTTTGGATAAATCATCATTTGTTCCCGCCTCAGCCAAATCGACAGCCATTGATACCGACACCGTAAACCGTTGTCCCAAAACCGTTTCTTCTGCTAGTGCACCGTGATAGCCGTAAAACTGCATTTCGTTTAAATGTATGAAATCCATTTGTATTCCCCCTAGATTGTAAGTTTCTGTTTTCTCGTTAGCACATCCATCATCCGGACCATTCGAGCAATCTCTTTCACATCATGGACGCGCACAATGTGACAACCATGTTCGATGCCATAGCAAACGGTTGCCCCTGTTCCTTCCATTCGTTCATCTATAGGTAAGTCTAGCACTTTTCCAATCAACGACTTTTTCGATGTCCCGAGCAGCACGGGGTACCCTAGCGCCGATAGTCGATCCAAACTTTGCATTGCTTCAATGTTTTCGTGAATATCTTTTGCAAACCCGATTCCTGGATCCAACCAAATATTATGCTCCGCTATCCCCGCATTCCGCGCAATCATAATACTCTCTTCGATATCAGCAAGTAATTCATCCTCAAAGTTCCCTTCATAGATCGCCTGTTCCCGGTTGTGCATCAAAATGATTGGAGCTCCGTACTGGTTCGCAACCTCTGCAATCCGCGGCTCACGCTTCGCCCCCCATACATCATTAATGACATGAGCACCCGCTTTCATCGCCTCTTCAGCAACACTTGCTTTATATGTATCAATCGATATCGCACAGTCCAGTTCCCTAGATAGCACTTCGATTACAGGAATCGTACGTTCTAGTTCTTCCTCTAACGAAACTGGCGTATGCCCTGGCCGTGTAGACTCCCCGCCAATATCGATAATTTTCGCACCGTCCTTCAGCATTTCTGTTGCACGACGAAGCGCGGCGTCCGTTTGGCTATATCGTCCACCGTCAGAAAATGAATCCGGTGTTACATTCAATATCCCCATAACGACCGTTTCTTTTGAAAAGTCGATGTCCGTCCCGCCTAGCCGGTACGGTGCTTTTGCATAATCCAATTCCACTGTGCACACTTCTTTCCTTGCCGTTCATCCTAAAACAGCTTTTTGTATCAGTTTACCGGTTACTCTCTCATTTTCCTACTGGAACGATATAAAAAAGAGGAAGCATACGCTCCCTCTTGCTTCTTCATTACTCTTCTTCAAACTGGTAGAGCGGCGTGCTCAAGTAACGCTCGCCATTCGAAGCCAAAATCGCAACGACGGTTTTTCCTTTTCCCAGTTCCTTTGCGGCTTTAAGTGCTGCAAACACAGCTGCGCCGGATGAAACCCCGCCTAAGATTCCTTCTTCTTTCGCCATCTTGCGCGCATATTCGTAGGATTCTTCATTTGTCACTTGTGTGATTTCATCGTAAATATCGGTATCGAGTACTCCGGGAATGAATCCTGCGCCGATTCCCTGAATTTTATGCGGTCCCGGCTGCCCTCCTGAAAGTACAGGAGAATCTGTCGGCTCTACTGCAATAATCTTAATATCCGGGAAACGTTCTTTTAGGACGCTACCTACACCAGTAATTGTGCCACCTGTGCCGACTGCAGAAACGAATGCATCTACCTTGTCTAGTGCATCTGCAATTTCAGGTCCCGTTGTCAGTCGATGAACTTCCGGATTCGCCTCATTGTTAAATTGTTGCGGGAGGAACCATCCGTTTTCCTTCGCCAATTGTTCGGCTTTCGAAATGGCACCTTTCATCCCTTCAGAGCCTGGCGTCAAAATCAGATCAGCGCCGTATGCGCGTAATAGGTTTCTCCGCTCTAAACTCATCGTATCTGGCATCACGAGTACTGCTTTATAACCTTTTGCAGCCGCAATCATCGCAAGCCCAATTCCCGTGTTTCCACTCGTCGGTTCAATCAGGGTACCGCCTTCTTGTAGTTCTCCTGACTTTTCAGCCGTTTCAATCATCGCGAGTGCAATACGATCTTTCACGCTGGAGCCCGGGTTGAAGTATTCCAGTTTCAAATAGACGTCAGCATCATTGGGTCCTACAAGGCGATTCAGCTTTACCAGCGGTGTTTGACCGACTAAATCCGCAACAGAGTTTCCTACTTTCTTCATTTCCAACACTCCAATCCTTAGTTAATAGGTAGGTTTTATAATGTATTCAGTTTACAGAAGAAATGTGCCATTTGTCAAACCAAACCAATCGCCTCAAAACAGCAAAAAGCTCCGCTACAAGAGCGAAGCTTTTACTTTCCATAAAACCAGTGTGCATCGAATTCTTTCCAAAACGTTTCCGGAGACACCGATTGGGAAAGTTGCTGCAGAGCCAATTCACTACGTATATGTTCTTTAACTTCTTTGAACTTAAATGAACGACCTTTCAGAATGTCGCGCACTTGAATAATTGCATACGTACCTTCTTCAAGTTTAAACACATCACTAACACCGTCTTCTTTCAACTTCTTCGCTGTCTTTAGAATCGACTGGTCAACTTCTTCCGTTCGACTACTAATATACCCAAGATCGCCTCCAATAGAAGCAGAGGACGAATCGACAGAACGTTCTTTAGCGAGAACATCAAAACTAGACCCGTCTTTCAATTCCTCGAGCGCCCGATTCGCATCTGATTCCGTGGATGCGACAAGTAAAGAAGTCCGGTAAGTGGTCGGAATTTCGAACTGATCTTCATTCTTCTCATAATACGATTTCACCGCTTTGTCCTCAATTACAATATCCTTTGTTAACACACGGTTCAGAATGAGTTCAGAACGAACTTTTCTACGCATTTGATCGGCATCCAGTCCTGTATATGCTTTACCATCAAGAGAAGAGAGCAATGCCAATTCACGGTCAACGTCTTCATCAGAAACGTCGATTTTGTACTCTTTCGCAGCGGTTTCCATGACCCTGTCATTTACCAGGTCAAGTAGCACTTCACGACCGACCTCTTGTTCCATCGCGGTCATCCACTCTTCTCGCGTAATCGGCTTTCCCGCAACGGATGCCACTTCTTCACCAGCTTGAAATGGACTTTCCGCTTTGTCCGGAATGAGCCAGCCGATGAACCACAAGAGATTCCCTAGCGCTAAAATCGCAATCAGCATAACGAGTGGTTTGGCTTTTAACCGGCGCTTCGGAGGTTCGTTCCCTCCCCGATTACGATCCAGACCGGATTTCATCGACAAATTCCTTTAACTCTTCTTTTGAATAGACGTACTTTTCCAGGCAGAAATGACATTCCGCCTCGGCCTGGCCATCTTCACTCATCATTGTAAGAATTTCTTCTTCACCTAAGCTCTTTATAGCAGTCCCAAAACGTTCTTTCGAGCAATTACAATCAAAGTTGACCTCCATTTGGTCGACAACTCGGACATTTTCCTCCCCAAGAACCTCTTCTAAAACTTCTTCCGGCGTTAGACCACGGTCAATCATTTTAGAAATCGGTTCCATCTGACTGATGCGCTGCTCCAATTCTGTAATGGTTTCGTCTGTAGCACCCGGCATCACTTGCAGGATGAACCCACCTGAAGCTTTTACTGTATTATCCGGATTAACAAGAACGCCTAGCGCAACAGCGGAAGGTACTTGTTCGGAAACAACAAAGTACTGCGTGAAATCTTCTGCAACTTCTCCAGATACGATAGGAGTTTGGCCGGTAAACATATCCCGTAAACCAAGGTCCTTCACGACCGTCAGCATCCCTTCGGTTCCGACAGCGCGACGGACATCCAATTTCCCTTGTTCATTCAAGTCGAAGTGTGTTTGTGGATTAAGCGCATAGCCTCGAATGTGCCCTTTTGCATCGGCATCTGTAACGATCGCACCAAGCGGGCCGTTTCCATCCACTTTCACCGTTAACTTTTCTTCGCCTTTCATCATAGCGCCCATCATGACTGTCGCTGACATCGTACGACCAATCGCAGCTGTTGCAGTCGGCCATGAATAGTGGCGACGTTGCATTTCACCTACTGCTTCTGTAGTTGTAACAGCATACGCACGAATTGTGCTGTCAAACGCTAGTGCTTTTATAAGATAATCATTCATTTACCATTCTCTCCTTGCTGGTTACGTTCATAAATCAGTTTTAACCCTTTTAATGTGAGATAGTCATCCACAACATCGATTACATCCGTCTCTTTGCCAATTAGAGGAGCAAGTCCTCCAGTTGCGATAACAGTAGGTACTTTCTTACTTTCGGCCTTCATCCGCCCCACAAGTCCCTCGACTTGTCCGACATACCCGTATAAGATACCTGCCTGCATCGCAGACACTGTATTTTTCCCAACGACGTGTTCCGGACGTGTCAATTCCACGCGTGGCAATTTAGAAGCACGGTCAAACAGCGCTTCCATGGAGATGTTAATGCCTGGAGCAATTGCACCACCCATGTATTCTGCATGTTCGTTAACGTAGCAATACGTAGTCGCTGTACCGAAATCGACAATTATGAGTGGACTTCCATACTCGCTAATCGCTGCTACTGCATTGACAATCCTATCCGCTCCCACTTCACGCGGGTTTTCATATTTAATGTTGAGTCCTGTTTTCACTCCAGGACCCACAATGACTGGTTCCTGATTAAAATACTTTTTGCACATTTGCTCCAACGGGAACATAACTGGTGGTACAACAGATGAAATAATAATCCCATCAATATCCGTGAATTCTAGTCCAACGTGCGAAAATAATGCCTTCACTTGCATTGCGTATTCGTCTTCTGTCTTTTGTCGGTATGTTTCCATCCGCCAATGATGTTTTAACTCCGTGCCTTCATAAACACCAAGTACAATATTCGTATTCCCTGTATCTAAAACTAAGAGCATGACTGATTCCTCACTAACGTCAATAGTCTTTTTTCCCTCACATCATACCACATATCATTTCAAAAAAAACAGCTGACTGTCTTTTAACGGACAGTCAGCTGATTATTATTAATCTCTTCGTTTTTCGTCAATCGAATCTAGCGGCTCGTTTGTTCCTTCGCTACTCGGTAAATCACCTACAGAAGGATCTGCTGGAGCTCCAGTAACATCAGGATTCGCCTCACTTTCAGCACCTTCGCCAACTTCTTTTCGCTCATAAGGGCGGTCCGGAAGTGTGCCGTGGTCTTTCAAGTGATTGATTTGTTCTGCATCGAGCGTTTCTACTTCTAGAAGCGTCTTCGCAATCAAATCGAGCAAGCTACGGTTTTCGGTAAGAATCCGTTTTGTACGCTCATACTCGCCTTTGATAATCGACTGCATTTCTTGGTCAATTTCATAAGCAATTGAATCTGAATAGTTCTGTTCGGAATTGAAGTCACGGCCCAGGAAGACGTTTCCACCTTGTGCTTGACCAAACTGCATCGGTCCGAGCTTATCACTCATTCCGTATTCCGTCACCATGGAGCGTGCGATTCCGGTTGCCCGTTGGAAGTCATTATGGGCACCTGTAGACACTTCGCCAAGGACGATTTCTTCAGATACACGTCCACCAAGAAGTCCAGCAATTTTGTCGAGGAGTTCTGGTTTAGTCATGAAGTATCGATCTTCTTTAGGTAGCATGACAGCATAACCGCCTGCTTGCCCACGAGGTACGATTGTAACTTTGTGCACAATCTCTGCATCGTCAAGTATTAAACCGACGACAACGTGACCTGCTTCGTGGTTCGCAACGATATTACGCTCTTTCTCAGAAATGACCCGACTCGTTTTCGCAGTACCTGCAATAACACGGTCTGTCGCTTCGTCGATGTCCGACATATCAATTGTTGTTTTGTTGCGTCTAGCTGCAACAAGCGCTGCTTCGTTCAGCAAGTTCTCTAGATCTGCACCCGAGAAACCTGGTGTCCGTTGAGCTAGTGCTTTCAAGTTGACCGTTTCGTCAAGCGGCTTATTGCGAGCATGTACTTTAAGTACTGCTTCACGACCCTTAACATCTGGACGACCTACAGTGATTTGACGGTCAAAACGACCTGGACGTAGTAATGCTGGATCTAGAATATCCGGACGGTTTGTTGCTGCTACGATAATGATTCCTTCGTTTTCACCGAAACCATCCATCTCAACTAGCAACTGGTTCAACGTCTGTTCACGCTCATCGTGTCCGCCACCAAGGCCCGCGCCACGTTGACGTCCAACAGCATCGATCTCATCGATGAAGATAATACATGGTGCATTTTTCTTTGCATTCTCAAACAAATCACGAACACGGGAAGCACCGACACCGACAAACATTTCAACGAAATCAGAACCTGAAATCGAGAAGAATGGGACGCCTGCTTCACCAGCAACTGCACGAGCCAACAAAGTTTTACCTGTACCTGGAGGTCCTACAAGGAGGATACCTTTAGGAATACGTGCACCAACGGCAGCGAACTTACGAGGATCCTTCAGGAAGTCGACGACCTCGACCAGTTCCTGTTTCTCTTCATCCGCACCTGCTACATCTGTAAAACGAACTTTCTTGCGGTCATCGGTATGCAATTTCGCTTTACTTTTCCCGAAATTCATAACCTTTCCGCCACCACCGCCACCTTGAGCTTGGTTCAACAAGAAGAAGAACAAGATGATGATAATGATAAACGGCACTAGGCCGGTGAAGAATGAAACCCACGCGCTTGTTTCAGGCGCTGGCAAAATTTCTACTTTCGCGTTCTTTGCAAGTGCAATATCGCGAATATCGTTCATTGTCATCTCATCATTCATCGGAACGTTTGTAGTGAAAGTTGCATCGTCTTTGGCGTTTTTCATATGTCCTTTTACTTCTAATACTAGTTGGACAGGTTGAATTTCGACAGACTCTACTTTCCCTTGTTCTAATGCCGTGAGAAATTCGTCATAACGGATCTTTTCCATCTTAGGGTTTGGATTGTTCAGCGAACTGAAGATTCCCATGATCGCTAGAAAAATCAGCCCATATAATAGAAAGTATCGAAATATTCGATTCATCCCAAGCCTCCTCATTTCTTCAACAGAAAACTATTGACAATCTTATCACATATGCAATTTGAATCACAAAGAAAATGCCTTAAGAAAAAAGTCTTATAACGCTCTTTCTCTAAAGGGTTCAAAAAGCACTTACGTTGTGTAAATTTCTTTTTTCAAGACACCGATATACGGGAGGTTACGATATTTTTCTGCGTAGTCAAGTCCGTAACCGACAACAAAAGCATCCGGCACTTCAAAACCTACCATATCTGCTTTCAAGTCAACTTTCCGGCCAGTCGGCTTGTCAAGTAGAGTTACAATCTTAATCGATTTTGCTTTACGATACTTAAACAGTTCCACTAGATACTTAAGCGTCTTTCCACTGTCGATAATATCTTCGACAATCAGAATGTCACGACCTTCTACACTAGCGTTTAAGTCTTTGATAATTTTAACTTCACCTGAAGAGACTGTTGCATTTCCGTAGCTAGAAACATCCATGAAATCGAGTTCTATGTATGCATCGAACCGTTTAATAAGATCGCTCATGAACGGCAAAGCGCCTTTCAGCACACCAATAGCAAGCGGAAACTTGTCTTGGTATTCCTCTGTTAACTGCTTTCCAAGTTCTGCAACCTTTTCTTGTAACTGTTCTTCAGAAATCAGAACTTCTTGAATATCTTTTTCCAACATGAAAAAATTCCTCCTAAAGTGTGTAGGTCTGTACAAATGTCAGCAGTTGCTGTTATTGCTGCCAAACCATCATCAGTATGTACGCCTGATCAGAAGACGTTTGTTTAGTAAATGATTCGCTGTATCGCACGCCGGGAATTGCACAGATGTCACCCTGCTCAGATACGACGACAGGAAGTCTGTCTCGTTCCGATTGTTTGACTTTCTCATCAATCAGCAGACGACTCAACCGTTTAGGGTGCTCCATTCCACGTAATCGGATCCGGTCTCCAGATCGTCTCGATCGAATTCCAGAAGGTAACTCCCCTTCTTCCGATTGGAAATAACGCCAGTCGGTCACACCTTCTAGCGTGGCTGGTTCAACAGCTGAGGACTTGCACCAACGCAATCTCATCTGTCCCCATTGAACCCATTCGTTCGGTGGAAATGGGACGATTTGGTTCATCGGCTCTTCTTCCTCACAAACAAACGTTGAAACTCCATAGTCTCTTTGTAACGACCACTTTTCCGGAAGGCTAATTGACGCACTCCCCGTGTCAGCAGACAACTGACGAATGAGCTGATTCAACAAGTCGGCATTGTAAATTGCAGGTATAGTTTCCCCATTGTAAAGATACTTTAATAGTAGAGGAACTGCCCTCTTTTGTAAAGCGGGGTGCATGGTACGGAATGTAGCTGAATGGATAACAGGCACCCCTTTATCCGTAAAGGTTAAAAGGCCTTCCAGATGTTCTTTTGCCAGTCCTTCCAGAAACTCATCCTCTTCTTGAAGTGTCGCCGCCATACGTACAGAATTCTCAGCGGTCATGAGATTTTCAGTTAACATTACAGGGACGATGTGATGACGGTACCGATTGCGGGTATAATCATCTTTTTCATTGCTTGGATCTTCTCTAAACGGTAGCTTGTGTAACCTAGCATACTCATACAAGTCTGTTTTCATAAGCGACAAAAACGGTCGGATGAGAAGTCCCTCCCCAAAAGGACGGGAAACAGGCATTCCTTGTGGTCTTTTCCCTTTAGCAAGCTGCATTAAAATCGTTTCTAGTTGGTCTTCTGCATGATGAGCAACAGCAAGAACAGTAAATCCTTCATTCTGCATCGTTTCTTCAAATAACGCGTAGCGTCCGGTGCGGCAAACTTCTTGAACATTTCCCCCATGTGCTTCCAGTAAATCCGGAACCGGTAAGGCAGTTCCGTAAAACGGTACTTGAAGACTATCGCAAAGTATCCGAACAACTTCACCATCGAGTGCAGATTCCTCTCCTCGAAGACAGTGATCTACGTGGATGGCCCCTATTTCGATTTCCAGTCTCTCGTGTTGCGAGCTTAAAAAATGTAATAGGGCGACCGAGTCGACTCCTCCTGAGCATGCAATTAGCACTCGGTCACCTTTATTCAACAAACGTTCCTGGCGGATGAAGGCCAGAACCTTTTTGTATAGCTTATCCTTCATCTTAACCACCTCCGCCATTTTCTATCTTCATCCTACCACTTTTTGACGAAATAGTGAGGGTGTGCGTACTTTCACACTAGACCATCTTGGAACAATATGGTCTATTTTCATGACTAACACGGTACGGTCATCTGCTGTAGTTTTATATTTACGCTCCATTTCCCCCATAATTCGATCCGCTAGCGCATCACACTCGAGATTTGCATGGTGCGAAAGAGTTTGACATAACGTCTTCTCCTGCTGTTCTAATAGGACGTCCCCGTTAAACATTCCATCCGTCATCATCACAATAATATCCCCAGACTTCAACTCTTCGTTCTTTGCTTCTACTGTAAATGATGGTAGAAAACCGAATGGAACGGCTTTACTATCTACACGTAAAAACTCTTCTCCCCTTTTAATGTAGGTACTCATAGAGCCCGCTTTCCACGACCACAGTCTCCCATCCTGTAAATCGACAAGCGCCAAGTCAAGCGTCGCATACATATCATCCAAACCGTTTAACGCCATCATGTAGTGGAGGGTATGCATCGCTGTCTCAGGCCCCATTTTACGATCCAAACATTCGCGCATCAATCGGATTACTTTCTGACTTTCATAGTAGGCATTCATATCTTGTCCCATCCCATCTGATAGCAACACTGCAGTTAACCCATCATGGATCGGGAACACCTCATACGCATCACCCGCGTAAAACGATCCCCCTCCTGCGGTTGCGACAACACCATACTGCATCGAAAAACGAACTGCTGATGTAAATGTTAGCTGCAAATGGGCGAATGGCTGCTCTCGCATAAGTGCCTTTTCAACTTGGAACGGCTCCTGATACATCTCTTCAAGAATCGGTAGAATAAGCCTTTCTGCAACAGTGGTATCTGTTTCAAAGGAGGATCGTCTTTCTGGAATGGAGCACACAATGCGCATGGCTCCTTTTTCTTCAGACAAAATGTCGATTTGGAAGAAATCGATATCTTGTGCTCGTAGATTTTTCCCAAGTTCTTCTTCAGATGGGCGATAAATCGTCACATCTTCTTTAATCTCATTCATCATATTTTCTAGATGCGTACTCATATCCCGTAACTGTAAAGCGAGCATTTTTCTTCCGTGTTGCAATTGTCCCATCAGCAACCGGTCTGCACCACGCTCTTCCAATTCTTCGAGCAATCCCGTATGACGTACACACTTGTATCTAATTTTCTCTTCCACCCTATGACGCGCTGCTTTTTTCGTAGCAGAATACGTCGATTCCCACTCAGAAAGTAAATTCGGAATACTGTCATCATCTGATGCCCAGCATTTAGAGTAGCGGAAACAAGATCGACACGCACTCGGCGTTTCTTGTACCTGTTCCAATTGACGCGATTCTTGAACAGGGAACTGATCATTCACCATTGTCGACATAAAGGAGGCGAATTGTTGGAAGTCCGTGAGTTGTTCATCCAACCGTCGCGCCAACCATTGCTGACGTTTTTCTGATAAATCCTGTTGCTCTGGAACGAGTACTTCGCGGACGGAGGCGAGTCGTTTCGACGGAATAAGAAGAAATAGGAGCGTCGCGGCACCTATTGTCGCAAAATGTGTTTCATCAAGAGGCAACGTCAAGTCATATAATAGGAAGAAGACAGATGCAAAGATGCCTCCCGTTGCGACACCTAGCTTTCCGAATCCCTTCATAGAACCAGCTGCGAATCCAGTCATTCCGTAAACCGTCATCATTCCGGTGAACGACAGTTCTGCCATCCCTGTAATCGCGGCAATCAGCATGGCGATTGTCGTTGAAAATAACACGCCGCCAGCAAGAGCCGCAATCAAAATAGCTGTATACAGTAACAACCCCGGGACTGAAATATACCCAATAATCAGATTGTTCATGCCTGTTGTTGCCATAGCAGCTACGATACACGCTGCCCCGAGTTGTTCTGCTCGCCATGGCGTATACAGCAACTTATCCACTTGCGGAAATGCGATGAAAAGAAAGACTGTCATAAGTAAGGCAAGCAATGCTTCAAATCCAATCGCAACCTGTACGGTGAGCGGTGGTTGTCCTGCATACATAATCAATTGCCAAAACACTTGTGTGAAAATAACGGTACCTGCGACAGTAAGCGGTATGGACTTTCTCGTAAACGGATGTCGAATGACCAAGTTAAATAAAAGCAATTGCAAAATGAAAATAATAGATTGTCCCAAACCGACGAACAAACTTCCACTGATTCCCCCGATGAATACAGGTAACATATACTTAGGATAGCGCATCGTTGCTAGGGCCCAAACAGGTAAGAAAAATGGTACCGCCGCGTCAAACAACACGGCTTGTGATAGAAAGAACGATCCAATCGTGAATAGAAACGTTGTCAGCAAGTGGACTTTCCGTTGTAAGATTGACCCTACTACACCTTGAACTTGTTGCCACAGTGATCTCTCTGTATTACTACTGATCATCTTCATCATCTCATTCCCCCTATGACCTATTGCCGTTAGTATACAGGCCCGTTGTCTAATAATTTGTCTGTTTCTGACACCTGGTCCTAAAAACATTTCGACGGTTTACGGGGATGTTTTCAATAGGGAAAGATCAGTAAGTGGACGATGATGACTACGAGCAACTTTCTATGCCACACAAAGTTTTTAGAAACCGTTGACAGATTGAAAAATAATCTGTATGATGAATAAGGTCGTGAACAACATGTTGACGCACCCTAATACGGCGGCGTAGCTCAGCTGGCTAGAGCGTACGGTTCATACCCGTGAGGTCGGGGGTTCGATCCCCTCTGCCGCCATAAAAATGTTTTGGAAAGGACTTGTCCACTTGGACAAGTCCTTTTTTGTGCTTACGGATCCTGGTATTGCGAGGGATGATCATATATCTGGGAATGTGATCATAAACTTTGGATTCCGCTCATAACTCTTGAATTGTGATCATAAACTCTGCATTCCGCTCATAACTCTCGATTTGTGATCATAAACTCTGCTTTCCGCTCATAAACCTCGATTTGTGATCATAAAATCTATCTTCCGCTCACAAAGAGAACTCCATCACTCACCAGTTAACTTTCTCCTTCAGTCGTGAGGTATTGCCCGACACTGAGAACAATTTGTTCATCAGAGAGGAAAGTTTCTCAATCACATCTATGAATTTCTCCGACACAACGTGGAATTTCTCGAAAACGGGACACAATTCAACCGATTTAGGACATTAATTGGTAGCGCTTCGCTTGTTTTTCGAGAAGTCTCCTTTGCACTAACAATCGAATCCGATCAGAACTGGATCCTCCATCAAATCCAGCAGTTTTCTCATTTTAACCCAACAAAAAAAGCTGAGTGCACGCAACGCGCATCCTCAGCTTTCATCTATAAGACATTTTTTCCTGCATTGAAACAGCTCAAAAGGGTCGTTTCCAACCGTTCTAAAGCACTTTTAGCCTCTGCGTGCTCCGCGTCCTCCGCGTTTCGACTCAGTTGCTCGCTTAAGTGTTGTTAGATTTTCTTCGCTTTCCTTCATGAATTTCGCCATTTTCGTCTCGAAATTCTCTGGACGCTCAGGAGGACGTCCCCCTCCCTGACGAGGGCGTGACGGTCGCTGCGGGCGCTGCGGCCGTTGTTCCGATTCCGGTTTTGCTTTCCGGATCGACAAACCAATCTTGCCATCAGAACCGACGTTCATGACTTTCACTTCAACCATGTCGCCGACTTTTAAATGGTCATTAATATCTTTGACGTAGTTGTCTGCCACTTCACTGATGTGGACGAGTCCTGTTACGCCGGTCGGCAATTCAACGAATGCCCCAAAATTTGTAATCCCTGTCACTTTACCCTCTAGCTTGCTGCCTACTTCAATTGACATAAAAAAAATGCTCCTCCTTAGAATTTAAGCGGGCTCCTGTTTCAGAAGCCTAGCAACCGTTTTTACGGGTCTTGCCTGCGCAAGATTCCTACTTTCATTATATCCAACAAAAAAAGAGTGTCAATAAGACTACTCTTTTCCGTCGTCTTTTTTGTTTAATTTTTTCTTCCCTTCTGGAAGAGAGAAGATGATTTCATCCTTGTTCGATACAAAGTATTCCTTACGTGCAAGCTTTGCAATGTACTCTTCGTCATCCAGTTTCAACAACTGCTTCTTGAGTTGTTCTTGCTCACTAGTTTTTACAGCTAGCTGTTCAACCAGTTCCTGTTTTTCTTGTTGTTTTGAGGCCAACATCTTTTTCTGTTGGTGATTGTAGCTCGCAATGCCTCCGAATGTGACTACGACAATCATTGCAAAAATGAGCAGCTTCACTTTAAGCCGCTTCTTTTGCTTGCGTCGCCAGTCCTCTTTTCGTTGCATGGAGCGGACATATTCAGTTTCAATCGATGCAACCGATGAGGAAGTGAACTTCCTACCCTTTTGCTCCATCTCCTGCACATCCCCTCAATTACAATTTTACAGATATCATAATTATCTAGTATACGTTACTTTGGCTTTTTTTTGAAGTGATATCTGAAAAATCTATGATAGATGAATCGAAAGGGCTGTGACAGAAGCAAAATAATTGCACGAATCACTCGCAATACATATCTGATGAACCAGAAAATCAATCGAAAAACCATTAGGACTGGCCGAATGAGCAAGGCAATAATAATTCTCCCAAGGAGTCTAAAAGGTTTGTGGAATACTGTTGCATACAACAACAATCCCGACAGCTGGGCGAGCGGGTCGTACATCCGCCACGCCCCATCTCGAAAGACGAACAACACAGCAAATGCGAAGCATCCGGCAAGTAACCACCCAATTGTTTCAAGCCAAATGGCTCTTCTGCGAATAATGGACGCTTTCCCTGTATTGGCAATACCCGTTCCAAGCATATCCATGAATGCACCTGCAATGATTCCTGTTCCAATCATTGCAAGTAAGCTCACAAACTGCGCGGATATGCTCATCCGAACAATTTATGGAGGAAATTACGTGAACCAGTCTCTTCTTCATCGTACTGAAGCGTGGCAACAGAGCCTTCGAGTGTGAGAAGTCCCTTGTCCACATCCAAGTGAACGATGCGTAATTCTTCTCCTTTAATGGTAAGCATCCCTTGCGATGTGCGGACTAAGAACTCTTCCTGGTCAAACCGGTCAATCGTTTTAACAGATGTAAGATCCATTCGTTTACGGTTCCGCATGGTCACAACGTGATCACCGGATGGAATTGTGTAAGCTGGGCTTTCAGTTTGAGTTTGCATAGTCTGTCCCCCTGTCTGATTTGTACACTGCCATCCTATGCACGTACAACAAAAAACATGACAGGAAGTTTCCTGTCATGTCCAATTAGTCTTCGTCATCCACGAACTCCGGATCGACTTTTTCAAGTTTTTCTTCTTTCACAATCGTATACATCATCGCCGCATCTTCTTTTTTCGTAGATGCCTTCAACTCGTTTACCTTAACTGTAACGATCTTTTGGCCGAAGCGAATCGCAAGTTCATTCCCCGGTGCAACGTCCGACGATGCTTTCGCTACTTTTCCATCAATTGTAATCCTACCTTGGTCAGCTACTTGTTTCGCAAGAGTTCTACGTTTGATTAACCTTGACACCTTTAGAAATTTATCGAGTCTCATTCTAGTTTCCCCCTAATCGTTTTGCTTGTTGCCAAAATTCTTCAAGTTCATCCACCGTATAATCTTCAAACGACCCACGACCTGCAGCTACAGAACGTTCAATATAAGAAAAACGATTATTAAATTTCTGATTGGCGTGTTGCATCGCTTCTTCTGGAGACAACTTTAAGAATCGTGCGATGTTCACAAGTGTGAAAAAGACATCCCCTAGCTCGTCTGTCCGCGAGTCCTGAGTTCCGCCTACCACTTCGTCTTTGAATTCTTGCCATTCCTCTTCAAACTTATCGAATGCACCAGCAACGTCCGGCCAGTCAAATCCGACTCGCGCAGCGGCTTTCTGGTAGTTGAAAGACGTTAGTAGAGAAGAACTGGACAACGTTTGTCCGTCTAGCAATGAATTCTTCTTCGGTTTCTCTTCACTCTTAATGTCTTGCCAGTTTTTCAAGACCTCATCAGAATCCGCCACTTCAATTTCTCCGAAGACGTGCGGATGTCTGCGAATCATCTTATCGCCAACCGCCTGCAAAATGTCCTCCATCGTGAAGTATCCATCATCCTCGCCGATTTGGGCATGCAAGAATACTTGCAGCAAAACATCCCCTAATTCTTCAATTAGGTCGTTATCATCTTCACGGTCGATCGCATCCAACACTTCATGTGCCTCTTCAATCATGAATCGCTTCAACGATTCATGTGTCTGCTCGCGATCCCAAGGACATCCTTCAGGACTCCGTAGTTTTGCAATAATCTCGCGGAATGTCTGCCATTCTTTCAAACGATCCGTCTGTTCAACAACAGGCGGCACGTAAACGGTCGTTAAATTATCGATACGTGTTTCTCGGTCTAGTTCAACTAGAGGAACGGTACGCACTTCTTCAGCAGACGTCCCTGCAGCTGTCACAATCGTGACGGGGTGGTCAACTCCATACTTTTCAAGCAGCGTTAATTTTACATCAGAAGCAACAAACGCATCATACACTTGGCCGATCAGCACGTGCTGACGCATCTGCACATCGTCTTGACGTAATTCTGTGCCGTCTACTAACTGAAATCCTTCAATCGGATCAATTCGAAGCGCAGCAAATATTGGATCTAGGAAGCTATTCCCTCCTGCAATGTCGAGTACAGCCTGTCCCGCTTTTTCCTGCTCAATGAGCAATTGAACCGTACGCTCCGCAACAAGCGGATGACCGGGCACTGCGTAAGTGACTGGCTTCTCTTTTGCCATCACTAGTAACTTCGCAACGATTTCATCATAAACGGCTTCAAACGCATCTTGGGACTCATACACACTGTCAAAACTCGTCATTTGTACGCCTTCTGCCTTCAATTCGTCCACAGCTGGATGCTGATCTGTACGAACAATGAGTGTCTGTGCAGCCTTTAGTTTCCGATAAACTCCCACAGACAGCTGATCCAGTTCACCTGAACCAAGTCCTACAATCGTAATTGGATACATGCCTTCACCTTCTCTTTTTCGTCAATAATAATTGCACTCGTGCCAATCGCTTTCCGAACGGCAGTAAGTACCAGTCCTTTTCTGCGAGGACACGAGACTTCATAATGATTATAAGGAACACCGTCGCCCCTAGCACCACTGCAGGAAATGCAGACTGTGCTGCAGCTAGCCTCGCGCTTTCACCTAGAGTGAAAGTGCTACTAATCCATAACCACAACTCAACCACACCAACCATGGCTATCGTTGCAAGTGAAATCCAGCCGTAAAAACGTCCAGGGGCTAGCCGCTCTGGCCACATGCGCTTAAAGTAGACGAGCAACCCTGCTGCAGTCACAGCAAATCCAATGTTTCCAGCGAATGCAGCCCCCGTTATTCCATATAAGGGAACGAGCAGAACGTTCGCGACGATTTTCATAGCAAGCCCAACAAGTAGTAACCCTGCTGGTACTTTTCCTAAACCCGCCCCTTGCAAGATTGCACATAACGGCAACACAAGCGACAGCCAGAATATCTGTACACAAAACACAGCAAGTGCAAATGATCCTTCGCTCGTTTCAAATAGCAACACGTTTACTTGCGGTAACAGAGCTGCGAGTCCTACTGCCGCTGCCCACCCAAACAAAATTGCTACACGGAAGGTCAAACGAACAAATGGCCATGCGCTTCGTCCGCCAGACATCGTTGTATGGTGTGAAATGAGCGGAACAATTGCCATTGCTAGCGTTGTAGCAATGAGGCTACCGAGCTGAACGAGGGGTTGCCCACGATCGTACACACCTTTTACTGTCATAGCAGCTTCTTCTTGAACACCATGATTTGTCAATAAATTCAAAATTGTAAACGCATCCGCCATCTGATACAGCAGTAAAATAAGTGAGCTTGCACTGACACTTAAGCTGATCAGCGTGAGCTCTTTTATTACTTTTCGCTTATCAATAGGAAATGCGATAGCCGGCGCCTTCACCGACTTGCGGCTCCATAAAAAAAGCAGTACAACCCCAGCTGTTTGACCGATGACCGCTCCCCAAACGGCTATCGTCCCAGTTTCGTATAGCGATGCGCCTGATTGAACTGCCATCCATGTGCCGATAAGAATAATCGCAACACGGATTCCTTGCTCCCCGACACCAGACACTGCTATAGGTACCATTTCTCCACGGGATTGAAAGGTTCCTTTATATATCGCTAGAAACGGCATAATAAGCAGTACATATGCGCCAGTTTGTAACAGAGGTGCTAACTCAGGATCCCCCATCAAAGAGGCTATCCAGGACGCGCCCGCAAGCAGAGTGATGAAAGCGACGATACTCAACACGCCTAAATATACAAAAGATAACTTTAAAATGGCACGTCGTTCTTCTGGAAGTTGAGTACTCGCCAGTAACTTGGAGATTGCAACTGCTGCTCCATACGTTGTCCAGATGATGAATATCCCGATAAAAGGATACACTTGTTGGTAAATATAAAATCCCTTGTCCCCGACCAGGTTTTGAAAAGGTACGCGATAGACAGCCCCAAGTAGTTTCACAATCAGTGCAGATATTGTTAAAATCGAGGCACCTTTCATGAATGTTTTCATATTCCATTCCGATGCTGCCATACTGAATCCTCTTTCGTCTTGTAGATGGTGTCCATTATACCATTCGAAGCTTGAAACGACAGCATGACAAGATACGCACAAAAAAACCTGCACATCCCGATGTACTCAGGTTGTGCAGGTGCATTATTGTTCCATTTGCTTCGATAAAAACAGAGCTGCCGTTTCAGCAGTTTTCTGTTCCGCTTCACCAATGAAATGGACTTTCGAGAGAAGGTAAATGGCCCCAATCGTATCGCCGTTTACGACAATGGGAGTCACACAATACGATTTTACCTGTTCGGTTTGTCCAGGTACCCATTCAACGGTCTTCTCCATCTTTTCAGTGATCATTGTACGCTTAGTTAACATTTCTTCTGCATCGGCGGAGATTTGCCGATTCATGTATTCTTTTTTCGCAAGCCCCGCTACAGCAATTACTTCATCCCGATCACTGATGAGTGTGGGAGTCCCAAGTGTTTGATATAGGGTTTCTGCATATTCTACTGCAAACTGGCCGAGCTCTGAAATCGGGGAATACTTCTTTAAAATGACTTCCCCATCACGGTCTGTAAAAATTTCGAGTGGATCTCCTTCTCGTATCCGAAGTGTTCGTCTAATCTCTTTCGGGATGACCACTCTTCCTAAGTCATCGATTCTGCGGACGATACCGGTTGCCTTCATGCATGATGCCTCACTTTCCATATGAAATCCGCGCTACGGTTTCAGTATGGTTCATACATGGGCATTTTATGCAGGGGTGGCTCTATTCGGCATCAACTTCAGTTGTTTCCTTCGATGCATCTTGTAAAAGTTGCATAATTGCTTCCAATATATCGAACTCCGTGTGCTGTCCTAATCGTCGATCATCGACTGTAATGAGCAAAGTTCCATTATCCATTGTGAAACCGACAGCTCGACCGTAATTGAGCGTCTCCGAAACAAGTTTGGCTCCATCTATTTTTGCGGTTCCTTCAGATGAAAAGCGAATTTCAATCATAGTTTGTCGTTTTTTGATCGACACCACTCCTGCTGCTTTCCCCCATGCCTTGAAACGACCAACACGAAGCAATAATTCGGCTTCAAATGGCAGATCTCCGAAACGATCCGTCATTTCATCCCACAACTCATTAAAGTCTTCTTCCACCTCAATTGCTTTGACACGTTTATACATTTGGATTTTCTGATAGCCATCCTTAATATACGTATCCGGTAGATAGGCGTTGATTGGGAGCGATATCTCTAGATCAGGACGATCCTCTTTGGAGATACCCGTTTGTTTCTCCTCAACCGCGTCTTGAAGCATTTGCGAGTACAAGTCAAATCCGACAGAGTCGATGAATCCGTGTTGCTGGGAGCCAAGTAAGTTACCCGCTCCTCGAATAGACAAATCACGCATTGCAATTTTAAAACCAGACCCTAGTTCCGTAAACTCTTTAATCGCTTGAAGGCGGTTTTCAGCAACTTCCGTTAGGACTTTGTCACGCTCATATAGGAAATACGCATACGCTACCCGATTCGAACGTCCAACTCGCCCTCTTAGCTGATACAACTGTGACAATCCCATTCGATCTGCGTTATGAACGAGTAACGTATTGACGTTCGGGATATCGATTCCCGTTTCAATAATCGTTGTGGTAACGAGAACGTCGTATTCCCCCTCCAAGAAACTAAGAATGACTTCTTCTAACGCCGCTTCCCCCATTTGACCATGAGCAAATCCAACGCGCGCTTCAGGGACAAGTTGACGGATTTCATCGACCTTCTTCGCCATATCCTCCACACGGTTATACAAATAGAATACCTGTCCCCCTCGAGACATCTCACGTTCTATCGCTTCACGTGTTAACGCAAGGTTATTTTCCATGACATACGTCTGAACTGGAAAACGATTTGCAGGTGGGGTTTCGATAATGGACAAATCTCGGACCCCAATCATCGACATATGCAACGTCCGTGGAATAGGAGTTGCAGTTAGCGTTAAGACATCAACATTCGTCTTTAACTGTTTCAGTTTTTCTTTATGCGTAACACCGAACCGCTGCTCTTCATCAACAATCAGCAGTCCTAGGTCTTGATAGGCCACGTCTTTAGAAAGTAGTCGGTGGGTTCCAACTACTACGTCGATTGTTCCATTTTTAAGTCCTTTTTTCGTTTCGGTTTGTTGTTTCTTGGAACGAAAGCGATTTAACAACGATACTTCTAGCGGGAAATCTGCAAATCTGGCCTTCATAGTCTCGTAGTGTTGCTGCGCTAAGATAGTCGTCGGTACAAGAAAGGCAACTTGTTTGCCGTCTGATACTGCTTTGAAAGCAGCACGAATTGCAACTTCCGTCTTGCCATATCCTACATCTCCACATAATAACCGATCCATCGGGCGCTCTTTTTCCATATCTTTCTTCACTTCAACAATCGAGCGAAGTTGATCTTCGGTTTCGTCATAAGGAAAAGCATTTTCAAACGACCGTTGAAGGTCATCGTCCTCTGAAAACGCGTATCCTTTTTGTGCTTCACGTTCGGCATAGAGCTTAATGAGATCATCCGCAATATCTTTAACTGCGGCAGTGACTTTCGTTTTCGTCTTTTTCCATTCTGCTCCGCCTAGTTTATGGAGTTTCGGTTCCTTATCACCGGAAGCAACATACTTTTGGATTAAGTCAATTTGATCGGCAGGGACAAACAACTTGTCTTCTCCACGGTACCGAATATCGAGGTAGTCTTTACTGATCCCACTGACTTCCAGTGTGACGACTCCATAATACTTACCAATACCATGATTGACGTGAACGATGTAATCGCCAGGTTGGATTTCGGAATAATTTTTAATACGCTCTGCATTCGATGCTTTTTGTGGACGTGTTTTCCGTTTAGGTTTCCCTTTAAATAGCTCCCCGTCCGTAAGAACCACAAGGCGATGCAACGGAAGTTCAAAGCCCGCATGCAGACTTCCATCCAGAACAGTGATCATTCCTTCTTTTGTCGCAACCCCGTTCTCTGTCGCATCTATATCGTAATCGCTCAATATTGAGTGGACCTGATCGACACGTTCCTTCCCTTCAGCAAGGATGAAAACATTGAACTGATTTTGCTGCCAACGTTCCATTTCCGATTTTAACAAATTCATTTGACCATGAAATTGCTGCATCGGTTTACACGAATAGGAAATGATTTCTTTCACCGTAATTCCAGGCAGACTTCTTGTAAATAGAGACATGTATATAGTTTTTGTGTTCAGCGCTGCATGGGCTTCGATGAATGATACCGAGAGTTTAGCATCATGAACGATTTTTCCTTCTTCCAACAGAGACATGCGCCATTCTTCTTCATCTTTTTCAAGAGTTGCAGCTGTTTCTTGTATGCGATTGATTTCATCAAATATGACAAGCGCATTTTCAGGCAGATAACTCCCAAGTTCCGCTACTTGGTCTCCCGCAAAACCAGCATACTTTACCATATTCTCCGGCTGAACTCCGGCTCTCATCAGTTCTATATCTCCTGAGATAGATAGCAGTAAGTTCTCTTTTACATGTTCATCTTTTACTTTCTTCAAGCTTTTTGAAAGAGCTCCCTCAAGCTTGTCTGCAATCTGCTTGAGATCCTCTTCAGACCAGGTGAACTCGGTTGCAGGTAAGAGAGTCACTTGGTCTAGTTTTCCTGTCGAGCGCTGATCTTCAGCTGAAAACGTACGAATAGAATCGATATCCGTATCAAATAACTCTATCCGTACAGGGTCTTCCGTAGTGAGTGGGTAGACGTCTAAAATACCGCCACGGAGGGCAAATTCACCCGGCGCCGTGACCATATCTTGTCGGGAGTATCCCATACTTATCAAGCGCCGGAGCCATTCCTCTGTTTGAATCGAATCACCGATTGCTGCAGATAACGTGCTGCTTTCCCACCGTTCCTTGGAAGGAACAATTTTTTTCAGACCCGCTACAGGTGTGATATAAATGCCTTCACGGTGTTTTGCCAAATGATTGAGTGTGTCAATTCGTCCCGCACGCAGTTCAAAGCTGGCAAAAGCAAAGTCAGCGGCAACTAGCTCTTCTGCGGGATATAAATGGACTTGGGTTTCGCCCAACAGCTTGACAAGGTCTTCATATGTACGCTGTGCCTGCAACATATTCGGCGAGACGATGAGCATTGGACGGCTCGTATCTTTTTGTAGTGCTTTGAATAGAAGCGTTTTTGCACCGCCCGTCAACCCAGTCAGCAATTGACGATCTCGTCCTTGTTTCAGTTCGCTCGTCAATCGCTCAATTCCCGAAGTCGTTTCGTAATAGTTTACTAGTGAATCCATTCGAATCCGTCCCTTTCTCCCTGAAATGCATAAGCACAAAAAGCTTTGCACACCCTCGAAGAGGTGCCAAAGCCCGGCTTCTTATTGAAGCCATTTTTCAACTGTATAATACTCTGGAGTCGCATGCATCACACGCTCACACTGTTCGCAAATACAACGAACTTCAAGCCCGCCATGATGAGATACTTCGACAAAGCGCTCCTCGTTCGTTTCATCAGCCTTCAATAAGTCTCGGATCGTTTCCTCGACGGACGCGAACGGAATCGAGCCGATTTCCGTTTGGCAATGTTTACAACGATAAGAAATCACCCAGTAGACCGCCTCTCTTTTTGTACAAGTATAGGCATGGATGGAATGACTTATGCTTAAGCTCCATTATATTCGTTCATTATTTCAAGAAACGGGCGATCTAACCACGCACGACAAGCGGATGCGCTTCTCACCACAGCCTCCTGAATGAGCGGCTGTTCGTCTTTGCTAAATGCACTTAGTACATAATCTGCGACACTGATAGGTCCATCAGGTCTGCCGACACCGACACGGATTCGATTGAATTCGTTTGTTCCTATATGGGCAATCAAAGATTTCATACCGTTATGTCCACCCGCACCACCCTTCGCACGAAGACGTAACTTTCCAGGCGCCAGGTCTAGATCATCATAAATGACGACAATCTCGTCATCATCTATTTCGTAATAGTCCATAAGAGGGCGTACGCATTCACCGGATAGGTTCATATACGTCAATGGTTTTACGAGCATGACTTTTTCCGATCCCACATGAACTGTAGTGATCATTCCATTGAATTTTGTTTGCATAGCAGGTGCATTTAATTGCTCTGCCAATAAATCGATTGCTTGAAATCCAACGTTATGGCGGGTCGACGCATATTGTTTGCCCGGATTTCCGAGTCCAATTATCATTTTCATCTAATTACTCACTTTCTTTAGAAAAAATCGACAAACGAAAAAACAAGCGCACGGGTTGCCGTGCGCTCTTGGTGATTATTTTTGGTCTTCATCCTTCTCGTTTACAACTTCAGGTTCTGCAGTTTCGCTAGCAGTATCTTCATCGAGCGCTTCTAGTTCTTCAGCTGTCCGTGGAGCAGAAATGAGAACGACTGTTTCTTCGTCTTCGTTAAGGATTTCAAAATTCGAGCCTGCACGTAAGTCTGAAATTTGAATAGCTTCACCGATATCCAATTTAGATACATCCACATCTATGTGCTCTGGAATATCAGAAGGCTTCGCTTTCACTTTCACTTCCCAAAGTGGCTGCTGAACAACGCCGCCTGCTTTTTCACCAACAGACTCTCCTGAGAGGTGAATTGTAACGTCTACTTCAAGTTCTTCAGACATGTTGATTGCCAAGAAGTCAGCATGTTCGACTTTCCCTGTTAATGCGTCTGCCTGAAAGTCACTTAAGATGACGTCTACTTTCTTCCCATCAACGTCTAATTTGAACGCTCCATTACGACCATGTTCTTGAATCGTTTTAATGAGGTCTCGTTCTTCAACAGTGATTGAAGTTGACTCTGTTTTAAAACCGTATACGACAGAAGGAACTTTTCCTTCATGACGTAATTGACGCAATGCTGATTGTGGTGCAGATTCTCGTTTTTTTGACTGTAATGCTGTACTCATATGTTTAATCCCCTTTGTATATAAAAGTTTTCTTACATAGTAAATACCCGTTACAAGACGTTCCAAAACATTTCATGCACGTTCACAGTTAGCTATGTTGTCGGCTTAGTCGAATAGAGTGCTGACCGACTTCTCTTCAAAGACACGTACAATTGCATCAGCCATAAGTTTTGCAACAGATAGTTGCTTGATTTTTGGTGAGTTCTTGTCTTCTGGAAGTTCAATCGTATTTGTAATGACTAGTTCTTTAATCTTTGAGTCATTAATGCGTTGAATAGCAGGTCCTGACAACACTGGGTGTGTACAACATGCATATACTTCTTTAGCTCCGCTTTCAATAATTGCATTTGCACCTGCAGTGATTGTACCCGCTGTGTCAATGATATCATCGATCAGGATTGCAATTTTACCATCTACTTGCCCAACAATGTTCATCACTTCACTGACATTCGGCTTTGGTCGGCGTTTGTCGATAATTGCAATTGGAGCTTTCAAACGGTCTGCCATTTTACGAGCTCGTGTTACTCCTCCATGATCTGGCGAAACGATCACGATATCGTCACCCTTGAATCCCTGGTTTTTGAAGTAATCTGATAGCAAAGGTACTGCAACCAAATGATCAATAGGAATATCGAAGAATCCTTGAATCTGTGGTGCATGAAGGTCCATTGCAATTACGCGATCTGCTCCAGCTTTTTCAAGCAAGTTTGCAACAAGTTTCGCTGTAATCGGCTCACGTGAACGAGCTTTACGATCCTGACGTGCGTAACCATAGTAGGGCATAACAACGTTAATCGTCCGGGCAGATGCTCGACGCAATGCGTCAATCATAATAAGGAGCTCCATTAAGTTGTCATTTACAGGATACGATGTCGATTGAATTACGAAAACATCACAGCCCCGGATGCTTTCTTCGATATTAATTTGAACTTCTCCATCACTGAAACGCTTTACAGAGCATTCGCCGAGTGGTCGTCCAATTACATCAGCTACCTCTTTCGCTAAAGGTTCGTTTGCGTTCAACGTAAAAAGTTTCAGTTTGTGATTCGGATATTCATTGCCCATGATGGACCTCCTGTTTTATCGTTTAGAATTTAGTTTTGTTGCATATCCTTCTTTATTCTCCTGGCGAGCCCGTGCAATTGCAAGTGAATCTTGTGGAACATCCTTAGTAACCGTTGAACCTGCAGCAACGTAAGAGCCTTTTCCTACTGTGACAGGTGCTACTAAATTCGAATTACAGCCGATAAATGCTTCGTCTTCAATCGTCGTTTTAAACTTGTTTTTTCCATCGTAGTTAACCGTAATAGAGCCGCAACCAATATTAACAGCAGATCCAACTTCCGCATCCCCGATATAACTTAGATGTGATACTTTACTTCCATGTCCAAATGAAGATTTCTTAATTTCAACGAAGTTTCCGACCTTCACGTGATCACCGAGATCTGTCTCTGGACGGATGTGGGCAAACGGTCCCACTGTTGTATCCGATCCGATTTTGCTCGACTTGACCACAGAAGAATGTATCGATGTCCGATTACTGATTTCACTGTTCACAATGTGGCTATTCGGTCCAATGGTACACTCTTCACCAATTACACTCGGGCCTTCAATAATTGTTCCTGGTTGAATAACCGTATCTCGACCGATGATCGCATCTGCACTAATCACTGTTGTGTCAGGAGCAATTATTGTAACTCCATTCCGCATGTGCTTCTCTGCAATGCGATGGCGCATAACTGATTCGGCTTGCGCAAGTACGACACGATCATTGACACCAAGTGTTTCGCTGAAATCGTCTGAAACGTGAGCACCAATAAGTGCTCCTTCAGATTGAAGTATGCCCATTACGTCCGGTAAGTAGTATTCACCTTGCGCATTGTCATTCTTCACTTTCTTGAGTGCTTCAAAAAGAGCGCGGTTATCAAAACAATACGTCCCGGTATTGATCTCAGTGACTGCTTGTTCTTCAGGTGTTGCATCCTTTTGCTCCACATTGCGAAGGACTTGTCCCTGGTCGCCCCGGATGATTCGGCCGTATCCAGTAGGGTTATCTGCAATCGCAGTAAGAATAGTCGCTTTCGCACCAAGTTCTTTGTGTTTACTCACAAGTGCCTCCATTGTTTCAGAACGGATTAGCGGTGTATCTCCACAAATAACGAGTGTAGTTCCTTCCAAGTCACCTAATAGGTTTTCTGCTTGCTGAACTGCATGTGCCGTCCCAAGCTGCTCAGCTTGAAGGACATATTCACTTTTTTGACCTAGCGTCTCTTCAACGAGTTCCGCGCCATGGCCAACGACAGTTACTACTCGGTCTGCCCCTATACCTTTTACGTGATCAATCACGTGTTCAACCATAGGTTTACCGCAAACGGGGTGAAGCACTTTATATAAATTGGACTTCATGCGTGTGCCTTGACCAGCCGCCAAAACAATTGCATATGTATGTGTCATGAGTCGTCCTCCATCTATTTTTTCATATATGACTATAGCTGAGTGGGTTGGATTTTTCAACTATTCCTACTTGACAAGTTGAAGTCAATATTCTATTATTAATATCTTTTTCTATTTAAAGTTAGTCAGAATCGCGTGGAAAGAGCCGCTGCGCAAAATGGCGGCGGCTCTGTGACAATTCATCGACAGTTTCTCTTTTAAACAGTTACTTCCTCTAAAGCTGGTTCTTTCTCATCTGCAAAATATGCATCTAAAACGGCATCTTGAATCTTTGTCCGCGATGCAGGATTAATAGGGTGCGCTACATCCCTAAACTCTCCGTCCGGCGTTCGTTTGCTTGGCATTGCAACAAACAGACCGTCATTCCCTTCAATAATTCGTATATCATGCACGACAAATTCTTCGTCAAATGTAATTGAAGCGATTGCGCGCATTCTCCCATTGGTCTCTATCTTACGTAAGCGAACATTAGTAACTTGCATACTCGTTCCCATTCCCCTTTCGTGAAAACTGTATGCTGTAACCATTCTACAAATCTTTTAAAATCCCTTTTTGCAATTTTAAATTTTTCGGATAATTTAAAATTTCATTGAATCACAAAAAAACGTCCCCTTAAAGGAACGTTTTCTATTATTCTGCTGTAACTGCAACAACTTCAATTTCAACTTTTACATCTTTAGGAAGTCGCGCCACTTCTACTGTTGAACGCGCTGGCGTGTGATCTCCAAAATGCTTTGCATAGACTTCGTTAAGTGCGCCAAACTCATTCATGTCTTTAATGAAAACCGTAGCTTTGACCACTTGAGATAGAGATGAGTTCGCTTCTGCAAGCACTGCTTTCAAGTTTTCAAACACTTGGTTCGTTTGCTCTTCGATCGTCGTCCCTGCAATTTCCCCATCTGTTTGCAACGGAATTTGGCCAGACGTGTAAACCAAACCATTCACCTTCACTGCTTGTGCATAAGGTCCAATCGCTTTCGGTGCTTGATCAGTAGCTACATAATTCATCTTTCATCTCCACCTTCCAAAAAGTAGTTTCCCTCTTCCAGCTCAATTGTTCGATTTCTCTCATTCACCTTGCACAACTTCACGAGAGATCGGTAGTTTTCGACAAGGACCTCTTCTGAGTGTTCAGATTCAACGAGTACGGCAGCACCTGCCAGTTCACAGTCAAACTCTTCAACCAAGTGGCGCATACCGAGCATTGTACCTCCAGCTTTCATGAAATCATCCGTCAATAAGACTCGCTGTCCGCTTTTCATACTACGCTTTGACAACACCATTGTTTGGATTCTTCGGGTCGATCCGGAAACGTAATTAATACTAACTGTCGATCCTTCTGTCACTTTACTGTCTCTCCGCACAATCACAACAGGAACATTCAAATGACGGGCAATCGCTTGGGCAATTGGGATACCCTTCGTTGCTACTGTCATAATAACGTCAATTTTGTGATTCGAGAAAGCTGAGGCAAACACTCGCCCTACTTTGTCCATCAGCTGCGGATTCCCAAGTAAATCAGTCAAATATAAGTATCCTCCCGGCAATAACCGGTCAGAGTGACTCAATTCTTCGATCATTTGTGCGATCACCTCTCGCACCGCTCGATCAGACATCAACGGAATATATTTCACCCCGCCAGCAGCTCCAGAAACTGTCAATAGCTTTCCGGTTCCACTTTCTTCAAATGTCTCTTTGATAATCGTCAGGTCTTCACTAATTGATGACTTTGCGGCCTGAAAACGTTCTGAGAAAACCGTTAGCGGAATGAGTTGATGAGGGTTCTCCAACAGATGGCGTGTCATCTCAACGAGACGTTCACTCCTCTTCCATTTCATATCCAACAACTCCTAAAACCCGAATATTATAACTTCAGACTACCACAATCGTCCGTTTTCAAGCAAGGTTGATACGTTCCCCCATCATTCGAACTGCATAAACTTCGGGACAGAATCCTTTTAGTCCATTATAAATACGAGCGACCTGGGATTCATGTTGAACGAGTCCGAACACCGTAGGACCACTTCCACTCATCAGTACTGTGTCCGCTCCAAACTTCAACATTTGATCTTTTAGTACACTTACTTGGGGATGTAGACGCATCGTGACCGGCTCTAATGCATTGCCTACCTTCTTGCACATCGTTTGATAATCGGATGAAGCGAGTGCCTGCATCATGCCCGCAGTATCAGGATGCTGAATACCTCGAATGTCCAGACCCCCATAAATATCTGCAGTCGATACTGAGATAGGAGGCTTTGCTAACACAACCCAGCAATTCGGTGGAACGGGTAAGTGTTGAATTTGTTCACCGCGTCCGGAAGCAAGTGCTGTTCCGCCATACACACAAAACGGGATGTCCGAACCAATACTTGCACCGAGTACCGCTAACTCGTCCAATGAGAGTCCAAGATTCCACAATCTATTTAATCCTCTTAAGGTAGCAGCTGCATCGGAACTACCACCCGCTAAGCCTGCAGCAACCGGAATGTTTTTGTCGAGAGTGATTTCCACACCACTTCGGATATCAAATTTTTTCCTTAGAATGTCTGCTGCTTGCCACGCTAGATTGCGTTTATCATTCGGTACAAACCGTTCCGAAGAACGGATTGTAATGCCTCGATCTAAAGGTTTTAACCAAATACGATCTGCTAGGTCCACTGTTGTCATTATCATTTCAACTTCATGAAAACCGTCCGGACGTTTTTGTAGGACATCGAGCGTTAAATTTATTTTAGCTGGCGCTTTTTCAGATACCATACTCATCTGGCTGCCTCCATTCAAACTTCATTGCTCACTATTTTACCATAGGAGGGTTTAAAAGTGCCTAGATTCGATAAAAAAACAATGGTTGAATACAAAAAAAGAGCCGTGCAAGGCACACAGTGTGCATAGCAACAGCCCCTTTTGTCAGCCTTACGTTGGATTTGGGTCGTACAAGGTCCAATGAACATTATTGTGGTCGATCTTTATCCGCCATACCTTGTCCTGCCATCTCAATTGCGCGCTTCACCATGTTGCCCGCATCTCGAGACTTGATGCCTCCCCAACCTTCACGTTGAACCACATCGTAAAATCCAAGTTCTTTTGCAATCTCTTCTTTAAGTTGCTCAGACATTACGCCGTTTCTTCTCGCCATTTAGGTTTCCTCCTTCTTGGCTGACAAGTGTAGTATGAACATGAACCACAAAAAAACACCTCCTACTTTCAAAGGAAAGTAGGAGGTGTTTTGTTTAAAAATAAATCAAAAATGATAAAAGTGCTATTTAATCTCAAACGCTGTGGTGTCTCCACCGTCCAGTATCGTTATTTCAACTGCTTCAGTTAAAATATCCGCATAGCTGTATGATACCCGTTCAAACGCATTTTCGTCCTGATCAAGTTCCACTACAAATACCGCACGATACGTGTCACGAAGGATTCCAGCTCTTTCGATCGTTTTTTTACGACCGCCGTTTGCACGAAGGTGCAGACGTTTTCCTAAGTGAGCATCCAATGACTTTTTAATGTCCGCTAATGTTTTTGGCACGTCGCTTCCACCTCACTGTGTATTATCATAACACAGTTAAAAAGTTCTGTCAATTAAAATTTAAATTTTAACAGGTTGAAATCCTCTTTGTCAATCCTTTTATAGCAATTTCTCACCTTTCGACATTCTTTTTTTCTTAAAATAGTCATAACTTCAGGATGCCTTACTTTTCGCTACTATAAAACTCCTCATACAAAGCATTCGACAGGTTCGCGAATTCTTCAATAGAAAGAGTTTCTCCTCTTCTGACTGGATCTATTCCTGCTTCAGTGAGTGCAGCTATGATTGCTTCCTTCTTCGCCTTTCCTTGAGGAAGAGATGTTTGTAAGTTATTTAAGATGGTCTTTCGTCGTTGCACAAAAGATCCTCTCGCCACTTGAAATAGAAATTCTTCATTAATAACTGAAGCAGGTGGGTGTGCTTTTCTCGACAAACGAAGGACAGCAGACTCTACGTTAGGCTGTGGCATGAACACCGTTCTTGGGACAACCATCGAAACCTCTGCGTCCATATAATACTGAATCGCAATCGAGAGAGATCCATACGCTTTTGTGCCCGGAACAGCAGTGATACGATCAGCCACCTCGCGTTGCATCATAATGACCATTCGCTCAATGGGTACCTTGCCCATCAAAAACTTCATAATGATCGGCGTCGTGACGTAGTATGGGAGGTTTGCAACGACGGTCACTTCATCAACATCTGAGAATTGTTCGTCAATAGCCGCGTTTAAATCAACGTCAAGTATGTCTTGATGAATGACTGTGACGTTTGAGTAGGGAGAAAGAGTATCTTCTAAAACTGGTAGCAAACGATCATCTATTTCATAAGCGACAACTTTACCTGCTGCACGTGCAATATGTTCTGTAAGTGCACCAATACCCGGTCCAATTTCGATGACACCCGATCGCTTATCGATACCAGCATGATAAATGATGTTTTTTAATATATTCGGGTCGATCAAAAAGTTCTGCCCTAAACTTTTTTTAAAAGAAAATCCGTGCTTTTCCAGAATTTCCTTTGTTCTTGCGGGGGTTGCGATGTCTTTCACCATTCTTGTTCCTCCTCGTCTATCTTTAAAAGTGCCTGCATGAGCACAGTTTCACTAATCCGAAACATGGTAAGCCGTTTTTGGAGTCCTTTACCATTCACATGACCAATTTTCAAAAGCTCACTTAAGCGATCACGGCGCTTTTTAGCTTCAGGATGCCCAATTAAACGTGCTTCAATTAGTAGTTCGCGCGGTGTTTCTTCTATTATAGTTGTATCAACTGTGTAGACGGCTTGGAGAGCAGTTCTAATGTCCTCATCCGTGGCATGCTCAATTCCAACTTTTTTTCCGTTCTTCGCAATCGCATGATCTCTTGTTAAGAAGGCATGCTTAACTTCTGGAATTTGTTGTTCGATGATTGCTCGGATTCTTCTACCAGGATAGTCCGGATCCGTAAATACAATAACCCCACGAGTATCTTGAGCATGACGAATTTTAGTAAGGGCTTCTTGACTGACTGCTGAACCATTAGTTTCGATGGTATCTGCTCCAGTTGCCCGCTTTATGGCAATCGTGTCAGACTTTCCTTCGACGACGATAACTTCTTTTATATCCACTGTATTCCTCTTTCCTGAAAATAAGTCTTCTTCAATTCTAACGGCTGTACCCATTATTGTACAGAATACGTAAATACCACAACAATCCGCATGGCTTGTTTCAAGCCATGCGGATTGTTGGACCTACCTCTATAGAATGTGCGGCGTGCTATTACTTTAATACTTTGATCTTTACTTGACGTCTACCGAACTTTTTGGCAACAGCGTCATTAGGTACGTGCAAATCGATACGATTGCCTTTTATAGCACCACCTGTATCGCCAGCAATTGCGTAGCCGTAGCCCTCAACCCATACCTTTGAACCGAGTGGAATGACACTCGGATCGACTGCTATGACTTTCAAGTTCGGATTGGCAGCTAAGTTAATGCCAGTAGCCGTAATCCCACTACATCCCGTGCAATGTGCTGTATAAGCAGTTGCGTTCATATACATCACTTTGCCGGACTCACTTCCATTTCCACGTGAAACACTAGTCTTCACAGTAGAAGATTTCGGTGCTGCACTTGCAAGCGCAACTTTCGAACCTACAGAAACTACTTTAGTTTTTGGATGTGCGACAACGTGCTCACGCATAAGCTTACGTGATACTTCTTTTCCGTTCTCTTTGACGATTTCGAATCTCTTTCTGACTTTACCATTTTCACCTTCTCGGACAACCTTTTCTCGTCCTTTCAGTAAACTATCGTCAGTACGTGTTTTCACGTCAAAATCCGTCGGCTCTTCCACTACATCGGTGACCTTTTCCACACGAACAATTGAGACAACAGATTTCGGTAGCAGCATTTGCTCCTTATCACTTTCCAATCGATCCAACTCACTAAGTTGAATGTTCTCGTTCTTTAAAAAGTCAGCGACCGTAGTCGAAGTGGACCATACTTTTGTAGACTTCTCACCGTCTTTAAGTGTAACTTGGAAGGCTTTGTCAATCGATATTTCATCTGAATTACCAACTCTACTCTCTAGGCTTGGTTCAACTGAATCATGATCTCCCAGTTCCACACCCGCTTCATTAAGGATGTCTTTTACTGTAGACTTGGTCGTCCAAATCGTCGTTGAGTCGTTATTCATATTTATTGCAACGGGTTTTGCCTGTTTCCAATCAATCGTCATTCCATCTTTGATGGATGTTGTTGCTGAGGGTGAAATTACGTCGTGGGACCCAATCTCTATATCACGCTGTGCCAGTACATCTTTAACTGTTTTCGCGTGTGTTTTAAATTCTACTGTTTCGCCACCCGCTTCAAGCGTGATGTTTTTCTTCGTGCCTTCGTAGAAAGCAAAAGAAAGAACAGTTATAAAAATCGCTAGTATCGCTATGCCAGCTGCGATTTTTTGTATCCTCAGTGATTGAAAGAATTGGTTTCCCATGGTACGTTTCGTCATGAAAAAAATCTCCTCCTTATTCACTCGGCTGATTATATAGGCTCAATTTCACGCTGTCAACCGTTCTAACTTTCCCGCATAGGAATGCCGGAAGTCACCTATCTTCAAAGAATGGGTGATTCTCCCGGCAAATCAAGTCAGTTGATGGCAAATAATTTCATAGCATTTTGAGTAGTAATTTGAGCTACCTCTTTGAGTGATATTCCTTTTAGTTCTGCGATTTGTTCTGCAACTAGTGCAACATATGCAGGTTCGTTTCTTTTACCACGATGTGGATGGGGTGCGAGATACGGTGCGTCTGTTTCTACAAGCAAATACTCGAGAGGAATTTCAGTCGCAACTTGTTTCGGCATCTTGGCATTTTTGAATGTCACCGGGCCTCCGAGAGAAATCATAAAGTTCATATCTATGCATTGTTTAGCAGTTTCTACACTTCCACTAAAGCAGTGCATAATGCCACCCGTTGTTCCGGCTTCTTCTTCTTGCAAGATTTGTACGACATCCGCTGTTGCATCTCGATTATGAATGATAATCGGCAAATTCACTTTTTTAGCAAGTTGTATTTGCTTTCGAAACAGTTCTTGCTGAACCTCTTTCGGTGACTTATCCCAATGATAGTCGAGTCCAGTTTCTCCGATTCCAACAACTTTCGGATGTGCCGCTAACTCTTCAATCCATTGTAAATCTTCTTCGGTACAATCGATTGCATCAACCGGATGCCAACCGACCACCGCGTATATAAAGCTATGTTTTTCTGTAAGCTCCATTGCTCTGGTAATGGTGGGGCGGTCAAAACCGACAACAACCATTCGTTCAACACCTGCGTCAAGTGCGCGCTGAATAACTTGGTCTATGTCTTGTTCATACTGGTTATCATTTAAATGGACATGCGTGTCTATTAACATTTCTATCGCCTCACATAAGTTATAGTGTACTGTCCTGTCTTTACACAAACATCGCAGTTTCATTACAAAACGGTTACAAACAAAAGACAACAGCGGCTCTCCGAAGAAAGCCGCTGTCCTATATTATTTTACACGCGATCCATTTGCAAGAGATGCGTCTGCTGTAGCGAGTTTTAACACTCCGTCTGACGTACCAGCTAATATCATCCCTTGAGACAATTCGCCCCGCAATTTAACGGGTTTTAAATTAGCTACCACAATTACTTTTTGTCCAACCAATTGGTCTGGATCGTAATGTTCAGCAATACCTGAAACTACTTGTCGCTGCTCATAACCTAAGTCGACTTGCAACTTCAACAATTTGTCCGCTTTCGGTATTTTTTCACACGCAGTTACCGTTGCAATTCTCAAATCGATGGCATTGAATGAGTCAATTGTAATTTCAGGAGATTCCTCCACCAATTTTTCTTCCTTAGGCTCTTCTTTTTCTGCTTCTTTAGGAGCGGTAATCGCCATTTGTTCTTTAATGTATTGAATTTCAACTTCATTATCCAGTCTAGGGAAAATTGGTACGCCCTTTTCAATAACTTTCGTGTTTTCTGGAATAGTATTGAAATCGCCTAACGTGTCCCATGCCAATCGGGATTCGTCTAAGCCGAGTTGCTCTATAATCTTTTTCGGTGACTCAGTCATGAATGGTTGTAACATCACCGCGATATGGCGTAGTGACTGTGCTAAGTGGACCATTACAGAGGCAAGCTTTCCGCGATCTGCCTCTTCTTTTGCAAGAACCCAAGGTGACGTTTCGTCAATATATTTATTCGTTCGGGATACGAGTGACCATAGCTCGGAAAGCACAATACTGAACTGCATTTTCTCAAGAGACTCTTCATACTTTTGCACAGTAGATGTCATTGCGGATTGAAGACTTTCATCAAACTCCGTTGGCTCTGTGAGTTCAACAGGCACCACACCATCAAAATATTTGTTTATCATAGAAACTGAGCGGTTCAACAAGTTTCCTAAGTCATTGGCTAAATCATAATTTGTTCGTTCAACGAATGATTCTGGAGAAAACGTTCCATCTTGACCAAACGGTAGTTCACGTAATAGGAAGTAACGAGTCGCGTCCAGGCCGTAACGTTCTACAAGCATATCTGGATAGACGACATTTCCTTTAGACTTGGACATTTTACCGTCCTTCATCATGATGAATCCGTGTGCAAATACTTTCTTCGGCAGAGGTAAGTCTAATGCCATCAAGAAAATCGGCCAGTAAATCGTGTGGAATCGAACGATATCTTTACCAACCACTTGAACGTCAGCTGGCCAGTACTTGTTAAATAGCGAATCATCATCCGACAAGTATCCAAGTGATGTAATGTAGTTGGTTAACGCATCGACCCATACGTAAATGACATGCTTCGGATCTCCTGGCACTTTAATGCCCCAGTCGAAGGAAACCCTCGACACGGATAAGTCCTCAAGACCCGGTTTAATGAAGTTATTAATCATTTCGTTTTTACGAGATTCCGGCTCGATGAACCCTGGATTTTCTTCGTAATATTGAAGAAGGCGATCGGAATACTTTTTCATGTTAAAGAAATATGACTCTTCAGCTATGCGTTCTACAGGACGCCCACAATCTGGACAATTCCCATCCACTAGCTGCGCTTCAGTGAAATAGGATTCACACGGAATACATTTCCACCCTTCGTATTCCCCTTTATAGATATCTCCATTATCGAGAAACTTTTGGAAAATCTTCTGGACAGTCTTTTTATGACGCTCTTCTGTTGTTTGGATGAAGTCATCATACGTAATGTCCATCAACTTCCATATACGTTTTGCATAGTCAGCGATGTCGTTGACGTATTCTTGAGGAGGACGTCCTGCTTCTTCTGCTTTTTCTTGAATCTTTTGTCCGTGCTCGTCCATTCCCGTCAAGAAGCGTACATCGTATCCCCGGAGTCTTTTGTAACGTGCCATCGCATCGGATGCCACGGTTGTATACGCCGTACCAATATGAAATTTACCACTTGGATAATAAATCGGTGTTGTAATATAAAATGTCTTTTTCTGTTCAGCCACTGCAATTCCTCCTGTACCCTTATCGATTATTTCATTTTATCGAACTTCTGATAATTTAGCTATGGTGAGGTGTGTAAAGATTGTATCGATTTCACAGAAAATCCGTACCTTCACTATCATTTAAATGTTTTTCAAATACTATTCTGGGCAATGTAATCCTTGAACCCTTGACACATCCAGACCTTTTTTGAAATAAAGAGCGGATTTCCCTTTACTATTAACTATCTCCAATTCAAAAACAGCTTATTCTTTCCCTGAATAAGGAAGAATAAACTGTTTGTTAGTCTCGATTCAATTTAACAGATGAATTTCTTATAAGTGACCTTATTGTTTTTCTTTCAAACTTTTTTCAAATTCATTCTTAACACGATGCAGAAGCTCAGCGTCTGTTAACAGTCTATAGCCCGTTGACGCCAAAACCTTTGCACCTTTTATGAGCGCTTCATCTCCAACAGGTGATTTTGCGGCTTCTCTAAACTCATCCGTATGGGCAACTAAGTCATCTGGGCCAATCTTTATATAAGGATGCGCAGTCGGAACCTCATAACTAATATTCCCGGCATCTGTAGAACCCTTACCTATTTTCTTATCAGTATGAACGACTTCACCGAACGTTTCTAATTCCTCATGTAAAACTTCATCTAATACAGAGTTCAATACAAAATCTTTGACTTCATTTTGGAATCGTTTTATTTCAACTTTAGCTCCTGTTGCAAGTGCTGCACCCTCAGCTATAGCTCGAACCTTAGCAGAAGTTTCCTCGGTTTTTGACCACGTTTCCGCTCGGATGAAAAATCGTGCGGATGCGTATTCCGGAATTATATTAGGAGCATCTCCACCATGTGTAATGATTCCGTGGATTCTTACATCCGATGGAAGCTGCTGACGAAGTGCGTTTATTCCATTAAAGAGTTGAATAACCGCGTCCAATGCATTGATTCCTTTTTCAGGTGAACCTGATGCATGTGCAGACTTTCCGTAAAAATGGAAGTCTAGCGGGTCAACAGCTAATGTCTCACTCGTCAATGCTGTTTTCCCAGATGGATGAATCATAAGTGCTGCGTCGACACCTTTTAAGTAGCCATGTCTGACGAAACTTCCTTTTGCACTTCCATTCGGGCCTCCTTCTTCAGCAGGCGTCCCCAACACAACGATCCGTCCTCCACTCTCGGATAGTATTTTTGAACAAGCAATCCCAGCAGCTACACTAGTTGTACCAATAATATTATGCCCGCACGCATGGCCTAATCCCGGGAGTGCATCGTATTCTGCAAGAAAAGCGATGGTGGGTCCTGGAACACCACTGTCTTTCACCGCGTAAAATGATGTTTCATGTCCAGCAACAGCCGTTGTAACTTCAAAACCTTCATCCTTTAATAGCTTGACATGTTTCTCACTAGCAAAGAATTCTTGGTTGCCGATTTCAGGTGTGGCATGGATTTCTTGACTCGTTTGAATGTATAGATCCCGGTTCGATTCAATTGAATTTACAATAACATCACGATTAGAAATAATTGTGCTCATAATAGTTTTCCTCCCTTATAGTCCTTTATAGACTTTTAGTAACTCTTCCTTTGAAATATCAACTACGACAGAACCGCCATTTGTATCTGCCTCCACCGCTTTTTTCACATCTTCTTCATGATACAGCTCAATAATTCGCTGATAGGTTTCATTGTTCTTATCTGCTGACCTAGCTGCAAAGATATTTACATACGGCAATGTATTTTCATCACTGCTGTCTTCTAAATAGATAGGATCTTTCACCGGATCAAACCCTGCTTGCCCAGCTACTCCATTATTAATGACAGACGCGGCAACATCAGGCAGTACGCGCGGAGTTTGTTGGGCTACTATTGGGTAAATGTCGAGTTTTCTTGGGTTTTCGACAATCTTCGACGGATCTCCGAACAATCCGAAATTATCTGCTAGTTTAATCAAGCCTGCGGATTCTAGTAATTTCAAAGCGCGTGCTTGGTTAGATGGATCATCTGGGATTGCGATACGTGCTCCATCTTCAATATCGTCAATTGACTTCAGCTTTTCTGAGTAAATCCCCATCGGAGCAATGATTGTGGCACCAATTGGTGTTAAGTCTGCATTATTCTCTTTTGTGAACTGACTTAAAAATGCAATGTGCTGGAATGAGTTTAGGTCAATATCTCCATTTGCTAAAGCCTGGTTCGGTAATGTGTAATCGGCAAACTCGATGAGTTCAATTTCAATTCCTTCTGCTTTAGCTTTCTCTTTAAGGATTGGCCATACTTCACCATCTGACCCCGTCACACCAATTTTCACCGTTTTCGAATCTTTTTCTTGTCCCGATGTCTTTTGGCTGCAAGCTCCAAGTGTTAATAACAGTAAAATAGTTCCTAAGTAGATAATTGCTTTCTTCATTTTATAATCTCCTCCAAGTATGTGTTTGATCAAAAAACTAACGTCTCATAACCTTTCTGGAAAACGTGTTTCCTATCCATTGAGCGACTTGGACAAGGATAATTAGAATGACTACCGTAACCAACATGACACTTCCATCGAAACGCTGATATCCGTATGTCATTGCGACGTGTCCCAATCCCCCTCCTCCGACGGTACCTGCCATTGCTGAGAAGTCGATTAAACTAATTGTTACAAATGTTAAACCAAGAATTAGAGGACCGAGAGCCTCTGGTATTAGAACTGTAAAAATGATTTGAAAAGGGCTTGCACCCATCGCTTTAGCTGCTTCCACAACACCAGGATCTATTCCTACCAAGTTATTTTCCACAATCCTAGCGATTCCAAAAGAGGCTGCAATCGTCATTGGAAAGATAGCCGCCCATGTTCCGATTGTGGAACCTACAACTGCCCTTGTAACAGGACTTAATGCAACAAGGAATATAATGAAGGGAATCGGGCGAATGATATTGATGAGGATATTCAATGTTTGAAACACCCATTGCTTTTCTAAAATATTTCCTTTTCTCGTTACGTAAAGCAGTAAACCGATACTTATTCCTAATATTGAGCCAAAGATGAGCGTTGCAATGACCATGAGAACTGTCTCACCGGTCGACTCTATAATTCTTGGCCAAAATGTGGTCCAATCAACTTTCATGAACAGCAACCTCCTCAATCTCTACGCTTTCCTTCAATGAAGCAATTAGTAGGCTTACAGATTGCTCATCTCCATCGAATGAAACTAACAAATTCCCAAAAAACTTCTCCTGCAGTTCACGTATGGATCCATAAACAATGTTGAAATTCACACCAAACTTTTGAGTGAGCCTTGAGAGAACTGGATCGCCAGCTACTTCACCTTTAAAAATCACTCGATACAGTTTTTTCCCTCCCTTTGCACGCCACTCCTTAAGCAATGCATTTGAAGGTCGATCCTGTTGTACTGACTGGATGAAACGTCTTGTCGTTGGATGCTGTGGATTTGTAAATGTGTCGAATACAGAACCTGTTTCAATCACTTCTCCATCCTCCATCACAGCGACACGATCACATATTTCTTGAATGACATGCATCTCATGTGTGATCAGTAGAATCGTAATTCCAAGCTCCTTGTTCACTTTTTTTAGTAGTCTAAGAATGTCAGCTGTCGTATCCGGGTCTAAAGCTGAGGTAGCCTCATCGCAAATTAATATATCAGGCGATGTAGCGAGTGCTCTTGCGATACCCACCCGCTGTTTTTGACCACCGGAAAGTTGTTCCGGGTAATCATTCGCTTTATCAGACAGTCCCACAAAGTCCAATAGTTCTGCTACTCGCGCAGTCACTTCTTTTTTCGCTACGCCCCCAAGTTTTAGTGGGTATGCCACATTCCCTGCAACCGTTCGGGATGTAAACAAATTAAAGTTCTGAAAAATCATCCCGATTCGACGACGAAGCTTTCTTAGATCTTTTTGAGAAAGTGTTGCTAGGTCTACTCCTTGTACTTGTATAGAACCCGTGGTCGGACGCTCCAGCATATTAACGAGTCGAAGCAATGTACTTTTCCCTGCACCACTAAACCCGATAATTCCGAAGATTTCTCCTTGTGCAACGGACAAACTCACGTCCTTAACCGCCGTCACCTCTCGCTTTCCTAGTTTAAATGTCTTAACCGCCTGTTTAAATTCAATCATGCTGGGCCCCCTTTTCTTACTGTAATGATTCTGTGCAGCAATGAGCGCAGTCATCGAACTTTCTTTTGGTTGAACGAAAAAAGCCCTCTTTTTTCTCATTAGAACGAGAAAAAAGAGGGCTTCAATATAATATGAAACCATCTCCGTTCTCATCTTCCAAATGCATAAAGCATTTGCAGGAATTGGCACAGTGTTCATGTGTAATGAACCCGCTGCCGAGATGTCATAGGGCCTGCCCCTCGATCTCTCTGGATAAGAAAGTGATGTATTGCTATTCGATTGTGCAAGAATTATTTTCAACTATAAAGTGAGTAACACGGAAAGTCAACCTCTTTTTAATTTTAAGAAAGTTTTATGTAAAATACTTTCTAGCCACTCAAAATCTGCAACTTTCATTCACATTTATGTGCGTTTTTCATGTATCTATTATTCATTAAATAGTTTATAGGCTTCGCTATTGACGTTAATTGGAAGACTTGGTATGATAATAGACAGACAAGAGAAAAATGTCGAAATCTGACGAATCACCATTTTACTTTAGGAGGAAACCTGATATGAAATCTACTGGAATCGTACGTAAAGTCGACGAACTTGGTCGTGTAGTTATCCCTATCGAATTACGTCGGACACTCGGCATAGCTCAAAAAGACGCACTAGAAATTTATGTGGATGACGACAAAATCATCTTGAAGAAATACATGCCTAACATGACATGCTCAGTAACTGGAGAAGTTTCAGATGACAACTTAACACTCATCGATGGTAAACTGATTCTTAGTCCTGAAGGTGCTAAGCAACTTATTGCTGAAATCGAAGACAAAATGTCTTGATTTAATGATTTTATTTCAATAACATCTGTGCCTATTCAAGTAGGCACAAATGTTATTTTTTTATTCAACGTGATATGCCTGGTAAATCTCCCTTTTACTCACACCCCGATCGGCTGCGGTTTCACGAATTGCCTCTTTTGATGTATATCCTTTTTGTTCTATCAATTGTTCAACGTGTTCAACCGGAGTTAACGCACTCCACCATACTTCCTCAGTTTCTGATTTCACCTCATCTGTGCCTTCTACGACTAAACAAAACTCTCCGCGAATCTCTGTTGACTCTGCCCAGTTAAGTGCCTCTTCAACTGTACCCCTAACAAATTCTTCATAACGTTTTGTTAGTTCTCTCGCAAGTGTAATACGCCGATTCGGTCCAAACTGTTCTTTCAATGCACGCAACGTATCTTTCAGTCGATGAGGGGCCTCGTAAAAGAGTAAAGTCTCTTGTCGATTCTGTAACGCTTCCAACTGAATACGACGTTTTTTCTTCTGTCTATCTAAAAAACCGAAAAACAAAAAGGGCTGCGCAGGAATACCCGACGCAACTAATGCACTAATGGCTGCATTCGGTCCAGGTACAGGTACGACTGCATAACCGTCTGCGATTGCTTTTTCTGCAATATCAGCACCAGGATCTGAAATACAAGGCATCCCGGCATCACTCACGAGCGCAACGGTTTTACCATCTGCCAACAACTCTAAAATCTTTCTCCCCCCCACCTCTAGATTGTGCTCATGGTAACTCATGAAAGGCGTGTCAATTTCAAAGTGATTCGATAACTTCACAGTATTTCTAGTATCCTCAGCCGCAATCATGTCTGCTTCTTTTAAAATGCGGATAGCACGAAAACTCATATCTTCCAAATTCCCAATTGGTGTACCAACTAAATACAGTACACCCTTCTCGTATTCCGCACTTTTTTGTGTGATCATTCCCCTGCCTCCTCTTGTTCCAAATACCGTTCTTTAGCGGGTCGCGTCAACTGTTTGAAACGGTACTCAGCTTGCATCGCTTCCCGCTTCGTCTCAAACTTTTCGTGATGAATGCAACGAACAGGCCTTCTTGCCCTCGTATATTTTGCTCCTTTACCTGAATTATGCATGGCAACCCTACGTTCTATATCCGTTGTGTATCCTCCGTAGTAGGAACCATCCTTACATTCAAGTACATAAAACAGATGGTCATGCTTCTGTTCCATACAACAATTTCCTCACTTCTTCAGTATACGTACCGTCCTGTTGATAAACATATAGCGGCGGAAGTATCTTCAAATCAGGCTTCCCATCTTTCGTCGCTTCGATTAGCAACGTATTCGCTTCCTTTCCTTCTTTCGGATATACAAATTGAATACGCTTCGGCTCCAGCCGATTCGCTCTCATCGAAGTTATAATATCCAGTAACCTTCCTGGACGATGGACAAATGCTGCTTTCCCGCCTTGCTTAAGTAATTCACTCGCAGAACGAACCGCTTGATCGAGAGTCAGTTTTACCTCGTGCCGAGCAATGGTCAGCGGTTCTTTTTGATTTTGTTCACTATTTTCATACGCTTTAAAGTACGGTGGATTGCATGTCACTACATCATATTGATCAAACCCTATTTTAGAGGCGATACCAATGACGTCGTCACATAGCATTGTAATCTGCTGCTCCAGCTGATTATAAGCAATACTACGACTTGCCATATCCGCTAGTTGTTCTTGCAACTCCACCGCTATAATATCCGCTGAGGTTCGTGCACTTAAAAACAGCGGAATTGCGCCATTACCTGCGCACAAATCCACGATTTTTCCGCGTCTTATGGGCATATAAGCAAAACGTGACAGAAGTACAGCATCTAGTGAAAATGAAAAAACAGATGGGCTCTGGATAATTCGCAGATCTTCTGCAAGTAAGTAATCGAGGCGTTCGTCACCTCGTAATTCAATTGGTTCCATCGGATACTCCTTTAAGAGAATAGTGACTTCATAATATAGAAAAACCGACACCTAGATAGTAATAGGGATCGGCTAAAATTCACAAATTTTGTTTACTTAGAAACGAGAGACAAAACAGACAATCTTCACCTTTACGGGTGCTTCCATAATGGACATTGCACACGTGGAATCCCTCATTATAAATACGAGCCAAATTGTCTACGCCTTCGCCAACGTCTGCCCGTTGCGAGCGTTCTGCGTTTTTTTTGTCAGTAGCAGCTTGTTGATCCAACTCGTCCAGACGTGCGCGCAGATGATGATTTTCAAGTTGAAGTGAATGGTTTTCTTCCGTCATCTTGGCAACAAAACCGATTATTTCACGGAATTGCTTGTGCATAGAGTCGAGTTGTTGTTCGTATTCGATTACCTTATCGAGAAAGTTCCCTTCTTTCAACTTTGTCACCTCATCACTTCATCAATTGACGGGCTGTCCCGTCTTCTTCGACAGTTCTTCCCAAGCATATTCAAGTGTTTGGTCTTGGTCGGTTAACTTCACTTTCAGCAAACGCTCAAGTAAGTTTAGACCGACAACCTTCCCTGAGCCATCTGGCGTTTCAATACGTGCACCAATATCAGGCATGAGTGCTTTGGCTTCCTCATATTCATCGTTTTCATATTTTAAACAGCACATCAATCTTCCACATAACCCCGAAATCTTTGAAGGATTCAATGATAGATTTTGATCTTTTGCCATTTTAATAGAAACCGGTTCGAAATCACCTAAAAATGTAGAACAACAAAGCATTCTGCCACAAGGACCAATTCCGCCAAGCATTTTAGCTTCATCTCTTACACCGATTTGGCGTAGCTCAATCCGAGTTCTGAAGATAGATGCTAAGTCCTTCACCAAGTTTCTGAAATCGACTCGACCTTCAGCTGTAAAATAGAAAATCACTTTATTACGATCAAATGTATATTCCACATCGACAAGTTTCATATCAAGTTTGTGCTCTTGGATTTTGGCGACACATGTAGTAAATGCTTTTTGGGCATCCAGTTGGTTTTCTTCCACCTTATCCTTATCCTCTTTGCTGGCGGGACGAATCACTTTCTTTAAAGGCAGAACTAAGTCTGAACCATCCATATCCACCATCATGCTAACCACTTTCCCATACTCTGTACCACGTGCAGATTCGACGATTACGTAATCATCGACTTTCAAGTCATAGTCCATTGGGTCAAAATAATGTATTTTACCCGCTTTTTTAAAGCGGATTCCTGCAACGTTATACAACGAATAACCCCTCCTGCATACTGAGCACCAATTGCTCCATTAAAAGCGTCCGGTGCATATTGCGATGCAATTGCTTTTTTGCCTGCAAAACTGATTCCAAGATTGTGGACAACTGATCATAAGTCATTTTCATTGCTAGACTGGTTATGAATTCATCTAAATCCGGGTATGCGGGTATTGCAGACAGTCCCGCTTTCTTCGCCACAATATCACGGTACATGTACAGAAGCAAGTCCAGCCCCATCTCGGTATCTACTTTTTCTTTCAAGAATGGTGCCCATTCAGACTGGATGAGTAATAATGCATCTGTCACGTTCAAATCGATGGCTTGAACTAATTTTACCACTGTTTTTCGCAAACTTACAAACTGCTCGTCTAATGCCAGTTCAGCAGCACGGGTTGAATCTGCAGTAAGTGAAGTTACCGTAGCTGCAAGTGATGGAGAAACCCCTTCAGCTTTCAAGGTTTCCAACAGCTGTTCCCGCTGTGGTGGAAGGAAAGAGATACGCTGACATCTAGACTGAATTGTAGGCAATACCATATGATAGGCATCTGTCAGCAGTATTGCCGTTACATCTCCTTCAGGTTCTTCTAAAAATTTGAGAAGTGCATTAGCTGCGGCTGTATTCATTCGATGAGCATAATCAATCATATAAATACGGCGTCCACTCTCATATCCCTTTTTCGTCATAACTGAGAGTAATCCTGCCATTTGTTCTTTTTTTATGTCTTGACCATCAGGTTCAATCGTTAAAATGTTTGGATGATTTCCTGAAGCAACGCGCTTGCAGGCGCTACATGTTCCACATGGAACATTCTCGTTTGGTTGCTCACACAATAATAATTGGGCGAAGTATAATGCAGCCTCTTGTTTCCCAATCCCTTTTTCACCATCAAATATATAAGCATGACCAATCCGATGATTGCGGTAGGCAGCACTGAATCTAGCAGCAACTGCCGGCTGTTCGGTAGCGATTCGACTGTTTAACTGATTTTCCATACGGCTGCCCCCTTTCGTATAAAAAAGACGTTTTCTTATGTATCAGAAAACGTCCTCATGTATATAGATTGATGAGAAGTCCTTTGATTTCACCAATTTTAGCGAGAAGTTCCACGGATGACTCTTCATCTTGAAGCAATTGTTCCGCTAATTCGATTAGCTTCTGGTCAATTGTCTCAACAATTTTCAGCCGCCGTCCTTCTCCGTACTGGTTCCACGTATGTGACTGCTTCAGACCTAGACCGGTTTCGACAGACTCTTTTAGAAAACGTTTGACGAGCATTTTAAATTTAGCCATATCCCGCAAGTTACGAGACCGGGCAAGCCGGTCACCTGCGCTGGAAATGTCGCCAAGTAGGCGAGTAATCTGTTCTCCATGCAGGCGTGATTCCTGTTTTTGAACCATTTGACCAAATCGCTCCCCACCTTGAGGAGACTTTAACGGGTCGTTACGCAATTTATCGAGACCCGTGCGATACTCATTATTAACTTTCATTAAAATTCACTCCGATATGAATCAGAAATGACGGAATTGTTCAATTGGCAGAACGAAAACCGTTGCGCCACCGACTTCAACTTCAACTGGATATGGGATATAGGAGTCAGCGTTTCCGCCCATTGGTGAGACGGGAGCTACCATTTGATCACGCGAACGACAGTTATCTCGAATGAGGTCCAACGCTTTCGGGACAAGACTATCGTCTGTACCGATCAAAAACGTCGTGTTCCCTGATTTCAAAAATCCGCCTGTACTTGCCAATTTCGTTGCACGAAAGTCACCTTTCGTCAATGCCGATGAAAGTCGATTACTGTCTTGGTCTTGTACTACTGCCACTATAAGTTTCACGAGGTATCTCTCCTTTTCCGCTTTCTTTTATTATATCATGAAATGCCTTAAGAAATGAATGATGCAATCGTTTTCCAGACAATTTCTGTAACTTCTTCTACTGAACCACTGGCATCAATGGGTTGAATCCGTTTTGGAAACCGTTTCTGTACGAGACGGTAACCTTCTGCGACGTCTTTATGAAATTGCAGCTTTTCATTATCCAAACGATTTTGCTCCCGGTCACCACTCGCTGCAATTCTTGCTAAACCGGCTTCCGGGGATAAGTCAAAGTAAATTGTATGGTCAGGCATGAGTCCATTAATCGCAAATTCGTTAACCGCGAGCACTTCATCGATTCCTAGACCTCTTGCATACCCTTGGTACGCGAGAGAGCTATCAACGAACCGATCGCAAAGGACAATCGCACCCTCTTCCAGAGCAGGGATGACCTTTTCGGTAAGATGTTGTCGTCTTGCAGCTGCGTACAATAACGCCTCTGTCCGACCATCCATTTCTTCATGATCATTATCTAAAATAATCGTTCTGATTTTCTCTGCAATTCGGATTCCGCCAGGCTCCCGTGTTAAAACCGAATATTTTCCTTGTTGTTGCAAACGGTTATAAATTTCTTTAATGACCGTCGTTTTCCCTGCGCCTTCTGGTCCTTCGAATGTGATGAATAATCCTTTAGCCATTCCAATCTTCTCCTTGTGCACTCAACACTTCAAATTCCGTTGCTGGTCCATTTACTCGAACTGCTCCTTGAAACTTTGCCCCTGAATCCATCATATGACATACCTCTTGAATTAGTTGTGCATTCAATTGCTCTCCGCTTAAGACCAGTGGAATTCCTGGTGGGTAGGGAATAATTGCTGCAGCTGCTTGAAATCCATTTGCAGACTCTGCAGGCACCCATTCCGTATCTTTTTTTGAATGGGAACTCGTTGTAATTATCAACTTACGTGACTCTTCCTCATTCGATTCATCCTTTTCAGGAACCTGCACAGAGTCTCTTTCCAAAAGTTGTACCGCTGACTCGACTGCTTCGCAAATGGATTGAATTGGGTATGAAATCGCTTCAGGTAGCAAAGGAAGTACGAATAACACTTGTCGTTCGTCTGCGAGTTCTGTATAGACCCCCACCTCTTCCAATGAATGCTGAAGTGTATAGCCGGATGCTTCTTTTTGTCGTAGCAGAATTTTCAATGGATCCTCTGTCTCGATCACTTCAAGCGCTTTAATCTTACCGAGCTGATCGATAAATTCACCACGCCATACGAGAAATGCTTGCTTGTCATCCTCTGAATAGGTAGCAATCATCGCCCGGGCATCGTCAAGAGATGCTAGCAACACATACGATGGACTACTTGTTTGTAGCATGGAAAGTATGCGCGTCAATCGGTCTATATCTACTAGCTGTGAGTTTGCGTGTAGAAAAGATGCTTGGGTCATCGCGGACAATGTTTTGTGCGCCGATTGAACAACAATATCTGCACCGAGTCTAAGCGCAGGTGCAGGAAATGGAGTACCTACTACAAAATGCGCACCATGCGCTTCATCTACCAGTACAGGTATACCCTTTTCGTGCGATTTTTCAACAATTGTCTGCAAGTCACTACCTGTTGTTCCGTAATAGGTCGGGTATGTAACCACTACGCCTTTTGCATCTGGATACCGTTCTAACGCTTCTTCAACAGTTGCTGCTGAAACTGCGCCTGCTGTGCAAGTTGCTTCGTCCCACTCCGGTGTAAGCAGAACAGCTTGTGCACCTGCCAACTCTACTGCATGAAACACGGATTTGTGTGCGTTGCGTTGTACGAGCAATGTATCCCCCGGTGCACAAACTGTGCGGATCATTGCAAGGTTGCCAACTGTAGAACCGTTTACTAGGAAAAAGCTTTGATCCGCTCCATATACATCCGCCAACATCATTTGTGCATCTGCGAGCATTTCAGTAGGTGCGTGCAGATCATCCAGCCCCGTCAATTCCGTTACGTCGTATCGTAGTGCAGCTTTAAGATCCTCAGGTAGTCCAGAAAGCAAGCCGTGCTTATGTCCGGGTACATGAAAAGATACAGGCTGTGACCCTAGAAAGGTCTGTAGTGCTTCCACTACAGGTTTTTTTGTATGATCCATTCGTTTCTCCTCCTTCCTCATGAGATACTGCTCCATCTTCTATGTAAAAAAAGTCAGCACACATTGGCTGACTTCGTGGTAGGACATCTTTCAACTATTCATCCTTACAGGAAAACTGCCAGGACTAGTAAAGAAGCCAATCCTGGAATACCAAGCACTGCCAGTAAAAAGCCTGATCCAATATTAATCGGCACGTACAACCCAACAAACCCGCCTGCGATGTTGAGGATGAATAGAATTAAAAACGCAAAAGCGAGTCTAAACCATAAAATGGACAGTTTTTCAGCCGCTGTTTGCAGTTGGGGCTTGGTCAAACGCAGAACGAAGAGCAGGACAACACCGAGTGCAAGAATTATAGCAACTTTCATAGCAGAAGTTGCCCCCTTTACAATAGACTACTAGCAGTCTATGCAAAGCAATCGTTGTTTAGTTCACTCGATGCCAAGATTTCTAATTTTAGCTTCTTTGTACAAATAGAAATGATTGCTTTCAGCGATTTTTTTTCGAATCACGATTTCCTGATCGAAATCATCCGCATACTTTTCAATCGATTTCGCCTGTTCCCACTCTTCTCGTGTATCTACCATCAATGTCCGTAACTTTTCATCATATTCTCGTTTTAACTTGTGCTTCCGACGGAATAGTCCACCGGACCGCTTCACAGTTGGCGCCGCCCTTCTAATGCCTTAGACAGCGTCACTTCATCGGCGTACTCCAGATCTCCACCAACTGGTAACCCGTGAGCGATTCGACTCGTTGGAATGCCAGACGGTTTCACGAGGCGCGAAATGTACATAGCAGTCGCTTCGCCTTCAATCGTCGGATTTGTTGCAAGAATTAGCTCTTCGACTTCCTCGTCTTGTAGACGTTTCAGCAAGTCGGGGACGTTAATGTCTTCTGGGCCCACACCATCCATTGGCGAAATTGCACCATGCAAAACATGATAAAGTCCTTTGTAATCACGCATTTTCTCCATGGCAATAACGTCTTTCGGATCTTGGACTACACAAATGAGGGAGCGGTCTCGCGACTGGTCCTGACAAATATGACACGGATCGATGTCTGTAATATGTCCGCACACGGAGCAAAATCTTAGATTACGTTTGGCATCAACCAATGCTTTCGCAAAGTCGAGCACTGTATCTTCCTTCATACTCAACACAAAAAATGCCAGCCGGCCCGCAGTTTTCGGGCCGATGCCTGGCAGTTTCATAAAACTGTCAATCAGTTTAGATATCGGTTCAGGATAATGCATGGTTTTGCCTCCTAGAACATCCCTGGAAGGTTCAATCCCTTCGTGAATTGTCCCATCGTAGAGTTCGTTAATTCTTCTGCCTTTTCCATTGCATCGTTAGTTGCAATAACAATCAGGTCTTGTAACATTTCAGCATCTTCAGGATCGATGACTGATGGGTCCACGATGACTTCGACAACTTTTTTGTCGCCTGAGACGATCACTTTCACCATACCGCCGCCTGCTGCACCTTCTAAACGCTCTTCACCTAGTTTTTCTTGAGCTTCACCCATTTGCTTTTGCATCTTTTGCATTTGCTTCATCATACCTTGCATATTTCCCATACCACGCATTCTTGTTTCCTCCTCTTTAAGTTAAGTTACTCGTCATGGACGGTAATAAATTCTTTACCAAATATTTTTTCTGCTTCCGACACGACCGGGTCTTCTTGTGTCAGTTCGGCGCCATCAAGGAACGCCGGGGGTTCTTCAGACCCTGAAACATCAGTTGGTTCACCGCTAGTCGCGGAGTTCTCCTCTGTTTGAGATGATTGCTTAGACATCCCACTCTTACGGATGAAATCCTCTCTAACTTTAAGCCATCCCTCTTCAGGGACGTAAACTACGTCGTAGGCTTTGCCTGTTTGTTGACGCAACGCTTCCGCAAGACCTGAACGGAGGGATGCATTTTCAGACGCCATGAGACAATGGATTTCATATTTGAATTTTAACACAAACGCGCTATCCGATGCTGCTACTGGCTCTGTTTCTTCTAGAAGTGCGGAATGCGAACGTTGCATCGTCTGCATCATGCGTGCCCATTCTTCCCGGATCACTTGAATGTCCTGCTTAGTCGCAGAACTGAGTACTTGATGGACTTTACCGGTCGGAATCTTATATGCACGGGCATTATTGGATGAATTTTTGCGTGCAGTTGGTGCTTTCTCGCCCGCTTGTGCAGCATGTCCCGCGCCGTTAGCAAGTTGTTGCTGCAATTCTCCAACAATCCGTTCCAGTGTAGCAATCTTTTGCTCCAGTTCAGGAGAAGCTGCTGTTCCGCTTGTTCCTGAATTAGAAGTGCCGCGCGTTTGCACCATCTTCAATAATGCAGATTCAATATACACTTTCGCATGATTAGAGAAACGCATTTCTTGTTGGGTTTCTCCTAGAATGTCGATATAAGCGTACAAAGTATCTGGCTCAAATGCTTGTGCTAAGGCAACGAAACGTTCATCACCCGAAACGACTTCCAGTAAGTCTGTAAGATCAGGCGCCGTCCGCAATAACAGTAAATCTCGGAAGAACGTAATTAAATCCTCCGCTAGACGTGAGACATCTTTTCCTTCTGCAATGAGACGATTCAACAATGTCAGTGCAGCACCAGCATCTTTCGTGAGCAAAGCTTCTGCAAGCTGGTGGAAGATATCTTCCCCAACAGATCCTGTGACGAGTAGCGCCTCTTCTGCAGTGACTCGATCACCACTGAAAGAGACAACTTGGTCCAGCATGCTGAGTGCGTCCCGCATCCCACCTGAAGCTGCTTGCGCGATTACTTTTAGTGCGCTGGCGTCAGCTTCAATGTCTGCATCTTTTAAAACGTGCGTCATGCGCTCCACAATTTCAACGGCTGTAATAGGCTTAAAGTCGAATCTCTGACAGCGAGAAATAATTGTGAGCGGCAGTTTGTGCGGCTCCGTTGTCGCTAGGATAAACACCGCATGTGCAGGTGGTTCCTCCAACGTTTTCAACAACGCATTGAAGGCTGAATTGGAAAGCATATGCACTTCATCGATAATGTAGACTTTATATTTGGAAGAAGCCGGTGCATATCGGACCTTTTCAATGATGTCCCGCATCTCTTCAACACGAGAATTGGACGCTGCGTCAAATTCAATTACATCTGTATTCGATCCTTCTGTGATCGTTCGGCACGTCTCACATTCGTTACACGGTTCTTTGGCGGGTCCGTTCTCGCAATTCAATGCCTTCGCAAAAATTTTAGCGGCACTCGTCTTTCCAGTTCCGCGGGGACCTGAAAATAAGTAGGCGTGGGTCGTTTTGTTATGGAGGAGAGCGTTTTGAAGTGTTTGTTTTACGTGTTTCTGTCCTGACATTTCGTGGAATGTCTGAGGCCGGTATACCCGGTAAAAAGCTTGATAACTCAACCGTCCGCTCCCCTTTCTTTTCGCTTCATTCATTCCTATAAGTATATCACAAACGAACAGATAAGACGTTGTTTGAGAGAGGTGTTTTCAAGTGAGTTTTTATGGAGACGAAGAAGTAAGGATTTTGAAAAAATGGTTCTAAATCAAATGTTGG
>NZ_JWIB01000024.1 GCF_000813425.1 Sporosarcina sp. ZBG7A
TCTCCTCTTGCTTTTATTTGGTTGGGAATAACAGGGCATTGTAAACTACTCTTCAATAAGGTTATTTATTGTCATAACAACTATATACATACGAAATGATGCAGTACGGATTCCCTATCTATTAACACTTTGAAAAATATTCAGAATAGTATTGACCGCAGTAATGTATTAAGCATATAATACGCTTATGGTGTATGAACCATATGGTACACACACTCGGTTGGATTATTGTTAAAAAAGGTTGTTATAGGAGTTGTTTCGATGAATGTAAATTTTAATAATCGTGATCCGGTCTATTTGCAAATTGTTCGTTATTTCAAGGAGAAAATTGCAGTTGGGGGCTTGAAGCCTGGCGAGGAAATTCCCTCAAGGCGGGAGTTGGCAAATCGGATGAAAGTTAATCCTAATACCGCGCAACGAGCGTATAAGGAAATGGAGGAACAGGGATTGATTTATACGGAGAAGAATCATCCAAGTAAAATCACATCGGATAAAATGATATTAGGTAAGGTAAGAGATGAACTTCTTGCTGAAGCAGTTGATATGTTTGTGACATCTGTTCGTTCCATTAATGTACCAGTAGAGGAATTGCTGGACTTGGTTAAGGTAAAGTACACGGCTAACGGTGATAAGGAGGCTTAACCATGATTGAGGTAAAAGCGGTTGAAAAGAAATTCGGACGTAAGAAAATATTAAAAGGCGTATCTTTTACAGCAAACAAAGGTGAAATAACTTGTTTAATAGGAATAAACGGAGTTGGGAAGACAACGATTTTAAATGCAATAATGGCGCTTACCCCGTTTAATAAAGGACAGATATTAATAGATGGAGAACCGATAAATAAAAATTCATTCGAAAAAATTACCTTTATCCCTGATACTATTACGATGCTTCCACACATGAAAATAGCAGAAGCGATGGAGTTTATGGATGATTTTTATACGTGTTGGAATCAGGAGCGCGCAACTGAATTACTAGGTTTTTTTAGATTAGACCCTAACGATCGAATTGCTTCCTTATCAAAAGGAAATGCAGCAAAGGTTAACCTGTTACTTGGTCTAGCACTTGATGTGGATTATGTATTAATGGATGAGCCGTTTTCGGGAATTGACATGTTTAGTCGAGAAGATATAGCGAATGTATTCACTAGTCATTTAATTGAAAATCGTGGTGTAATTATTACGACACATGAAGTAGGCGATATTGAACATTTAATTGATAAGGTTGTCCTTCTAGATGAAGGTAAGGTTACAAAGGAATTTAGTGCAGAAGAAGAACGTGAAAACGAAGGGAAGTCTGTCATTGATGTAATGAGAGAGGTGTATCAAAGATGAAGAATTACTTGAAGCTCGTTAACTTTGAATTTAATCGCATTGCGAAACTGTTTGCAGTCTTACTTGGTGTAACCTTTGTTATACAGATTGTAGGAGTCATTGTGCAATCAAGATATTATCTTAGCATGGCTAATGAATTGATCTATGAAGGAATGTTGTCAAAAGTAAAGTTTCTGGAAAATTACGGTCATATGAGTTTGTCTCAGATAGTGATCAGTATGTGGTTCCTCGTACCAATTTTGTTGTGCGTCGCTGCTGTGGGGTTCTATATTTTTCTAATTTGGTATCGTGATTGGGTTGGAAAGAATACATTTATTTACCGATTATTAATGCTCCCAACAACAAGATTAAATATTTTCTTTGCAAAGATTACGACTATCTTGATCATGACATTAGGACTAGTTGCATCTCAACTCATTATGCTACCTATTGAGACGCTAGTTATGAAAAGCATTGTGCCTAAAGAATTTATTATGGATATTACCTTGAACCAAATTGTGATCAGCATGCCAGAATTACGTTTCATCTTTCCGAATAGCCCGATTGAGCTTGTCATATTTTACGGTGCAGGTGTGTTGGCTGTCAGTATTGTATTTACTGCAATCTTAATGGAAAGAAGTTTCAAGTGGAGGGGAATTTTTGCTGGACTTATTTATAGCGCAGTTGCAGTAGGCTTAACGATTTTGCCCTTACTTTTAAATGTGATTGTTTTCAATGGCTTTTTCTATACAATTGAATTGTTTGTACTTGAAATTATTATGGGGTTGCTTGTTCTCGCAGGATCTATTTTGACGTGCAGATTCCTTTTAATGAAAAAGATCACCGTCTAAGGAGTGTTGAAAATGAAAAAATACTGGAAAAGCACTGCAATTATCTTTGTTATTGTGGTTAGCATCGGATCTTTCTATGTAAATTCTGCTACATCAGCAGAACACTATCCAAAGTTTGTTATCCAAACATTAAGCGGTAATGCTCAAGAGATCAAACCGTTGATTATCAAAGGTTCTTATGCAGATACTTCTTCTATGACTTATGTTAATACAAGTCTAGCAATCAGCGCGAAAGGCACTACCTATGAAAGTCGTTCTATTCTAGATGAATTAGTCGGAAATCCTCCGCAAGAGATCAAGAGGTTACAAGAAAAATATCGTACGTTCATGCGAGGAAAAGGTTTCTCGGGCGAGTTACTTTTCGAAAACAAGAAGTTTCTAGCTTATGCAAATGTAGATTCTGGATCAATAAAGTCAAGAAACCATAAGTTTGAAATATCTGTATTAACCAAAGAGGATGACATTATAAACTCCTTCAAGATGGATGTTCCAAAGGGCAAAGAAATGGATTATCTTCATGTAGAAGATGTACAGATAATAGAGGATAAATTATACCTCATCACCGATAACATTATCAGCAATAATGATAAGCAATATGAAGAAAAGCATATTTATACGATTGATTTAGCTACTAAAAAAATAATAGACCATGAAGCAATTATTCAGTTTTCCAGAAGTCAAGAGCATACCCGTATTGATGTACAACTAGTTAGAACAAGCCCTACTAAAGCGAATGACCATCTAATACTTCTGAAAACGGAAAATAAAGTAAGTGAAGATATGGAGACTACAAGTGAAGAAGTTGTAAGTCAGGAAATCATCTCTTACAATATAGAAACGAAAGAAAAGGAAACGATTAATATACCAGGCTTGCGTTTAGGAGGGAACCAACTCAGCTTTTATGATGGTTCTACCATTTATTTCATGAGGTTAGATGGGCGAGATCTCCTAGTAACTCCTTATCGTTTAGCAGATGATACAGTTGGTCAAACATATAGTATCCAATTATCTGGTGAAAAGGGTGCTGTGTCAGAACCAATTACAACCGTAATAGACGGTAAACTCTATGTTGCTTCCTCGCAAATGAATGCAGACCTAAATGCAGATATAATTGTTGCGGATGCGTATACAGGAAAAACTCTTTTTAAAGGTCAAGTAGCTGTAGATGGTTCCTCGAAAGATAATAGCCAATTCGATTTATCCTTGTATAAACTCTTTGTGAATTAGATTACAGAAACAAAGAGTTGAGTCAATATTTCTTTCAAGAACAGAGGAGGTCAAAGTGAAAACAATATCAAATAAAGCAATTGTTTTAGCTGAACTCGACCTAAGTATGAATGAGAAAAAAAGTAATGAACTCTATATGGAATGTAAGAAGAAAGTGCATCGGGTTGCACTTTCTTATGTGAAGGATAACTACATAGCAGAAGATCTTTCTCATGAAATTCTTGTGAAATGCTATCTTAACTATAAAACATTTAACGGAGAACGTTCCTTCTATTCATGGATGTATCGAATTGCTAATAATCATTGTATTGATTTTTTACGAAAAGGTTACCGTCATCGAGTTGTGCTTCACGAAAATATGGAGCTACTTAACGATGAGGACGCGTGTACGCCTGAATTTGAGGTTTTAAATAGTTTTGATACAGAAGAACTCAGAAACAAGATAAGGCAGTTGCCTTCGAAGTATGAAGAAGTCATAACCCTCTATTACTTTAAAGACCAATTTTTGAAAGAAATCCAACATCGTTTAAATATAAATCTTTCAACAATAAAAACAAGGATGTCTCGGGCCAAGAGGATGTTGAGGGACATGTATTAGGATGTAGAATGTCCAGTTTACCTTTTATAGTTAGTGTTCGTCATAAGGAGGGCGCCGCAAAAAGATAGTTGCCCATTATTTGGTGCCCTTTTTATTCAATTTATAAATCCATAAAAAATAATTAACTTCTTCCTCTCATGGATTGTCAACTCTAGACCGTAAAAGTTTTCTAAGATCCCTAATCGATACTCGTCAGGTGTTTTAATAATCAAGAGTCCAGTGGAATCGAATCCGATTGAATAATTTAAGCTCACGTCATTGCTGACTATGGGACGTGAAGGTCATTACTAAGCACAGAAAAAAGACCCTACATAGAGTAGGGTCTTTTTCTAGCTATAATTAAGCTTTTTGAACGTTAGTAGCTTGTAGGCCACGTTGTCCTTGTTCGATTTCAAAAGTTACACTTTGACCTTCGTCTAAAGATTTGAAACCTTCGCTTTGGATTGCTGAGAAATGTACGAATACGTCCTCTCCAGCTTCACGCTCGATAAATCCAAATCCTTTTTCTGCATTGAACCACTTAACTGTACCTTGTTCCATAATTATTGCCTCCTAGTGCGGATAACCACACATTGTGTTACTACGCTTGCTCAAATACCTTAGACGAAAAACAAAATCAATTCTCAATCTGAAAAAGAACAAGAATAATACTCCCTTAGAATAACAGAGATATGATGAAATAGCAAATAGAACGATTCATATTTATAAAGAAGCCATTGAAATTCAGCTTGTAAAATAAAGGGATTTATTAAGTTGTTGGATACAGCCTAATGAGCAGGGGATTGTAACCACAATAAAATCAACATGTTTCCACTGTTTCAATCAACTCTTGAATCCCTTCTTTCTTCAACGTTTGGACCTATTAATGAATAGGCGCAGATCTTATATACAAAATCGCACCCATTCATTTACATGCACGTCTAAGTTAAACATCATTTTCTAGAGTTGACTCTATAGCTTCATTTTTCACCTGCAAAATGTACTCCTTTAAAACGAGCTCCTTTCCACCGTTCTTTTCATACCAGTTTTTAACACGCTCAACGTGAGCCTTATCATTTCTCAACATGGATTCAATCTTTAAATAATCCTCGTAACTGTCATATTCCCATATAGCGAAAATCTCGACAGTGTCATCCTCGTTATTCTTCATCCAACGACCTACTAAACGTGATCCGTACTTAAGTTGGTTAGGTAAGTTTGTTTTGTTAAAATGGGCATTAAAATTTTCAACGAATTCATTTTTCACAACGTAAAATTTTCTCCTATAAAACATAAACTCTCCCCCAAGATTTAAGAAATATTATAATATTTCCTTACTCAATTCACATTTCAATAACAAAAAGGACTGATTGTTGAGTCTAATTATTCATCATTCCAAATGAATTGTATCAAACCACAAACTGAATAATCAAACTTCCGAGGTGTTCCATAAAAATCATTACCAATAATCTTTGTGGAGCACTTATTCTACGTAGTCTCTTTGAAATGTTGATGCTGCTTTAAAGCCATATATAAAAGTGTACATTGCTTGAATGAATTCAAATCGATGCTCACTATTTCTTGAAGTTGCTTCAATCTGTACATCAGCGTATTGCGATGAATATATAGTTTTTTGGCAGCTTGGCTCATGTTCATTTGTTCATCACAATAGACGAGAAAGCTGTCGAGGAGGACAGGGCCATTCACATGATTGAGTAATTTTTTGATGTGATTGTTCAGTGTCCATTGTGAGGGGAGTGTGATCTCTTCTAGACCATGTGATAGTAAGTCCCAATCGTCATTAGAGACGATTGATTGTTGAAAGTGATGGCGATTCGCAATCTCCAAAGCTTTTCTACATTGCTCATAAGAGTTTAAAATTCCTTCAATGGATGGAGAAGGATCACTGTATGAAAACATTAATTTACTATCTATTCCACGGGTCTCTAAAAATTTCCTCAGCTTGTCCGAGGCGAACTCTAATCTCTTTAACAATGTAGTTCTCTCATCGGAATGGTCGGAGAGTAAAATAAGCCATTGACCCGAAGATAAAGGAACAACAATATCCTGTTCTTTTGTATTGAATAAATTTCTCAAGCATAAATATAGCTCTTGTTCTTCTGGACTGAATGTATGTGTTTGCTGGATAGAGAGAGCTTGATCATTAGTAGGCAGTAGATCCAATAGAATACAGCGCCTTGGTATTCCTAATGTAAATCCGTGAGTGTCACAATGGCTAGGAATATTACTAAAATCAGCTTTCTCTTGATAAAAAGAGAGACATTTAAAGAAATCCCGCATCGATTCCATTTGAGAGGCAACTGTCCTTGAACGGAAGTTTTCCATTAGGAGCATTTCTATATGGGATTGGACAAATTGTACGTACCGTTCAACGATTGCTGGGTCACCAATAAGACCGAGTACACCGACTGTTTCTTGTTGGAATCTTAGAGGCGTAGCAATACCAGGTAAGACGTTGACGAGATTGGCAGTTTGTTCCTTGGTGAAAAACATCATCTTTCCTGACCGTGTCACTTCTGTAGTGACAATGTGATGTGAGCCAAGTCGGTTATTGTCTGTGCTCCCAATTACCAACCCTTCCTTATCCGTAATACTAATCGGGATATTTAATATAGAAGAAAACTGTTCGACGATTGATTGTGCATAGTGCCCAATGTTCTGCAATTCATTCATCCCTTTCCACTAGTTGATTTTCAACTCTTTTACGGTGAACTGGCCAGAATTTGTTTTTGTTCGTACTAAATTGTTGTGCAGTTTGGATGTATTACTTTCAAGATATGAAAGTATATTGGAAGACAGAATAGATTAAGTGATGGGAGGGATTTCAAATATTAGTTTTGAGTGCTAAAAGCCAAATGGAACTAGTGGATATGAAAGAAATTTTACAATGTATCGAGGTTGCTCTAGAAGAATTTTCAGGGTCAGCTACCGATACTCCCATTCGAACGATTTTACCGTTTGGCACTGACAACTCTGGTGTCGTGATGCCGTCTGTAGCAGAAGGATTACATTCAATGGGACTAAAATATGTAAACGTTGTACCTTCTAATATTAATATTGGAAAAAAGGTCATTAACGGTGTTGTTTTACTTTCAGACATTACAACGGGAGAGCCACTTGCATTATTAGAAGGCTCTTACTTAACGCGATTACGAACAGGAGCTTTGTCAGGAGTTGCTACAAAGTACTTATCTCGTAAAGACTCCAAAATACTAGGCATTATCGGTACAGGTGAACAAGCCATGGGACTATGTGAAGCAATCCTAGCGGTGAGGGAAATCGATACAATCTATCTTCACAATCGAAGTGAAGAGAAGGCACTATCATTTTCAAAGTTTGTAAGTAGTACGTTCAACAAGAAAGTTGTCATTTGTCCAAATTCTAATGAAGTTGTTAGAAATTCAGATATTCTTGTTACTGCAACAACTTCTATGGAACCCGTATTTACGGAAGCCTTAAAACCTGGTGTCCATGTAAATGGAGTAGGATCTTTCAAGCCAACTATGCAAGAGTTGCCGACATCAGCCATTTGTGGTGCTGCTAAAGTTGTTGTGGAATCCAAAGAATCGGCATTGGAAGAAGCGGGAGATTTAGTAGTTCCAATCCAAGCAGGAATGTATTCCAAGGATGCAATCCACGCCGAACTTGGACAAATTATAAGTGGAAAACTAACAGGAAGAGAAAACGAACACGAGGTAACAGTATTTAAATCTGTCGGATTGGCCATTGCTGACATCGTCATTGCAAAATACTTTTACGACAAAGCCTGCAAAAATAAAGCTGGAGTAACCGTGGACCTTACATGATATAACGCAAGTTGAACTATTATTTTAGGGGGTACAGGCTATGAAAAAAGCGGATATTATTATTGTCGGTGGTGGAGTCATGGGTTCGAGTACAGCTTTTTCATTGCGCAAGAATGGGTTCGAGGGGAGTATTCTAGTATTTGAAAAAGATCCAACATATGAGTATTCCTCCACATCCCGAAGTGCAGGTGGTTTCCGGCAATTATATTCAACTTCTATTAATATCCAACTAAGCCGATTTAGTTTGGAAGTCTATAGAAATTTTGCGGAAGACATGGCCGTAGACGGGGACAAGGCTGAAATTGACTTCAAACAACGAGGGTATTTATTTTTAGCGACTGATCGGATGTTGCCTGCTTATGAAAAGCAACTCAAATTGCAAAATTCTCTCGGAGTTCCATCTGAAATCCTATCGACCAGCGATTTACTGAACCTCATCCCAGAGCTTGAAACAGGTGATTTAGCGGGGGGATTATTCTGTAAAGAAGATGGATATCTGGATCCGTATTCGGTCATGCAAGCATATCGGAAAAATGCCCAACACTTGGAGGTGGATTATATAACAGCAGAAGTCTCCTCATTACTTACAGAAGGCGGACGAATGAAGGGGGTTCAATTAGTTGACGGAACCATTTACACTTCACCTGTTGTCATTAATTGTGCAGGTGCTTGGGGTGCAACATTGAGCGAAGAAATCGGATTACCATTGCCCGTTGTCCCGTTGAAACGCCAGATGTATGTCTTTGACTCTACGAAGAGATTGGAGAAAATGTTACCGCTTACAATCGATCCGACTGGCGTCTACTTCCGTCATGAGATGGATCGGGTAGTCGCGGGATTTTCGGATGATGTAAAACCTGGTATCGATTTTAAATGGAAGCGGTCCTCGTTTGATCATTTGTGGCCGATTTTAGCGCACCGAATTCCAAACTTTGAAAGTCTCAAATTGGAATCGGGTTGGGCTGGAATGTACGACCATAATACAGTCGATCAAAATGCCATTATCGGTGAGCATCCTCAGATGAAAGGGTATTACGTTGCGCTTGGATTCAGTGGACATGGCATGCAACAAGCACCTGGTGTCGGTCTCGGATTGGCTGAACTGATTTGTAAAGGGAAATATGAAACGCTCGATTTGACACCACTTCGTGTAGAACGATTTGCAGAAAATGATTTAGTATTGGAAGATGCAATTGTGTAAATAGAGTTACATGAAATGTACTGAGAAAACCAAAGGAGCTGAGTGAATTGCATACGATTATAATGGTCGAATTCGTCATGTATCTCTTGATAATGCTGATTGTTGGATATCTCGTTAGTCGCAGATCGAAAAGTCATGCAGATTTCCTTTTAGGTGGGAAGCAGTTGCCAGGTTGGGCGTTAGCATTTTCTGAACGTGCTACTGGGGAGTCGGCATGGCTCCTGCTAGGATACACGGGCTTTGTTTTTGCAACAGGATTATCAGGTGTTTGGGTAGCAGTCGGAATTGCTTCAGGTATTATCTTCTCTTGGCTGTTCTTGGCGAAACGGTTTATGAAGGAAGCGGAGAAGACCGGTGCGTTGACACTTCCTAGTTTCTTAGCAGCTCGTTTCGGCAAACAAGGTAAGCTCATCCTTTGGCTTTCTACAATCCTTATTTTCAGTTTTATGATGTTTTACTTTGGAGCACAAATTGCTGGAGCCGGAAAAACATTGTTTGCTGTTTTTAATATTCCTACTACAGTAGGCGCCATTTTAAGTATTATCGTTGTCGTTATCCTTGCCTATGTGGGTGGGTTTGTAACAGTCGTTTGGACAGACATGATCCAATCGGTCATGATGCTCATTACTTTAGTTGCCTTACCGATTGTAGCACTCGTTCAAATTTCAGCTGCTGATTTGTCGATCAGTGAGGCTCTCGTTGCTGCAGGACCATCGATGGATTCTTGGACAGGTGGAGCAATTGGGTTCTCATTAGGTTTGTTACTCTTTAACAACTTTGCTTGGTTTTTTGGTTTCCTTGGCGGGCAACCACAATTAAGTGCTCGATTTATGGCCCTTAGAAGTGAAAAAGAAGCAAAACAGGGTAGTATCGTCGCAATCACGTGGACGATCTTAGCTTACAGCGGAGCGTTCATGATCGGGATTACGGCGCTCACATTATACCAAGGTCAAGTATTTGCAGACGTCGAGATGATTTTGCCTTTTATGATTCTTGACTTGATGCCACCATGGATCGCAGGCATTTTACTTGCAGGGATTCTTGCAGCAATCATTTCAACTGCTGATTCACAGTTACTAGTCATTACAAGTTCCGTAAGTGAAGACATCATACACCGTGCTATGAATTTAAAGCTTTCTGAAAAGAAATTAGTAGCCATCTCTCGTCTAACAATAGTCGGGGCAGGAATCGTAGGGTTAGTGATTGCCTTAACGTCGAAATCCCTTGTGTTTCTCGTAGTCAGTTGGGCGTGGGCTGGTGTCGGATGTACGCTGTCGCCAGCAGTCATGTTAACGTTCCTGTGGAAACGGTATTCAGGAATCGGTGTCATCGCGACAATTATCTCAGGATTCGTCAGTACAGTTATTTGGATTTCAACACCACTCGATGCGATTGCGACATCTCGTTTCACAACGTTCTTTATCGCAGCTGCATTTGGAATTGTCTTCAGCTTACTGTTCCCGGATAAAAAAGAAGAAGAACAGGAACCCGCTACAGCAGAAGTATCGGATTCAACACCAGTTTAAGGAAGATAGCTAGGATGTCATTGTTAGGAACAAAAGACGCAGACTTTGTGGTTTGTGTCTTTTGTTTGTACATAGCGTGACTTATGGCTGTGGCGTATCAGAATTAGAACGTATGACAGGTAAGAACTTGGAATATACATGGAGTGAAGGAGAATAACAAACTCGATAGCAGTTAATAGATCGTACCTTAAAAAAGTTTCAAGAGAGTTGAGTGTGAGCTCGTAGTCTAACACGGAAGGAGATCGGACTTGGAAAAATTGTTGGAGAAAGAAGAGTTTATAAAGTTTGTGAAAAATGGAGATAAGTTGCTTGTAGGTGGTTTCGGAATGTCAGGAACACCATTGACTTTAATAGATGGAATTGCAGCTTCTTCATTAAAGAATCTTACTGTTGTCAGTAATAACTTAGGCGAGCCTGGCAAAGGATTGGGGATTCTTTTAAAAGAGAAGAAATTGAACAAAGCAATTGGGTCCTACTTTACGACAAATCGCGATGCGGTCCAAGCATGGGTCGATGGTGAACTGGAGATTGAGTTGATCCCACAAGGAACTTTAGCAGAAGCTGTACGATGCGGAGGCGCAGGAATCGGTGGTTTCTATACCAAGACAGCGGTGGGCACCAAATTAGCTGAAGGAAAAGAAGAGAGGGTGATTGATGGTGAACGATTCATATTAGAAAAAGCCATCAAAGGCGACGTTTCGCTCATAAAGGCCCATAAAGCAGATCACTTAGGAAACTTAGTGTACGACCATACAGGCAGAAACTTCAATCCAGTCATGGCGACCGCCAGCAAAATCGTCATTGCGGAAGTGGATGAAATCGTTGAGAACGGTGTCCTGCTGCCTTCGGAAATTGTAACCCCTCACGTTTATGTAGATTACATCGTAAAAAGTAATTACGTGAAAAAGGCAGGTGTTTTTGTTGAATCAGTTTAAGCGTATAAAAATTGCGCAACGGATTGTACAAGAATTGAAACAAGGTCAAGTTGTTAATCTTGGTGTAGGCATTCCTACGCTCATTCCAGATTATTTAGGAGAGAAAAAATTAGTCTTACAATCGGAGAATGGTTTGCTTGGAATGGGTCCTACTCCGCCTGCAGCAGAAGTGAATATGGATTTGATAAGTGCGAGTAAAGCTCCCATCACAATGGAAATTGGCGCTTCACTATTTGATAGTTCAAATTCGTTTGCAATGATTAGAGGCGGCCATATAGATGTTGCGGTCCTAGGAGTATTGCAAGTAGATCAGACAGGTGAAATCGCCAATTGGGCAGTACCAGGTCAAACAATCTTGGGTGTGGGGGGAGCGATGGATTTAGTTGCTGGAGCAAAAGAAATTATTGTAGCAACTTTGCATTCATCCAAAAATGGAGAGCCCAAACTTGTGAAGGAATTGACATTTCCGTCGAGTGGAATACGCAAAGCAGATCTAGTTGTTTCAGAACATGCCGTTTTTAAGTTTGAGGATGGAGCGATGCGACTCATTGAAATCTTGTCTGATATTAGCATAGAAGAACTAAAAGAAATAACTGGCGCTGAGTTTGAATACAATTCAGAGACAACGAACGCCTAATAGGGAGACGTTGTTTTTGAAGAAGATTGAAGGTTTATTAGACAAGCATGTAGTCAAGTGAGATGACTCTTTATCCTAAGAAACCACTACAGAATATATAAACCTGTAACTAGTAATTATTGAGGAGGCTGAGTGTTGAAGCAAATCACAATTGTCGGTTCCGGTGTCATGGGGAAAGGGATTGCTTATGCGGGGGCAGTGTCTGGATTTAAAGTGGTTTTGAATGATTTAACCGATGAAATACTCGCTAGAGCGAAAAAGGATATCGAAGAGTTACTAGATTCAAGTTTTCTTGGAGGCTTTCTAAAAGAAGAGAACTACAAAAGTGCAAAAATGAATCTTGTCTATGAATCCAATTTAGAAGTTGCCGCTAAAGAAGCAGATCTAGTTATCGAAGCTGTTCTTGAAAAAATCGAATTGAAAATTGAAGTTTTTCAGAAGCTAGATCATATTTGTAAGCCGGAAACGGTTCTTGCTACAAACACATCGACTATGAGTCCGACAGAAATCGGTGCCCAAACCTCTCGACCCGGCAAAGTCGTCGCTATGCATTTTTTTAACCCAGTCCATAAGATGAAGTTGATTGAAGTCGTTAGAGGTCTCGAAACGTCCGATGAGACAGTCGAATTTGTTAAGGGGATTGCTGAGTCCCTTAGAAAAGAAGCTATTGAAGTCAATGAGTTTCCTGGTTTCGTAACTTCCAGAATGAACTGCTTAATTGGCAATGAAGCGATGAATTTGCTGATGGAAGGTGTTGCTTCCGCTAAAGATATCGATAAGGCGATGAAGTTAGGTCTTAATCATCCAATGGGACCATTAGAGCTTGCTGATCTAGTTGGTTTAGATACTAGACTTCGAAATATGGAATATTTATATGCAACGTTAGGCGAGAAATATCGCCCTTGTCCTCTAATTGTTAACTATGTGAAAGCGGGACGCCTTGGAAAGAAAAGTGGCAAAGGGTTTTACGAGTATACGTAAGGGAGGAAACAAAATCGAAATTTACACTAACGTTGTTGTGAAAAAAGAAGATGGAGTTATGTACCTCACACTTAACCGTCCAGAAATGAGAAATGCGCTAGACGCAAAAACACTATTGGAAATCGATTCAGCTTTTTCGGATGCTGAACTGGACAAGGAAGTTCGAGTAATTGTTATCCAAGGTGCAGGTGGGAAATCATTTGCAGCTGGAGCGGATATTCAACAACTCCATGACCGGGACTCACTTGAAGCACTTATCCCTGGAATGCAAGGATTGTACTCTAAAATTGAAGGTTGTTCGAAAGTGACGATTGCTGCTGTGTCCGGATATGCCCTTGGTGGCGGATGCGAATTGGCGCTCGCTTGTGATATCCGAGTAGCAACGAAACGAGCAAAATTCGGATTACCTGAACTTAATTTAGGGATCATACCTGGTGCAGGTGGTACGCAACGTCTTTCCAGAATCATCGGGAAAGGACGTGCACTTGATATGATCTTGACTGGAAAAATAATCGATGGTGAAGAAGCGGAGCGTGTTGGATTAGTCACCTACTTCACAGATGAAGACGGGCTAAATGAGGTAGTGGTAAAAGTTGCTTCCGACGTTATGAAAAAAGGTCCAGTTGCCGTACAACTTGTAAAAGCAGCAGTTCATAAAGGATTCGATATCGATTCTGGAACAGCGATGTGGATTGAGAAACTATCCCAGGCAGTCGCTTTTACAACAGAAGATAAAAAAGAAGGTACGTTAGCATTTTTAGAAAAAAGAACGGCGAATTTCATCAATCGATAAGGGGAGAAATGGCTATGGATTTCAATTTCACGGAGGACATCGATTTTTTAAGAAATAACGTTAGGAAGTTCGTCCGGGAACAAGTGGAACCGGTCGCGATGGAAATTGAAGAAAGTGACCTCATTCCAAAGAGAATTGTAGATTTGTCTAAAGAGATGGGGCTTTTCAGCCTTGGAATCCCTGAGGAATATGGTGGACTTGGACTCGATATGGTTGGGAAATGTGCAATCTATGAAGAGCTTGGAAAAACACATAATGGATATACGACTCTGATCGGTGCTCATACAGGAATCGGTACTGTGGGAATTGTGGACCTTGGTACGGAAGAGCAGAAGAAGAAATACTTGCCAAAGATGGCTACAGGAGAATGGATTGGAGCGTTCGGATTGACCGAGCCAAGTGCAGGTTCAAACGCTGCGAACTTGAAAACAACAGCTGTTAAAAAAGGTGATAAATACATTATTAACGGGTCCAAGCATTATATTACGAATGCTGTAGACGGTCATGTATTTACTGTAATGGCAGTAACTGACAGTTCTAGAGGGGCACGCGGGATCACTTCGTTCATTGTTGAAAAAGACACGCCTGGATTCATCCTCGGATCAGTAGAACAGAAAATGGGTTTAAGAGGTTCTCATTCTGCTGAATTATTTTTCGACAATATGGAAGTACCCGCAGAAAACGTCTTAGGCGAAGAAGGTTCGGGTTATATCAATGCGCTGAAAATACTTGCGAATGGCCGGGCTGGACTAGCCGCTAGAAACTTAGGCTCCTGTGTTAGATTGCTGGAACACTCTCTCGAATATGCGCATGAACGAGAACAATTTGGCCAAAAGATTGTCGACATGCAGGCGGTCCAACATATGCTAGCTGAAATCAGTATGCAAATCGAAGTCCTTCGCTCCATGACGTATCGTGTTGCCTGGATGACTGATCAGAATAAGCGTGTAGTGAGAGAAGCAGCGATTGCTAAACTTTTTGCTTCAGAAGTGTATAACAAAGTTGCAGATCTTGCTCTACAAATCCACGGGGGCATTGGATATATGAAAGACTATCCAATCGAACGCTATTATCGTGATGCTAGAATTACAAAAATCTATGAAGGCACTTCCGAGATTCAAAGAAACATCATTGCCAGTGAACTGAAACGTGATTATGCAAATAAGGGGCTGTAGAAGTTGCGGGATTCTTATATTGTTGAAACGGTAAGAACGGCGGTTGGAAGAATGGGTGGTTCGCTTAAAGACATCACAGTCGATCGATTGGCGGAAAAAGTGATTCGGGAAGTGATGACAAGAACGAATAAAGACATTGAAGTGGATGAAGTTATTTTAGGTCAGGCAAAACAAAGTGCTGATACGTCGAATTTAGCCCGTCTAGCTGCATTAAGAGCAGAACTACCAGTCACCGTTCCGGGATACACAGTCCATCGCCAATGTGGATCAGGTTTACAAGCCATCAATAATGCGGACCAACAGATACGACTGGGGTTATCAGATGTTGTAATTGCTGGTGGTGCAGAAAGTATGAGCACAGCTCCTTATTACATTCGAAATGCCAGGTATGGCTTCGGTGCTGGGAATGGGATGATTCTGGATCCGAACACAGAAAGTCAGCCTTGTTCACAACCTGCCGAAACATATGGGGAATTGACAATGGGCTACACGGCTGAAAATCTAGCGGAACACTATAATATTTCACGAGAAGAACAAGATGAATTCGCGATAAGAAGTCAACTTCTTGCTGAAAAAGCAATTCAGGATGGACGTTTCAAGGACGAAATCGTTTCTTTTGAAGTTAAATCGAGAAAGGCTAGTTTTCAGTTTGAAGTGGACGAACACCCAAGGAAATCGACGAAAGAACAACTGGCAAAACTTCGTGCAGTTTTCAAAGAGGGTGGATCTGTCACTGCAGGAAATGCTAGTGGAAGAAATGATGGTGCATCTGTCGTGCTAATGATGTCAGAGAACAAATTGAAGGAATACGGATTAAAGCCGAAAGCAAAAATCATTGCACAAGCAGTGAGTGGAGTTTCTCCAGACGTAATGGGAATCGGCCCCGTGACCTCTACACAGAAAGCGTTGGAGCAGTGTAGTCTCACCATCGATGATATTGACTTGATTGAACTAAACGAAGCATTCGCTGCCCAGGCTTTATCAGTCATTAAAGGCGCAGGCATGGACATTGAAAAAGTGAATGTAAATGGCGGGGCGATTGCGCTTGGTCATCCAATTGGAGCTACAGGCGCGGTGCTTATGACGAAATTACTCCATGAAATGGCTCGTAGAGGTTCCAAGTATGGATTGGTGACACTTTGCATTGGCGGTGGCCAAGGCATTACAACGATTGTTGAAAACTTACAATGACATAACAGAATGGCGTTAGAAATAACTTTCAGAAAGGCGTTGTCCATTGTCTTTGCATATCGTTCAAATTCTACCTATGTACCATCCCGATGGGGAAGAAAAGTTGAAAGAACTTGCAGAAGTGAAACAATTTAATGAGTTTGACGAGCAAGAAATCATTAAATACTTACAACAGCATGATGTAGATGGGATTATTTTAAGAGCACCTGCAAAAATAACTCCCGAAATTTTAAATCACTGCGAAAACGTGATTGCCATATCAGGCGCAGGAATCGGACTGGACAATATAGATGTAGAATACGCGACAACTAAAGGAATTAAAGTATTACATGCCCCGAAAATGAACAGTACTGCAACTGCAGAACACGCTGTAGCCTTACTGCTATCTGCTATGAAAGATATAAGTATGTTTCATGCGGAAATGCAAAAAGGGAATTTCTCTTTTAGGGATGGAAGATATACAACTGAACTACAGGGGAAAACTCTTGGACTGATAGGGTTCGGATCTATTGCTCAAAAAGTGGCGAAAATAGTGAAGAACGGCTTTGAAATGAATGTAGTCGCCTATGTGCGAACGATTTCAAATGAAAGACAAGAGCTTGCAGATTCCCTAGGAGTTGAAGTGACTACTTCCATGGAGGATGTGTTCAGAAAAAGCGATGCCATTAGCCTCCATATCCCGCTGACAGAACAAACAAAAGAATTGATTGACAATAAATTCTTTAACGTTATGAAGCCGTCTGCAGTTCTGATTAACACTTCACGTGGCGGAGTAATCCATGAAGCGGATTTAGTTGAAGCACTTCATAATCAGACATTCTTGCGGGCGGCAGTTGATGTATTTGCAGTTGAACCACCAGCGGAAAACCATCCGTTTTTTGGAGTAGAAGAAATCACTATGACCCCACATATTGGTGGAATCAGTATTGAAGCAGCAAAAAAGACATCAGTTGTGATCGCTGAGAACTTAATAAAGGCGATTGACGGTGAAGAATTATCTGTAATCGCAAACTCTGAAAAACTTGTTAAGTTAAAAAGAGGTTAAATCTCTGATTTAGAGTACAGGAGGGAATTATGAAGACTTTAAAAATTGCGCTCATACCAGGAGACGGAATAGGTCCTGAAGTCGTTTCAGAAGGTGTGAAAGTATTAAAAACGATTGAGAAATTAGATCCGTCCATTTCTTTTTCATTTACAGAGTTTCCGTGGGGATGCGAGTATTATTTGGAACACGGTAAGATGATGGCGGACGACGGGATAGAGCAACTAAAAGAATTCGACGCTATCTATCTGGGAGCCGTAGGGTATCCGGGTGTCCCTGATCATATTTCATTATGGGATTTGTTGCTTAGAATTCGAAAAGAGTTTGATCAGTATGTGAATCTCCGACCTATTACTTTGTTGAACCCAACACTTACGCCGTTGAAAGGCAAAACAGCTAAAGAAATCGACTTTTTGGTGATCCGTGAAAACAGTGAAGGTGAGTATGCGGGTGTAGGAGACTGGCTTTTTAAAGGGAAAACAGAAGAAGTCGTCTTGCAAACCGGTGTGTTTTCTCGGAAAGGGACGGAACGGATTATTCGGTATGCATATGAAGAAGCAAGAAGGGCCAACCGAACATTGACGAGTATTAGTAAAGCGAACGCACTGAATTATTCTATGGTGTTCTGGGATCAAGTTTTTGACGAAGTTGGAAAAGAATATCCTGACGTACAAACGTATTCTTATCTTGTGGATGCGGCAAGTCTTTACTTTGTAACTGAGCCTGAACGCTTTGAAGTGGTTGTTACATCAAATCTTTTTGGAGATATTTTGACTGACATAGGGGCAGCAATCACTGGTGGAATGGGCTTAGCGACGGGTGCAAACATCAATCCGGAACGGACCTATCCAGCCATGTTTGAACCTGTACACGGATCAGCACCGGATATTTCAGGGAAAGGAATTGCAAATCCGATTGCTGCCATCTGGTCGGTTAGTCAAATGATGGACTACTTTGGAGAAGAAAAATGGGGGGAAGTTATTTTATCTACGATAAAAGAAATCCTGAATGAAAAAGAGGCGCTTACGTCAGACTTAGGCGGCCAAGCATCCACTTCACAATTAGGGAATCGGTTTGTCGAATTACTTTCAGCAAAAGTTAGTGAAGTAGGGGTATCCCTGGAATAATTCACTTACTATATTAGAGTATGAAAAATTATTGAGTGAAAATTGAAAGCAGCTCATTCCGATGTATCAAGGGGAATGAGCTGTTTTTTATATGGAACACAGTAGCATTTCTAATGTTAAATAAGCATTTTGTCTTGCTGATGGAGCACACGATTCAACGAATTCAACTGTACATCTGTCAAAGGCAGCATAGGTAATCTGACGCCGCCCACTGCGATTCCTTCTAAGTTTAAGGCAGCTTTCACAGGTGAAGGATTCGGAGCTGCGAACAGTTCTTTCATAATCGGTAGCATTCGACGGTGCAATGTTGACGCTTCACGAATACGACCGTGCTTGAAATGGCTAATCATGGTTTTCATCTCAGGTCCGATGACATGGGCGGATACTGAAACAACTCCTGCCCCCCCGATAGAAAGGACTGGGAGTGTCAGACCATCATCCCCACTATAAAGCGCAAAATCTGCAGAAGTATTTTCGATGATATCCGCCATCGCATCCAAGTTACCGCTAGCTTCTTTGACAGCTACGATATTCGGGATAGTTGCAAGTCGGATAATCGTTTCAGGACACATATTGACAGAACTGCGACCGGGAATGTTATATAACATAATTGGTAGCGCAGTAGATTCTGCAATAACTTTAAAGTGTTGGTACATTCCTTCTTGAGAAGGCTTGTTGTAGTAGGGAACAACGAGCATGATACCGTCGACACCGGCTGCTTCAGCTTGCTGAGTCAGCTCGATGGACTCTCTTGTATTGTTCGATCCTGTACCTGCAATGACGGGAACTCTTCCTGCAACAACCCGTACAGTGAACTCGAACAAATCAACCTTTTCTTTTTGCGTTAATGTCGGGGATTCTCCTGTTGTTCCTGCAACTACCAAACCATCGGATCCGTTTTCGAGTAAATGATTAATAAGATTGCGGGTAGCGATAAAATCAATTTCTCCCTGCTCATCAAATGGGGTAACCATAGCGGTAATCAGTTGTCCAAAATTCATCTGTTCTCCATCTCCTTTTGTTTTTATCCAAAACATAGAGGTGGAAGGCAGTGTATCCTGAAACGCAAAAAGCAACAGCGAAGGTACGCTGTTGCTTGGAAATAATAAATTATTTCTCTGCATCAGATAGCCCTCCATATAGTTTCCTATATGACAGTTCTGCACTTGTTCAGTCCAGAACCAGCTTCGAGATAATGAGCATCTCTCCACTTCGGCAAATTCCCCTTTCTACAATCGTCGTCGAATCTCATCATTCTCAGATTGTGTACTGATGGTTTTTGCGCCTCTATCCTCATTTCGAAAGTTACGAAATAAGTGAATGTTTAATTACATGTATCTTACACTGTATCGAATAAAAATGCAACTATTAGGAAGTTACTACAAGTTGTCAAGATGTTATGTCTGACACGTCGCGTACTAGCATAATACTTTCACTGGAATGCAAAAACCATGCAATTCACCGATGAAATTCAACATTTGACAGACGATAACCGACCGCTCACTGGAATTTAGCAACTGTTTTACTAGGTACTCCGTATACTAGTCGTATAAGAACCTAACGAATGGAGGAATAATGATGCCGGTTGGTGAAGCTACCAACGACATGCCGAATAATACAGGTAGAGATGAAGAAACGAAAAAACCATTGGTGAGAGGAGGTCCAAGAATGAAAGTTTCCTTGACTATCGATCGAGCTGCTATAGAGACGACCATAACAATTGAATGTAAAGAAATGGATCCATCCATCCAAGAAATTTTAGATTTCCTTAATGGCCAAGAGCTCGACTTTGTTGTGGGGAAAGAGGGAGATATGCAGCATATTTTGAATCCTATGGATGTCCACTATTTTCACTCCACACCAGAAGGAGTAGCTGCCGTGACATCTAACGGTTCCTACCTAGTTAAAGAAAAACTGTATGAACTCGAATCCATGCTACCCTCGAAACGATTCATCCGACTTTCAAAATCAGTCATTGCTAATCTTTACGAATTAAGCCGCTTCGAAGCATCATTCAATGGAACGCTAGCAGTATATTTCAAATCAGGAACAAAAGAATATGTTTCTCGAACCTATGTTAATGGCATTAAACAAGCACTTAAAATGAAAAGGAGGAACAACGAATGAAAACATTCTTATGGCGCAGCACTGTTGGGGTCTTCTTCGGTGGTTTTCTAACAGTGATTATTACTACAGTCATTATTTTAGCAAATGACCTGGAAACATTAAACGCTGCCAAATTTGTCAAGAGTGGGGTAGGGACCATTTTTTGTGGTTGGTTCTTCAGTGTCACCCCCCTCTATTTTGAAAATGGAAATTGGTCGTTACTTCGTCAAACCGTCTATCATTTCATAACCGTGCTGATCCTGTACTTCATTACTGCATTCGGACTGGAATGGTTCAGTTTCACACCAATAAGCTTTTTAACTTTTGTTATGATGTTCTTAGGAATATATGCAGTTATTTGGGGGAGTTTCTATCTGTATTTTAAAAATGTAGCGAAGAAGATGACTGAAGAGTTGGATGGGTTGTAATTAGACTGCACTTGGCACTAAGAGTTTTTGGAATATTGGTTATATTAGTTTGGAAAACGAGAGGGGAGAGTGACACTTACCTCTCTTTTGATTCATTAAGAAACTACTTAGATTGCTGTAAAATAATAGTACGAGGATAGATGAGTTTGCAATAGATTAGGTGATTTTAAATGACAAAATTATGCGGCCATCAAATCTGTTTTTTAGGTAAATAAGAGGACTCCATTTTGAAATAAGGTTAATTAAAATGTAGTCTTCGTTCACAAATTTAAGTTCAGGTATGAAAAGCATCTATGGCCATCAGTTCAATGAATTTATATCCATTTAAGATCGTTTAATAATGAGCATGTTTTTAGAAGAAACCAAAGCGGTAAGCGGTTCTTAAATCAGACCAAAGCATAACCGAATTCGTCCTTTAAGACGGTTTCGGTTTTTTTGTTTTTTGAAAAGTAATCTAGTCACTTTGACAAATAGACTTGTCAAATTGAAATGCATACGTTACAATTTTCGTAAGAGGTGAGATTAGTGAGAACACGTTTGAAGGAATTGCGTGCACGAAATGGACTGAATCAGACCGAGCTCGCAAAACGGGCTAAAGTATCTAGGCAGACGATCAGTTTAATTGAGCGGGAAGAATTTATCCCCTCGTTACTTATCGCCGTTAGAATTGCTCGGATTTTTAATGAGGCGATTGAAAGTGTTTTTCTATTCGATGAGGAGGAGATTGAATGAGACTGGTCATTTGGGCATTGCTAGGTGCAGTGGTGGGATTTGTTGTCATGTATATGACGCTTTCATTTCAAATGGATTTTGACTTTTATACAATTGCATTTCAAGTGAATGTGATTTTAACTGCACTCACTATTGTTTTACTACTCTATATAGGGTTAAGCATCCTGCAAATGCGTAAAAAATCGGATGCAAACGTATCGGATGATGAAGAAGATGAGCGTGACATATGGCTGTATAAAAAATTCAGTGATACAAATATGCTTGTTATGGCAACGATAATAATCGGGATTGTAGCAACTTCAATTTCTCTCATTACCGGTCAGCCTACTTGGCTGGAGCTAATTTCAACAGTCACAGTCATCATTGCTTTCATTCTATCCATAAGTGTTTCAAGTTTGGTCAATAAATTTTATCCTGATCGCAATCTGCCTTCTGTTTCGGAAAAAGATTATGCGAAAAAGTTGCTAGCGGCTTCTGATGAAGGGGAGCGACATGTGATGCTGGAGGGTCTTTATCGTTCATTCAATTTGTTAAATGGCACACTTATCCTTGCGCTGTTTCTGCTTGCAGTATATTCAATCGGTACAGGGGTTTCGCAGTTGTTCTCCATTTTTGTCATAGCGATTATTCTCCTTGGAGCAAATGCCAAATATTTTTTGTTGATTCGAAAGAAATCGTAACCGGGTTATTCAATAAAATCAGTAACGTATGTCAGATTAATATTCCTCTCATTGCGATCCTGACAAACAACAAATTTGATTCCACACCTCGTCTATAGTAACTTGTATAATAGGTTACTAATAGTAAGCTTGGTTTTAAAATGAGCGATGAGGAGTGGTCGAGAGTGACTTCAATAGCTAAAACATTTAACGGGATCCCATTATCCGTATTAGATCTTGCACCCATCAATGAAGGTGGGAGTCCGAGTGAAACATTCAATAATAGTGTGGAATTAGCTAGACATGTAGAAAAACTAGGATTCAATCGTTATTGGTTGGCGGAGCATCATAATATGCCAGGTGTCGGCAGTTCAGCGACGTCTGTGCTGATTGGTCATATTGCGGGTGCGACGGAGCGGATGCGCATTGGTTCAGGTGGTGTCATGTTGCCAAACCACGCACCACTTGTGATTGCGGAACAGTTCGGTACGCTCGATGCCCTTTATCCTGGACGTATTGACCTTGGTTTAGGCCGCGCGCCAGGTAGTGACCAAGCGACTGCCTATGCATTAAGACGTACATTGCATAGCAGTGGGGAAGATTTCCCAGAGCAAGTGGCGGAGTTACGTTCGTATTTCGATCCACAACCGAATGCCCGAGTCCGTGCGTTTCCTGGAGAAGGGCAAGATATTCCGATTTGGTTACTTGGTTCTTCAGGTTTTAGTGCACAGCTTGCTGCGCAACAAGGGTTACCGTTTTCGTTTGCAAGTCACTTTGCTCCTGCCTATGTAATGCAAGCGTTGCAGATGTATCATCAGAATTTCAAGCCGTCCAAAAACCTACAAGAACCATATGCGATGCTTGGCGTCAGCATAATTGCTGCAGATACTGATGAAAAAGCACTGTGGCTCGCAACATCATTCCAACAACAGTTCTTAAGTCTTCACCGGGGTATGCCGACTCAGTTCAAACCACCTTTGGATGATCCAGATGCAGTATGGAGTCCAAGTGAAAAGGTTTCAGCAGCGAATATGCTGGATTCTCCTGCCACAATTGTCGGCAGTCCAGAAACTGTGAAACGAGAACTGGAAGCATTCTTAAACCAGACGAAAGCAAATGAGTTCATTTTGAGCTCACCTGTCTTCAATCAGGAGGATCGACTGCGTTCGTTTGAACTGATTGCGGATTTAATGGATTAAATGCTGCCTCGTCGGTAGTGAGAGAACTTTAGAAAAGACCGGATTTGTCTGCTGACAGATTCGGTCTTTTTGACATGTACTGTTTTGAATCTGTTCTTTAACTAGTAATTCGTGTATAATTAATTTTGAAAAGTCGAACTTTTAACTCTTTAACTTAAATAATCGAACACCACAAGTGAATATAATGGATTGACGGGCCAGTAATTACCTCAAAGAGATCGGAATTTAAAAATCTAAATAAGAGGAGAGATGCCGGGTGAATGAACAAGAAGGAACACTGATTGACTACTTTGAAAGAACTGAACCAATTGAGATGTTAGAAGAAATTGGAGGACATTCACCTTATCCCGCAGATGTGAAGTTGATCAATCGTTTAGAAACGTTGCACGGACTCACAAAGCCGGTCATTAATGTATTGTTGCAGTACGTCATTTTGAGTGATAATGGAAAAATTCATCAAACGCGTGTCCTCAGTATGGCAAGCCACCTGGAACTGAACAATATAAAAACCGCACAGCAGGCTTTGGAGTTTTTCAAGGCACAGCATGCTATTAAGAAAAAGTGGGAGGAGGAGAATTTGAGAGAACAAGGTGGGAAGGATCTGAGACTTTTCACTTCTGATGAAACTTACAAAAAATTCACAGAGATCCTACAACATTATGGCCAAACCAATGTTGACGATGGCTTCCAATCTCTAGTGAATCAAGCATATAAGGAATATATCGAGATTGAACAGAATTCTCCTCAAGCTAGCTTAGTAAAGAAACATTAACTATTAGTTTAAACATTTTTTTGAGGGATCTTTGGTATGTAGTTAATACTCGATATCTGCTCGTGTTTTGCATACATTCAAAGTAAGTGAGTAGTCAATTAGGACAAGTCGACATAAAAATAGTTAAAAGCCTTTGATCCCAAAGTGGGAGTCAAAGGCTTTATTTGTTTTAGATATCCATAGAACATAAATGGCTCAATAATTTTTCATATTAGCTTAATAGGAAATGGCAGAACCTCTTTTAGGGTGAATCATAAAAGCTCGATTCCTAATAGGTTTGCAATCTTTTCTCTATAGATATCAAACTCTTTAACTGTTTTTAAATTGGCCAACATTCCTTGGAATACATATTTCTCGATAGAAGGTTTCTGAAGTTCACTGATTAGAAACGCTATCACTCCAGCGAGACCATTCCTTTGATCATCACTAAAATTCATAATCTCAAGTTGTTCTTGCATATCCGCCAGTAAAGCAGAGGCTTTTTCAATATGATTTAACGATTCGCATGAATTATTTGTGAAAAGATCCAGCAAGTTGTTTTTCATGATTGGTTCCTCTCCTTTTTCAAAAGAGGCCACCATATCTTCAATACGGTTCATGATGAAAGTTGGAACAAGCGTCGCATCGATCTGGGAATCTTGAATAAGAATGGATGCTAAGTAACTGCTTCTAATTCCTTCAATCAGCATAATAATATCGCCTGTGTAGCCATTTATTTTATCTCCATATACTTCCTTCAAATTCTTTTCGTACCAAGTCAACATTTCAAATTGAGTTTTCCCCATAACTTCACGAAGTTCTTTGTTGATTGTAAAACTTTGTTCCCGCATATATACCATGAAAAAGTCTTTTTGTTTGGTAAGTTGTTCGAACGGTACGCTTAACAGTTTTGCGAGTTTTTCACGGGGAGGTAACTGTTCAGCATCAATTTCGTGTGTACGTGTTCTCATCTGTTCGAAGTAATATTCGAAGATGGCAATGTGTAACGCCTCTTTAGATGTGAAGTAATTATAAAATGCTCCTTTAGAGATTCCGCAGTCGTTTACAATTTCTTGGATGGATGTGTTCGTGAAGCCGTTTTCTGCAAATAGCTTGATGGCCGACTCAATGATTTCTTTTTGTTTTCGTACCTTCATTAGTCTCACCTTTTCATCGTGCAAATTTTTATGTATTACCATTCAGTTTACCAAGCAGTCACATTTTGTCAACAAGAGGGTGGTCTGGATTTAGAATGGTCGTTTCGCATGACGGATGAGTCATATGAAGTGAATTTAAATGATTTCACAGTTACTTAAGGTTGATAATAGGATGCTATTATTCTTGCATTTGACTGACTGGTCATTTATAGTGTGAAACATCGTGACTACATGGTCAATGATAGAGAGAACTATCAAATACGGGGAGTGTATCACTTGAAGAAAATCACTAATTTCGCACTCAACAACAAATTCGCAGTGTGGATACTAACTATTATGGTTGTTGTTGCTGGATTGTACTCTGGTTTCAATATGAAACAAGAAACAATGCCTACGATAACTTTACCGAACGTAACGGTTTTGACTACCTATCCAGGAGCGGCTCCGGATGACGTAGCTGAAAAAGTTACTGTTCCAATTGAACAACGGATTCAAAACTTGGATGGTGTCGAACTGGTTAGCTCTTCTTCTTTAGCTAACGCATCATCTATTCAAGTTCAATTTGGGTTCAAAACTGATATGGATAAGGCAACCGAGGAAATAAAAGAAGCCTTGTCGAAACTTTCGTTACCTGAGGGTGTAAAGGAGCCACAAGTATCACGTTTAAGTTTCGATGCGCTCCCAGTCATGACATTAAGTGTTAGTGATAACAAACGAACTGCGCAAGAGATGACCACTGTAGTAGAAAATGATGTGCTGCCTGTTCTAGACGGTATTGAGGGCGTGGCAGATGTTCAAATTACTGGACAACAATTGAAAAAAGTAACAATAGAATTTGACGAAGATCAGTTAAAGAAATACGGATTGTCACAGGATACGATCCAGCAGATTATTCAGGGATCGGATATTACATTCCCGTTAGGCTTAACAAATTTTGATGGCAAGGTGAAAAACCTAGTCATTGATGGAAATATTGCCAGTGTAGACGATTTGAAAAAATTGGAGATTCCTTCCATACCTGCCCAAGCAGGTCAGATGGATCAAGCGCAACAAGGGAACCCAGGTACACAAACACAGCAAGGAAATTCACAGGCACAAACACCAATGGAAATTCCTTCTGTCACGTTAGGAGATTTAGCTGAAATCAAAGTCGTGAGTGAGGCTGAATCGATTTCAAGAACGAATGGAGAAGACTCCATCGGTATTCAAATTGTAAAAGCAGCTGACGGCAATACTGTTGAAGTTGTAAATAATGTAAAAGATGAAATTTCTACTATTGAAAAAGACTTGGATCTAAAAGTCATTACTACGTTGGATCAAGGGGAACCGATTGAGGAAGCGGTCAGTACTATGCTTAGTAAAGCGTTGTTTGGGATCGTATTTGCCGTATTGATCATCTTATTGTTCTTGAGAAGTATCAAAACGACGCTCATTTCAATCGTTTCGATTCCATTGTCTTTACTAATGGCAATCTTCCTCTTGCATCAAATGGATATCACGTTAAACCTTTTAACACTAGGTGCCTTGACGGTTGCGATTGGGCGTGTAATCGATGATTCGATCGTCGTTATGGAGAATATCTATCGACGTATGGCTTTACCGGGTGAACAATTACGTGGAAAAGAGTTAATACGTGAAGCGACACGTCAGATGTTTATCCCCATCTTCTCATCTACGATCGTAACGATTGCTGTGTTCTTGCCAATTGGATTAGTTGGTGGAATTGTCGGGGAGATGTTCTTACCATTTGCTCTAGCAATTGCATTTGCACTCGCAGCTTCTTTGATTGTGGCTGTGACTATTGTTCCAATGCTTGCTCATTCATTGTATAAAAAACAACTGAGTCTTGTTGGAACTAAAGAAAATAAAGCAAAAGAAGAAAAGCCAGGAAAGTTAGCCAAGTCATATAGCCGTATTTTGGAATGGACACTGAATCATAAACTGATTACCTTCGGAGGATCTGTAGTGATTCTCGTGTTAAGTTTCTTCTTAGTTCCATTGATAGGCGTCAGCTTCTTGCCTGATGAAGAAGAAAAAATGATCGTGGCTACTTTTAGTCCGGAAGCTGGCCAAACAAGAGAAGATGTAGAAGTAATCGCAATGGATGCAGAGAAATATTTAAATAATCATGAAGGTGTTACGACTTACCAGTATTCACTCGGTGGCGGTAGCCCGATGGATGCCATGATGGGAATGGGTGGAAGTAATTCTGCGCTATTCTTCATTGAGTACGATGAAGATTTTAAAAACTTCGGAGAAGAAACATCGAAAGTCATTGATAAGCTTAATGAAAATTCAGCCCAAGGTGAATGGAAGAGTATGGACTTTGGAGGCATGGGTGGTAGTGGCTTACAATTATATGTCTATGGGGATAATAAGAAAGATATCGAGAAAGCAACGGATCAGATCTTACCTATTCTAGAAGACAACAAGAATTTGGAGAAAGTCGAGTCCAGCCTTTCAGAAGCATATGATCAGTACACACTGGTCGCAAATCAGAAAAAATTGAGTAGCCTAGGGTTGACGGCGGCACAAGTGGGTATGAATCTCATGCCTCCTGGTGAAGCACCTGCGCTCACTACGGTAAAACAAGATGGAAAAGAGTTAAATGTGTATATCGAAGTCAAGGAAGACGAATATAAGAATATCGACGAGTTGAAGAACAAAGTCATTCAATCACCGTTAGGCATCCCGGTCAAATTGGGAGATGTGATGGATGTTGAAGAAGGCAAAACGCCAGATACAATCCAGCGAAGAGATGGCAAAATGTATGCTTCACTTACTGCAGATGTGATGAGTAAAGATGTTGCAGCGATTTCAAGTTCAGTAGAAAAGAAAATCAGTGATCTGGATTTACCGAGCGGAGTGAAGGTGGACTTCGGTGGTGTCACAGAGCAAATCAATGAATCGTTCTCACAATTAGGAATCGCTATGCTAGCTGCAGTAGCTATCGTCTACTTTGTACTTGTAGTGACATTCGGTGGGGCACTAGCACCACTCGCTATTTTGTTCTCACTACCATTTACAATCATCGGTAGTTTAGTCGCGCTTTGGATTGCTGGGGAGCCAATAAATGTTTCATCGATGATTGGTGCATTGATGCTGATTGGTATTGTTGTAACGAACGCGATTGTTTTGATTGACCGCGTGATTCATCAAGAGAAGGAAGGACTCTCTACAAGAGAAGCCCTTTTGGAAGCGGGATCTACTCGTCTCCGTCCAATCTTAATGACAGCTCTTGCTACTATCGGTGCGCTCATACCATTGGCACTGGGTGTAGAAGGTGGCGGTGGAGGACTGATATCTAAAGGTCTCGGTGTGACAGTTATCGGTGGTCTGATCAGTTCTACGCTACTAACACTTGTAATCGTTCCAATTGTTTATGAGACGTTCATGAAAAAGCGTAAGAGAAAAGTGAAAAGATAACTTTTGGATTTAAATACGTTGGTTACATCAATCTCTATCTGCAAACAGGTATCTTGCCCATTGAGGCGAGTTACCTGTTTTGTGTTTTAGTTTAATATTTCTTCATTACTGATACTGAATGTGGAAGTTAGCGTACATAACGGAATCGAGTGATGAAGAAGATAAATAGGACGAGAGGTTCAAAAAAAGAAGTGATACCCATATGATTGTCAATGCTCGTTTTGTATTTGGAATTGAATCGGTTAACAAATCTTTCTAAATTCATTGATAACGTTTAGAATAGATGTATAAGGGGAGTGAATTCAATTGAAATATAATGGCACTTGGGATTTAGAGAGTATATTTAAAGGCGGAACCAATTCGGAAGACGTGCAAACTAAACTTGAATCTGTTAAAGAAGATATTGTACGTTATGCAGATCAGTTGAAAGCATGGAATAGCGATCCAGGTAACGATGCTTCTACTTTGCAAAATATATTGAAACAACAAGAGGTAATCGGCAAAGGCTTGGGCCAAGTTGGTACATTTATTAATATGTGGCATGACGCCTTTATGGACGATGAACATGCAAGTGTTGTTAAGGGTCAAGTGATGGAACTTTACAGCGAAATTCAGCAACTATCAACGATCTTCACTAAAAAACTAGTAGCAATCTCAGATGATCAATGGAGTAAACTCCTGAAAGATGATGTCTTAAAAGAAATTAGTTTCTCATTAGATGAGATTCGTGAACAAGGCAAACGCCTTTTGTCTGAAGATGAAGAGAAACTGATTGCTAAATTAAATAAAGACGGTATCGCAGCTTGGAGCGATTTGTATAATACAGTAGGCTCCATTATGACTGTTCCCTTTACAGATAAAGACGGCAAAACAACTGACTTATCTATTGGGCAAGCGATGAACAAAATGTATGCTGATCCTGATTCAGATGTGCGGGCTGAGCTTTTTGAAGACTGGGAGAAAGTCTGGTCTAAAAATGGACTTGTTTTTGCAGACATCCTCAACCATTTAGCAGGCTATCGATTAACATTGCAAGATGCTCATGGACGAAAGGGCCATTTAGAAGAACCACTTGAATATAACCGGATGACGGAAGAAACGCTTAGAGCTATGTGGTCAGCTGTTGACGCGCAGAAACAAACGTTTCTTGATTACTTAGCACAAAAGGCGAATTTGTTAGGCATGGATAAGTTGGGCTGGCAAGACGTGGATGCACCCGTTGCAATGGGCGAAACAAAACCAACGCGTTTCACCTATGATGAGGCATGTGATTTTATAATTGAGCATTTTACTTCATTTGGACCAAAACTGACAGACTTTACAAAACATGCGCTTGAAAACCGTTGGGTTGAAGCGGAAGATCGTTCGAATAAACGCCCTGGAGGGTATTGCACGAGCTTACCTGAATTTGAAGAGTCCCGTATTTTCATGACATTTACAGGTTCACCGAGTGATACGAGTACATTAGCACATGAATTAGGACATGCTTTCCACAGTCACGTCATGAAAGATTTGCCGGAACTAAATCAAGGATATGCCATGAACGTCGCTGAAACCGCTAGTACATTTGCTGAAACTATTATTGCGGATGCAACTGTAAAAAATGCTACGACTGATGAAGAAAAAGTATCTCTTCTGGCGAATAAATTAGAAGGTGCAACAGCAATGTTTTTAAATATTCGTGCGCGCTTCTTATTTGAGGATAACTTTTACGCGGAACGTGCAAAAGGAATCGTATCAGAAAAACGCTTGAATGAATTAATGGTAGAAGCACAGAAAGAAGCATTTGGAGATACTTTATCCTCTTATCATCCGCACTTCTGGGCAGCCAAGTTACACTTCTTTATTGATAGTGTACCGTTCTATAATTTCCCGTATACATTTGGTTATTTATTCAGCCTTGGTATTTACGCGGAATACTTGAAACACCCGGAAGGATTTGAAGAGAAGTATATTGCCTTACTTAGAGATACAGGATCAATGAAAGTTGAAGATTTAGCAAAGAAACATCTAGGTGTAGATGTAACTAAGGAAGATTTCTGGGCAGCGGGGATTGAGCTCGTTGGAAGAGATGTAGAAGAATTTGTTGAATTGACAAATAAACTTCAGAAGTAAAAATTAAAAAGGTGCTTATCTCATTTTTGTGAAGTGAGGTAAGTACCTTTTAATTAGGATAGATAAGATACATTAGGAGATTGAAGTAGCATAAGAAAGTTTGTCGAGATTATAATGTATAGTTGACTTAGGAATTACAGTACTTAATCTTTTATTTGGATGAATTTTGGAGTTTTTTAAACAAAGGAGAGTGTCAATTTGGGAGTAGTCTATATTGCAGGTGGATGTTTGTGGGGAGTACAAGCTTTTATAAAAACGTTACCGGGTGTTGAGTTTACAGAAGCAGGAAGAGCCAATGGAAACAGTCATACACTTGTGGGTGATTATGACGGGTACGCTGAATGTGTGAAAACAGAATTTGACCCGACAGTTGTAACAATCAAAGAGTTAATGGGCTATCTATTTGAAATTATTGATCCATACAGTTTGAATAAGCAGGGTGAGGACGTTGGTGAGAAGTACAGAACAGGCGTATATAGTGAGGTCTCTGAACACCTTGAAGAAGCGAAAGCATTTCTTAGGGGAAGAAGTGATTTTGATCGTATAGTTGTTGAAGTTTTGCCTCTTACAAACTATGTAAAAAGTGCAGAAGAACATCAAGACAGGTTAGATAGATGTCCAAATGATTATTGTCATATTTCGCAAGAACTATTAAGCAAGTACAGGCGGACCTGAAAGGTAAAAGTGGCTGCCAGTATGGAATGGTTGTACTGTCATTTATACATAAGTTTAAATGTTTCACAATCAAATGTGATTGGTTAAAATCAAAATCACAAGCCTAATTCCTCTTTCGAGATACGGAGGAATTAGGCCTTTTTATCTCTCGGAATCAATGTTATTTTGTTTGGTACATTCGTATTTATGTATTGAAAGTTGTACAATTGAGCAGCTTTTATCGTATAAAAAGAGTTATTATTTTATCAATATATACAGTGTCTCTAAATCTTTCTTGTTCAAAATCCGAGGGACTGGGTAAAGGGGATTCGCTTCTTTATATGCACGATCCACCATTAATGGAATGTCTGTTGTTTCAATCCCGCTTATTGTTTCAGGAATGTCCATCTTTTTATTCATTTGTCTAAGAGCTTCAATGAATTTCTTACATTTAACTTCTTCAGAATCGCTTGAATCGGTGATACCCGCTATATCTGCCAGCTCTGCAAGCGGTTTGTGTACAGCTTTACCGTAATACTCGAGTACATGCGGCATAATGACTGCATTTGCGAGCCCGTGGGGAACATTATAGAATCCCCCGAGAGTGTGTGCAATGGCATGGATATAGCCAACGTACGCACGAGTAAAAGCTCTTCCTGCTAGAAAGGAAGCGCGCTGCATATTGGCGCGGGCTTTGATATTCTTTCCATTTTGATAAGCTTCATAAAGATTCTCGAAAATTAACTGCGTTGCTTCTCGACTCCACTGCTTCGTTTGCGGTGTATTGCTCCTGCCGATATATGCTTCAACTGCATGGGTGAGTGCGTCCATTCCGGTTGTGGACGTAATATGTTTCGGGAGATTCACAGTTAACAGTGGGTCCATAACCGCAAAGTGCGGGGTTAGAACAGGATCGTTAATAGCATACTTTTCATGAGTTTCGCTGTTAGAGACAACTGAGACAATTGTCGTTTCACTTCCAGTTCCTGCAGTCGTTGGGATTGCAACCAGTGGAGGAATTGCTTTACGTATTTTCAGTTGACCTTTCAATTGTGCGAGTGTTTTCCCTGGTTGAGCTACTCGGGCAGCAACTCCTTTTGCACAATCCATTGGAGAACCTCCACCAAACGCAATAATCCCTTCACACCCGGAAGACTTATATAGTGTTAGAGCATCTTCAATGTTGTCAATCGTTGGATTCGGAACGGTTTTATCATATACGACGTATTGAATCCCAAACATAGTGAATCCTTCTAATAGAGGGTCCATTAGTCCGAGCTGTGAAATGCCTGCGTCTGTAACTATGAGCACATTTCCAATTGATTGACGTTGTAATAAGCTTGGTAATTCTGCCAAGCTGTTTTTGCCTTCTAACAAAAGAGGGTGCCGCCAAGGAAGAAATTGTGCCACTGTTTTGTAGGCGAATTGATAGGTTCTGCAGTAAAGAGAGTACACGAGAGAACTCCTTTCCATCGACTGTTTTTTTATGAAGCATGTTCCTACATAAAAACAACCAAAGCTGTTGTAGTAACAGCTTTGGTAAAATCACGTTTCCTGTTTCCATCTAAAGTAGTTGTATACGAGCTGGAGAACTAATGTAGCAGTTAACACCCAAATTGCAGCTGTTTTAAAGAGTAGTGAAAACCCCGGTGAATTGAGAAGGACAATAATTAGGATTAGGGCAATTGGTATCATCCAAACTGTTCGAACAAACTTTTTGTGATACGACAGACTCCAATAGAACAGCCCATGTTCTTTACCATTTTTCATATATATACCTCCTCGTGAAAGGTGAATTTGTCAAATCCAACGAACGTGTATGTGTAGTATACTGAAATTTAACAGTAATAACAATTTAAAAAATCTATTTATTCCCAAACTATATGTTCTTTTGTATGTAGAATTCTCGAATGAAAGCTCCTAGAGCTCCTGATATCAAAATAATGACGAATATATTTAAAAACCTTACAAAAGCGTATGGAGAAAAAATTGCTTGGATACTATTTGCAATAACGATTCCTGTGAAGCATATAGAACCGATAACTATCTGTTTTTGAACTTTTTTCATGTGACGGCCTCTTTTCTTGTAAGATTTATTTAAACGGTTTGATGGGTTTTGGTGTGCAGGATAATTCTACTCGATTATATTAAGAATTTTATGTAAAATAGATGGAAGGAATATACTGAAGATAAAATAAGCAGGAGGTGCGGAAGTGAATACAAGACGACTAACGAAGTCATCAACTGATTCTTCACTGCATGGTGTTTGTGGCGGCATCGCAGAATTCTTTGGCATTTCTTCATTTCTCGTAAGACTAATTTTTATTATGACGCCTGCATCATTAATTGTATATATTTTACTGGCTAACATGCTGCCTGACAGTCCACGGAGGATATCATCTAGGTATTAGATTTTGGATGAGGGGTGATTGGTTGAAGAAAATTGGATTCATCACAATTGGCGTCATTGTGATTGTTGTAAGTCTGGGGTTAGCTCTTAATAGCAATAAGGTTTTTCCTGGTGATCAAACAAATTCTCATTCGAAAAAGATGTCGGAGCCATCGATTCTTCAAATTGATGGAAAGAATAAGCAACCTGTAGAGAAAGAATTTCCGATGAATATGAGTGAATACGATATTCAAGTCGTGATACATGCGATGTCTCATCAAAAGGTGAAAGCTGAAGATAAATGGACGTCTATATTGATGACGCCTGAACGTGTCAGTCGACTGTTGGATGTGGTAAATGCTAAAGACGAGCGTTTTGAAAAGAATGGACCGCTGTATCTGGAAATATTACAGCGATGGGCAAGCGGTGATTTTTCTAAAGTCGATCAGGATCACAATGCGATTTGGCAACTCCAGGGAGGGACTGTAGGTAGAGCGACAGGGATTCTAACGGAACAGCAAGAAGAAGATTTCATTGACGAACAATTAACTAAAGCTGAAGAAGATAATTAGGCCTGATTAGAAATCATACTCCAGGGGAGGAAAGTGAATTATATATTTCGCATATAAGAATATTCTTATATAGTAGTATGGATTAAGGGGAGGAAAACTTGTTTTTGGATTCAACATTTATTGCTATCATTATTTTCGTTTTGACTTTTGTATGTATCATTTGGAAGCCGAAAAATCGATCAATGGCTCCTTATTCGTTAAAAAATAAAAGCGGGGCTGTTCCGATACGTCATGTTAATGACCTTTCAGTACAGCCCTGCTTTAATGTTGACTTATTTTTTGTTGTTCGCCTTATACACTTCTGAAGCAAACTCAGCGACATATCCACTTCCACCGTTATCTTCTACATTTTCAATCATCATCGCAAGGATAAATGCTGGATTGTTTGTATTGTAACTTATAAAGAAGCCGTTTTCTTGTCCTCGGCCCTCTGTAGAAGTCTTCAACTCTGCAGTCCCTGTTTTCCCTGAAATCGGGATGTCCGGAATATTGACTGCTTGGGCAAAGCCATCCACTACAACACTTCGAAGATCTCGTTTCAGCTCATCTGCGGTTTCCTTGTTTAGAATTCCGTCTTTCCACACCTGCTGGGTTTTATCATCTAACAATAACGTCGGCTTATACATAATGCCATTCGTTAAAATCGGTTCATATATCGTTGCAAGATGTAAAATATTCGCTAACATTTGACCTTGGCCGAAAGAGGTATCAGCAAGTTGACCTTCTGAAGCAATCGTTCCATCATTCGAAATCTGAGAAGGGGAGATGTTGAGCATGAATGGAATCTCTTCACCAAATCCGAATTTTGTTAAACCAGATATGAAATCTTCCTTGCCAATTGCTAGCGCCTGTTGCGCAAAGTAAATGTTATCAGAATAGATGAGCGCATTTTTTAAGTTCAGAGGATTCGGTGCTTCCGGATGTAGTCGTGAAACCCGATAAGCTCCCCAAGAAGAATCCTTTTGCCACGTTTTCCCCGTGATCGATAGTCCCTTTTCTGGTTTCAATGTTCCTTTTTCCATGCCAATTGCCGCAGTAATGGGTTTTAAGGACGAACCAGGTGCGTAAGCCGCTGCAAACCGGTTAAACAGAGGTTTCAGTGGGTCTTCAGATAGTTTTTTATAGCGCTCTCCGCTAATTCCCAACATGAATTCTGTAGGTTCGAAACTAGGGGAGCTGACGAGTGCTAGTGTTTCGCCTGTCTGTGGATCCACCGCAGCACTTGCGCCTGGTTCACCTTTCATGGACGTGAAAACCTTTTTCTGTAACTCTGCGTCAATCGTCAATGAAATATTCTCTCCATTTTCAGCTTCAGTCTCTACTATTTTTTGCAAGGTTGCGCCTGACTCGGGACCTTTAATATAAATCCCGACGCCGTCTTTTCCTCTCAACCGATCTTCCAAAATACGTTCAAGACCTTGTCTACCGATTAAATCCGTTTCTTTATAGCCTTCATCTTTGTGCTTTTCCAATAATTCAGCGGTGATTTTCCCGATATATCCTGTTAAATGGGCAGCAGATTCACCATACGGATATTCTCGCATTTCTGTCTCTTGATAGGTGACCCCAGGGATGGTAATAAGTTTATCCAACAATGCTTGATTGTTTTTGGAAACAGGAGCAATCGGTACAAAATAGTCGGGTTGTACCCAACTTTGGTTGACCTGCTTATCGATAAACTCGACAGTTGTATTCAGAAGTTTAGCCAGCTCGCTTTTTTTTGTTTCATCTGTAAACTTACCTGGAACGATTCCTGCTTCATAGCCAGTCCCATTCACGGCAAGAGGATTTCCATTCCGGTCAAATATTTTTCCGCGTTTTGCTGGCATCGTTGAGATTTGAATCTTATCTTTTTCCGTTAATTTCGGAAGAATGAAAGACGGATCCCACCCTGCATACCAGTTTTCTGTATCATCATGAGTTTCGTAGTGCCACGTCAATTCCTTTTCGAATTCAATAGGACCGGCTATGGTATCCATTGATATTTGAATTGGGAAGGCAGCTGGCTTTTCCTCGTCCCATTCCTTCTCTTCCTTAGGTTTTTTGTACGTGATTTTCAGGTTTTTGATCCCTAAATCCTCTGCCAATTTCTTTTGTCGATCCACAAATTCATCAGCTTCGAACATTTTTTTCGTATCCGTATTTAAAAACTCATTGTACATCTCGGAGAATTTACTTTCATTCCAATTACTGACGTAAGCCTGCATTCGATCACCAGGCGTTTCTTTCTCTTTGCATCCTGTCAGGAGGATTGAAACGAATAGTATCGAAATGGCACACAATATTTTTTTCAAAAAATGACCTCCTCAATCTATCTGCATTAGTCGGTTTGTCTATTCACTCATTATATCCATCGTACTAGAACTTACCCAAAAATTAAATAACAAATTGAAATGTTATATCTATAGGAGAGGTACCTAAGCTGATTTTTGTACACTTCGTCTAGTTAAAGATACGATGATAAGGTAAATAGAATCGGAATCGCAATGAATAGAAGGGAGAATGACACATGAAATACAATTTTGATACAGTTGTTGATCGCATGAAATCATCGAGCGTTAAATGGGATGGGGCAGAAGCATTGTTCGGTGAAAAAGACTTATTGCCCCTTTGGGTAGCTGACATGGATTTCAAGGTACCAGACGAAGTGTCAAAAGCTGTCGCAGATAAGGCATCTCATGGAATTTTCGGCTATACAATAAGGGAGGAGAGCTATTACCAGTCAATCATTGATTGGATGAAAACTCGCCATAGCTGGACAATTGAAAAAGAATGGATTTGCCACAGTCCAGGTGTCGTTACTGCATTGAGCTTAGCGGTGCAAGCCTTTACCAAACCGGGTGATAAAATTATTGTGCAACCACCTGTCTACTATCCTTTCATGAAGGTGACAGAAACGAATGATCGCGAAGTCGTATATAACCCACTCGTCAATAACAATGGATCCTATGAAATGGATTTCGAGGATCTCATTTCGAAAATCGATGAGTCAGTGAAACTATTAATGCTATGTAATCCGCATAACCCAGGTGGCTTCGTTTGGAATAAAGAAGACTTGCAACATCTCGGGGATATCTGTATGGAACATGGGATTTTAGTCATTTCGGATGAAATCCATTCGGATCTAGTGTTTAAAAAAGGAAGTCACATCCCGTTTGCCTCGCTTTCAGAGCAATTCGCACAAAACAGTATTACGTGCACGGCACCAAGTAAAACCTTTAACCTAGCAGGATTACAAACATCCAATATCATTATTCCAAATGAAGGACTACGTGAGAAATTCACAACGGAAACCGAGCGGAATTCTATCGGCATGCCAAACTCGTTTGGACCTGTCGCAACAGAAGCTGCATATACACATGGCGGTCCATGGCTTGAAGACGTGTTGGAATACGTTGAAGGGAACTTGAAATTTGTAACAGATTATTTTGCAGACAACATTCCTGCATTGAAAGTTCTTCCGTTAGAAGCAACGTACCTAGCATGGATTGACTGTACAGAGCTTGGAATGACTCCTGAAGAGTTGGAAACATTCTTCCTATCGAAAGCTCACGTGGCGTTGAACCAGGGAAAAGCATTCGGTCCTGGAGGGGAAGGGTTTGTACGTATGAACCTCGCATGCTCTCGTTCTATCGTCGAAAAAGCTTCGAAACAGATCAAAGATGCAGTGAGATCCTTGTCCGTATGAATTGATAAGAATAGTTAAAAAATTGAATTGCTATACAGAACCTCTTTGGATAGAATTGTCTAAAGAGGTTCTTTTTTGTTAGGAGTGAAGAGATGGCTAGAAATGTAACGACGAGATGGATCCTGTTATGCTATACGGTTGCTGTGATTTCACTTTTGTATATTGGCCTGAGCGGTTTGATATCGAGTAGTATAGGGGGCTCGCTTCCGAACACGTTGTTCGTTCTAAGCATATGTTTTCTTGGTGTTGGTGCTTGGGGGATAGGGCTAGGAATACGAAAATATACAAAGAATCTTGATCAGGTTGCTGAAAATCTGATGAAAAAAAGATTAGTTCTCTTAACAGCATTCGGTTGGTTAATTGTTTTAGGGAGTATTTCATTCTTCCCAATTGTATTTAATTGAATCAGAATCGGCAAGCTTTTAAAGGGTGTGGGATATTTGATCATTCTTCAATTTACATTCTTCATTGTTGTGCTCGTGATAGCCTATTTTGTGATTGTTAAAAAAATGAAGACGGATTTCTTAACTAGATATTTATTATTTATTCTTATCAGTTCCTTTTTCTTCTTCAAAATTTTTCAAGAACAGTCAGCGCTGTGGGTAACGCTAATTTGTACAGTTGGTCTTGTTTTAAATGCAAAGTTACCTACTTTGAAAAAGGTCGTTCTAATTTTAGTAGCAGGAATTGTAGTTAGTCTCTATCGTGTCCCTTTTTCATCAGACGAATTTGATGACTATCTAAAAGCTACATATGGAATTGAATGTTTAGGGACTGAATGTGTGGAAGTGGTGAAAATAGTTAGTGAGGATACTATGGAATTACAAACGAAACAGTACTCCATACAAGGCTACTCATATAACTGGTACTCTGTTTTTTCTAAAGGTGAAATCGAGCTGAACGATAAATCCATCAAAGCAGTCAATGTTTTGGGATTTTGGTTTCCTCTGAGGTAATCAACTTAAGGAGCTCTTATATGAAAAGAATCTTGTTAGCAATATGTGTCATCGCTTTATTTGGAATCGCATATACGTACCAATCTCCTATTCTTGAAACAAACGAGGCAATCTACCTAGCGAAAAAACATCTAGTCACTCCACCGAAGGAATGGCAAGCATCATTTCCAAAAATAAAAGGTCAAGTTGTTCCTTGGAAAGTGAATCGTGTTGAGTTAGTGAAGCGTCGAGGTTTCTGGAGTGAACTTATGAACAAGCGAAAATGGGAAATCACAATGGAATACGAAGCACAGCAAGCTACTGTTGTTTTAAATGCATATACTGGAGAATTCATAGAAATCTATGGTCCTCTCAATTAATATGACAGAGAGATGTGCTACTGCAATTCGAAAAAATAAAAAACATAAGCATACAAGAAATAGACTTAGGCTAATTCAATCGAATGAAGGTGGAGAATAATGAATACGTTTTTTCAAAAGGTGGATCATAAGCCTGACTCCAAAATCCTGAAGTTTATCAGGGTGTTCATGGTAATCGGAATGACATTCTTTTTGTTCATGGCGATTTTCAATCATCTCGATTTGTACTACGTAATGTGGGTTTTTCTATTCGTAGCAGTTCTGTCGCTAGTTGATATAGTTGTAAGTCTTATCAATAAAGCGGACAAAAAAGTAGTACTACTTGAAATTGGTTATGCTCTTATTTGGATATTCATGTTAGTTCTGTACGTGCTTATTTAAATGTGAATTGTATGCTCTTAAAGAAGTGCGGAAATTTGAAATTTAAGGAGAATAATAATGGCGTTATTTGGTTTTATTGTAGTAGCAACAATTTTAGGAGCGACTTTACTGATTTTCGCCGGTCCGGTGTTTGGGGGAGTTCTCGCGTTTGGAATCGTTGTAGGATGTCTATTCTGGGGGTTGTACATGCTAATTGACATCCATAAAACAATCCATGCATCCTCTCCGAAAAAAGATAAAGTACAAAAAGCTTATGAACAGTATTTAAGCGAACGTCGTGAACGTTTGGAATAAATCTCTACTATCATGTTGGTAGTTGCAACTGATGGAAGTACTTTTAAAATAGGGGTGGTTTACATGAAGAGTACGATCCGGAATATGAAGGCAGAAGACGCTCAACTAATACAAGAGGTCGCGAAAATTAGCTGGAATGCAACCTACGAAGGTATCATTCCATATGATGTTCAAGAACGATTTTTATCCAGCGCCTATAGTGATGAGATGATGGCGCGTCGCTTAGACCACTCGTTGATGCTTATTGGAGAACAGGATGGAATCCTTGTAGGCTTTGCAAATTTTTCTCCAGTGAATGATGATGGTGAATCCGAATTAGCTGCGATTTATCTTCATCCAGAGTATCAAGGAAGTGGGATTGGAACGGCTTTGTTACAAGAAGGGATCGTCCAACTTAAAAATGTTGAAAAGATTTACATAACTGTTGAAAAAGATAACTTAATCGGAAAGTCTTTCTACGATGCAAAAGGATTCAAGATGATTGAACAGTTTGAAGAAGACTTCGATGGACATATGATGCAATCTGTTCGAATGGTTTTGACCCTGTAAATGGGGGAGATATGCTTGAGGAATTAGACAGGAGGTAGACGGCTTCATGTAACAAAAGAAATATTTCATCCTTCTACCTCCGTTTGTGATTTTTGGACTCATTTTGCTCTTCACGCTTCCAAAGCAGCATCTTACATATGTTTTTGTCGCTCCGATTATTTTTTGGATAGTGTATTCTAGCTGGATAGTTGTTGAGAAGAAAAGAACATACAAAAAATAGGGAAGTAACAATTAAGTAAAGTGTTAGTGAGGGGGTATAAGGGTGAGTGTTTTAAGAAACAAAAACTTCTTAAGTGTCTTGTGGGTACTGACAATATCTTTACTTGTAATATTCTTTCTAATCATTTCATCTAGCTATTTCAATACAAAAGAAATCAATATTTTTACCGCACAATGTTATGAGAAGAATGGTGAAGTTAAATTAGAAATTCACAATAACGTAACAAGCAACTATTCTTTGGAATGTAAAAAATAAAACAGTCATAATATCATGCTTTTGTTTAATAACAATTTGGTGGACTAATCCAATGAGAACTAGTATGGAATTTTCTTCATAGAAAAGGTTAGCAGTTTAAAAGCGAAAATATCAATTTCTGTGAGAATTTAAGAAATTATCGAGAGTGGAAACATCATATTTTTAGGGGGGCAGCGACCATGAACAATTCGTTCCGAAATGAAATCGAAAATCTTTATCAAAAACTAATAGCTGCTTGGAATAATCGTGATGCACAAGTAATGGCTGATCAATTTGCAGAGCAAGGCGTTCAAATTGGATTTGATGGTAGTAAAGTCATTGGACAAAAAGAAATATTATCGCATCTGGAGCCTATATTTAAAAATCATCCTACTGCACCTTTTATAACTAAGGTTAAAGATATTAGGTTATTAGGAACTGACGTCGCAATTTTACACGCTATTGCGGGTATGATTCCACCAGGAAAGACGGATATTGAGCCTAAGCTAAATGCCCTTCAAACTCTAGTTGCTGTTAAAACGGATGATGATTGGCGAGTTGAGCTTTTTCAAAATACCCCTGCTCAGTTCCATGGTAGACCTGAGTTAGTTGAAGAGATGACGGATGAATTACAGCAGCTCCTCAAGTAATTAAACTTAGATTTCACTGCGAAGACTAGCGCAATTATTAATTATAATTTCACCTATTGATAGCAACCAAGGTAGATAACCAATAATGGGGGAGTGTTATATGATTAATAAGAATTGGATTCCGATTGGACTTATTATAATTGCCATTACCATGTTAATGGCATATGATTTCTTTCCTAAGTTAAACGATTTGATATATATTCCTAAACCAGTAGTCATTGTATTCTTACTGCTAATTTTGTTTCTTGGCTTCAATACAACACCGCTTCTAAAGAATGATACATTAAGATCCCATTTCCTTTGGGGTGTTACAACTGTGTTTTTTCTAATGGGGCTAATCATTGTGTTCAGCCTTTTAGGAGGCAATTCACAAGTTGGTCTGTCCTTATCCAGTCCTGCTCTATGGATCGTTCTGGCGATTAGCGTGTTTGAGTTATACTGTGAATATAAGAAAATGAAAGCTGCTCAACCTACTCCTTGAATCCCGATCTCTATATAATTTGAACACTTTGTAGTTTAGCGTATACTGTTAACCAAACGAGTAACCCTCATTCTGTTCCTTTATTTCGGGAAATGGGCGGTTACTTTTTGACTTTGCAAGGAGGTATTCGACTATGAAACTAGAAATTATCGCAACAAGCCTACAAGATGCTCTTTTAGCTGAACGTGCAGGAGCAGACCGATTGGAATTATGTTCAGCACTAACTGAAGGTGGATTGACACCAAGTTTAGGGTTGATTGAAGCGGTTGTTGAGGGAGTTTCGATTCCAGTCCACGTCATTGTCCGTCCTCATAGTAGAACGTTTAACTATTCGGAGGAAGATATCCAAGTGATGCTTGCGGATATTCGGCACATTCAACAGACAAAAGCTGCAGGGATTGTCATCGGTATATTGGATGAAACACAACGGGTCGATACCGTTAATTTGAAGCGTTTTTTAGTTGCTGCTGGTAACTTGAATGTCACATTTCATAGAGCGTTCGATGAAATTGAAGATCAGCTTAAAGCGGTTGATATGATAGGTGACTTCCCTCAAATTCAACGAATTCTAACATCAGGCGGCCAAGCACCTGCTCCTCAATCGGTAGAGAAAATCAGGCAATTGGTGGAGAAGACCAAAAATACCTCAGTAACGATTTTAGCGGGGAACGGTATGACACCTGAAGGATTAGCTGGATTTATTGAAGCAACAGGGATTACAGAAGTCCATTTTGGATCCGCAGTCAGAGAACACCAAAGTTTTCAGTATCCCATCAACCAAGAAGTGATAACAAACATCAAATCGATCATTAGTCAATAAACTATCTTCTCTTGGATAAACACCACCTCAAAACTAAAAAGACTGTCCCAAAAGA
>NZ_JWIB01000025.1 GCF_000813425.1 Sporosarcina sp. ZBG7A
TACTTTGGAGAAATATCTCACGGCGGAGAACCCGCCCGTTCCGTCAGAGAACCCGCTCGTTCCGGCGGAGAACCCGCCCGTTCCCGCCAAGCTACCCGCTGGTTCCCATTACAATTTCTATCCGACAACATATACCACATGCAGTGTGGTATACTCCACCGTAGAATTTCATAGAAAAGGATTTGGGGAAATGACAAAAGCAATTACCATAAAGAAACCACTGCCAACACTTTGGCTCGTCGTGCTACTCGGTTCATTGACAGCGTTTGGCCCGCTATCAATGGATATGTACTTGCCTGGACTGCCAGCGGTTGCAGTGGATATGAGCGCATCCACTTCGCTTGTTCAGTTAAGCTTGACGGCTTGTCTGATTGGACTTGGCGTGGGACAACTCATATTTGGTCCGCTAAGTGATATTTACGGGAGACGTCGCCCACTCGTTTTGACGCTCGTGGTCTATGCAATTGCCTCAGTACTTTGTGCGTTCACGACGTCCATTTGGCCGTTCATCCTCCTTCGTTTTGTTCAAGGGTTAACAGGTGCTGCGGGTATCGTAATCGCGAGGGCCTGTGCGAGGGATCTGTACTCGGGACACGAGCTCACAAAATTCATGGCATTGCTATCAATCGTCAATGGGGCTGCACCCATACTTGCACCCATCGCGGGTGGCGCCATTTTAAGTTTTGCGTCGTGGCCAGTAGTATTTTTCGTACTTGGTGGAATTGGATTACTGATGTTTGTTGGAACTGCGAAGTTTTTACCGGATACACTTCCAATTGAGAACCGTGCAGAAAAGGGAATAGACGTTCGGCCGGTTACTCGGTGACCGCCAATTCATGGGAATTGCCCTTACACAAGCGTTTGTTATGGCTTCCATGTTTGCCTATATCGCAGGTTCTCCTTTTGTCCTGCAAAACATGTATGGCGTCTCACCACAACAATTTTCTCTTTTCTTCGCGTTGAACGGCATTGGGATCATTGCAGCTGGCCAAATTACTGGCCGTTTATCACATAAAATATCTGAACTGAATTTCATGATGACGGGCGTACTCATTTCGTTAACAGGTAGTGTACTGTTATTGCTCGTCATATGGCAACAAGGACCACTATTTATCGTCGCAACTGCATTCTTATTAGTCGTATCCAGTGTCGGAATGGTTTCGACTTCATCGTTTTCACTCGCGATGCATCGACAAAGTCAGGCAGCAGGGAGTGCTTCTGCATTCCTCGGTTTATTGCCATTTATCGGAGGAGCAATCGTCTCACCACTTGTCGGAATTGCAGGTGACCATACCGCATGGCCATTGGGGATTGTTATAATAAGCTGTAGTTTAATGGCGTTCATCCTATACATGGTACTTGTTCGAAAATCATTACGCTAACGAATTAATAGGTAACTTACAAACTTTTAATTCCAGTCTTGAACAGATTCAAAATGGAATCACTCTTTCTAAATAAGACTACTAGCAGACTGTAAGGAGCAATCAGCTCTTTGCGGTCTGCTTTTTTAATACTATTTTACGAATGGATAAAACTGTGATAACCTATTTGTGTTAACCTAGTTTCAATTCAGGTTAACACAAATGAAATCCATTCTGATAAATGAAGAAGGTATTTATGATGAAACACTTTTGGGTAGTTGGGACAGACACGGACGTCGGAAAAACATTTGTGACAACGTTATTCTTGAGAGAACTTCAGAAAAACGGGCACACTGTCACGCCTTACAAACCAGTCCAAACAGGTCTTGTTGCTGACACAGAACTAGGGCATTATCAGGACACGTCGAGTTATAAGGAATATAGTTTGTATTCCTTGGACAACGATTCACTCAGTACATATTCTTTTCCAATAGCGGCGTCCCCGCATTATGCAGCGGAGTTGGCCGGGCAGCAGATTGATGAAAACATGTTGCTACAAACAATTGAGCATTTAAAAACGAAATTTGAAACGGTTATTTGCGAAGGTGCAGGCGGCTTATATGTACCGCTCCATTCAAGTACAACACGGACATTATTGGACGTGGTGGAAGTGTCGAAATTGCCGGTCGTCCTTGTCGCTTCTACGAAACTAGGCACTATCAATCACACACTGTTGTCGATTGAAGCGTTACATGCGCGTGGAATCAGTGTGCAAGGGATTGTATTCAATCAATTCAACCAAACCCCGTTAGAGCAAAATAACATAGATACAATCCGTCGGTTTACAGGATTACCATCCGCTGTTATTGAGGCGAACCGTACAATTGAAAGTTTTACGGACGTGCCGGTCTTGGAAGGGTTGATGTCCAATGATGTATGAAGAATTACAAGCACGGGATGTTGAACATATTTGGCATCCATGTGCGCAGATGAAAGACTATGAAACCTTCCCTCCAATTGTCATTGAGCGGGGGGATGGTGTCTGGTTGACAGACAAACAAGGCAATCGATACTTAGACGCAGTGTCATCTTGGTGGGTCAACTTGTTCGGTCATACGAATCCTCGTATTAGCCAGGCAATTGCGGATCAGGCACAAAAGCTGGAGCATGTGATTTTTGCAAACTTTACCCATGAGCCTGCTATTCATGTTGCAGAAAAACTTGTGGAGTTAACTCCACAAGGGCTAGAAAAAGTATTTTTCGCCGATAACGGGTCTGCTGCCATCGAAGTCGCACTCAAAATGAGTTTTCAATACCGTGCCCAAACTAGTCAACCTGAGAAAAAACAGTTTTTAGCATTTTCGAATGCCTATCATGGCGAGACACTTGGAGCTCTGTCTATGGGAGGCGTTGGATTATATAACGACGTATATGCGCCGCTACTTCTTAATGTGGTTCACGCACAAGGACCTGATTGCTTCCGTTGTCCATTCGGTGAATCTCCTGAAACATGCCAGGCACAATGTATTCAAGATACTGAAAAGCAATTCAAGAAACATGCGGATACCATTTCCGCTGCCATTATTGAACCACTGATTCAAGCAGCAGCTGGAATGAAAATGTATCCCCCGATATTCCTGGAAAAGCTACGAGATTTGTGTGACGCATATGACGTACATCTGATTGCGGATGAAGTGGCGGTTGGTTTTGGACGAACGGGTACACTTTTTGCGTGTGAGCAAGCACAAATCACACCGGACTTTCTATGTTTGTCCAAAGGGATTACGGGAGGGTATTTACCGTTGTCTGCAGTGTTGACAACAGAGGATGTATATCGCGCATTTTACGATGACTACGGCACGATGAAGGCGTTCTTGCATTCACATAGTTACACAGGTAACCCACTAGCACTTCGAGCAGCACAAGAAGTCCTCGCCATTTTTGAAGAAGAACAGGTAATGGAAACGTTGGTTCCGAAACAGCAGATATTACAAGAACTCGCTCATACAGCATTTGACGAGTTACCGTATGTCGGAGAGTACCGTCAAACCGGTTTTGTTGGTGCAATAGAATTAGTGGCAGATCGTAAAACGAAAGAGCCTTTTCCAAGCGATGAAAGAATCGGCTATGAAATTTATCAGCTAGCTCTTAAAAAAGGTCTTTTGATACGTCCGCTAGGCAACATCATTTACTTCATGCCGCCTTATGTAATCTCTGAAGAAGAAATCGAATGGATGGTGAATACGACGAAAGAAGTTATGGAGCAATTTTTCTATGAGCGAGGACAACTTGTATGAAGAGAACCAATAGCATAAATTCAATGGCCCTTATTGCAGTTTTTGCATCATTAACAGCAATAGGTGCATTCATTAAAATTACGCTACCGGTTGTCCCGTTTACATTACAAATTGTTATTGTTTTTTTAGCAGGAACGTTATTAGGGAGTAGTCGTGGTCTACAAAGTCAGCTTGTGTATTTGTTCGTGGGGTTAGCTGGACTTCCGGTTTTCACAAAAGGTGGAGGTATCACGTATCTCCTTCAACCCACATTTGGCTACTTAATAGGATTTGCTGCTGCTGCGTATGTCATCGGCTTCATAATTGAGCGCGTTCCTGTTCCTAATCGAAAGCACTTCATCGTAGCAAATTTGGCGGGAACCGCGGTTACTTATGCAATTGGAGTACCTTATTTGTATGTCGCATTGAATAACTGGATGGATACACCGGCCAATGCCATGCACGTTTTGGTGGCTGGATTCTTTAGCACGTTTGTTATAGATATTGCGCTTGCTGTAGGTACGGGATTACTCGCGGCAAGATTATATCCGATATTAAAAAAGTTCATTCACACAAAAAGGGGCGCACGTCATGAACTGGAAAACACTCGCACAAGAAGTCATTGATGGAAAAGAGCTTTCAAATGAAGAGGCATTGTCGATTTTGAACACAAATGATGATGACGTTTTATCCCTGTTAGATGGGGCCTATATGATTCGACGTCAGTACTTCGGGAATAAAGTAAAACTGAATATGATTATGAACGCAAAGAGTGGCTTCTGTCCGGAGGATTGTGGATATTGCTCTCAATCTTCTAAATCCACAGCGCCGATTGATAAGTATCCATTCATCTCAAAAGAGGAAATTCTAGAAGGCGCAAAACGTGCGTTTGATAACAATATCGGAACGTATTGTATCGTGGCAAGTGGGCGAGGTCCGACACGAAAAGACGTACGTGTTGTCAGCGAAGCTGTTGAGGAAATAAAGGAAAAGTATGGCTTAACTGTGTGTGCGTGTTTGGGGATTTTAAAAGAAGAACAAGCAGAGCAACTGAAAACAGCAGGCGTCGATCGGTATAACCACAATTTGAATACATCTGAACGTCATCATGATTTCATCACGACATCGCATACGTATAAAGATCGTGTGGACACAGTTGAAATTGCCAAAAAGTATGGAATCTCTCCATGCTCAGGAGCAATAATCGGGATGAAAGAGACGAAAGAGGATGTCGTCGATATTACCCGTGCCCTTCGCAGGTTAAATGCAGACTCTATTCCAGTGAACTTCTTGCATGCAATTGACGGAACGAAGCTCGAAGGGACAAATGAACTGAATCCACGCTATTGCTTGAAAGTATTAGCACTATTTCGATACATGAATCCTACGAAGGAAATCAGGATTTCAGGCGGTCGGGAAGTCAACTTACGATCACTTCAACCAATGGGTATGTATGCTGCCAACAGTATATTTGTTGGCGATTACTTAACGACGGATGGTCAAGAGGACAATTCAGACTTTCGTATGTTGGAAGACCTCGGATTCGAAGTCGAACTCACTGAAAAACAAGCGTTAATTGCTCACTCATAAAACACAAAAACCAGCTTCTAATCGGCAATTCTAACTGCCGGAGAGCTGGTTTTCTATGGCATTCCCCAAACTGTAAATGGGGTATATAAATGGCTTCATTAGCTTCCGGGATTAAAGGGCAAGAAAAACTTACATTGGTGGAGAGGTATCAACTTTCAAAAGGTCGAGGGCATCTTCGATCAGGCGGATGTCAGTGAGGATTATCGATTTTAATTGAGTGGGCGCAAGTTGATATTCTTCGTTTAGGTGATGTAACTCACGAACCATCACATAACTTTCACACTCTGTCTGCATATTCTGTCCCTCCTCTTATTATGAAATTTTACCCGGTAGATGCTCTGTATAAACTAATTTTCAAGAATTCAAGAAAAATTTCTGTGACATTTATTACAAGTCAACAGCGTGAATTCAGACATAATACTATGAATTGTTGCATCTTCAAGGAATAAAGAGTCCTATTCCATGCAAAAAACCGACTCACTTTACTAAAGTGTAGCCGGTTTTTTAAAAGTTTATTCACTTCGAAACTTTCACCTCGTATGTATCTTAACGAGAGTCGATAATATACTCATATTTCGGATCTCAAGCACTCGCTTTGTGACCTTTGATGTGTTCGGGACTCTTCTTCCAATAAATATAGTGATAAGTAGTTGAAAAGTCAAAACACCAGTTATTATGGAGGGTGCCCCCGTAATAACTGGTGAAAATAAATTATGCAGTAATATCCCGTTTAGTAAATACGGTATAGCTGACAATTAAGAATGCTACGAGATAGACAGCTAAGACGACGAGAGAGAAGGACAGTGTAATGTCATCATTCAAGACGTAATTGGACTCGTACATCGTCAGGTCCATATGTGTGAATATCAAGTACTTCACGATTTCAAACCTGCTTAAAAGACCGACGATGACGCTTCCTGTAAAGTAGATGAACAAGGATAGCCCAATTGCCATTCCGCTTGAGCGGAACACGCTACCAATCATAAACGCAAACGTTGCGGTAATGATTACGTTAACAAAAGAGAGCAGTAACATGTATAGTCCATGACTCCATATGGAAACTTCCACGACGTTGCCACCTGAGATAGCAAGTGCTTGCCCGCCTTCTGATGGGAAGAATATGAATGCGCTTAAGATAGTCGTTATAAATCCGATTAGCATCAGTAAAACGCCAAATAGTAAGATTGCTAGGTACTTGGACGTCATGATTTTCCAGCGTTTAACGGGACGCGTCAGGAGCATTTTAATCGTCCCTTGTGAAAACTCAGATGCGACGATGCCTGCAGCGACGATGACAGTGAGCAACAGTGCAATACTGCCGACTGATGGATTGTAAATCATACCTTCTCTGCTAAAATCATTCAGTGGTGCGACATCATTTGCAAGTCGATATTCGGAGATTTGAACGTTCTCTTCTGCAAGTCGTTTACTTTCTCCTTTTAGGATACCGCTTGCTAATGAATTTTTGTCATTTTCCAGTTCACTTTGGGTGCTAAGTTTCCAGTCGGATTCATCATCCATTAAACTACCAGACCATTTCATTATCCCCGCCATGGCGATAATGAGTACGACCATCAGGCCAGCCATTATCCAAGTGCCTTTTTTAGACCATAGTTTCATCCATTCATTTTGAAGCAGTTTCAGCAAGTTGGCCACCTCCTGTCAATTCGAGGAATTGGTCCTCAAGTGTTTTTCGATGTGGCTGGATTGCATATAGCTCTAGTCCAGCTGTTGACAACGCTTTGACGAGTTCTGGAATTTGTGTTTTTTCAGCTTGAATTACGAACCCTTCGTTGACACTTTCTGATTTGAATCCAAGAGACCTAAGGAGTTCAAAGGTTTGATCAGCAGGAAAAGCTTCCACGTAATAATGAGCTTCTTGAGATTCACTCATATCACGAAGGTCAACGAGTTTTCCGTTTTGAATGACGGCAATCCGGTCACACATGAGTTCAATTTCTGACAGCATGTGGCTGGATACGAAAACAGAAACATTTTCTGTCTTAGCGATCAGTCGCAAGTATTCCCTAAACTCACGAATCCCTGCAGGATCCAGTCCGTTGGTCGGTTCATCCAGTATTAAAAATTTGGGCCTGTGTAACAAGGCTTGAGCAAGACCAAGGCGCTGACGCATCCCGAGTGAATAGGTCGCAACTTTTTCATGGATACGATTTTGCATCCCAACTTGTTTCACGACTTCATCAATACGTTCTTTCGTTACCCCTTTTTGCATGCGCGCAAAGTGTAGCAGGTTTTTGTAACCGGACATGAATTTATACATTTCCGGATTTTCGACGATGACGCCAACTTTAGAGAGGGCTTCTTCAAAGTCTGCGGAAAGCGTTTGTCCGTCAATCACAACTTCTCCACCACTTTTTTTCATCAGCCCGACCATCATTCGAATGGTGGTCGTTTTACCTGCACCGTTCGGACCGAGAAAGCCTGTGATTTGTCCAGGATAAAGCTGCAAACTTAGATCATCGATAATTTTCTTTCCACGGATCGTTTTAGATAAATTCTTCAATTCAACGATAGGAGTGGGTTCCATGGTGTTTCCTCCTTTTTTTGTACAGTCTTGTTAAGACTAAGTCCATAGTAAGGTGTACGTATAGAAGAGCATATAGTTTCGTATTTTTGGAAACTGCTAATAATCAGTTGTTTGTTTCACCATTTCTGGTCATGGACGAGTACAATAAAGAAACTAGCGATGCACTTAGGAGGAAGAAACGATGGAGATAGGAATTAGTACGTTCGTTGAAACAACGCCAGATCCGGAAACTGGAGAGTTGAAAAGTCATGCAGAACGACTGCGGGAAGTGGTCGAGGAGATTGTGCTGGCGGATAGGGTTGGCCTTGATGTATTTGGTGTCGGGGAGCACCATCGGGCAGATTACGCTGCATCTTCACCAGCGATATTGCTTGCTGCAGCGGCTTCCCAAACTTTTAATATTCGGCTGACAAGTGCGGTTACAGTATTATCTTCTGCAGACCCAGTACGCGTATTTCAAGACTTTGCGACACTCGATGGAATCTCTAACGGACGAGCTGAAATTATGGCGGGTCGGGGATCGTTCATCGAATCGTTCCCTTTATTTGGACAGGATTTATCGGACTATAATGAGTTGTTTAATGAAAAATTGGATTTGTTATTGAAGTTACGTGAATCGGAAGTGGTTTCGTGGGATGGAAAACACCGTCCGTCAATCGATCGTAGAGGTATATATCCACGCCCCGTGCAAGAGCCACTACCAGTCTGGATTGGCAGTGGGGGCAATCCGGAGTCCGTTGTACGTGCAGGAAAGTTAGGACTACCACTTGTACTTGCGATTATTGGAGGTCGTCCCACGCAATTTGCGCCACTTGTTCAATTGTATAAGCGGGCTGCAGCTGCAGCAGGTCATGATCTGTCGAAATTGAAGATTGCATCTCATTCGCATGGATTTGTCGGAGAAACGACTCGCGGTGCAGCAGATGCATTTTTCCCGTCTACTCAATACGCCATGAACGTAATAGGCAAAGAGCGTGGTTGGGCGCCTTATGATCGTGAAGCATTTGATGATGCACGAAGTCTGGAAGGGGCATTGTATGTAGGGGATCCGGATTATGTGGCGAAAAAGATTATCAAGTTGCGGAAAGAGGTTGGGATCACAAGGTTCCTACTTCACGTTCCGGTAGGTTCTATGCCACACGACGAAGTGATGAGTGCAATCCGTTTGTTGGGTGCAGAAGTGGCTCCAAGAGTACGTGAAGCAATTGCTGAGTGGGAAACAGAATCGTGAGATGAAAAAAAAGGGAAGCCGTGTGCTAGTAGACACAGCTGCCCTTTTTTATGTGTCGTGATAAAGGAAATCAACCAAATAGCCATTTTTGAAGAAACCAGAGAATGAGTAGGGCGCCTGCAAGTTTCACTAACATACGCCATCCTTTTTTATCAACAAAAAGGAAGATGATTGCAAAATAGGCTGCCTCGATTCCAGAGATGATCCAATTGGATACATGCAGCCACGCGCCGATGCTAGCGATGACAAGTATTACGACAAGGTGAATCCCATCGTTTGGTTCGTTGACGGTTTCGTCTTGAGTAGTTTCTCTCATAATAAATGCCCCTTTCATATTCCCTGCTCGATTATAGCTGGAACCCGCTCGTTCCAGAGGAGAAGCTGCTCGATTAGAGCCGGAGCCCGCTCGTTTCAGAGGAGAACCCGCCCGATTAAAGCCAGAACCCGATTGCACTCAACCAGGGACTTAATGTTTTACAGAAAGTATCGTGTCCTCCAGCTCATACACCAGCACTAACGTACATAAACTATACCAGTTGATGATTTATGGGACAGGCGACCTAGCCCGTGTTCTGTAACTAACTCATTAAATTCTGATTATTCTTTATTGTAACAGTTTATTCTACCAAATAATTGATATACTAAAGAAAAATCGAAGGGGATTGGTGTTGAATGTTAAAAAAACAAAAGGGAAAACAACTTCTTTTATTTGCACTATTAGTTGCTGTCGCATATCTTCCAATTGCTTATGAGCAAACGATTCCTGCACTCGCTGCCTCGGCTGCTTTAATTACACCACCTGCGAATGCATCAGTTGCGTTATCCAAGAAGTTAGACGTGATACTAGCGGATCAGAAATTGCAGGGGGGAATAACGGGGGTGAGTGTCCGAAACGCGACTACTGGTGAATCGATCTATTCGCATATGAGTGATATTCGATTGCGACCTGCTTCCAATATGAAATTGCTGACAGGTGCCGCGGCTTTAGATGTGCTTGGACCAGACTATCGATTCGAAACGGAAGTAACAACGACGGGTAAGCAGAAAGGATCTACTCTTCAAGGGGACGTGTATTTAGTAGGGAAAGGAGATCCGACACTTCTTCAAAGCGACCTCGTGAAGTTTGCAGATCAGTTGAAACAACAAGGCATCAAAACCATCAAAGGAAATTTGTTTGCAGATGACAGTTGGTATGACGATGACCGGTATTCCCAGGACTTGAATTGGTCGGACGAATTCAACTATGTGGGAGCACAAGTATCAGCTCTTACGCTTTCGCCGAATGAAGATTATGATACAGGGACAGTCATTGTGGAAGTAAAGCCTGGGGCAAAAGCGGGCGAGCTCCCTTCCGTTTCGTTATCACCCAAAACGGAGACGTCTGTCATTGTAAATGAGGCGACTACTGTTGGTAAAGGTGGGGAAAAGAAGATTTCCATCCATCGTGAACATGGGACGAATCGAATAATTGTAGAAGGTTCCATTCCAGTCGATGCCTCAAGTTCACGTTCATGGACGGCTGTTTGGCAACCATCGGAGCTTGTGCTCGATGTATTCCGAAGTGCGTTGCAAAAAGAAAGAATTCAAGTGATTGGAAAAAAAGGACTTCAGCGCGCTGTAGCACCTGAAAACGCGAAAATCCTTGCAACTAAGAAGTCTATGCCGCTGAACGAAATCTACATTCCATTCATGAAGCTGAGTAACAACGGGCACGCAGAAATGCTCGTGAAGGAGATGGGAAGAGTCGAGAAGGGAGAAGGTAGTTGGAACGCTGGTCTTGCGGTAATGTCTGAAACACTTGCAGGACTCGGTATCGCAAAAGATACGGTTCTGCTACGCGATGGTTCCGGTATGTCACACAAAAATCTAGTCTCCTCCGAAACGTTGACGACACTTCTAGTTCGAGCTCAAGAAGAATCTTGGTATCCGGCTTTCAGAGAATCGCTACCACTAGCAGGTGAAGCGGATCGCATGGTTGGCGGAACACTTCGCAATCGTATGAAAGAGGAATCGACAAAAGGGAATGTAGCAGCGAAAACAGGTTCGATCACAGGTGTATCCACATTGTCAGGGTATGTGACGACGAAAAAAGGAACACCCCTTGCTTTTTCTATTATGATAAACAATTACATTACGGGACCCGTAACCCAAATTGAAGATGCTATTGCAACAGCACTTGCGGAAGCGGATATATAATGAAAAAAGCAGATCCCCCAGGAGTAACTCCCAGGGGGATCTGCTTTTTCAGTGCGCACGATTCACATTTTTTTTAAGATCGAAAATACGTGATTTGATAACGAGGAATTCTTCAGCAACCCTCTTATCATGTTCTAATCACTGTTCGGATTGGCGAACAACTTTAAACGAGTATTACCCACAGTATCATCGTGAATACAATTGTAGTGAGACCCATCAATAAAGTCGCCATTGTTTGTGCTTTATATGCATCTGTAACTTTCATGCCACTGAACTCTGTCACGACCCAGAAGAAACTGTCGTTCACATGACTCACTGTCATTGCGCCAGCTCCAACCGCCATAACGACAAGTGCAAGTGGAATCGCTCCTTCAATTCCCATTGCAGGAAGTAACGGAGCCACTAATGTAGATGCAATGACCAACGCTGCAGTAGAAGACCCTTGTGCGGTTTTCAAAGCAGCGGATATGAGGAACGGAACTAGTAGGAATAGTGCACCACCTGCAAGTGCAGTGAAATTCATTTCCCCGATCAATTCCGCGACACCAGAAGTAGAAATCACTTTACCAAATGCACCCCCAGCTCCAGTAATCAGTAAAATAGGAGCCGCTTCTTTGAGGCCATCACCAATCCAACCTGTAAGTGTCTCTTCGTTCCATTTTGGAAGTAATAAAAACGCTGCGAGGACTCCGAAAAGTAGAGCAACGGTAGGCGAACCGATGAACTGTAGCAATGAGCTGAATCCACTTTCTCCCATTGTTAGCTTAGCAACTGAACCAGCCCCGATTAAAATAATTGGTAAGACAATAGGTAGGAATGCTTTAAACGCAGAAGGCATCTCTCCAAAAGATTTGACGATTTCATCATAGTCGAATGTAATGGATTCCTCATCCTCAGGAACAGTTATTTTGGAGCCGACTTTTACAGCCCATAAGTATCCGACCACAGTTGCTGGAATTGCGACGATCAGTCCGATTATGATAATCACACCTAAATAACCTTCAGCTCCGATATTTCCTGCAGCTGCAATAGGTCCAGGCGTAGGCGGCACCAGTGTGTGTGTCGCGAACAATCCAGTTGCCAATGCGACAGACATGGATGCAATCGTGACACCAGCTCGCTTTGCAAGCGCTTTCTTTAGACTGGATAAAATAACGAATCCTGAGTCGCAAAATACAGGGATTGAAACAATATAACCGATGAGTGACATCGCAAGTTGAGGTCGTTTTTCACCAATTACGCGTAAGACAACTTCTGCCATGCGGTAAGCGGCCCCGGATTTTTCAAGGATGACGCCGATAATGGTACCGGAAACAATGACAATCCCAATGCCTTTCATTAATCCGCCGAAACCTTCATTAACAGTGTCTACGACGGTTAGTAGAGGCATTCCAGATGTGATTCCGATGAAAAATGCCCCTGCAAGTAATGATAAGAACGGATGGACCTTCAAGACTGCTGTTAAAAAGATAATGAGAACAACACTTAAAATGATCATAGCAAACAACATTTAACATTCCTCCTTATTTTTAAAGTGCAGAATTGCTTGTTTCGTAGTTTCTTTCAGCATTCTAAATGGATTCAACATCGCATCAGCTACTGTGACGCTATCAGAAGTAATTGCGTGCACTCCTGCGAACAAATCAGTAAGTGCAAACCGACAATCTGGTGTAATTGTTCCTGATACAAGTATTACAGGGACATTTTTTTGCTGTGCTGCCTGTGCGATTCCATAGGGAGTTTTCCCTGAAAAGGTTTGACTATCAGAACGACCTTCACCTGTGATGACAAGATCTGCAGTTTCCAAATGTTCATCAAAATGGAGTGTTTCCAGCACGATATTTATACCGGATTGGAAGTTACTTGGGAAAAACACTTGAAACACACCACCCGCACCGCCAGCGGCACCTGCTCCTGGTGTCTGGTGTAAAGAAACTCCTGTCTGTTGCTCTATAATGTCTGCGAAATTGGAAAGACTTCTATCGAGAAGTTCAACATCCACGTTAGATGCCCCTTTTTGAGGTCCAAAAACTGCTGAAGCCCCATTTGGTCCAATAAATGGATTGGTAACATCCGCTGCAATTAGAAATGTACTTTCAGCGATTCGTGGGTCAAAAAAGAATGGATCAATGGTGTGCAACTGCTGCAGTGCAGCCCCACCCCTAGGGATTTCCTCTCCATTTGAGTCGAGTAACTTCATTCCCAGTGCCTGTAAGATACCGGCACCGCCGTCATTTGTGGCACTTCCTCCTAGTCCAATTATGAAATGACGATAACCTTCATTGAGCGCGTGGACGAGTAACTGTCCTGTCCCGAATGATGATGTAATGAGTGGGTTTCGATCCTGATTTGTAAGATGCATAAGACCGGAAGCTTCTGCTAATTCAATTACACAAGTCGAACGATCCCCAAGTATTCCGTATCTTGCTGGAATGAGATGGCCAAGTGGTCCTTCAACGTGAAGAGAAACAAATCTCCCATTTGTTGCGTCGACTAAGCTTTGCATCGTCCCTTCGCCACCATCAGCTGCAGGTAATAAGATGGGCACGCTAGTAGAGTCAGCCTCTCGGATTCCTTCAGCCATCGCTTCCGCTGCGTGTAGTGCAGACAAACTTCCTTTGAAGGAGTCTGGTGCAACGAGTATTTTCATACAGGCATCATTCCTATCGAATAGTAGTTGATGTCTATTATTATATGTACAGAATAATCTAATTACATTAGACTAGGTGTATATATATTACATAAATTAAAATACTTTTTTTATACGTAGAGGTGAAAAGATGCTGACCAAGCGACTTGCTGAGGAAATTGTGGAACAGACGATGCTTAGATTGACCCGAAATTTGAATGTGATGGATACGAATGGAATGATTTTAGCTTCAGGGGAAAGGGAACGGGTGGATAGAATTCATGAGGGAGCAGCCCATGTTGCGGAAACGGGAAAGTCATTGTGGATAGACAATGATAATCTAGAGGAATGGCCAGGTTCAAAACCTGGGGTGAATTTACCAATTCACTATAAATCTCGATTAGTTGGCGTTATTGGGATAACGGGATTCGTAGAAGAGTTACGAGATGTTGCGCCCCTTGTCCAGTTAACAACGGAAATGATGGTTCATCAATCGTTATTGACTTCTGAATCGGAGTGGAAGAGAACTGCGGGGGAATTGGTATTTAAAGAACTAATAAGCGGACTTCCTATTTCAGGAGTTACATTGGATAGGATGAAGATGCTAGCCATTTCTCTGGAAGGTCCGTTTATGGTACTGATCGTTCACCAAAACGAGGCGACCCGTACACCAAATCATCTTGCGGATTGGCTAGCAGAAACTATGGGAATTCGTTCTGTGTTGTCAGGAGCTGATTATGGACATGCCTTGCCATTTCTAATATGGGGGGTGGATCGGGAACTGGTGAAAAAAAGGGTGGAGCATGTTTGTAAACAGAAAGGTGTTTCCCTCCTCAAGGTTGGGATTGGTAAAACGGTGTTTGTAGAAGAGGACATCGTATTGGCCTACGAATCTGCCCGGCACGCAATTCAATTTGGTGTGGTGAATGAAGTCATCAGTGATTTTGAAACAATTGAAATGCGTGCCTTGATGGGGGCATATCAACAACCCTTGCATACGCAATACGTTGAGAGGGTATTGGGACAACTTGATGAGAATTTGATAGCAACACTTCAAGCGTATTTGGAACATGAACTTCATGCCCAAAATACGTCCAATGTGCTTAGGATTCACCGTCATACGCTCTCGTACCGACTTAAACGTATTTCAGATATAACGGGATTGGATCCCACCCGATTTAGCTCAGCGGTTCAATTGTTTTATGCGTTGTTGCTAAAGGAAGGGGCACAAACCTAAAAAACCGAGCGTTTTCCGCCCGGCTACTTTAATCCGATGAATGCGAGATGTCTTCCTGCCTTTTTGTCTTGACGATATGAAAAACCATCGTCGCTTTGAAACGTACATATCGGATCGATTGTAATATTAGCACTTGGGATACCTGCGAGTTCACATTGAGTTTTTACAGTCTGTTGGTTATCGATATGGTATTTGCCGGTTGTTTCGTTGAACGAAATCCAAGGTTTCGCATAGCCGAGTGCATGAAATTTCTCATAGACATCACCGTCCACTTCGAACTTGTCTTGGCTAAGTGCAGGTCCAATCAGTATCTCGAAGTCTTCTGGACGACATCCTTCATGTTCAATAAGATGTTGGAGCAATTTTGGTGTGATTTCTTTGACAGTGCCTTGCCAGCCCGAGTGAATAACGCCAACGATACCAGCGCGTTCATTTGAAAGAAGCACGGGAACGCAATCCGCCATGAATCCAGCGAGAACGATGCCATGCTCATTTGTATACAGAGCATCCGTATCAGGAATTGCGGTGGTTTGCTCAGTTGCACCACGCCCACGATCCGCACGAGTGACTTTGTGGAAATTGGCACTATGCGTCTGGTTTGAGTAGACAAAATCACTTGTTGAATGTCCGAGTGAAGATGCGAGCGTTTCGCGGTTTTTGAGAACAGCTGCTGGATCCAGACAAGCGTGTAACGCCAAGTTATTCTCTTCAGGAGCACTGGAGTCTTTCATAGTAATTCCTGAAATCGAGCTCCCTTTCATGTCGTATCGCTTTGTTTTCATTCCGTTCACCTCTAGTTATCAAAATGTTTGCTGATTATTGTACCATGTCGTGGGGTTACATGTGCATTAGATAGGGAAGTAATGAATACACCCTGCCGTATTGAGCAGAGACATTGACAACCTTTTTTCTGTGCATTAATGTAGACTATTATATTCCCTAGTAAGCAGATAGGGATTAATCAGAAATATAGAGAAAAGGAGATGCCGACATACATGAAAGCACTCTGGAACCGATATGCGAATGCATCTTTAATTCTTAAAATAACGATAGCTTTAATCCTCGGAATTGTGGTTGGATTGCTGATGGGCGAGCAAGCGAGTGTATTTGAGCCGCTTGGCGATTTACTGATCCGTCTTCTGACATTCTTAATTATTCCTCTTATCCTTTTTACGCTCATCGTCGGTGTGAATCAGACGACAATTACGAATCTCGGTCGAATGGGTGGAAAAGTGTTCATCTATTACACGCTCAGTTCTGCGGTTGCAATTGTGGTAGGACTTGCGGTTGCAACATTGTTCCAACCTGGATCTGGCATGAAGTTGGACGGAAGTGAGTCGTTTGATGTACCTGATAATCCCGGCATCGTCAATGTGTTACTGAATATTGTTCCGTCAAATATCGTCACTGCGTTCACAGAAATGAATTTACTAGGAATCATTTTTACAGCACTCGTTTTCGGTATTGCAATTTCTGCTATGCGCAGTTCAGAAGGATTCAATGAACTCGGCAATCATTTGTTGAAAACGATTAGTGCGCTGAACGAAGCCTCATTATTCATCCTCAAAGGGATTTTGCAATACGTTCCGATTGGTGTATTTGCAATTATGGCGAAGACGGTGGGGAGCCAAGGGGCCGACACACTTCTTTCACTTGGAGGCATGATTGGCGTGCTATATGCAGCATTACTTGCGCAAATCGTATTGTATATTGTCGCGATGCTGCTGTTTAAAGTGAACCCACTAACGTTTTTCAAGCACGCTCGAACTCCGATTACAACAGCTTTTGTGACGCAAAGTAGTGCGGGCGCGTTGCCATTATCGTTAACTGCTGCTCATGATTTAGGATTACCACGCAGTTTGTATGGATTTAGTTTGCCGTTAGGTGCCACGGTCAATATGGATGGCGCAGCGATTCGAATTGCTGTGTCTGCCGTCTTTGCTGCAAATATTTCAGGTAACCCGCTGTCGTTGACGGATATGTTAATGGTAGTCTTGATCGGAACGCTTGCCTCTATTGGAACTGCAGGTGTCCCTGGTGCAGGAATAGTAATGATTGCAACGGTTTTTGTACAGCTAGGTTTACCGATTGAAGCGGTGGCTTTACTTACGTCCATTGATGCATTGATTGGAATGGGAGCGACGGCACTGAATGTTACGGGTGACCTCGTAGGTACGACGCTCATTAGTCGTACGGAAAAACATAAAGAGGATATAAAAGAAGGAGAAGAAACCCCTGTACATTCTTAAAAAGTGATTTTCTAAAAGCTAGCTCTCAGAGATGTGATGTGATTCTCTGTGAGCCGGCTTTTTTTTGAGGGAGAATTGCTGAAGAACGTGTATGAATAAATAGGGACTTTTGGTAGTCTTAAGTTCTTGCGATATATGGAAGAAAATTGTTAAGAATCCTCAATCGAAACAATTAACACTGCTAGACACCCTATTGCAGTGAATTATCTTTTTTAGAAGGAGGACAATTGTTTCTGAAGAGAGCAGATAGGTTGAAATAATACCTTAAGGGGTATATGATGAAGGCAATTAAATCAAAAGGAGTGTTTGTTATGACACCACAAGCAACTGTTTACGTATCTTCTACGTGCCCTTATTGCACGATGATGACGAATTATTTGGACGAACAGAAAATCACATATGAGACTGTCAACGTTTCATTGGATCAAGAAGCAGGAAAACGTCTCGTAAAAACAACTGGACAGATGGGTGTTCCCCAGACCAAATTGAATGACGTTTGGATTCTAGGTTTTGACCCTGATGGTGTTCAAAATGCTCTTCGTGGAGAAGCTCAGTGAAGCGTATTGTTGACAAGTTTCGCTGTATGACGTGTTCTATTGAAACAGATGTTGAAAAGGAAATGACGCGGAAGCTATTTCCTAAGTTTTGTATCGGACACGTTGCGCTATTTGCAACCGGCATTTTTCTCGTGATTATGGAATGGATGAACTGAGCAAGGATACTAAAGTTGTTTATTTTAAATTAAGGTCATTTAAAAATCCTTCTTTCGCTAGATTTGAAAATTAGCGAAAGAAGGATTTTTGTTGACTGAATGATGGGAAATGCAGATACACCCTGTATAATTCACCAATTTACTTAGTGATTTCAGTTCGAGTTACTCGTATTGGAATGTGTGGCAAACGTGCTGACAATGTTGTTGAAGTTGGCTAGCCAGTCGTTAGTGATAATGCTGCCAATGTAACCGTCCGGTCGGATTAGTACTAATGTTTCACCAGTGATGCCGTAAATACTGCTCAGATTGCCGGTTGTGTCGTCGAGGCGATTGTTGTCAACCTCGAGACCGTTACCAACGGCATAGCAACGTAATTCTCCAACACCAATTGGCCAGCTCGACTCAAACTCAGAGAATCCTTTGATCGGGTTACTTCCAAAGGCTAGCAGGGTGAAGTGCGGCCCCTGATATAGCTCGAATAAGCGACTTAAACCTTTTGGTCCTGTGCAAGGAGCGTCTGGTGCTCTGTCTCCAACGTGTAGGGTTTTAGTGGCCGAGCTATTGGTAGGGGCGAGTGGTCCGCCGTAGTAAGAGATTCCAAGCTGTCGTTCCTCATCTCCACGTTTAAGCCCGGAAAGATGCTGCTTCTCAATCTCAGAGTAAAGTTCATTAGATTTTTTAAGAACGCGTGCGGCAATCGGCTGTCGTTCGGCTTCATAGCTTTCTAGGAGGCTCTCTGGTGCACCCTTTATAACCTGACCAAGTTTCCAGCCGAGGTTGTAAGCGTCCTGGATACCGGTGTTTAGACCCTGAGCGCCAGCGGGTGTGTGTACGTGAGCGGCGTCGCCAGCCAGAAAGACCTTGCCAGATCGGTACTGCTCGGCAAGTCGAACATTAGGTCTGAACACTGAGGTCCAGGTGATATCCTGGAGCTGTAAACCTGTGAGCGATTGGAACTTGACGGCTAATGCAGTTTCGTCCAAATCAGCCGATTCCTCCGGTGTCAGACGAATCATTACTTGAAACTGATCAGAGTGAGGGAGTGGGCATGCTGCGACCTGCTTCCCATGGGTTCGCGGCCATACGTGCCATCGGTTGCGTGACAGTCCGTTTATTGTCCCATCGATGATAAGCATACGGTCGGCTTCGTTGGTCTCTCCCATGAAACGAATACCAGCAGCCTTGCGGACTGTACTAGAACCACCGTCAGCTCCTACAAGATACCTGCTTCGAATCTTCTCTCCAGAAGAGAGTGTTGTAGTCACCCCGTTGTTATCCTGTTCAAAATCAATAATCGCAGTGTCAAACTCAATACTCAGCCCTAGACTGTCAAGTAGGCGATGCAAGATAGCGTCGGTACGGTGTTGAGGCAGTAATAATACATTCGGGTACGGCACATCAGGAGTAACCTTTTTTCGTTTCTGCATCCGCAATGGTACAGTAATCGGTCCAAAATGAATCCCCATAAGAGGATAGGCTCCTCCTTCAGAGTGAGCTTCTTTCAGGACGCCAAGGTCCTCAAGTACCTCCTGGGTTCTCGGTTGGACTCCCTTTGCACGCGAGCCCTTGAATGAATGAGGTGCCTTGTCTACCAGTCTGACACTAAGGCCGCGTCGAAGTAGATCTGCCGCGAGTGTAGACCCGGTCGGTCCAGCGCCGGCTATGAGGACATCGATGTCGTATTTTCCTGTCAAATGAATTGACCTCCTATATTTTGGTGTGAGATGTAGAAAAAATGGTTGTAATTTCTACGCATCCTCACTGGATTTTTCCAAAAATCTTGTAGAATGCGAACAAGACGTTTCAGCTTAGTGATGCACTATCTAATCGAACATCATACTGCATGAAACATGTCTTGCTCTCTTATTATTGTTGATTGGAAACATAATGTTTACAGGAAACAATAATAGTTGATATCCTGCTCTTTGTCAATAATGTTTCCCAGAAACAATTATTGTTGCTTGTTTATTTGCAATTGGTATAATGGTATCAAGTTAGCCTTTGGAGGAAAAACATCAATGGACAATAAAAGTAAAAACCAATATAAAGATCGTTTAATCATAGAAGTATGGGAAACCGCAAAAGATATGCAGCATAAACTTCAATCTGAAGATGACGAAGAAAAAAAGTGGTTGATGCAGAATAGCCAAAATCTAGTTGTTACAGAGTCAATGAAAGAAATGACTATTTTGATGTTTCATGTTCTGGAGGCGATTGGAAGGCTTGAGCCTGTAAACGGAATAACTATTTCGAAGCAATTCGGGATATCGAGGGGAAGTGTCTCCAAAATTACGAGAAAACTTGTAGAAAAAGAAATTATCTTCGTGGAATATCTTCCAGATAACAAAAAAGAAATTCTTTTCCGTACCACTCCGTTGGGCAAAGAGATACGTCTGTTACATCAAGATTTACATCATCAAATTGATAGTGAAATCAATCGTTTCTTACAACGTTATACCGAAGAAGAATTGGGAACTATCCTCAATGTACTACTCGATGCGCTGCATACGTCTTGGTTAAATCCTACGACAAACGAGGATAAAATTAAACATAGTCCAAGGATGGCGCAGATAAATGAAAATGAAGAGCTAAACACCGACAAGGCCAGCCATTCTTACCCTGTTGCTGAAGAAATGTATGAGATCATGGAAATGCTCAATAAACTTGATTCCAGAAACTTAAAAAGAGCGAAAGTGATCCTTAATGAAATATTTTATTCAGACCATAGAGAATAGAGTTAGTGTGATTTTACGGAATTAATGAATAATAATAGGTTAGTATTTCTGTTGTAAATTAAATCATGTATAAGTTTTTTAACAAATATACTTAAAAAAACATAGACTTTAGTCCGGAAATGAAATTAATCGACTTTAATGTTTTAACACATGAACTATTAAACCATCCCCTGGAGTTAAATGGGAAAGTCGGTTTGATTTTTTTCTATGAACTTGCGATACTTTACAGTAGGAGTGAACGAATTTTTTGTAAATTCATTTGCATCACGTACCTATATGAAAAGGGGAATTGCTATGAAGCTGGAGCGATTGCGTCAGTCATTTGAAGAGCTTGCGAAGTTTACAGACGAGGGAGAAGGCATCAACCGGCTTGCTTATACCGAAACAGAGCGCAATGCGAGAGAGTATATGATCCATCAGTTCGAAGAGGCTGGTCTCACTGTACGCACGGATTACGCGGGAAATGTCATTGCACGACGTGAAGGCGCAGCAGCTGAATTGCCTGTAGTAGCAACGGGTTCACACATCGACTCGGTTTATGCAGCTGGAGAATTTGACGGAACCGCTGGTGTGCTCGTTGCACTTGAAGTGATGCGCTCGCTTGCTGATGACAATATTGAAACCGAGCATCCAATGGAAGTCATTATCTTCGCGTGCGAGGAGTCTTCGCGTTTCGGAGCCTCCACACTAGGTAGTAAAGCGATGTCAGGACGATTGGATCCGGCATATACCCGGTCATTGACAGACAGAAATGGCATTACTCTTATGCAAGCGTTTGAAGAGAATGGACTCGATCTGGAAGAAGTCCATTTAGCCATGCGTTTCCAAGATGAGTTCAAAGCATTTGTGGAGCTTCATATAGAGCAAGGACCTGTGCTAGAGAAGCAACAAGCGTCTATTGGGGTCGTCTCTGCCATTGCCGCGCCTGTCCGATTCCACGTACACGTCGGAGGAACGGCCGATCACTCGGGGACAACCCCGATGGATTACCGACATGATGCACTGCTTGGTGGAGCTGAAATTGCACTAGCCGTGGAACGGGCAGCTTTTGAAGAGCTTGCGCATGGTACTGTTGGTACGGTAGGCGTTTTTTCAATAAAACCCGGAGCGATGAATGTCGTACCAAGTGCAACGGAAATGGACGTCGATATCCGAGGAACGAACACAGAATCGCGGCAACGTGTCGTGGATGCACTTGAAACAGCGGTTAAAGGAGTAGCCGAAGCACGTGGTTTAGACATTTGGATGGACGCAATCTCCAGTGAAGAACCGGTTCAAATGGATGTTGACATTGTGAATGGGTTCAAAGCGGTTTGTGAAGAACGAGGAGTGAAGTGGCTAGAAATGCCAAGTGGTGCAGGGCACGATGCTATGAATATGGCGGCGTTCTGTCCGACTGGCATGATCTTCGTCCCGTCCAAAGATGGGCTTAGCCATAACCCAGCAGAGTACACATCCATGGAAGAATTGTTGGAGGGTGCAGAAGTGCTACGGGCATTCATGTTAAGACAGGCCAAAATTGTGTGATTATCCGAGCAGTGTGGCGGGACAGCAGTTGTCTCGCTGTGCTGTTTTTTTGTGGGATAATCTTTGAAAACGGTGATGTTGCCAATTTCCTCTAAAATAGTTTCAACGATTAGTTAGCCCATCGAAAGATAAGGAAAGAGCTACCAATTAAGTCCTATAACATACTTGAATTGTGTCCCGTTATCGAGAAATTTTCGCAAGTGTCGGAGAAATCACTTTAAGTGTCGGATAAATGCGAACGAGTGATCGAGAATTCCCTGCGAGTGAACAGCAACCGCTCCAAACTAATCGACAATGAGAAAAATCATCAAAAAAAAGATGGCCCACACAAAGTGGGCCATCTAGTTTATTTTGCAAAAGGATCCTTATGATCATATTGGTTATTGTGCACAACGTCACTACGCAAATACTCAAGGATTTCATCTACAATCTCCACACCATTCTTCAAAGACTCTTGTTCTTGAAGTGTTGTGTTCTGACCAGGATACAGCACTTGATCGAACCCTGGAGCTGGTTTCACCTCATTCAATTCCTTCATCATGCCGGAAATATTGGCACGGAACAGATCGGAACTTGTAAACGCACCTGGGTCAATCACGATATGGAGTTGTCCGAGTTCACGTCCCGCCGTCAAATCGTGATACATCGACGACACGTGTTTTCCGAACGGAAGTCCAAGCAACACACCTGACAAGATATCTACCATCATCATAAGACCATAGCCTTTTGGTCCAGCAATCGGAAGCAATCCCGTGACCTTAAATGGATCTGTCGTCGGTACACCGTCTTTGTCTACCGCCCATGTATCCGGAATGGATTCGCCTTTTGATCGAGCGTGCAAAATTTTCCCCCATGCTTGAATGCTTGTTGCCATATCGAAGATGATCTTATCATCACCTACACCTGGAGCCGCGAACGCGATCGGGTTTGTCCCGAAATACGGTTCAGCTCCGCCAAAAGGAACGACCATTGGATCGGACTGGCACATGGAGATTCCAATCATTCCCGCTTCTGCTGCTTGTTGGACAAAGTACGACATGGCACCGCTATGGCTCATACGACGAATGCCGACAATGGCTGTTCCGTTTTCCCGAGCCATGTCAATTGCTCGAGTCATTGCATCTTTCGCAGCTACATGCCCGACGCCGTTATCGGCATCCAGCACAGCAGTACCCGGTCCTGTTTGGTTAAATTGTTTGTCTGGATTTACGGTAATGCCGCCTTTAGCAATTCGTTCGGCGTAGTATTCAGTCCGCATCGCTCCGTGAGAAAAAATACCTCGAGCGTCTGCGTGTGCAAGTACGTCTGCAACTATCTCCGCATCATCCCGTTGCAGCCCCGCTTGTGTGAGTTTGTTTGCCATCAGCTCTTTCAATTCTTCAATCGATATATTCATCTCCAACACTCCTTTTGGCTATAGCCACTTATAAGTTCGTCTTCATATGAAATCGTTGTTGTAAAAAAGTAATCGTATGCTGGACAGTACGTACAGAATCAGGATCGTTCATGTTCGCGTCAAAATTATGTTTCCCTTGGGAAATTGTCATAAGCTCATTTGGAATACTTAATGAATCGAGCTTTTTTTTCATCGCGACAGACTCTGCATATGGCACATCCTCATCTTGATCACCATGGATAAGAAGGGTTGCCGGATATTTTGTATCTGCTAACTCAACAGGTGCATAATTCGCCAGCTTACTTTTATCCAGGGCATACGAACCGGCCACCCAATCGAGCCACGTGCCTTGCTGACGGCAATACAAGTAAATCGCATACCGTCGTTCGATCGGAGCGGAGTAAATCGCATTTGGCTGAACGAGTTGCTTCGCTAACATTTCGGGCACAGTCGTCATCGATGTAAAGTGCGGACTCGGATTCCGATACCATTCACCAGTAACCTGTCCGTATCCATAAAACGAGACAATCGCATCCGGCTTCACTTCAAATGTCCCTGATAACAACGCTAAATAACCTCCTGCTGAGCTACCAATCACAGCCACCCGTTCTCGATCGAAATTGAAATGAGCAGGTGCTTCTGTCTTTATCCAAACTAGTAAATCCTTAATATCATCCTGGATTTCAGGAAGTTTGGATTCAGGTGCAAGCCGATAATCCACAGAAAACACGTTGAATCCAGCCTCATTATATAGACGGATTTGTTCTCGATTCATGTCGTCTCGGGTCCCCCAGATCAGTCCGCCTCCATGTATGTAGACAATCAAAGGGGCAAGAGTTTCAGATGTCGGATGAAGTACCCCTCCAATCTCGCAACCATCCACACGTTTATAAACAAATGTATCTGCCATAATCGCATCCTCTTTTCTAACTCTCTATCTTTCTTAATTAAATATCGAACGTAATAGTTAGTTTTTATACAATGTAGCTACTCTCTTAATAGTCTGATTACCTCTCAGCAAAACTATTTCTCCTACTATCTTACGACACGAAACTCCAAGAAAACAGCTTTCGATTAACAATTTTATGTTTTTGTAATGTTACACTCCAGTATTTTATTCGTCTGCAATGCAAATTGCGTTACAATTAACTTGGATAAACAAAAACAGCTTCACCATTGTTTTGTGCTTAACACTTAGGGAAACACATGCAATGGTAGGCGCGCTGATTTTAAAAAATACTTACAGGGGTGATTTTTGTGCTTCATACGATTATCAAGAAGAACTCGTACCAAGACTCCATTAACCTCATGTTGCTCACGAACTCAATCGCAACAATGGAAGGTCTCAACAAAGTACAAATCATGATGGCAACACCAGCTAACAAAGACATCTTTAAAGATGCAGGGTTGCATACATCAGAACTCGAAGCAGCAGAATCGAATGACATGGCGATTGTTGTCGACACAGACAATGCAGACATGATAGACACAGTTCTTGAAAAAGTAGAACAATACTTAAATGACCAATCCATCAGCAACAAAAAGCAAGGATTTGAAACAGTACGGACATGGGACAAAGCAGTGGATGCACTTCCAAATGCAAACGTTGCCATGATTTCAGTACCTGGTGAATATGCAGCAGATGAAGCGGACAAAGCATTGGACCGTGGTCTTCACGTGTTCATGTTTAGTGATAATGTGTCTGTAGAAGACGAATTGCGACTAAAGCAAAAAGCTCACGAAAAAGGATTACTTGTCATGGGGCCAGACTGCGGTACAGGAATTCTTGACGGTGTACCTTTGGCATTCGCAAACGTCGTGAACAAAGGCCGTATCGGACTTGTCGGTGCATCAGGAACAGGAATCCAGGAAGTTTCTACAATTATCGACCGTTTAGGAGAAGGCGTCAGCCACGCAATCGGTACGGGTGGACGTGACCTAAAAGATCCAATTGGTGCGATCACTATGATGGATGGAATTCGTGCTCTAGAAAACCACAGCGCGACAGAAATCATCACAATCATTTCTAAGCCACCTGCAGAACACGTTCGTAACGAAGTAATGGAACTTCTTCAAAGTTTGACGAAGCCAGTCGTTGCTGTATTCCTTGGTGAAAAGCCAGAGCAATACGAAGGTAATGTCTACCAAGCTTACACACTAGCAGAAACTGCACATATTGCAGTGGACTTAGCACGCGGGAACGAAGTGAAACCAGACTACAACTCAGGCGATTTCTCTGTAGAGAATGCAAGTTTGAAAGATGGTCAGAAGACTCTAAAAGGGTTGTACTCAGGTGGTACTCTCGCTTCTGAAGCAGCAGTGCTCATTTCAGACGCACTTGGTCTTGGAACGCACATTAAAAACGAAGAAGGCTACGTCTTGAAACACGAAGGTCAGGAAATCGTTGACCTTGGGGACGATAAGTATACACAAGGGAAGCCACACCCAATGATTGATCCGGAAACTCGTTCGAAGTTCATCGAGCAAGCTGGGGATGATGAAACAACAGCTGTTATTTTGCTAGACTTCGTTCTTGGCTATGGTTCGCATGACGACATGGCAAGCGCGTTACTTCCGTCTATCAAAAAAGCGGTAGCAAAAGCAAAAGAAGGCGGCCGTACATTGCACGTCGTCGCAACTGTTTGTGGTACGAAAAACGATCCGCAAAGCTATGACGGTCACGTAAAGCAGTTGAAAGAAGCTGGCGTCATCGTAAAAGAAACAAACAACGAAGCAGTCCGTACTGCGCTTAGCATTGTTGGACTTCAAGTTGAAGATAACCAGAAGAAACATGTAGAGGGAACTAAGTCGGATAAGAAATTCGACCTCTCTGTTTCAGAAGACATCGCGTCACTTGTTTCAGAACGTCCGCGCGTCATTAACGTCGGTTTGAAAGGCTTTACAGGTGCACTTTCAGACACAGGTACACAGTTCGTCCAATACGACTGGCGTCCGGTTGCTGGCGGCAATGCACGTATGGCTAAAATCTTAAGCTTGCTGAAATAATTTCAGATTGATGAAGATAGAAGGTCCAGATCCGCTCTGGACTGGACCTTCCTCATGCAGATGGAGACATCTGTAAATATGACGAATGAGGTGTGTACGTTATGAACTACAAGTCAATGGATGAAGCAAACAAAGCGGTTATCGATAAAATTACCGGATCTGCTCCATTTTTAGTGGATGTTGTTCCTGCTAAAGAAAAAATTAAAGAATTAAATGACGGAAAAGTGTTGCTACATGCAGGTCCACCTATTGAGTGGAACGACATGACAGGTCCAATGCAAGGATCTTGTATCGGTGCTTCTATCTATGAAGGTTGGGCATCGAACGAAGAAGAAGCGGAAAAGCAACTAGCAGGCGGTGAAGTGAAATTCATCCCATGTCACCATGTGAATGCAGTTGGCCCAATGGGTGGTATCACGTCTGCTAATATGCCTGTTTTTGTTGTAGAAAACCGTACAGACGGCAACGAAGCTTACTGCATCATGAACGAAGGAATCGGAAAAGTGCTTCGTTTTGGTGCCAATTCACAAGAAGTCATCGATCGTTTGAAGTGGATGCAAGATATTCTTGGACCAACGATTGCAAAAGCTCTTGCGCTCACTGAAGATGGCTTGAACTTGAACGTCATCATCGCAAAAGCAATTACAATGGGCGATGAGTTCCACCAGCGTAATATTGCTGCGTCCTTAATCTTCTTGAAAGAAATCAGCCCGTACATCGTACAGTTGGATATGAACGAAAGCGATCGTAAGGACGTTATTCAATTCTTGGCGGATACAGACCAATTCTTCTTGAATATCATGATGGCAACAGCTAAAGCCGTAATGGACGGAGCTCGCACTATTCAAGACGGAACTGTCGTTACAGCAATGTGCCGTAATGGTAAAGACTTCGGAATCCGCATTAGCGGAATGGGAGACGAGTGGTTCACAGCACCAGTAAACACGCCTCAAGGACTATTCTTTACTGGGTATTCACAAGATGATGCCAACCCGGATATCGGGGACAGCGCGATCACTGAAACATTCGGTGTCGGCGGTATGGCAATGATTGCAGCACCTGGCGTAACACGTTTTGTTGGCGCGGGCGGCTTTGACGACGCACTTGCAACAAGCAATGAAATGACAGAAATCTGTGTCTCTCAAAATAGTAACTTCACAATTCCTACTTGGGACTTCCAAGGTGCTTGCCTTGGAATCGATGCACGTAAAGTAGTCGAGACCGGTATTGAGCCAGTCATCAACACAGGAATTGCACACAAAAAAGCAGGAATGGGTCAAGTTGGTGCAGGAACAGTTCGTGCTCCTAAGGAATGTTTTGAAAAGGCATTAGAAGCATATGCTGTGAAGCTAGGCTTGATCTAATGGAGAGGCTGTCAGCTAAGGTTTCAGTTTTGTATGCAGAGGAATACGAACAACGCATTCCTCTGTTGCTTTCTGAGCACCCAGAGGGCAAAGTACACAGCATTTTTCAGAATGGTATTAATGTCCAAATGGGTGAGCATTTGTTTTTCATCGGAACGACGAAAAACGGGCAGTTGCCATTTGGCATTCACCTCACCCACCAGCATTTACAAGAATTGCTAGGAACCATCAACGACGATTGCTCTGTGTCTTGGCATTCCGCACAGCGGGAGTTGGAGTTTGGAAAGGGAGTACCTGCTGTTTGCCTCGCGGGCGCAGTGCCGTTTGACTGGCAGATTTCTCGCAAAACAATAACAGATGATGAGCTGATGGACAATCTAGCCATGCTTATCTCCATATTGCTCATTGAACCACGTATAACTGGATTAAAAACAGAAATTGAATCATTTTTAACTGCTTATTTAGAGGGTTCCCCTGCAAGTGGAATGAATGAGCAGCATATCTATGAACTACTTACCGTGTTGGAATCATCTGACCGGGAGAAAATAGAAACAGAACTTCGCTTTTTCATCGGACGGGGGCAAGGCTTAACCCCTTCAGGTGATGACCATTTGGTCGGCTTACTCGCTATCCATGCAGCGGCAGGAATATTATCACCCCCTTTTGTTGAAACCGCAAAAGGGCTTGTTCTGAACGAGGCACTGACGACAGATATTGGACGTGAGTATTTGTTGTATGCATTGGAAGGGAAGTTTAGCTCGACTGTAGCTGAAACGGCTTCAGCATTGACAGAGAAGACAGATATTTATATGCTAAAACCATTGCTTTCCGAATTGCTCGATATGGGGCATAGTTCTGGAATCGATACGGTTTTTGGTATGTTACTCGGCTTACTAGCGCTAAGGAGGAAACTAGAATGACAGAAAAAGTAGTAATTGCACTTGGGGGTAACGCAATCCTTCAACCTAAGCAGGAAGCGACTTATGAGAATCAGCGTGAAAACGTACGGATTAGTACTGAAATCATCGCGAAAATTGTCAAAAACGGTCATGAAGTCATTGTTACACATGGTAACGGCCCACAAGTAGGCAACATCCTTCGTCAGAACGAAGAAGCTAAAGATGTTGTTCCTGCACTTCCACTTGACGTTTGTAGCGCAGAATCACAAGGGTTCATCGGGTACATGATGGAACAAACATTGAAGAATGAGCTCAATAAGCTGGATCTCAACAACCAAGTAGTTAGCATGCTGACGCAAACAGAAGTAGATCGCAACGATCCGGCATTTGAAGATCCATCCAAGCCAATCGGTGTCTTCTATTCAGAAGAAGAAGCAAAGCAATTAGCAAAAGAAAAAGGCTGGGACGTTAAAGAAGACGCTGGCCGCGGATGGAGACGTGTTGTTGCATCTCCAAATCCGAAGTCAATCCTCAGCTCTCAAACTATAAAAATGCTTACAGATAATGATATTATTGTCATCGCTTCAGGTGGCGGCGGAATTCCCGTTGTCCGTGAAGAAGATGGTAGCTTGACAGGTATTGAAGCAGTTATTGACAAAGATCGTAGTGCATTCCGTCTTGCAGAAGAAGCAAAAGCAGACGTTCTTATGATTTTGACTGACGTTGACAACGTATTTGTAAACTATGGCAAGCCAGATCAAAAAGCACTTGGTACGATTACGCTTGAAGAAGCACAAGGCTATGCGGACGAAGGACAATTTTCTGCAGGCAGTATGGGTCCTAAGATGGAAGCAGCCATGAAGTTCGCTGAACTCGGTGGACGTGCGATAATCTGTTCACTTGGACAAGCAGACCTTGCAGTAGAAGGTAAGGCTGGTACACAGATTAAAAAATAAGTATATCAATGGTATTGGCTATGGTCATTTTGACACTTGCCAATACCCTTTTGGTATTTACATAGGTTTTAGAAGTTTACATAATTGGTCGACATCAAAAGGAAGGAGAGAGTGTGGATGAAAAATAGGCGATCCCGTTCTTTTAAAAAGGAACTCATATACTCGTTTCTTACAATAGGACTGACTGCGATTATTGTCCTCGGGATTTTTCAATTCTTCCAGCTCTCCTCGCTAATCGAAGGCAATCAGGATAGCCAAAAGAAAGTAACTGGGTTTTTAGAAGATAATATTGAAAGTTATATGGACCAACATGGTAGAATCATTGAAACCATGGCCTCTAATATTGCTCCTCTTTTAGAGGAAGGACGAACATCTAAGATAGAAGAAAAGCTACGTGATATTAAAATTAACTATCCGGGATTTGTAAACTTGTACGTAGGGGATAAAAATGGTGAATCTCTTGTATTTTACCCTTCTGTATACACGGATGGAGTGAGACGGGAACACTTGAATTATAGCGATCGGTCTTATTACAAAGATCTTCTCGATAAAAACAAACAAGTGGTGTCTCCTGTTTTTTATGGTAGAGGGGGAACAGATGTCCTTTTGGTTGCGATCGTCTCACCGATATTTGACAGTAAGGGGAAGATGCAAGGGTATATTTTAGGGGCTATCGATTTAAACGCTTTGGAGAAATACGTATCTACAAGGATATCAGGCGAAGCAAGTTATGCGGTGTTACTTGACCAAGATAATAATGTAATTGTGCACCCCGATGTTGATACTAGGACAGACATGGTGAATCTCACGAATTCTAAAATTGTTCAGACCATCAATAATCAATCTGATCAATCTTTGAATAGCTTGACTGTCAAAGAAGAGGGCAGTGAAAAAGAATTCATCACCTATGCGAAAATTAGGAATCTTGATTGGACGGTATGGATTGCAAATCCATCCACATTAATCACAAAGCCACTTAGAAGTGCAGCGAACACAATTCTGTGGTTCATACCCATTACGGCGTTATTTGTTGTGTTAGCAAGTCTATTTTTAACGAATCGACTTGAACGAACGATTCGCAATCTCCTCGATACCATTAAGCGTTATTCTGTAAGTTATAAGACGAACCAACCTGTTCAATTATCTGAACGAATTCAAGGCCCGCAAGAGATGACGGATTTGCTGGCTCACTTCAATGATATGATATCTGAAATTGAAGAAAATCGAAATGAACTCATTGATTTGAATACACAACTTGAAGGCCGTGTTCAGGAACGAACTGCAAATTTGGAACAGCGGAATGCTGAATTACAGGCAGTAAACAAACTGATTACACCGGTGTCTTCAAAAATGGATTTGCCGCATTTCATCCAACTATGCCTTCAAAATATCGAAAAATCCGTACCTTTCAATGTGCACATTTGGTTTCGTGAGTTGGCCGTAACAAGCCAAGCGATTTACGTCGACAAAAGTTTGCAGAGCTATTTAGAGAAAAATGTGCAGGGCACTAATCAACACATGGAACCGATTGTACTAGATGGGTTGCCAAATGGCTATCTCATTGTCGATTTGCTGGACGGGCAGACAATTGAGCCAAGAGGACAGGAATTTCTTCAAACGTTCTCACGTTCCCTTGCAGTTATGTTACAAAACAAGTTGTTATTTGAGCGATATCGTAATAAGCATGCTGAACTGGATGCCGTTCTTGAAAGTATGTCAGAAGGGATTATGCTTCTTAATAATGATCAACAGGTCGATTATGTGAACGAATTCTTCTTGAATGTGACTGATGGAGATGGCACGAATGGACCGCTTGTGTACTTATCCGACGTTATCGAACGCATTAATATCCTGTTTGAGACTTCTACAGAAGATATCGCTTCATTTTTTGAAAACGAAGCAAGTGAACTAAAGTTAGAGTACAAAACAAAATCGGGCAATGCTGATTTTTATATGCTTCATAAATTCTCCGTCATATCGGATGAGAAAAAAATCGGCGAAGGGCTGCTCATTCGTGATATAACAAAAGAGGAAGAAATTGATACCTTGAAAAACAACCTGATTTCGCTGACGTCTCATGAATTTAAGACACCCATTACAAACATTCGAGGCAGCGTGGAAACGTTATTAAGAGAGGATGTGGAATGGGAGCCTGATTTTCAGTATGAATTGTTAGAAGGAGTCCATGAGGACATAGAGCGTATTCAACATCTGGTGGATGACTGGATGGATATTTCAAAGATTGAATCTGGCTCGATGTATATCGAACGCAATATGGTTCGTGCAGATCATGTCATTGAGAAGTCAATCGAACTGGTGCCACTTTCTTTAAGAGAAGGGGCAACGCTCACTTTTCATAACAAAGCGGAAGATTACTTATTCTTCTATGCTGACAAAACACGAGTCCAGCAAGTGCTAGTCAATCTCTTTACGAATGCTCTGCGCTATAACGATAATCCGCAAAAACAGATTGATATCACGCTTGAAAAAAAGGATGATTATTTAACCATAGCGGTATCGGATAATGGAATCGGTATTTCGAAAGAGCATTTGCAGAAAATCTTTAATCGTTTTTACCAAGTCGATGTTACAGCTACGCGTCGCTCGGGTGGAACTGGATTAGGGTTATCCATTTGCGAAGGAATAATGGAAGCACATGAAGGCAGAATCGAAGTGGATAGCAAACCAGGGGAAGGCAGTATGTTTACTCTTTACTTTCCGATACGAGAGGGGTCTTAAGGGATGAAACAAAAGATATGTGTCGTAGATGATGAAGCGAAGATTTTACGTTTCATCTCTGCGAATTTGCGATCGGTTGGATATGAAGTAGTGACCGCTGATTCAGGAGAGGAACTGCTGGAAAAGTATGATCTTATTTCTCCTGACTTAATATTACTAGATATTATGATGCCAGGAAAAGATGGATTTTATGTACTTGAAGAATTGCGTAAGTTTTCCCATACACCGATTATTATGCTGACAGCAAGAAGTAATCCAAAAGACAAAGTAAATGGATTGAATCTTGGAGCTGACGACTACTTAACAAAGCCTTTTTCGTTAGATGAGTTGTTCGCTCGGGTCAATGCGGTACTGCGTAGAAGTCAACCACATCTCACGGATTCTGCAGCAGGGTCCACATCTGTTATTGAGACAGGATTATTGCAAGTGGATGTCGGAAGCAAGCGGATCTGGATTGATAACGAGGAGTTAAAACTTACGCAAACAGAGTTTTCCTTGCTCGAAATTTTAGCACTGAATTTAGATAAGGTAGTCCAACACGAAACGTTGTTGTCAGAAGTGTGGGGACCCCAATATCGTGATGATGTTGAATATTTACGTGTCGGTATCGCAAGAATTCGTCGAAAAATTAAAGAACGATTGAAAGAGCCTGAAGAATACATCATTACATACCCTGGACTTGGCTATATGCTGAAGAGCGTTACACTTTAGAATGACTAGGCAAAAAAAGAATTCTTTGAAAATGTGTAAATGAATAACTAGTGATAAAAAAGTAGGGAAATACAAGCAACGCAATGCAGTGTATTCAACAGAAATGCCATGACCAGTTCTCTTGTAGTCATTTTGCTAGGAAATTTAATGTTTTGGCAAGGTTACCTGATTTGATTTTATTCGTCTGCAATGCTGTATAAAGTATTATACTAGTGAAAGGTAAATGATCATTTACTTGAATAGTAAATTATAAAAAATTGAGGAGGAACAAACGATGGCGAAACAAATACAAGATAATGGCCAGAAAAAAGAACTCATTCCTTATTGGATCAAAGCCGTTATCGTATTTTTCTTAGGTTGGGTTGCAATTTACGGAACACGTGCAATCTTGAACCCTGTCATGGACGATATTCAAAACGAATTTAGCTTGTCTGGCGCTCAACTCGGTATGATCAGTAGTATTTTCTTCATCGGTTATGCAGGACTAAACATTCCGTCCGGTATACTTGGAGATAAAATCGGTAAAAAGAAAGTACTTGTACCAGGAATTATTTTGTTCGGTATCTTTGCAGCAATTGCAGGCTCGATGCCAACATTCTTCTTATTTATACTTATGTGGTTAATGGTTGGTGTGTTCCAAGGATTCTATTATGGACCACAGTACGGATTGTCTTCTGAAGCGATCCCTAAGAAACACATTACAGTCGGTTCAGCGATTATCAACAGTGGTATGGCGTTCGGTCTATCTGCTGGTTATTTCTTATCAAGTTGGACAATTGAAGCTGGTATGTCATGGAGAGCACCATTCTATATCGTTGCAATCCCAGTTGTCCTCATTGGTTTGCTAATGTGGTGGCTTGTTAAAGAAAACCCATATGGCAAGAAAACTAAAGCTGAAGTTGAGAATGAAGAACCATTCAAGATCAGCGTGCTGTTCAAAAATCGTAACTTGCTTATGTCTTACATTGTAATCTTCTGTGCGATTTACGGATTCTTCGTAGTCGTAACATGGATGCCTTATTATTTGCAACACGCACGTGGAATTGAAGGTAGTGCAGTTGCGACCGTTTCTTCACTAGTACCGTGGGCAGCTATTCCAGGTTCGATTTTCTTCAGCTGGGTCGCTGACCGTATGGGAAAACGTCGTCCAGTGCTACTCGTTATGCTCCCACTTTCATTGATATCACTCATCTCCATCGTTGCATTTGACAACATGTACGTTCTTTATGCAGCACTGATTGGTTACGGTATCTTTGGTAAAATCAGTACAAATCCTGTGTTGGTTGCTGTTGTTGCAGACAACGCTCCTAAAAACGCATATGGTACATCATTCGGTATTTACAACTTCATCGGAATGTGTGGTTCCATCCTTGCACCATACATCACAGGTTTCTTGGCTGATAAAACTGGTAATCTGGATATGGGCTTCTACTTTGCAGGTTTCCTACTTGTCATCGGTACAATTGCCGCAGCGTTGATTAAGGAAGATAACAAACCAAAATTAACAGAAACGAAAGCAGTAACTGAATAAGTGAACTAGACAGGCTGTCCCCTTAGCGGGGGCAGCCTGTTTTTTAGATTCTGTTCTTTCGATAGTGAGGTTATGCGACAATATTGTTTCTAACGAGAGTAAGTACATCATTGAGTCAAGAATTGTCTGAACAGTGTTTCTTACCATATACTAAACAAAACGTGTGGAGGAGGAGTGGGATGAAATTCATCATTTCTCCTTTAGGAGATCAGGCAGTTCACCTCGAATTTGGTGGACCTTTTCATGAAGAAACAGAGAAAAAGATTAGAACTGTCACTACTGTATTGGATGATAAGCGACCGGTCTGGCTCGTCGAATACATCCCGTCCTATACGTCGGTTACCATTTTTTATGATGTCCACTGCTTTGCGAAAGAAGAGTTTCCATATGAAGCAGTACGTTTGGAAGTAGAGAAGTTATTTGATCATCTTGAACCGATTGTGATAAGCGAAAGACGTACGGTTAGAATTCCAGTACTTTATGGTGGAGAACAAGGACCTGATTTGCAAGAAGTTGCGGAACTAAACGGACTGACATTAGACGAAGTAATCGGTATACATACTTCTGGTGTCTATACCGTGCAAATGATAGGATTCGCACCCGGGTTTCCATTTTTAGTGGGAATGTCGCCTCGGATTACGGCACCGCGTCGAAGTGATCCAAGACTTCGAATACCGCCACGATCTGTTGGGATAGCTGGCGGACAGACCGGTATTTATCCGATTGAAACACCAGGTGGATGGCAGCTGATTGGACAGACACCGATTGAATTGTTTTTACCGAACGAAACGCCTCCAAGTTTGTTACGTGCGGGCGATCAGCTCGAATTTTTTCCCATTACAAAAGAACAGTATGATGCCTATAGGGAGGGGGACGTATGATTCGAGTAGTAAAGTCTGGTTTGTCAGACACGGTTCAGGACAGCGGTAGGATTGGCTACCAACAATTCGGAGTGATTCAAAGTGGAACAATGGATTCGATATCTAGACGAATTGCCAACCTCCTCGTGGGAAATGAAGAAGGAGCGGCCATTCTGGAAACGACGCTAATTGGACCTAAGTTATTATTCGAAGAAGAGATGCTCCTTGCTTTATGTGGTGGGGAATTTACACCTGAAATCGATGGGGTACCAGTTCCGATGTGGAAGCCTATCGTAGTAAAAGAAAACTCCTTATTGACGATTGGCACTGCAACACGAGGAAGCCGTCTCGTGATGGCAGTTGCAGGAGGGTTTGACTTACCTCGAGTGCTTGGCAGTTATTCCACGTACTTAAAAGCGGGGTTTGGCGGGTTCAATGGAAGAAGCCTGCTGAAAGGAGATCTACTTTCAGTTAATAAACCTAATGAAAAGTCTAAAATGATGTACAAGCAGCTTATGGATTGCAAAACTACCTCTTACTGGACGACTAGATGGTCTGTTGCGAAACAACTACGACCGTTTGTAAGGGAGTCTTATACAATTCGAGTTTTACCTGGCAGACAAAAGAACCTATTCACCGAGCAAAGCCAAAGGAATTTTTTGTCCTCCTCTTTTACAATGGGTTCACAATCAGATCGCATGGGCTACAGACTACATGGTCCACAACTTCAACTATCTGAACCGAACGAACTTCTTTCTGAAGCTGTCACATTCGGTACTGTGCAAGTCCCTTCAAACGGACAACCAATTGTATTAATGGCGGATCGTCAAACGACAGGTGGCTATCCAAAAATTGCTCAAGTGATCTCGGCTGACCTCCCGGTGTTAGCCCAAGCGAAACCTGGTGATTCACTAAGGTTCGAAGAAGTCTCCTTATATACTGCACAACAGCTACTCAGGCAAATCGAAAGAAGCATACTTGAACTGCGAATAGGCATTGGACTTAAACTATACGAAGGAGGCATTCAATGACTGTACATATAGATATCAACTGTGACTTAGGTGAAAGTTTTGGTGCTTACAAGCTTGGAAACGACGAGGAGGTCATGAAGCATATCACCTCTGCGAATATCGCTTGTGGATTTCATGCAGGGGATCCAAGGACGATGCATACGACAATCGATCTCGCTTGTCGGCACAATGTTGCAATTGGTGCGCACCCAGGTTTGCCAGACTTAAATGGTTTCGGTAGACGGGAAATGCAACTGACGCAACGGGAGGTATATGATTTGATGGTCTATCAAATCGGAGCGCTTCAAGGGTTTATAAAAGCTGAGGGGGCGACGCTACACCATGTAAAGCCTCATGGAGCCCTTTATAATATGGCTGCCAAAGACAAGAAAATCGCTGAAGCAATTGCAAGGGCAGTCGCAGCAGTATCACCTGAAGCCATACTGTATGGATTGTCGGGAAGCGAACTGGTTCAAGCAGGCAAAGCGCAAGGGTTGTTGACGGCCAATGAAGTGTTCGCAGACCGCACGTATGAACCGGATCTTTCTCTAACACCGAGAACACATCCAAATGCAGTCATCCAAGACTATGATTTAGTGATTATGCAAGTATTGGGCATGGTGACTGATGGAGTCGTACGAACTGGTATTCATCAAGAAACGTCAATACAAGCAGATACGATATGCATTCATGGGGATCATGAACGTGCGCTATCATTCGCTAAAAGAATGTTCACAGATCTTTCCTTAAAAGGAGTTTCTGTCACGAAAGCAGGGAACTTTATTCAACGGACTCCTTAACCTCCCTAAAGATATGGTGGGTCATGAACGAAGACGGAATCTTTGCTATACTGAATGCATGACAACACTTACAGCGAACCAAATCCAACAACTTCATAGCAATGGTGTCTATACAACCCCACCTGAGCATCCGCTTTTTACGTTAGAAACCTTATCTTCTCCAACAGATGGAAAAGATCTATTAACCGTTCTTCAAACCGTGAGTCAAAGCCCTAATATGACTGTCGCGGCTTCTTTTTTCATGAGGCGTTACGGAATGTTTACGGCAATGCAACTTGTTCAATTCATTCAATATGAGGAACTTTGGCAAGGGGAACCAGATGAATTACAGTTTGGAGCCGTTCACGAGTATGGCAATATGACTGTCAGTACATATCCAAAGGTCGATGGTTGGATAGAAGTGCCTATCGAAGATTCTGCTGATGTCGTTCGAAAACTTCTTATCCAAATCCAAACAGTGATCAATGCGCTAAGATCCGTGGCTTCTGTCTCTCCCAATGTTTTGTGGGAAAACGTATTTGGTTTCTGGCTTTGGCAGTTTCATGTTATGTTGAATGATCCAACTTGTACAGACGAAGCAAGAATCGTTTTCAATCATCTTAAAGACGATTCTGTCTGGGAAGGAAACTCTTCACATTCTCGGTTTTCATCCTATTTAAACGGATGTGAGCCGACAGATTTGCTGAATACAACGGTAAGGAAAACATGCTGTCTTTCGAAAGACGTCCCAGGATTAATGCAATGTGGATTTTGTCCATTGAAAGAGTAACAAGACTTTCATTTTGTCCGAAATGCTAGATAGGATTGCTTCATTGAATAGAGCACTCCCATGGCGGCACCGCTATAGAAAAACCCCATGAAGATACCCGCGGAAAGACTATGAGGATGGCTGATGAAAATGGACAAGATGAGTGCGACGACCGTTGAAACTGTAGAAAGCCATGTGGGGCGAACTCGAAATACCCATTTAGCAATGAGAACGACTATAAATGTCACGGGGACCGCCCAAAAGGCATCCCATATATTTGTATGAATTGTTGGAAATTCCGTCAGCATAAAGACCACTCCTTTTACAACGTAGTGTGGAAACATTTGTGAAAGACTATACATAGACTGGAGCCATGTAAATGCCAAAACAACAACCAATGAAAATTAGAGCGCGAGGTATTCAGATTGGCACCCTTTTAACCGGGGAAAACAACTGTATTACAGACGTTGCAAATGTACGAGTCGGACACGTAACGCTCGATGAACCGTTAGAGAATGAGGAGCATCTAGCGACAGGTGTGACTGCAATCTTGCCTCATCTAGGCAATCCATTCAGGGAAAAGGTTGCGGCGGCAAGTTATGTCATTAACGGATTTGGGAAGACGACAGGACTCATTCAGTTAGATGAACTAGGCGTTCTCGAGTCACCAATTATGTTGACGAATACATTCGGTGTTCCGGCAGCAACAGAAGGAGCCCTTCGATGGTTGCTCGACAAGACACCGGAAATCGGAGACACGACAGGAACTGTTAACATTGTGACAGGGGAGTGCAATGACAGTCGCCTTAACTCAATTAGAGCGCTGTCGATAACGCCTACTCATGCCGAGCGAGCAATTGAAATAGCAACCACTGAACCATCTGACGAGGGGGCGGTAGGTGCTGGGAAAGGAATGGTTTGCTTCGGGTATAAAGGAGGAATCGGCACATCATCGCGTGTTGTTCACTCTGAAATGTCTACCGAATCATTTACAATAGGGTGTCTCGTTTTAAGTAATTTTGGGAAGCGGGAAGAGTTTGCGAGCGACCGATATATGAAAATTGAACCCATTATACAACCAGATGCACCAAAACCTGCAGACGGATCGATTATGATTGTCCTTGCAACGGATGCTCCAATCGATAGCCGGCAGTTAAAACGAATCGCAAAACGTTCTGGGATTGGACTTGCTCGAACTGGAAGTCATTACAGTAACGGCAGTGGAGATATAGTGATTGCATTTTCTACTGCACACAAATTGCTGCATGACAGGCCAGATGCTATAGAGAACGTACAATTACTTCGCGATAGTCATCCTATCATGAACCAACTATTTCAAGCTGCTGCGGAAGTAACGGAAGAAGCGATTTTGAATTCGTTGTCTCAAGCGGTTGAAACGACAGGGCGAAATGGTTTAACTGTACACCCAGCACCGTTTTCTTAACTGTTCCATGTGAAACAATTTGTGACATTATTCGACAATTGGACTTTGTGGAAAACAAAAAAGCTGATACAACACTAGAAAAACTAGTATTGTATCAGCTTTTATTATGTTAAGGAATTACTTCCAATGACCTTCTTGTAAAAGTTTCTTTTTACCAATGAACGCATACGCAACAAGAACAATGCTTATCAAAAGCAGTACAATCAAGATATAAAGAGCAATGTTATAACTCTTTGTAATATCAAAGATGTATCCGTAAGCAGGTAAAGCAACAATTCCTGCAATTGCAAGTCCTAAAGAAGCAGTTGAATAAATTTGGCTATATTCACGGCTACCGAACAGACTGCTTGTCAGTGCTGGAGCTAGTGTACCCACCGAGTTCGATACAGTGAATCCAAACAATGTAGTGGAAAGAATGATGAGCAATGAACTGTTCGTTCCATACAATAGACCGAAGACAGAAACAATTGCCAAGATCAATGCCAGATAGATTGTGTTACGAGAACCTATTTTATCAACCAGGAACCCAAGTACTAATGCCCCAAGTAACACACCAATTAAGTATCCTGCCATTGCATTTCCAGCGAAAATAGAGTCATAACCAGCTGGGAGAGAGACAATGTAAGATGGGATGTGGATAGCAAAACTTGCAATCGATACAATCAATAGGAAGAATAAGAATAATGAATAGAATGCAGCGGACTTTCTAGCAACCGCGAATGTTATACCTTTATCAGCTTCCGCGTCTACAACTGCAGCTCCCGATTCCGGTTCTTCATCAGCTCCGTAAGGCATAACTCCAACAGCTTGTGGAGACTTACGGATAAGGAATAGAATGGTAGGTACGACTATAATGATTGCTGCCAAACCTAATGAAATATAACCTGTACGCCATCCGGATTCTGCAATTGTACGACCAACAAGTGGTTGTGCGAGTGCTCCAAGAAGTCCTTGAGAAGCTCCAATTAGTCCGAGGGCCATACCGTTTTTCTTTTTAAACCACTGGTTTACAATAACAGGTCCTGCGATAACTGTATTGAAAACACCACCAACTGCCAATGGAATAGAGAAGATATACCAACCCCATACCGAGTTACTGAAGCCGAAAGCAACAAATGCGCCAGCTTGTAAGATCATAGCAGCAATTAGTACAGCACGAGTATCATATTTTGCTAGGATTTTACCACCGATTGGGAGGAAAATCATTGTCACAATTGAAGCGATACTAAAGTAAATCGTCAAGTTACCTGTAGAAATACCTAAATCTGATGTAGCTTCTGGGATAAATAGGCCTGCAGAGTTATTGAGTGCACCTTTTCCGACACCGACAATAATACAAAGTGCTACGAGTGTCCACCAAGCGTAGTGGATTTTCTTCTTGGACTTAGCCATTATTCCACACTTCTTTTCTTGTTATATTTTTTGCAATCAATATCTGGAGGGTCTCTGTTATGACGATTTATGAAGATCTATAGAATCTCTTCGATTTAAAAGAACCACCTGTACGAAGGAGGTTTCTATGAAGAGCGGTTGTGTGGATAAACGCTAGCAGAGTCCTTAGAGAAAATCAATTACCAATCGAGCATACTTAATCGACAGTTATGTGTCAATAGTAATTATTTAAGATTAAACCTTCTGATTTGATTGTACAATTGTTTGACTTTAAAAAGGTTGTTACATAGCTCTTCATATCTAGTCAAATGATTTTATGGAAGAAAGTGACCGATCCGGATCAGCAGCCAAGCAGTAAAATTTTTCGTTCCTGCATAGCCGGTAATAGCGATTGATTGCATAGCCGCCTTTAACATAGTCTACTGAAAATACAGGCTTATTTGCCTTGGAAAACTGTGAAAGCCACTTAAGACGTTCCTCGATTTCTTCTGAATTGTTCTTTTTACTCCCATTGAACCAAATGTCTTCTACCCCTATTCCGTCTACTGATTTTAGATAGGAGCCATTGTCAAACTGCAATAATTCCTCACCATTTTGAGGGATGATAAAAAAATCGGGATCCCTTTCTTTTGCAACGGCAGACAGAGTTCGGACGAAAGAAATCATTCGTTCAGCTGCGTCTTTTTTGGACGTGGGATCGGATGGAAAGGATTGCTCACCATTTTCTTTATACGTATTTGAATCTCCCCAATAAAGGTATGCATCAATAATGTCTAAGTACACCCCTTTAAATCCTGCGTCTTGAATCTTTTTCATTTCCTCCAACATATATTGTTGCCATTCTGAATCCCAATAACGAACTTTTACACTTTCCGGCCAATCAGGATTAGCGACGTTACCCACCCATTCAGGAGCTGAATCGGTGATGGTCAACACTCCTTTTTGTTGGGAACCCCACTCTGGTTTCCAATAAGGGAGGTAACTGCTTGCCTCACCGATACTCAAATATGAAATGGGGCGTATTCCCTTTTCTCTAAGAGTCGCAATGTCCTTCTTGCTATATCTCTCGCTCCCATCTTTTGTTGCGTCAATCACTGCATATTTAACAGGAAGCAGGGAAATTTTCTCAATGGAGGCATTTTGAAGTTGATAAACCCATGTAGGTTGTCCTTCATCCAGCCGGAAATATGCAGCGAACAGAAGCAAACTTGTAAGTGCGAGTGTGCCCCCGACTAACAACCATTTGTTCACGTAATACCAACTCCTTCGTAGCGTGTATCTAGTATACTATTAGATTTTCGAATTCTCACTGTTGGCACAATAGTGTTGCTAAAACATTAAAAACTAGTAAACATAATTTCATTATACTAAATTATCTTGTTATTTTGAAAATATTTTGTTATTGTTAATTGACAATAAAATCAGACAGATTCTATTTTCTGTTGGATGTTTGGAGGACCGTATGAAATTATTTGTTTCCGTGGATATGGAAGGCATAACTGGGTTACCGGATGAGACGTTTGTAGATTCACATCGTCATAATTATGAACGTGCTAGACGTATTATGACAGAAGAAGCGAATGCGATTGCGTCATCAGCATTTGAAAAAGGTGTACAAGAAGTGCTTGTGAATGATAGTCATTCAAAGATGAATAACTTGCTAGTTGAAGAGATGCATCCGGATGTGGAGTTAATAACCGGTGAAGTGAAACCGCTTTCAATGGTTCAGTCGTTGGATGAAACTTATACAGGTGTTGTGTTCGCAGGTTATCATGCCCGGGCAGGACAACCTGGAGTCATGAGCCATACGATGATTTTTGGTGTTCGAAATATTTTTATCAATGACGTTGTAGTTGGAGAACTCGGGTTTAATGCTTATGTTGCAGGTCATTTCGGCGTTCCAGTCCTAATGGTAGCCGGTGATGATGGAGCATGCAAGGAGGCAGAAGAACTCATTCCAGGTGTCGTAACAGCTGCAGTGAAAAAGTCCATTTCCCGTTCATCTGTAAGGACGTTACATCCCAAAAAAGCACAAGTGTTGCTGAAAGAGAAAATGGCAGAAGCGCTTGAAAAACGTGGTGAAATTAAACCGCTGAAAGCGCCTGATAACCCCGTCATGCGTATCGAATTTACGAATTATGGAGAAGCGGAGTGGGCTGCAATGATGCCAGGATGTGTGATAGAAGAAGGAACTACAATTGTTCGCTATGAAGCAAAAGATATTGTTGAAGCCTATCGTGCGATGCTCGTTATGACAGAGCTCGCGATGCAAACGAAGTTTTGTTAAGGAGGAAACAGAGTGCCGCTATACATATTGAAGCGTTTCATCATGATGATTATCACCGTTCTAATTATTGCCACGCTTACATTTGTACTCATGCGGGCGATCCCAGGTTCACCGTTTGACGAAGAGCGCACGTCCAATCCGACCATCCAAGCGAACTTGGAGAAGTTTTATAAGTTGGATCAACCAATGCCAATTCAATACTTGAATTACTTGAAATCTATTGTAACGTTCGATTATGGTCCGTCTATAAAAAAACCGAATGAATCCGTGAATACGCTACTAGCACGAGGGTTCCCAATCTCCTTTGAACTGGGAATGGCGACAATTATCGTCGCGGTTATCTCAGGGATTATTCTAGGTACGTTTGCTGCACTTCGTCATAATGGAATTATTGATTATATGGCCATGACCTTCGCAGTTGTGGGGATATCAATCCCAAACTTTGTTCTTGCGACACTTCTGATTCAGCAAGTCGCGGTGAACTGGCATCTACTACCACCAGCGACGTGGAGCAGTCCGAAGCATATGATTTTACCGGTTATTGCACTAGCTACAGGCCCAACTGCCATAATTGCACGTCTTACTCGTGCCAGTATGTTGGAAGTGTTGACGCAAGATTACATTAAAATGGCGCGTGCAAAAGGCTTAAGCCCTTTCCGAATTGTAGCGAGGCACGCCTTACGAAATGCGCTCATGCCGGTTGTTACTATCATGGGGACAATGCTTGCAGGGATTTTGACGGGGACATTTGTTATCGAAAAGATTTTTGCAATCCCTGGAATGGGGAAGTACTTCGTCGAGAGCATTAACAATCGTGACTATCCCGTCATTATGGGATCTACTGTATTCTACAGTGCATTCCTAGTATTCATGCTGTTTTTAGTAGATATCGTATACGGATTCTTGGATCCTCGCATTAAGCTTCACAAAAAGGAAGGTGAAGTGTAATGGTTACCAAAGACCCGAGAGTCTCAATTCCAGATGATTGGTTCCGGAAAAAAGGAGAAGACCGCAAGCAGGCAGAAGCTGTCGTTCGTCCTTCGCTCTCTTATTGGAAAGATGCTTGGAGACGATTACGAAAGAATAAGCTAGCAATGGGTGGATTAGTGTTCCTAGTTATCCTCACGCTACTTGCAATATTTGGTCCAGTATTTTCTCCGTATGAAGTAACTGCAACGGATTTACGAAACCAAAACATGGCTCCGAGTGCGGCCCATTGGTTTGGAACTGATGAAATGGGGAGAGATGTCTTCACAAGAACGTGGTATGGTGCTCGAATTTCGTTATTCGTAGGTGTGATGGCTGCACTCATTGACTTTTTCATTGGCATTATTTACGGAGGTGTTAGTGGATACAAGGGTGGCCGCACGGATTCCATTATGATGCGGATTATTGAAATTCTTTACGGACTCCCTCATTTACTCGTAGTCATTTTGTTAATGGTTGTGATGGGCCCGAGTCTAACAACAATCATTGTAGCACTGACGATTACAGGCTGGGTTGGAATGGCCAGAATCGTTCGCGGGCAAGTCCTGCAAATAAAAAACTTTGAATTCGTGACCGCATCGAAGTCATTTGGTGCGCGAACACCGCGTATTATCCGTAAAAACCTGCTTCCGAACACAATGGGCCCAATCATTGTTCAAATGACACTCACTGTACCGAGTGCGATATTTGCGGAAGCCTTTCTAAGTTTTCTCGGCCTTGGCATTCAAGCGCCGTATGCAAGTTGGGGTGTAATGGCGAATGATGCCCTCCCAGTAATTCTATCTGGTGACTGGTGGCGCTTATTCTTCCCAGCATTCTTCATCTCCATTACGATGTTTGCCTTTAACGTACTAGGCGATGGTATGCAGGATGCGCTCGATCCGAAATTGAGGGGGTAATGGATGTGATAGGACAACAGTTGGCAAATGCGTCCAGCTTGGAAAATGCCCCTGCTATAAAGGAGCATCAACCTGGTTCAGGCATCGCCACAGAAGAGAATAGAAAGCAGAAGAAAACAATTTCACAAGAAATAATGCTCTCCGTACGAGACTTGGAAGTTTCTTTTAAGACGTTTGGCGGCGAAGTGCAAGCAATCCGAGGTGTTTCGTTCGACCTGTACAAAGGGGAGACTCTTGCAGTCGTTGGAGAATCAGGCTGCGGGAAAAGCGTGACAGCAAATACGATTATGGGGCTTATTCCACAACCACCTGGCAGGATTCGGAATGGGGAGGTTCTTTTCAAAAATCGAGACTTGACCAAACTGAACAAGAAAGCGCTGCGGGAAATCCAAGGCGTAGATATCTCGATGATCTTCCAAGATCCGATGACAGCGCTGAATCCGACATTGAAAATCGGAGAACAATTAATGGAAGGATTACGAACACATCATAAGGTGTCACGTGGAGAAGCGAAAAGGAAAGCCGTTGAAATGCTAAACCTTGTAGGAATCTCGAATCCGGAAGAACGACTCAAACAATACCCTCACCAGTTCTCAGGGGGGATGCGTCAGCGGATCGTCATTGCAATCGCTTTGATCTGCGAACCTGAATTGCTCATCGCAGACGAACCGACTACTGCATTGGATGTTACGATCCAAGCGCAAATTCTAGAATTATTCGATGAAATCCAACGTAAAACTGGCGTAGGGATTATTCTAATCACTCACGACCTCGGTGTTGTCGCGAAAATTGCAGATCGCATCGCAGTCATGTATGCAGGGAAAATCATTGAAATCGGGAATAAGCGGGAGATCTTTTACGACCCGCAGCATCCATACACGCAAGGTCTACTGAACTCAGTACCTCGACTCGACTTGCAAGAAGAAGAGTTGAAGCCAATTGAAGGTACACCTCCGGACTTATTCGCACCACCCGAAGGTTGCCCCTTCGCTGCAAGATGTCCCTTCGCCATGGAAGTATGCGAACGTGTTTACCCAGCAACAACACAACTCACCACCCAGCACACCGTAGACTGCTGGCTCCAAGACCCAAGAGCCCAATCCGTAATTAATTAAAAGACTTTACTTTAAATGGTAGGTTCCGTATTTATCATTCTCTGTAGTGGGAATTAACGCTGTTTACTCTAACTTTATTTACTGGGCATCAAAGGATTCATTATAAAAAAGGGGGAAGTCACATTGAAGAAGTGGATCAAGTTTGTATTATTTACTGCACTACTCGTAGTACTCGCAGCCTGTACAGCAAACGAAGAAGCAGGCAAGAAGCCAGAAGCCGACACAGGAGGAAAAGACAGCAAGGACAACAAGCCTGCCGAAGAAAAAGTCCTCTACTTGAACAACGGCGAAGAACCTACTTCGTTTGACCCGTCCGTAGGCTTTAATGCAGTTTCTTGGAGTGCCCTTAACAACTTGATGGAAGGACTCACTCGTTTGTCAGAAGATCACTTGGCAGAAGAAGCTTCTGCAGAAAAGATCGATGTATCTGAAGATGGTTTGACATATACATTCACTATCCGCGATGGCGCAAAATGGTCAAATGGCGATCCACTCACAGCAAACGACTTCTTGTTCGCTTGGCAACATATGCTCGACCCTGAAACAGCATCTCCTGCAGCATTCCTTGCATACTTTATTGAAGGCGCAGAGGACTACAACAACGGTGAAGGAACTGTTGAAGACATTGGAATCGAAGCACCTGATGAGAAAACATTCGTCGTGAAGCTGACAGCTCCAAACGAAGCATTCTTGAACATCATCACGAACCCAAGCTTTTTCCCAATCAATGAAAAAGTAGCGACTGACAATCCGAAATGGTTTACAGAAGCAGATTCATTCGTTTCCAATGGTCCATTCAAATTAGCTTCATGGGATCATGACGTGAAATTCGTTTTTGAAAAGAACGAAAACTATTGGGATGCAGACAAAGTTAAGCTCGACAAAGTGAACTGGGAAATGGTGAGTGAGTCTACAACTGCTTACCAAATGTACCAGTCTGATGAGTTGGATAGTACGGATGTCCCGTCTGAAATTGCTGAAGACTTGAAAGATAATCCAGAGGTTAAATTAGAAGACCAAGCAGGATTGTACTTCTTCCGATTCAACACATCTATGGAGCCATTCACGAACAAGAAAATCCGTAAAGCGTTCGGTGGAGCGGTTAATCAGGAAGATATTGTAGAATTCGTCACTAAAAATGGAGAAAAGCCAGCACATGGTTTCGTTTCTTACGGATTCATCGGGCCGGATGGCAAAGAGTTCCGTGAGTCTGCAGGAGACCTAGTTTCGTTTAATCCTGAAGAAGCGAAGAAATTACTTGAAGAAGGCATGAAGGAAGAAGGATATACAGAATTACCTAAGGTAACATTAACGTATTCTACAAGTGATTCTCACCAAAAAATTGCGGTTGCATTGCAATCGATGTTTAAAGAAAACCTTGGTGTGGACATTGAGTTACAAAACGTAGAAGCTGGAGTATTCCTTGCAGATCAGAAAGAGTTCAAGTACCAGTTCTCTCGTTCATCTTTCTTGCATGACTATGCAGATCCTGTAAACGCTTTAGAAAGTTTCATTTCAGATTCATCGATGAACCGTACGACTTGGTCAAATACTGATTATGACAAGTTGATTGAAGCTATTAAAAATGAAACAGACGAAAACAAGCGTTGGACGTTGTTGCAACAGGCTGACACTGTGCTCATGGACGAAATGCCGGTAATTCCACTTTACTATTACAATCAGTCAACATTAGAAAAGCCTGGTGTTACAGGGATTCTCCGTCACCCAGTCGGCTATCTCGACCTGAAATACGCTGACAAAGAATAAGTAGGGGAGACTGTGTGCGCCGAGTGTTCGACGCACACAGTTTTGTTCGTTTTAGGCGAGAAAGGAGAACGTGTACATGAAGATTCACTCGATTGAACTTGCAACAGTTGCTGTTCCATTACGAAAACCATTTAAAACGGCATTGCGCACCGTTCATACTGCCTACTCAACTTATGTAAAGGTTACGACAGAAGATGGAAAAACCGGATGGGGAGAAGCTCCACCAACTCATGTGATTACAGGCGACTCCATGGCGAGCATTGCATATGCAATTGAAGAAGTCTTGGCTCCTAAACTGATTGGGATGGATATTCGTAACCGATCCGAACTTTTCGCGGTTCTACATAAAACAATTGTGAGAAACACTAGCGCTAAAGCGGCAGTCGATATGGCGATACATGATCTCCTTGGTCAACTTGCAAGACTCCCTCTTTATCAACTCCTAGGGGGGCACAGGAATAAGTTGGATTCGAACTTTACGGTAAGTGTTAATGATCCAAAAGAGATGGGAGACGACGCACACCAGTACGTAGAAGATGGATTCACTACATTGAAAGTGAAGGTCGGAACCGGTTCTTCAGAGCTCGATATTGAGCGTGTCAAAGCAATTCGGAATCGAGTGGGTCATACTGTCAAGATTCGCCTGGATGCTAACCAAGGTTGGCAGCCTAAAGAGGCGATCAGAACGATCGCCGCGATGGAAGATGCCGGTCTTGAGATTGAACTCGTCGAACAACCCGTCCATGCGGAGGATATAGATGGATTGCTTTTTGTGACTCAAAATACATTGACGCCTATCATGGCAGACGAAAGCGTTTTTTCACCAAAAGATGCGTTACGTGTCCTGCAATGTGGCGCAGCAGATTTGATCAACATCAAGTTGATGAAGTCAGGTGGAATCCATGAAGCATTGAAAATCAATGCACTCGCTGAAAGTTACGGAGTCCAATGTATGACTGGCAGCATGATTGAAACGAAACTGGGAATCACGGCAGCAGCTCACTTTGCTGCGAGTCAGTCGAATATTACGCGTTGTGATTTTGATGCACCCCTTATGCTAAATGGTGATCCTGTAATTGGAGGCGTTACCTATACAAAACAACTGGTTCATCTACCGAATGAGCCAGGGCTCGGTGTACAGATTGACTCAACTTGGCTATCACATCACAGAACGTCTGGAAACGAGGAGGAACAATGATGACAGATTCCCAATCAGTATTACTATCTGTAAAAGACTTGAAAAGACATTTTGATGTAGGTAAAGGTAAGACATTAAAAGCGGTAGATGGACTTAGTTTTGATATTTACAAAGGAGAGACGTTTGGTCTTGTAGGAGAGTCAGGTTGTGGAAAGTCGACAGCGGGACGTACAATTTTAGGGCTTTATAACAAAACAGACGGGGAGGTTGTATTTGAAGGGCAAAATGTCCACGATATGAACGACAAAGAACGTCAACAGTTTCTTAAAAAGATGCAAATGGTTTTCCAAGACCCCTATGCGTCTCTTAATCCACGCTCAACAGTTTATGAGATCATTGCAGAGCCAATGGAAATCCATAATATGTACAAGTCTAAAAAGGAATTGCGTGCACGCGTAAATGAGCTGCTGGAAGATGTAGGGTTAAATCGAGACCATGCCAACCGATATCCTCACGAATTTTCAGGCGGACAGCGACAGAGGATCGGTATTGCAAGAGCGCTCGCCCTCGACCCTGAATTTATCATTGCTGACGAACCCATTTCAGCATTGGACGTGTCAGTCCAGGCGCAAGTTGTCATGTTGTTTCAACGGTTGCAACGCGAAAAAGGGTTGACCTATCTATTCATTGCACATGATCTATCGATGGTGAAATACCTCTCAGATCGGATAGGCGTTATGTATTTAGGTCATTTAGTAGAGTTGACGACAAGCGATCAGCTCTATGGGAAGCCTTTGCATCCCTATACAGAAGCCTTACTATCAGCAATACCAATCCCAGACCCAGATATAGAGGAATCGAGAAAACGTATTTTATTGGAAGGGGAGTTACCGAGTCCGATTGACCCACCTTCGGGATGCGTGTTCAGAACTAGGTGTCCTTATGCGATGGATGTTTGTGCCACACATAAACCGCAGTGGTTAGAAAAAGATGAGGGACATTTTGTCGCGTGTCACTTACATGATGAGTCTTTAATGAAAGAAGTTAATGAACAGGCAAAGCAGTTGCAAGTGTAAAGGAGATTTTTAACTTGAAGAAATTACTACTTACAGGGTTTGAACCATTTCTCTCATTCCCAGTGAACCCAACAATGCAACTCGTTGAAAAATTGGATGGAACGGTTATTGGAGACTATAAGATTTGCGGGAAAATCTTATCTGTGAATTTTAATGCATCCGGTGAGGAGCTGCTCAATTATATTGAAAAAGAAACTCCGGATGCAGTTTTATCACTTGGGCTTGCCGGCGGACGTTATAAAATGACCCCTGAACGGGTTGCCCTCAATGTAAAAGATGGCGAACCTGACAACGAAGGGCATCAGCCGATGGATGAAACTATTGAATTAGAAGGACCGCCTGCTTATTTTTCAACTCTACCGATCCGCAAAATGGTGAACCGATTATCTGATGCAGGACTGCCAGCTGCACTATCTAATTCTGCAGGAACTTATTTGTGTAATAACGTAATGTATGCAGGACTTCATTGGGCGGCCCACCATAGACCGGATATGCCATCAGGCTTTTTGCATATTCCTGCTTCGTTTGAGTTGGCAATGCAACATGGTAAAATACCAGGTTGGTCGTTAGATGAGTTACTTAAAGGAGTCACAATTTGTATTCAAACCCTTTCTGATGAAAATTAACTCAATTTATTATAGTGAAGTGGATTTTCGTGTCGCGAAATGTCGTAAAACATCGAACGATTGAACTGAGTGGAATAAGATTGTTGGGGAGATGCTTCTAAAGTAATGGAGAATTTCTCAGTCTCGTGGGATCAACCAATAAGGAGGTTGCGAAAATCCAAACTAGCCAGGCAAAGGGATTTCTATCAGCAGTTAAAAAGATTTAAAAAAAGTTCATAAGGAATTATATTGTCTAAGTCCGCTTTGTTACAGAGTTCGTCATTGATTTGTCATAGTTGAAATAATCTATGTATTTGGTATTCTGAAAAAATAGTATTGCCAACATAAAAGTTGTGTAGTATAGTTGAAAAAGCTTATAAAGTCTGAAAATTAAATCAACCTTTTTTTGTACATATTACCAAGGGCAAGGAGGAACCACTTTGGCTGAGACAGTTTTGGAAATTGAGAATCTGCGAACATCATTTAACATTAAAGGGAACTATTACGCAGCTGTGGACGGTGTTTCACTATCGGTTCATAAAAATGAAGTCGTGGCGATTGTCGGTGAATCTGGATGTGGAAAGAGTGCCTTAGCACTCTCCATTATAGGTCTTCATAATGCGAAGACTACAAAACTAGAAGGTCAAGTGAACTTGAAAGGGCAGAATCTTCTAAACCTGCCAGTAGAAAAGTTGAACAAAATCCGTGGGAAAGACTTGGGCATGATCTTCCAAGATCCAATGACAGCTCTTAACCCACTCGCAACAATCGGCCGACAAATTGCAGAGCCGATGGATTACCATATGAAACTATCTAGTGCTGCAAAAAAGAAACGAGTGCTGGAGTTACTTGGACAGGTCGGTATAAAAGATGCCAACCGAATCTACAAACAATACCCACATGAACTTTCAGGTGGGATGAGACAACGCGTTGTGATTGCAATTGCACTAGCCTGTAATCCAGTGATGCTGATTGCAGACGAGCCTACAACTGCGTTGGATGTAACAATTCAAGCTCAAATTATGGATTTAATGAAAGAGCTCCAACGCATTACAGATTCTGGTATTATCCTCATCACACATGATCTGGGAGTAGTTGCAGAGATGGCAAATCGAGTAGCGGTAATGTATGCAGGTGAATTTGTAGAAATTGCAGACGTAAATACACTGTTTTCGAATCCGCTACATCCATATACCCGCTCACTCTTGAGCTCGATTCCTTCTAACATGACAGATAAAGAAGAACTACATGTTATTGAAGGTATTGTGCCATCGATTCAAAAACTAGATCGCGAAGGATGCCGATTTGCTCCACGAATCCCATGGATTTCTGAGGATGCACATGAAGACAAACCGACGCTCCATGAAGTGGAACCAGGTCACTTTGTACGCTGTACGTGTTACAAGGAATTCCACTTCCCGGAAGAACGAGTGGAGGATGAAAACTATGTCACTACTTAATGTAAATAATCTGCAAGTACACTTTCCGATAAGAGGTGGTTTCTTCCGCCGAGTGGTCGATCAAGTACGTGCAGTTGATGGGGTCAGTTTTGAACTGGAACCGGGCGAAACGTACGGACTTGTCGGGGAGTCTGGTTGTGGAAAGACAACAACAGGCCGTGCAATTATTGGACTAAACAAAGCAACCGGCGGTGAAGTTTTGTTTAATGGTGATAATCTCGCCAATATGAATGGACATGATCGTCGAAAGCATATCCGTGATATCCAAATGATTTTTCAAGACCCATACTCTTCATTGAATGGAAGAAAGAACGTCTTGAATATAATTGCTGAACCCCTGCGCAACTTTGAGCGGCTTTCTCCTAAAGAGGAGCTGACCCGCGTGCAAAACATGATTGAGCGCGTTGGTCTAAGTCCAGAATCTATCTATAAGTATCCACACCAATTTTCGGGAGGACAACGTCAGAGAATCGGAATCGCCAGGGCACTTATGCTTAACCCTAAATTGATCATTGCCGATGAACCAGTTTCTGCATTGGACGTTTCCGTACAGGCCCAGGTCTTGAACTTCATGCAAGAAATTCAAAAAGACTTTGGATTGACTTACTTATTCATATCCCACGATCTCGGGGTTATTAAACATATTTGTGACAGAATTGGAATTATGTATAAAGGCCGTTTTGTCGAAGAGGGCACTGCAGAAGATGTTTACACGAATCCTCAGCATCTTTATACAAAACGATTGATTGCTGCTATCCCAGAGATGGATCCTGCAAAACGTTTCGAGAAAATGGAATTACGTAATAAAATCAACACCGCTTACAGGACAGAGTATGATAGCTATTTCGATAAAGACGGTCGGATGTTCGACTTGAAACCGCTTACTCCTACACATTCAGTTGCTGTTCAGCAAGGGGGTATGTAAGCGATGGTTAAATTTATCTTTCGGCGATTGCTCGTCATGATTCCACAACTATTTCTGTTAAGTCTAATCATCTTCATCTTGGCAAAGCAAATGCCAGGAGATGCAGTAACAGGCGCATTTATGGGAAACCCTAACGTAACACCCGAACAAGTGGAAAAGATTCGTGAACAATATGGCTTGAATGATCCTTGGTATGTTCAGTATGGAGCTTGGGTAGGAAAAGCAGTTCAAGGTGATCTAGGCAGCTCCTATACTCATAAACAGCCTGTTACATCGCTTCTTGCAGGACGCGTGACCAATACAGTTACATTGTCACTATTCATTTTGATTGTCTCTTATATAATTGCAATCCCACTGGGCATCATAGCCGGTAGATGGACTGACTCCTGGTCTGATAAACTGATCGTCACCTATAACTACTTTGCATTCGCTACACCTTTGTTTGTTTTCTCTTTGCTTATGCTGTTCTTCTTCGGTTTTGTACTCGGTTGGTTCCCTACAGGAAACAGTGTCGATGTGAGGCTGGAAGTAGGAACATGGGATTTCTATCTCAGTAAATTAAAACACTTAGTGTTACCAGGGATGTCAGGAGCCCTGCTTGCAACAGCTGGTACTATCCAATATTTGAGAAACGATATTATTGATACAAAACTTAAAGACTTCGTGAAAACGGCGCGTGCCAAAGGAGTTCCAGAAGGAAAAGTATATACGCGCCACATATTACGTAATTCTATGCTTCCTATCGCCGCATTCCTGGGCTATGAAATTACAGGATTGATTAGCGGTTCGATATTTTTGGAAATGATATTTAGTTATCCAGGCCTTGGCCAGCTCTTCATTCAATCTATCACAGGACGTGACTTCACTGTCACAACAGCAATCGTTATGATTTCAGGTACTGCTGTTATTGTCGGTACGATGCTCTCAGACATCATTCTGAGTGCCATAGACCCACGTATCCGGATTGAATAGGAAAAGCGAATGAGGAGGAATACTAAATGGTAACAATTGATGATAAAAAACTAATTGCCAAAGAAAAAGCGAACAATCCATCTCTTGCAAAAACGATATGGCGAGAAATCAGACATGACAAAATGGCGTTGATTTCCCTAGTTCTGCTGATTGGCATATTGATAACTGCTTATAGTTCACCGCTGTTTATTGATCAGGAACAACTTCAACGGGTAAATTTCCTTGAAACGTGGGAGGCGCCTTCCGAAGCCCACTGGCTGGGTACGGATGACGGAGGACGGGATGTTTTCGGGCAGTTGCTGCTCGGAACACGCAACTCATTTACAATCGGGCTCAGTGTGACGGTTATCGCGGGTCTCTTCGGTTTAACAATCGGTTTAATCGCGGGATTCTTCGGCGGTTGGATTGATAATGTCATTATGAGAATTATAGATTTTCTGATGGTTCTGCCAAGTACAATGTTCATTATTGTATTCATTGTTATCGTTCCGGATTATTCCATTTTGTCATTTGTTCTCATGATGAGTGCGTTTGCCTGGTTCCAAAAAGCCAGGCTGATCCGTTCTAAAGGACTTGCAGAACGTGAATTGGATTATATTAACGCATCCAAAACACTTGGCACACCAAGTTGGAAAATCATGTTTTTCGAAATGTTCCCGAACCTAAGTTCGCTTGTCATCGTTAATATGACTCTGACTCTTGCTGGGAACATCGGTCTTGAGACCGGCTTAACATTCTTAGGATTTGGACTTCCAGCAAGCACACCGTCCCTTGGGACACTGATTTCGTTTGCTACGAATCCAGACATTCTCCAAAACAAATCATGGGTTTGGTTACCCGCAGCATTACTAATTCTAGTAATGATGCTGTGTATAAATTACATCGGGCAAGCGGTGAAGCGCGCGTCGGATGCGAGACAAAGATTGGCTTAAAAAAAAGGGGAGGTAAGACAATTGAAGAAAAGAAGTTTTATGTTGCTGGCAAGTCTAATGCTCGTGCTCAGTGTGTTCTTGGCTGCTTGTAGTGGCGACGATAGTGCAGATGGCGGAAAAGGAACGGACAAAGGAAAAGGTAAGGGGACTACTGAAAAAGGTTCAGCTGAGAATGCAGCAGAAATCGATTTCCCTCTAGGTGTATCAAACGATTCTGAAGCAATTGAAGATGGGGAAATGACAATCGCAATGGTTGCAGATGAGCCATTCGAAGGGACATTGAACTATAACTTTTACTCTGGTACGTATGATGCCGAAATTCTTGGATATTTCGATGAAGCATTACTTGACACGGATGGTGACTACTTAATCACTAACGAAGGTGCTGCAACATTCGAACTATCTGAAGATAACAAAAAGTTGACTTTAAAAATCAAAGATGGCGTGAAATGGCATGATGGAGAGCCGGTTAAAACAAGCGACCTTCTTTACTCTTATGAGATTCTTGGACACCCGGATTATGCTGGTAACCGTTACGATTTCATGATTGAAAACGTAGTAGGTATGCCTGAGTATCATGAAGGTAAAACAAAAGAAATCTCTGGTATTAAAATTATCAACGATCAAGAGATGGAATTCACTTTCAATGTAGCTTCACCATCTATCCTTTCAGGATTCTGGTCTTATGCAACACCACGTCACCACGTTGGAGATCTTATGACTGGTGAAACAACAATTAAAGATCTTGAGTCTTCAGACAAAATTCGTGTAAATCCAATCGGTTTCGGACCTTACAAAATTGAAAAAATTGTACCAGGCGAGTCTGTACTTTACGCACGTAATGACGACTACTGGAGAGGCAAGCCAGCTCTTAAGTCAATTGTACAAAAAGTAGTTAGTTCATCAACAATTGTTGAGTCAGTAAAAAAAGGCGATATCGACCTTGCTAGTATCCCTGCAGATCAATACGAAACAGTTAAAGATGTTGACAACATTGAGTTATTAGCAAAAGTGGATCTTGCTTATACGTATATCGGTTTTAAACAAGGTAAATGGGATGCAACTAAGAAAGAAAACGTAACAGATCCAAATGCAAAAATGGCTAGTAAAGAACTTCGTCAAGCAATGTGGCATGCAATGGATAACAAGACGATCGGTGAAAAACTATACCACGGTCTTCGTTTCCCGGGAACTTCTTTAATCATCCCTGTGTTTGAAAGCTTCCACAACACAGAAATTGAAGGACGTCCATATGATCCTGAAAAAGCAAAAGAACTTCTTGAAGAAGCAGGATTCAAAGATACAGACGGAGATGGATTCCGTGAAGACCAAAAAGGTGAGAAATTGGTCATCAACTTCGCTTCTATGTCAGGCGGAGAAACAGCTGAGCCAATTGCAAAAGCTTATATGCAAAACTGGGCTGACATTGGGCTGAAAGTTGAACTAGTTGACGGTCGTCTACACGACTTCAACGCATTCTATGACATGGTAGAAAACGATGATCCGAAAATCGATATTTACCAAGGTGCTTGGGGAACTGGTTCTGATCCAGATCCATCTGGTCTATATGGCCGCACAGCTTCATTCAACTACACTCGCTACACTAGTGAAAAGAACGATGAGTTGTTGGAGAAAGGTACTTCGGAAGAGGCATTTGACCTAGAATATCGTAAAGATATTTATGATCAGTGGCAGGAGCTTATGTTTGAAGATGTACCAGTAGCTCCAACTGTATACCGTTATGCACTTAAATCAGCTAACAAACGCGTCGTTAACTACTCAATCGATCCTAGTTCAGACCTTGAGTTGTACCAGATGGGTGTTGCCGAATAAGTATTACACTAAGCTCTGCCTCCTTTAATGGGGGCAGAGCTTTTGTAATGTTACAGTTCTTTTAGGGTATACTTTTTGAAAGGAGTTGACCTGTAAGTATGGCTGTCAAAAATTCAGATAGGTTCATAATTGCCTACAATCGAATCGAAAAAGCGCTTGTGAAGAAGATAGAGGAGACTGGCTTCTTGCCGTTTTATCGATTAGTAGAAAAGGCAAAAATCAAAAATTCAGTAGTTCGTAATTATGAGGAAGATTTACGGGAGTTTGGTGATTTGCGGAATGCTATTGTCCATCATAGAACAGGTGTAGACTATGTTATTGCTGAACCCCACGACGATATTGTGGAACGCATTGAACTGATCGAACGGAAAGTGAGTAACCCGCTCAATGTAGGAGCTTTGTTCGGCTGTAAGGTTCATACGCTACAAGCATCAGACTCCCTGACTATGGCTCTTAGACTAATGCGCGATAACAAGTTCAGTCAAGTTCCCATTTATGAAGATGGGAACTTTAAAGGTCTCATTACAGCTGCTGGTATTACTTATTGGTTAGCAGGCCAATCGACAGAAGATTCTATTTCCCGGGAAATACCGACATTGTCTGACGTCTACAACTATGAAAAACGTAAAGAATCGTTTGAATTTGTCAGAAGAGATCTATCTGTGTACGAAGCGGAGGATTATTTCAAACGGGCAATCTCCAGAGGAACGCGTCTCGAAGCGCTTTTGATTACAGATACCGCTGCGCACAATGAAAAATTAATCGGGATTATTACGCCTTACGATTTATTGAAAATTGACTAGCTTTGAGAGGAATCTGCAAAACGTTTGCAAAGTAAAATATTAATTGACTGTAAACTCGGCGAAGCGCTCATAAGCCGTGAAAAGTGCTCATAATACTATAAAATTGCACCTCTACATTTCTTTGTAGAATCGAGGTTGACCACATACCAAAAAGATACCTCCATACATCTGCTTAAGCAGGCATATGGAGGTATCTTTTTGTCATCCTGTAATAACGCGATCGTATGAATACTTAAAAGTTTCCTTTTTAGGGCGAATCAGTAGGAAAAATAGTGTCAACGGTCCGATTCTTCCTAAAAACATCACGGCACAGAGAATCCATTCGCCTGCAGGGGTCAAGTCTCCCGTGATCCCAACGGACAGTCCTACTGTACCAAACGCCGACACCGTCTCAATTAACAATGGGAGGAATGGTAACGATTCCGTAACAGTTAACAAGAAAAACGCTGTGAATACGAGCATGGAACTAACCGCAGCAATTGCAAGAGAGCGAAAAATGATTTCTGATTTGATCGTTCTTTTGAATAGGTGAGGTTCGGTCATCCCTCTAAAATACGCAAGTGTCGCGACTACAATGACGATGAACGTCGTCAGTTTAATACCGGATGCCGTAGAAGCGCTCCCTCCACCGATGAACATTAACAACAATGTTAGCAAGAGAGAACTGTCCTCCATATCGCCGATAGGTACCATGTTGAAACCAGCAGTCCTTGGGGTGACTGCTTGAAAATAGGAGGTCAATGCTTTATCCCCGAAAGACATGTTGCCGATTGTTTTCGTATTGTGATACTCCAGAGCGAAAAATAAGAATGTAGCGATGAGATTGACGGTTAGCGTTCCAGCGAGCATCATTTTCGTATGAAGTGACCATTTCTTAGATGACCGTTTTGAAACTACTTCCATGACAACAGTAAACCCAAGGCCGCCGATGATGAAGAGTGAAGATAGTATAAGTGTGACGGGAAGGTCACCAGCAAACCCTACTAAGTTGTCAGGAAACAAGGAGAATCCCGCGTTATTAAAAGCGGAGACGACATGGAATAGACTGTAGTAAAGACCGTGTTTCCAGCCTAAGTCGGGAACCCATACGAGGGATAACAAAATAAAAGCAATCCCTTCAGTTATGAATACAAATCTCAAAATACTTCTCAGAAATTTGACGGTTCCTCCTATCGATTGTTGACTAAAGGACTCTTGGAGAAATATGCGGTTTTTCATGCCCACTTTTCGTCCGAGAATCATTAAAAGCGCAACCGCGAAAGCCATTAATCCAACCCCACCAATTTGGATGAGAGCAAGGAGCACGATTTCACCGAAAAGGGTAAGCGTAGTAGCGACGTCGAAGACACTTAGACCTGTTACGGTTGTTGCCGATGTCGCAGTAAATAGTGCGTTGGTCCAAGTTATCGGCGCAGTTGTAGCAAAGGGTAGCTTGAGCAAAGCAGTCCCAATGAGTATCGTAACCAAAAAACTACTTGCTATGAGAACCGGAGGAGTGACCCGCCTTTTCCTGAAAATGAAAGATTTGTGCATAGTAAGACCTCCTTAGAGAAATGGATATGGTATGGTTTGATTATTGATCGAAATGGTAAAATTACAATAGGTCATTGGATGGAACAAACCGGAAAATTAAAGTGTGGAAGAAAAATAAGTTCAATACGATAGGAGTTTGAATGATTTGAATCAAGGAACTAGTAATACCTCGACTCCATCATGCGCGCTTGTGCTAGATCGTGTGAGCTATGGTGTGAATCATACCGATATTATTAAAAAAGTGAGTGGCCAGTTTCCAACGGGGAAAATTACCGCATTGATCGGACCTTCTGGAGCCGGGAAAACGACATTGTTAAAGTTATGCAATGGTCTCATCAGTCCAAATGAAGGTGAAATTTACATAGATGGTAAGCGGATTGAAGAGCAATCCCCAATGTCAGTCAGGAGACATGTTGGAATTGTGCTCCAAAGTTCTCCAATGGTACAAGGCACGGTCCTGGATAATTTAGCACTTCCATTACAGCTACGTGGTAAAACTTTATCCGATGAACAAGCAATTGCCACCATGGAACGTGTTGGACTTCCTTCGTCTCTTCTCACAAGAGATGCTCGTGGGCTCTCAGGGGGGCAAAAGCAAAAAGTCTCCATCGCCCGTACGTTATTAAATCAATCAAAGATCTTGTTGTTAGATGAAATCACAGCATCTCTTGATCCTTCTTCCCTTCAAGAGATTGAAGACTTGATTGTGAAATTGAATGAGATGGAAAAGATTTCAATCGTTTGGATTACTCATAATTTGGAACAGGCCAAGCGGATAGGGGAGTACTTCTGGGTGATGGTTGATGGCGAGCTGCGTGAAGTAGGTACTAAAGAAGATATTATTGCATCAGAAGACGAAGATGTGAAGCAGTTTGTGAGAGGGGTGTTGTCATGAGTTGGATGACATTAAGTTTAACGTTGATATTTGTTTTCATCCCTTTATTGCTATCAAAAACGCTGAATCTGGGCTTGGAACGAGATACGATTATTGCGACACTTCGTTCCACCGTGCAACTTATTGCGGTAGGGTTTGTGTTGAAATTCGTGTTCGATTCTGAACATCCAATGTTTATTATGTTAATGGTACTGCTGATGATTGTTGCCGCTGTACAAAATGCTCGGCACAAAGGAAAAGCCATTAAAGGGATCACGTGGAAGTTGTTTGTGACGTTTGTGGCGATCGAAGTATTGACGCAAACTGTATTGCTCGGATTACATATTGTTCCTGCGACCGCTCAATACATTATTTCATTAAGTGGTATGGTGATCGGGAATTCAATGGTTCTTGCGATTTTGTTTTTAAACCGTTTTACTGCTGAAGTGGAAGCGCATCGTGATGAAAGCGAACTGATTTTATCTCTCGGCGGAACTCCCAAGCAATCCATCAATCGGCAGTTACTGAAATCGATTCAGGCGAGCATGATTCCAACGATTGAAAGCCAGAAGACAATTGGACTTGTACAACTTCCAGGAATGATGAGTGGACAAATCATCGCAGGAGCGGATCCGGTCCAGGCGGTTCAATTTCAATTACTTGTTGTGTTTTTGTTACTTGCAACTGCAGCGATGACGAGTGTGTTGCTCGGATTTTTGTCCTATCGAAGTTTGTTTACGGAGAGGATGCAATTATTGAAAATTGACTTGGATTAAAAGTAGGCCAGTGATATACCTACCGTTTCAATTGCGGTTAAATATTGAGAGGGAATTAAATTTTGGATTGTAGGTCTTTATAGAGGAGATTTTGAGAAGGGATGTTTATAAAACAGAAAAGTGCTCATAACCCTGGGGAAATGATCATAAAACATGAAAAATGCTCATAACCCTGGGAAAGTGATCATAAAACATGAAAAGTGCTCATAACCCTGGGAAAGTGATTATAAAACATGAAAAGTGCTCATAACCCAGAGAAAGTGGTATTCCGTCAAGAAAG
>NZ_JWIB01000026.1 GCF_000813425.1 Sporosarcina sp. ZBG7A
AGTTGGCAATAGGTAAGCATTTGATGTTATCTCCAGCTTTTCCCCTGCTCCACACCGAACGTGCTAGTTTCCCAGCATTCGGCGCTCCATCTAACGATGGGTACTAAATTATAAGTTCTTCGTTCCATTTTGACGTGAGATTATACTACCGTTTCAAGCCCACATTCCATTCGGTATTGGTTTAGTTTCTTAATCATTGAAGAAGTAAAACCAAACTTCCGTATTTCTGATGTGATAATTTCTGTATCTTTACGATGGACTAGCCGATGGATATCTTCATGAAGAATACGGAGATTTCTAAATTCATCCGTTCCACCTAAATGTTTAGGCACGTAGTGATGGCAGTGAACTTCACTAGCTGTTAAATCCCAACCGGTGAGTTCGCATTTCCCCATCTTCATACTGAAACGACTAATACGATTATCCATATATTCAACCGTCCGGTTGGGAAGAAATGACTTCATTAAATTACTAATTCCCAAGCCTACATCAGGCTTTATCTTATCGTAAATTGTCATTCTGCCTTCCTCCGTGAAAAGGGACAGTGTTGGACTAAAATTCATTGTGTTTACTGTCCGTACATCCGCAAGCGGAAACAGATGGACCCCTGCAATCTCAAACGTTTTAGGTCTTGAGCTGTAGAACTTTTTATAAGTCGTACTAGGATTGATTGGGCGTCCGTATTTTCCTACAGGACGAAGGCGATTATACAGAAAGGCTTTTAAATCGTAGGCAAGACGTGAGAATTCTAGATTGACATGTGTAGCTCCGTTAAAATAATTGTGAATACCTAAAACAAAACTATTAAAACGTAAAACATTTTGAGTGGTTGGGGAGGCTTTTATCCGTAAGATATGAACTTTAGCTTGTTCTTTGAGTTTCTCCCTCTTTTTACGTTTAATGCCCGTATGGGCAACTCTCTTATTTCTTTTCTTGTTTGCTTTTATTGTGAAACCTAAGAATTCAGACTTTCTTTTCCGCAAATTCACAATTTGTGACTTCTCTGGTGAAATATCTAGTTTTAATCGCTCTTTGAGATACAATTTTACTGCGTGATACCATCTTTGAGCTGTCTTTCCATCACGACAGAGAATTTTAAAATCATCTGCATAGCGTACGAGGTACCCTTCTTTAAGAGCTGTACGTTTCTTAGCAAACCTTTCGCTATCTTTTGATTTATAATCTTTTTTGAGAGGAAAGAACTCCCACTGACCTGCAACCCATTGGTCAAGGTCGTTGAGCACCACGTTCGATAGTAGAGTCGATAAAATTCCGCCTTGAGGAACACCTTTAGATGGAATCCCTTCTTTATCAATCTCAGCTTTCAACATTCTGGAGATACAAGCCAATACTTTTCTATCCTGAATGCCTAAGTTCCATAATTGTTTGATAAGAAGTGTATGATTTACATTATCGAAAAACCCTTTGATGTCAACATCCACTACGTAATGCAAATGAGCCTGATTGATGAGAAATTGTACTCTGGCCATGGCATGACGAGTAGACCTTAACGGTCTGAACCCATAGCTGTGTTTGTAGAAATGAGCTTCAGCAATTGGCTCAAGGACTTGTTTAAAACACTGTTGAATAATGCGGTCAAGCATACATGGAATTCCAAGAGGTCTAAATTGACCATTATCTTTTTCAATCCATTTTCTTCTAACTTTCTTAGGTTGGTAATTCTCCAATTTTGTTTGAATGGTTTTCACTAATTCACTTTCCGAAAGCTCTTTGATATCTTTGATGGTTTTTCCATCAGTACCAGGGGTCTTAGACCCTTTATTGGATTTAATCGTACGATAAGCCAGAAGGATGTTTTCTCTAGAGATGATAATCTCGTAGAGACGACTGAACGTATCCTGTTGACTAGCTCTTTCATATAAATCCGTGAAAATTCCCGTCATATTGTAGTAATCCCAATATCTCAAAGTTGACACTGTGGCATCCCTCCAATTGAGTGATGTTCCCACATTCCTACCCGATCGGTGTCATTCACGTGAAGAAAATAATCGTTCTCATTCGGTAGACTTGGGGCTGTTCCTCCACTTCTATTACAGAAGCTTCATTAGTCGTACCCCTACCTTCACAAAAGTAAATGCGTTTCAGTTGTTACCTTATCGCAAACGTTTCGGATGACAGTCCTCGTTTCAACGTCTCTTGCTTCCCAAGTACCTTACAACTTAGCTTTTAATACTAGACGTAGGTGCTTCTTTTAAGCCTGTGAGCTTGATACTGCCTTTGTTCAGTATAATGTATTTCAGAGGGCCAAATTTTACTTTACATCACTCACCCCATCGTTGGATGGGACATAGCTTTCACTATGTTCAAACTGTAGACCCTTTAATTCAGAAGTTCGTCAGTTCCTTCAGGGGGGAACATGCTCACCCTATCTAGTTTTTCAGCCATCCGGCATATCAGTTAGCATACCTTTTCTAAAGAATAGCTCCAGCCTTCCTTCTGCCGACTCTACCTGTGCTTCGAACCTCATGAACTGTCACTCATAACGCACGCAGGAGTCTTGATGGAATAGTTTTGGAAAACATGGTTTCGTCATTCCTATTCTTCGTTGTAGAGTTGAAATTCACATGATGAATTTCCTGTGTTTTCATGCCAAAGGCATTTATCACAGAACTTGTCGCGCTGGCCC
>NZ_JWIB01000027.1 GCF_000813425.1 Sporosarcina sp. ZBG7A
AGAACTTGTCGCGCTGGCCCGTTTGCGGCATAGTGACTAATTAAAGTTTTACACCGCAACAACCATTTTCACTATTTATTCAATTTCATTAAACTCACCAATAATCGAAGAACTTTTCATGTAAAAAATACCTTTTAAAAGTATTTGGTGTAGAGATCGTATCTCATTTTCCAACTAGATTGAGCCTAAATTCTCGTTTTTTCACTTTTCCATGGACAATGACTGAGTTCCCTCTGAAGTCAATATCTTCCCGGTTCGATTTTGCCATTTCACCGATTCGGCAGCCCGCCAAATAGAAAAACTCAAACCGCGCACTCTCTTTGGATGTTTAGGCATTCATGATTGTTTCTCACACAGATACGCTATTATTTACTTCATTACAATCAGGTCTCTTATCACAAAACACTTTTACTTTTATAAATAGATATCCGAAAACTCATATTTTATTAACTCATCTCTATCCATGCTACTTTTATGGGCCTGATTACTATTTGTAGTATCTATTCTTTTAATAGGAAGTTCTATAGTAAATGTACTCCCTTCATCTACAATGCTCTCTACACGAATACTACCTCCATGTAGCTCAGTCAAAGATTTGGCTATGGGTAAACCTAGTCCAGTACCTTCAGCTATGCGATTTAAATTCCTGTTCAACTGTGTGAATTTCTCAAAAATCGCATCTATATTCTGTTGGTCTATTCCTATGCCTTCATCTGTTACAGAGATGCTCACAGTATGCTTGTCTTTTTTCACTAGCCTTATTAATATGACTTCACCTGGAATAGAGAATTTAATAGCATTCGAAATTAGGTTAAGTAATATCCTATCAAATTTATAGACATCCACCGCCATATTCAGTTCTTCAAGTTCCGGATCAAATATTATCTTGATGCCTTGGGACTTTGTATAGTCTGATACCGAATCTACAATATCATCTATTATCGCTACAATATTGTAAGTAGATAAGTTCAGTTCATGTAGTCCGGATTCTATTTTGGAAATATCCAATATATTATTTACGAGTCTGGTCAGCCTATAACAATTCCCTATTGTCATTTTACTTACACTTTTTATATCTTCTCTATGGTCTTCTAAAGAATCATGTTCCAAATATAAATTCAATAATTGAGCGCCACTGAATATTACCGTTAATGGAGTCTTAAGTTCATGAGAGGTGTTGATGAATAGTTCTTCTTGAGCTTTAAGAAGCTTAGCCATGGTTTTGTTAGCTAGTTCTTCATCCGATATATCTATTCCTAAAGCAATTATCTTTTCTACCTCATTATTTTGGTTGATAATAGGCTGAAAAATTGTTTTCGTATGATATGTTTTTCCATCTTTAGTAAACTCGAGTTTATGCAAATATGAGGATTGAGTTTCAATCGATTTATTAATATCTTGAGTCAATTCTTCTAAATCTTCGGTTCTATAGTAATTAAAAAAGTTTTTCCCAATTATATCCGACTCCGTTTTTATCTCTGGCCATTCTTCTTTAAAGGCTTTCAATGAAAACTGATTGAGATAATTAATTTTATAGTCTTTGTGAGAAAATGATGCATAGTACATAGAAATCTCTTCTACACTTTCTTGCAACGCTCTATATTCTTCGATTTTATAACCTGGTTCTATATTTTTATAGATCAGAATCCCACCATCTATATTCCCTTGCTCATCATAGATAGGTGTACCGTCACATTCATAGTAAGTAGTCGGCAGTTCACTTGTTCCAATAACTATATGTTTAGTAAGTTTTTCTCCTCTTAACACCCTTTGTTCAGGAGTATCTTCAAATGATGATTTCTCTTTACTTGTATCATTCATTTCAAAAGCATGATCTGATTCTATATCTGGGTTACCTGGAGCTAGAACTTGCTTGCCCACTTTATTTACATACGTATACTTTCCGTCCTTATCTAGAATCATTATGGCATCTGACATATTGTCTACAATGAATTCCATTTCGCTTCTTTGCTTTCTGAGAAGTTTTCTTTCTCGAGTTTTCTCCGTAACGTCATAAAAAGAAGTTACAGCATACTGCTTTGTACCATCTCCTGCTATCATTTTCACATCAATGTCCCAATAAGTGGCTGATCCGTTAGAGCCGCGTGATTCCACTTCAAATTCATGAAAAGAAGTCCCTCGTTTAAGTAAATCTAAAATACTAGTCGAGAATGATGGACATTTGCCTATCGGATTGTCAGAAGCAATACCCATCAAGTGCAATGTTGGGATGTAGTTTTCATCATGGCTAAGCAGAATACAATCCGGATAGCTAAATATTGCTGTAGATCCATTTTTATTCGTTTCGCTACCGCCAAAATTAGTTAACAAGAATTCTAGCGCTAGATTGTTCTGTTCTTCAAAGTGATAAACTTTATGGTCTTCATTATCTAAGATATCAGAGCTAACTTTAACTTCTAATGGAACGTTATTGCTATTAAAAATATGGAGATAATAGCTATCTTTAATATCCTGGAACGCTATTTGATGTTCAGATTTTAATAATTTGTCTACTTCTATAAGAGATTTCCCCATCAACTCACACTCTTCATAGCCAGTTAAGTGTAAGAATCTTTCGCTAACCCTATAAATCATATTATCTCTAGTATAAAGAAGTGGAGTTTTCGTTAAACTCTCTAAGTCGTTTGCCATAATGGATCACCTGCATGTTTTATTTTTATTTTCGGGGACACGTATTAGTAGAACCTATTTATATTCATCTATCAGATAGAAGGCGAATCAAAACCAAGGTGGAGTTAGGTCAAAATGATGGTGCAACTGGTTTTCCTACATTATCAATAGCTATATTTTCGTTAAATATCAATTGCGTTCGTTTGCTGAATAAAATAATCTATCCTCACAATCATAACATTTATATGAGAATTATCGAACTACTTCCCAAAAACTTAATAGTAAAGGAAAACTTCTAATCCCATTTTTTAAATGTAGGATTAGAAGTTCAGGTTCAACTATAAAGTATACGTTTTACTAACCTTTATACATAATCTCTCCTGCCACAACGGTCATGACGGTTTTCGCTTTCAGCATGTTCTCACTTTCTACTGTCATCAAGTCCCGATCCAGAATGGTGAAGTCGGCGTCATAACCTTTTGCGATTTTACCGCGACTGTCCGCTTTGTCCATGGTTGCCGCACTACCTGAAGTAAATAGAGCAACAGATTCGTAGCGACTCAGCCTCTCATCAGGAAGATAGCCTTCGTGCGTTTCTCCTGGCTTCCGACGGGTTGCAGCTGCATAGATTCCGAGCAATGGATCCACTTCTTCGACAGGGGCATCCGAACCCCCACCGCATATGAAGCCACGGTCAATCAGTTTTTTCCATGCGTACGCCCAATCCATCCGATCCTCACCGAGGCGGTCTTTGGCCCAAGGGAAGTCAGATGGTACAAACACTGGCTGAATGTCTAGAATGACCGGAAGTTTCTCAAGACGATCTACCAGTTCATCACTCAAAACATTGACGTGGATGATGCGATCACTTTTTCCTGCTGCAGGTGGGTTTACTTCTATCACATCAAGCAATTTTTCCAACGCTTTGTCACCAATTGTATGAACTGCGACCGCTTCACAATACTTCCTTGCAACCGCGACGTTTTCTCGGATTTCTTCATCTGTCAGCACTGCCATCCCTGAATTTCCTGGATCATCGGAATAGGGTTTGCTAAGAAGCGCGGTTCTACCGCCAAGCGCCCCATCGATGAAGAATTTCATCTCTCCGCCGTGGATCCAAGGTTCATCATAAGTCGCCTCATCTTCCATCAGTAATTGAAAGACCGTCGAACGGCGCAGCAAATGCGCACGGAATTTCAACTTGTCCTCACCAATCACATTCCGAAACGCCTGAAGCGGGTTGCGGTAGTCTTCATAATAACCAAGGTCATCCGTCACAGCACCTGTAATCCCACGAGCCAACAAGTCTTCAACGGATGCTTGTAACGCCCGCGTGAGTGCCGCTTCGTCTGGCACCGGTATGACTGCTTCTATCAGATCAGCGGCACCTTCAAGTAGTAGTCCCGTCGCTTCTCCTGAGTCATCCCTCACAATCGTACCGTTGCCCGGATCAGGCGTATCTTTCGTGATACCCGCCAGTTCCAAAGCTTTCGAATTGGCAAGCGCAGCATGACGACATGTGCGTTTCAAAAACATAGGCGACGTGCTAATTGCGTCCAGCTCAGAACGAGTTACAATTCGACGGTCTAAGAAGTTATTTTCGTTCCATCCGTCCGCTGTAAACCACTCACCTGCCGGATGATTCTCATTGGCTTCTTTCAGTCTCTTAAGCATATCTTCTGCAGAATTGACGTATGACAGATCCAATTGTAACAATCGGCTACCGTGCCCAATCATATGCATATGACTATCGATGAACCCTGGATACATGACAGCACCTTGCAAATCCACTTCATTATCTGCTTGCGCGCGTAAAGTATCGAAGGTCCCTACTTCAAGAACCGTCCCATTTTCCGTCAATACAGCTTCTACTGTCTCGCCTTCTTTTTGCATCGTGTAAATCTTGCCATTATGCCAGATCGTCTTCATATCCCCATCGCACTCCTTTTTCCTTAGTGTACTCGCCCCGACAATTTGAGGCAATATTCTGCTACAATGAAATCACTAGAATCGAGGAGGAGATCCAAATGGAATTATCGGTATATTTAGCAGGTGAAATCCACAGTTCATGGCGTGAGGAAATTAAAGAAAAAGCAGCGGCCCTTCGTTTACCCGTCACGTTTTATGGCCCAATGGAAGACCACGACCGTTCGGACAATATCGGAGAGGAAATTCTCGGGAAGCAACACGATGCCGTGGCAAAAGATGCTGCTGCGTCGAGCTTTAATAACTTGCGTACGGAATTGCTCCTTAAGAAATGCGACCTTGTCATCGCGTTATTCGGAGAAAAGTATAAGCAATGGAATACGGCAATGGATGCAAGCACTGCGGTTGCACTCAACAAGCCGTTGATTTTAATCCGTCCTTATGAGCATCACCACGCGCTCAAAGAACTATCTAGAAAAGCCCATGCGACGGTAGAAACACCTGATCAGGCACTGAAAGCACTTAAATACATTTTCGAGTGAACAATATTTACACAATCTTTACACTGCCTTCATACCAACTCAACACTTCTTCTCTATACTGATGAAGAAGTTACGAGAAAGGGGCAGCGAACATGACTACATTGACAAATTACCGACCTGCCACACGGTTACGGGTCGTTGCACGAACTGAAGCGCCCGCTCCGATTTTTACAACGGAAGGTTTGAACGTTTGGTATGGAACCACTCATGCACTAAAAAATATCGATCTAACGATTTATGAAAACGAAGTGACTGCAATCATCGGCCCCTCTGGATGTGGCAAGTCCACCTATTTAAAAACGTTGAACAGAATGGTCGAGACCGATCCTGCCGTAAGGATTGCTGGTACCGCCAAATTTAAAGAAACAGATCTTTTACATGCAACCGTGGAACGTCTTCGATCCGAAGTGGGTATGGTGTTCCAAAAGCCAAATCCATTTCCGAAATCGATTTATGACAATGTCGCCTATGGACCAAAGCTTCATGGCATCCGTAAAAAGGCCATGTTGGACGAAATCGTAGAGAACAGTCTGAAGAAAGCCGCTCTATGGGATGAAGTGAAAGACCGCCTGTCCTCCAGTGCATTCGGACTCTCTGGTGGACAACAGCAACGACTCTGTATCGCACGTTCACTCGCAATCGAACCTTCTGTCTTACTCATGGACGAACCCACATCCGCTCTAGATCCTGTGTCCACAAACAAAGTGGAAGAATTGATCGGCGAGTTGAAGAAAGACGTCTCTATTGTCATTGTGACGCACAATATGCAGCAAGCTGCACGAATTTCCGATCGTACTGCCTTCTTCTTGCATGGGGAAGTAGTTGAATTCGATCGAACTGAAGCGATTTTCGAGCGACCATCCAGTCATTTGACCGATGATTATGTAAACGGACGTTTTGGATGAACTATAAACGGGCTATTCCCTTCTTAATGTAGGGGAATAGCCCGTTTTTTTATTTTTCTATTACAATAGAAAAAACTACTACGCACATTTTACTAGCGTGATAGAATAGGAGTATCAAATTAAAAGATAATGAGGTGTACCGTGCCTAGAAAGAGCATTCGTACCTATTATATGAGAATTATTGCAGCGCTCTCGATCGGATTACTTCTATTACTTGGAGCCGCTTATTTCTATAGCACCTCCACGTTTGAACAACGGAGTGAAAAGCTAGTTGCACAAACTGAGAAAGCAAAAGTAATTAGTGAACTCTCCGACAGCATCACTAATCTCTTCTTTCGAACCCGTGGATTCTACGCGTTCAAACTCGAACACGAACTGAAATCAGCTCATAAAGAACTTCGTAAAATTGATGAGTTAAACAACAGATTGAACGCGATTGAGTTAACAGAGAAAGAACAACAATTCACCAATGAAATCAAAGGATTCGTTTCTAATTTCGAAAAGGTTATTCTTCCTAAAGCCGTACAATTAGTAGACAACGATGACTACGAAGGCTTGCGTGAATTGTCTGGTGCCGGGACAAATCTTTCAGTCAATCAGTTCATCAAGTATGCAGACCAATACGAACAGCAGGCAAAAGATGATCGAGATGAATTTTATCAAAAATCCGAACAGCAGTTGAATCAGCTCTATCTAGCTATTCTGCTTGTAGGAATTGTTGTGCTCCTATTCCTCGTTTTCTTCAGTTGGCGAGTCGTCAGTAAACTCATATCACCGATTGAATCCATGACATCCGCGACTGAACGCTATATGTCCGATCAGGACGTGAATTATGAACCCGAAATCCGGGAAGATGAGCTGGGATCACTTTCCCGTTCATTTGCAGGAATGATGGAAACGATACAAGTGAAAGAACAAGAATTACTGGCTCAAAACGAAGAACTTTTGTCCCAACAAGAAGAGTTACTCTCTCAGCAGGATGAATTATTCAACCAGAAGAAACAACTCGAAAGTGCTCTCACAGAAGCGCACAATTCAAAAACACGTTTAGAACGCTATAACGGACTGAGTCATCAGCTCTCTTTTTCAGATGATGCAAAAGGGATTGCAACCTCAACCCTTAACTACTTGGATACACTGTTTTTCATTGACCAAGGAATGATCTATCTGCCTTCGACTAATCAGCATGTGTTACAAGGATTTTCAGAAGAGGCATTTGCAAACTATCCTGATGAGCTCGCGCAAGCTGCTCTTGAACGTTTAAAGAAAGAGCCCTACTTCCAAGTTGAGCGTGTATTGAAAGACAGCTCAATCTCTTATGATTTTTACGCTGCACCACACGTTACCGGTCAAACTTTTAAAGCACTGTTCGTACTTAGTAGTTCATCACGGGAATTTTCAGCAGAGGATCAGGCAGACTTATTCGCGCTTGCGAGCCGTGTTTCGTTTGCAATTGACCGAATCGATCAACATGAACTCATTAGTAAGGAGCGTCAATTGAACCGGACGATACTCGATAATCTAGAAGAAGGGATTCAGTTCATCTCTATGGAAGGCTCCCCTGTTCAAGTGAACCAAGCGTTATCGATTTTAATTGATCAGCCTTCTGAAACGCTTTCTCAGCAGGACTGGAAAGAACGAATGGCTGAACTATCCACTAACCCGGAGGCGCTCACAAACTTTATAAATGCTTCTCTAGAAGACGAAACTTCTGGACTTGCAGAGACGGTCTATACAGTCAAAGGCTCAGAAGCGAAAGTGATTTCGCTATATGGATCTCCTGTACACTATGAAGGACAGCGGATTGGCACGCTGTTTGTCCACAGGGATATTACACAAGCATTCGAAGTAGATAAAATGAAGACAGAGCTCGTCTCAACGGTTAGTCATGAACTACGTACCCCTCTATCAAGTATTCTTGGATTTACCGAATTACTCATTGGTAAAGAGATGGATAGTACAAGGCGCTCCCGTTATCTTGATGCAATTTATAAAGAAGCAAAGCGTCTGACCTCTCTTATCAACGACTTTTTGGACGTGCAGCGCATGGAATCAGGGAACCAGGAATACACGATGCAAGAAGTGGACATTGTGGACATCGCACAGCAGACCATTCAGAACTTCCCAGCACAGGATCATCATTCGATTGCATTACAGGTGAATGATGAACAAACTATATGCATGGGTGATTCGGATCGTCTTGTTCAGGTTTTCACGAATTTGCTCAGCAATGCCATTAAGTTCTCTCCAGATGGTGGAGATGTACGTGTGACACTTGCTCAACAAGGTAATCATTTAAAAGTCACCGTCCAGGACCAAGGACTTGGCATTCCGGCGGATGAATTGAAGCATATGTTTGAAAAATTCTATCGATTTGATAATACGTATAGAAGAAAAATCGGTGGCACCGGACTGGGTCTTGCGATATGCCGAAAGATCATCGAAAAACATGGTGGTGAAATAACAGTGGAGTCTGAGGAAAACGTGGGCACTGCAGTCAGCTTTACACTTCCATTAAAACCATCCCCGGCGCGCTTGCCCGAACGCTCTGACTTGCCCGCCATCGTAGTAGTCGAAGATGATCCAAGCATCGCTCTTTTGCTAGAAGAAGAATTGAAAGCGCATGAATATGAGGTATTCCATTTTCACGACGTCGTGAGTTCGTTCGCTTATGCGAAGAAACATCAGCCAGACTGCATGGTCATCGACTTAATGCTTCAAGAGGAGCTAACCGGTTGGGATTTAATCGGCATGTTGAAGGGTGACGTCGAGACACGTCAAATCCCAATCATTATTTCTTCAGCGCTGGAACGTGAAGAAGAGTTGACCCGCAAGTTTGGAATCAGTCATTATATGACGAAGCCTTATCCGCTTCGTACACTTTCTGAAACCGTTGCGGAAACGCTGAAAGTGGATGACGGGCGAATTTTATATCCTACGAATGATGAGTAACACGAGCCACTGGGTGAGCAGGAAGTTTCCTGCATCGCCCGGTGGCTTTTTTGATTGGGGTTGGTTGTGGGAACGGGCGGGTTGATGGCCGATACGGGCGGGTTCTCCTCCGGAACGAGCGGGCTGGCCGCCGGAACGGGCGGGTTCTCCGCGAATACGGGCGGGTTGACCGTCGAAACGAGCGGGTTGACCAACGGAACGGGCGGGTTCTCCACGGAAACGGGCGGGTTGACCGCCGGAACGAGCGGGTTCTCCTCCGGAACGGGCAGGTTGACCGCTGAAACGAGCGCGTTGACCGCCGATACGAACGGGTTCTCCGCCAGAACGAGCGCGTTGACCGCCAATACGAGCGGGTTTCACCATGGCAACAGGCGGGTTCTCCCCCCTCCCCCCATCTTTACACAGTCTTTACACTTCTCCCATACTGCCTTTACACTCCATCCCTATACTAAAAGTTGAAAGGCACACAAAACATAAACAAAGGGGAGAACATTCATTGATCAAATCCATTAAAAAAACCATTCTAATCGGAGTGGCGGCTCTCGCACTTACTGCTTGTAGCGCAAAGGACGAAGAAAGTGGCACTGCTTCCGCAACTGCATCTTCGGAACTTGAAGGAAGTGTTCTCATCGATGGATCTGGAACGGTTTACCCGCTCATGGCAAAACTCGCTGAAAACTACATGCTCGATGAGCAAGAAGGCGTCTCTGTAGAAGTAAGTCGCGCCGGCACGAGTGCTGGTTTCAAGAAATTCCTTGTAAAAGATGGAACAGATTTCAACGATGCTTCTCGTACTATAAAAGATGAAGAAACTCAAGCTGCAGAGGATGCGGGGATTGACGTGAAAGAACTCAAGCTCGCACTCGACGGTCTTACGTTCGTCGTCAACAAAGAGAACGATTGGGTCGATCAACTGACACCTGAACAACTTATAAGTATTTTTACAGCAGACGGTGAGGTAACAAAATGGTCGGATCTGGATCCTTCTTGGCCTGACGAAGAAATCAAGGCAATGGGACCGAACGAAAACCATGGAACTTACGAATTCTTCTATGAAAAAGTGTTGGAAGAACAAGATTTAAAGTCCTCTGTTAACTTGCAACAAGATTACTCAACACTCGTTTCACTCGTATCAGACGATAAGAACGGTATTGCATTTTTCGGATTTGGCTATTACGCAGGTAACCAAGAGAAACTAAAAGCAGTCCCTGTAGACTTCGGGAACGGACCGGTTGAACCTTCACTTGAAACAATCGCAGAAGATGGAGACTATGCAGCATTCACACGTCCTGTGTTTACGTATTTGAATGTCGGACACGCAAAAGAGAAACCACAAGTGCTCGACTACGCAAAATACGTCCTGGAAAATGCAAATAAGATGGCAGGCGAAACTGGATTTGCACCGATTCCGGAAGCTGAGAGTAAAGAGAACTTGGACTTCCTGAATTCACTAGGTGATAAGTAAAACATCGCCACTCATCGTAGAAAAGGAGGATGAGAGGTTATGACATCTCCATTCCAAGCAAGCTCAAGTAGCAGTAGCGGCATTCGTGACCTTATCCGTCACAATCAGGATAAGAAGTCGTTCAGAAAAACAATTGAAGTCTGGATTCCAAGATTTCTGTTCCTGCTCGCTTCCTTATCCGTACTAACGACGGTAGGCATTCTCATTATTTTATTGACAGAGGCTATTGAGTTTTTTAAAACAGTGCCAATACTCGACTTCTTCACTGGAACTGTGCTGAAACCACTTAGTCAAACACCCGCCTTTGGTATACTTCCCCTTGTCATGGGGACACTTGTGTCCTCTGGGATTGCGATCTTGGTGGCGGGTCCAATCGGTCTCATGGCAGCAATCTATTTGAGTGAATATGCTTCACGTCGGGTACGGAGCGTCCTGAAGCCTGCACTGGAATTGCTTGCAGGTGTGCCGACCATCGTCTATGGGTTCTTTGCATTCACATTTGTTACTCCATTGCTTCGACAATGGATACCTAGCTTAGAAGCTACGAATATTTTGAGTCCTGGTTTGGTAATGGGTGTCATGATCATTCCGATGATTGCTTCACTTTCAGAGGACGCGATGCGCTCAGTCCCTCAAGCAATGCGTGAAGGCTCGGCAGCACTCGGTTCCACCAAACTGGAAACAGCCCTGAAAGTGGTTGTACCGGCTGCATTATCCGGCATCATCGCTTCCTTTGTACTGGGGATTTCACGTGCACTCGGAGAGACGATGATCGTCGCAATTGCAAGTGGCAGTTCTAAAAACTTCACGTTCGACATCACAGAGTCTATGCAAACAATGACAGCTTATATCGTAGAAGTTACAAGTGGTGATGCGGCAGCAGGATCTACAGTTTACTATAGCTTGTACGCTGTCGCGATGACGTTATTTGCAACGACGTTACTGATGAACTTACTGGCAGGGAAAATCGCGCGTAAGTTCAGGGAGGTGTACTAATATGCTTCATACACGACAATCGCCAAATTCATCTAGAATTCGTTTCCGTCTTCTCGCAGACCGCTCAGCTAAAATAGTGTTTGGAGCTGCTGCTCTGTTTGGAATTGTCATCATGGGCATCTTGTTAGTTCGAATTACTTCCGAAGGCTTGAGTTGGCTTTCACTCGATTTCCTAACAGGACGTTTTTCCACTACACCTGAACGAGCTGGGATTATGGGAGCCGTACTCGGTACTTTCTGGTTGCTAGCTGTTGTTGTTCCTGTAACAATGCTGATTGGAATTGGTTCAGCCGTATACTTAGAACTCTATTCAAAGAATGGTAAAATCCGAACGTTCATACAAACCAATATTGGGAATCTTGCAGGTGTCCCATCGATTGTCTTCGGAATTCTTGGATTGACGGTATTTGTGAGAGCACTCGGATTTGGAAGTGTCGTACTCGCTGGGGGCCTGACCTTATCGTTGCTCATTCTCCCTATCGTCATTGTTTCAGCTCAAGAAGCACTTCGATCTGTTCCGCATCAGCTCGGAGATGCTTCCTACGCACTAGGCGCTTCCAAGTGGCAAACCATTCAATCTGTTATTTTGCCAGTCGCTTTACCAACAATTTTGACAGGTGCAATCTTAGCTCTTTCAAGAGCAATTGGAGAGACAGCACCGCTTGTTGTCCTAGGAATACCCGCGTTACTTATCCCGTTCCCAGGTGGAATCTTAGATCGTTTCACGGTCTTACCGATGCAAATCTACTACTGGACATTGGACGCAGCACTGGTTGCAGACTATGCTCACTTAGCTGCAGCCGCTAGCATTGTGTTGCTCATCAGTCTATTTCTTTTGAATGGCTCTGCTATCTACTTACGGAACAAATACACGATTAAAGCGTGAAGACGCAAAAACGCTAGCTCCCAATTAAGGAGCTAGCGTTTTTGTTTGTCTTACATAGCCTCTTCCAAGACTTGTGTTACCAGTGCAACAAGTTCAGAAGGGCTGAATGGTTTAGGCATGAAATAATCTGCTCCAAAATGAGCAGCTAAGTCACGATCTGATTGCTGAGCTTTTGCAGTCAGCATAATTATCGGGATTCCAAGTTGGAGCGGTTGTAAGCGTTCTAAGACCTCTGGCCCTGTTAATTTTGGCATCATGTAATCAAGGAGGATGACATCGTATTGACCAGTTGCCGCTTTGTCGAATCCTTCTTGTCCATCCTGCGCTTCTTCCACCGCATACCCTTCAAAAGAAAGCGTATCAGCGATCAGCATTCGTAAAATCTCTTCATCGTCGACCACCAATATCTTCTTGCCTTCTTCCATGAGCGATCCTCCTGGTCTAGTCAAATTTGTATTAAAACATTCTAGATGATAAATTCTGGATTCGAGATAGAATTTCATTCTTTTGGAAAGGTTTCATCAGATAATCGTCGGCGCCTAGCCAAAGTGCAGACTTAATATCCTCTTCACTCGTGCGGGCCGTCATCATTGAAACTAAGACATTGTTTGTATCGGGTCTTCTCTTTAGTCGTTCCAATACTTCAAGTCCATCCATTCCAGGCATGATGCCGTCCAGAAGGATAATGAAGTTGGTATCCGGTTCATACCAATCTGCTGCTAGAAATGATACTCCATCTTCAAACAACTTCACAGACAACTCAATATCAGGTAAACTCCATCCACTCAGTTCTTCCTCCAGCATCGTCCGGATCAGAAGGTCATCATCGACAATAATGACTTGAAGTTTACGCTTTACTTGGACTATACTCTTATCAAAAATCACACTTCGATTCCGCCCAGTGCGTTTTGCTTGATAGAGCGCTTGGTCTGCTTCAATAAGAAGCATTTCCAATCTACCTTCATATTCCGCGATTCCTGCTGAAAACTTGACAGAAAATGAGCGATCGCCATCTTCGAACACAAGCTTGTTGAAGGACTCACGCAAACGTTCTACGAATGTATTTGCTTCCTCTTTGTCACCTGTAATGAGCATGACAAATTCTTCTCCTCCATAACGGAAGATATAGTCGGTTTCCCGTTTTTCGTCGAGGGCGATCCTGCTAAAAGCCCTGAGAACTTCATCTCCTGTGTGATGTCCATATGTATCATTTACACTTTTAAAATGATCTAAGTCCATCATTACAACAGAGAATGGCACGCCAGAGCGTTGCGAGAGTCTTTCACAGTATTTTAGCATCTCATCTAACCGTTTTCGATTACCTACACCAGTCAATCCGTCTGTCGTAATGGATTGACTAATTGCTTTCCGTAATTTATCTCGATTAAATACAAAAGGTACAAATACATCCAGTTCAAATGGCTTTCTTATAAAATCCATCACCCCTGCATCATACGCTTGGCTAATCACTTCATTGGAATGGTTACTGCTCATTAAGATGGAGATTACATGCCGATCACTTGCAGTATCACAAATCCTCTTATAGACTTCCAGCCCCGTCATATCCGGTAGTTGTAAGTCAATCATCACCATATTCGGTTGCATATCGTAAAATTGCTGTATACCGCGCTTGCCATTCATGGCGACAAGAACTTGCGCGCCTAGCTGTTCCAACAATTCCTTTACGAATGACACGAACTCCAAATCGTCATCTATGAGTAAAATGAAGGTCTCTTGGTCAAAATGATTCACATATAAGTCCGGCAATACGATATCCCGTCTTTTCTTCTTGTCACCATTAACCAGTAGACGAATGTTCTTTTTAAAGTTCTTTAAAGAAGAGACTGGAATACCTGTTTCATCATCTGGAGACAAGATTTCTAAATGTGCACTGCAAAATTCTGCTAGATCATGAAGTCCGATTGTTCCAGCAGTTCCTTTCAATGTATGAAGAAACGCATAGAGCTCGGACTCATTCACCATCTTTTGAGTGTCCCACTTTGTGAAAGATTCCTCTGTCTTTCCAGCTAACAGTTTACGATACTTTTCGTAGTCCACACCTACACCCCCGTTCCCTACTACAATCGTCCTTATCCCCTGGACACATTTCATGTGATAATTTTGAAAAGAACTGAAGCCCTTTTAATCCAGGAACTTCAGTTCTTCATCCATTTACGTTAGTCTAATCCCATCTCTTGAGTGACCACATTTACTATTCGGGTGCTATAACTTTCACACGCTTCTGTTGTCGGTGCTTCCACCATCACACGAACTAATGGTTCTGTTCCAGAAGGTCGTACGAGAACCCGTCCTTCTCCAGCCATTTCAACTTCCACTTCGTTGATAATCGCAGCGACTTTTGCATTATCCGTTACTGCATGCTTATCCGTCACTCGGATATTCACAAGCTTTTGAGGATAAATTGTCATACCACTCGTCAATTCAGACAACTTCTTACCTGTTCGCTTCATAATATTCACAAGTTGCAGTCCAGTGATAAGACCGTCTCCCGTTGTATTATAGTCCAGCAAAACAATATGCCCTGACTGTTCGCCGCCAAGATTATAATTGCCTTTACGCATTTCTTCTACAACATAGCGGTCACCTACCGCTGTTTGGGCACTTTGGATTCCTTGGTCTTCTAACGCTTTGTAGAATCCAAGATTACTCATCACCGTTGAAACAATCGTATCTGAATTCAATGCGCCTTTTGAGTGAAGATAACTACCGATGACATACATGATCTGGTCTCCATCTACTATCGTTCCCGTTTCATCGACTGCAATTAAACGGTCTCCGTCACCATCAAACGCAAGTCCAATTTGTGCATTCTTCTCAAGTACAAGCTTCGCGAGTTCTTCAGGATGAGTCGAACCCACACCATCATTAATGTTTAAACCATTTGGGGATGCCCCCATAGTAGTTAGGTCTGCTTCTAAATCTGCAAACACGTGTGTCGCAATCGTAGAAGTTGCACCGTGTGCGCAATCGAGGACAACGTGCATGCCTTCAAAATCACCGTCTATTGTTTGTTTCAAATACTGATTGTATTTTTGACAGCCTTCGAAGTATTCTGTAATGGTTCCTACATCGCCACCTGTTGGGCGTGGTAACGTATCTGTCTCCGCATTTAACAGCTGCTCAATTTCAGATTCAAGATCGTCCGACAGTTTAAAGCCATCTGCTCCAAAGAATTTAATGCCATTATCTTCGACTGGATTATGTGAAGCTGAAATCATAACACCCGCTTGAGCATTCATGGCTCTCGTTAAATAAGCGACTCCTGGTGTACTAATTACGCCTAGTGTCATGACTTCGACTCCTGTTGACAGAAGCCCAGCGATTAACGCACTCTCTAACATTTGACCAGAAATACGAGTATCTTTTCCAACAAGAACACGTGCTACCTCTGTTGAATGTTGCGTGAGGACGTGACCACCGAAACGACCTAACTTAAATGCCAATTCCGGAGTCAATTCTGCATTTGCAACGCCTCTTACACCATCCGTACCGAAATACTTAGTCATTTTCATTCTCCCTTTCGATCCTATCCATTCTGCGTATTTTACGCTTGTTCAACCATTACTGTAATATCTTTAAAACTAACTTCATATTGAACATCCGATGGTACCTGCACAAAAATCGGCAGAACGTGGTCACCTACATGGTTCACACTTTTAGCTTCTGCAAACACCATAACATCCGATTCAGTTAGCGCATCGATCACTTTTTCTTCGCCCGTTAACGTAACTGCTGCTACCCCATCCGAAGGCTTTACAATTCTTCCTTTAAAACTCTTGTCTAAACCATTTATTCCAATTTGTATCCCAGTGAATTTACGAGTCTTCTTAGTGACGGTGGTAGGTTCCTGTCCATCTGTAGAAGGTTCTTCTGTTGCAACATCTGAGTTGGTAGAGTCTCCAGAAGACGGTACTTTTGCTTCGTCATCGGACTTGTCTCCATCAGCATTTTCCTTTTCTGCCTCTGGAGATACTTTGACGTCAATATTGACGTTTACTTTGTCAACAGACATTTTGAGGACACCCTTTGGTTTTGGCAATTCAATCGATTGCTTCCCGCTTCCGGTAAGCTCACTCACATCTACATCCACGTTCAGCTGATCGATAGCATCTAACGTTTTACGAGGGCCATATAAGGTAACCATTTTTTCATCAGAAGTTAAGGAGTTAACTGTAACTCCATCTTTCGTTTTTCCTTTTTGCTTAACGGAAATCGGCACCTCTTTATGATACGCTTCTACATCCACTTTTACAGTGACTTCTTCAGGTTCAATAGTAACATTCAATTTATTCAAATCCCGATCGAGTACTCGAACTCTTCCTTTTTGCTCAAACGATTCATTGATTTCATTGTCACCAGTTACAGAAACCTTTACAAAGCTGATGGAATCCACAACACTTTTAGCACCTGTTACTTCAATCGTCGATGGGTCCACTTCCATTTTCACCAGTTCGAAATCATCTGCCAGTAACTTATCGTTCATTTCTGGATCCACTCTAAACGATTGTGTGATTTTCTCTTCAATGTCCACTTCAATCGTTGCTGGATCCAATTCGACTTTGATTTTATCTGAAATATTTTCTGTTTGAATTTGAACCGTATGGCTTCCCATCGGCATACTTCGCAAGTCGACTTTTAAAGTAAAGTCTTTAAGCAACTTTGTAGTCTGCACTAAATTTGTAGGTCCTGAAATTGTCATATTGACTGTTTCAGGAACTCCCGTAACTACGAGGTTCTCGTTGTCGTAATATACTTCAACAGGAACATCACGAATGATCCCCATTGAGTCTCCTACATTTGCAAGAGATTTTTTTTCCTCGTCTGCACGTACGGAAAAGAAGAGAGATAGCGCAAGTGCGAGTGCCGTTAATCGCAAAAACCAAGGACTATCCATAAATTTATCCATTTTTTCTCTTCCCCCATTTCCAAATGGAGTTTACAGCACTAACAGCTGTAGAGTCTCCGAACCAAGCGAGACGTACAATCCGTTCAAATTCTTCCATCGAGACATTACGATTAATATCGCCGTCACTTGTCACACTAACTGCACCGGTTTCTTCGGAAACAATAATGGTGAACGCATCGGTCACTTCACTAATCCCTAGAGCTGCTCGGTGGCGTGTTCCCAACTCTTTTGAGATGAACGGGCTTTCCGAAAGTGGTAAATAACAAGCTGCTGCTGCAATTTTGTTTTTTTGAACAATAACTGCACCATCATGCAGTGGTGTATTCGGAATGAAGATATTAATGAGCAATTCTGATGAAATATCAGAATTCATGGTGATACCGGTCTCAATGTATTCACTTAAGCCCGTTTCTTTTTCCACTGTAATGAGCGCTCCGATTCGTCGTTTCGCCATATAGCTCACCGATTTAGTAAATGCACTAATCAAACGGTCTCTCTCTTCTTCCTCCTGCATTTGTGTCCGAGCGAACAGTCTACCTCGGCCAAGCTGTTCCAGCGCTCGACGCAACTCAGGTTGGAAAATGATAATCACAGCTAAGAAACCAAATGTCAGGACTTGCTCTACCATCCATTTCAAGGTATCTAGACCGAGCAATTCAGTCAAAATACGGACGATTAAAATAACAAAAATCCCTTTTAATAGCTGTACAGCTTTTGTTCCTTTGATAATTGTGATGAGTTTATACACAACAAACCAAACGAGAAGCACATCCAAAATGGCTTTCAAGACTTCAACAGCATTCATATTTGTAATTATTCCCCAATCAGGCATGCGCTTCCCCTACCTTTGCATACAATTTTTCACTTACTTAAGTATACCATAGAGCATTCTTTACATGCTGTACTTAGACGGGAAAACCGTTCTCCAAGTTCCCGCCCCTACTGAAAAAGCGACCGGCATAATTGCTCGTCGCTTACTCAGTATCTTGATTTTCAGTTTTGTCCGGGGTTAGACCTTTAAATGCAGTTTTCATCTTATACCATAGCCAGTCGAATAGTTCATCGATTTCTTCAATATTACCCGTCACTACGGCGGTGGAAGCCATATACTTCTCTCCCCTGATGACAGTTACATTTCCATCAACCTGTCCCTCAATACGTAAGTCCCCGTTCTTTACTACGAGATCTCCCTTGATCACTTCGCCTGCAGGGACGACAACTGTATCTCCTTCAATTACGAGGTTCGGTTGCATCGTAACTGAAAATTGTTCGTTAGTATTGTAACTTGAAAAGAGTGCCGCACTCATTAGAATGAGAAATAATGCTGCCGCAGACAACATCGGATGTTTGCGTAACCAGCGATTTACTCCTGTCTTCTTTTTTTGTTGTGTACTTTGCGGTAATCGCGTCATGACTCCCTCAGCAAATCCAACAGGTGCTTGCATCGGATCTGCGAGTTCAAGGAGCGCAACCGCTTCACTTAATTCATCGAATAGCATTTGGCACTCTTCGCACGTAGCGAGATGTTCGTTTAATACCTGTTCTTGTTCAGGAGCAATTTCTCCATCCAGGTATTCGTGCATATATTGGACAACCTCATTTGGACAGTTAGTCATCCTTACCCCTCCTACATTGTACCTATCTGTTTTCGTAATGCTTCCCGCCCTCGATGCACACGTGTTTTTACGGTGCCCAGCGGAAGATCTAATATGTCGGCGATCTCTTGGAGTGGCAGTTCTTCCATATACCTAAGCGTTATAACAGAACGATACTTTTCTGGCAAACGTCCAATTTCGTATTGAACACGTTCTTGTGTCTCCATACGTTCGACTTCCTCTTCAGGCAGATCCTCAGCGGCTGCAATTTGTGAGTACATATCGAGCCCTTCCGTACCAGGAACTTGCGCATCCAGAGAATAATCTGGCTTCTTTTTCCGGATTCTATCAATGCAAAGGTTCGTCGCAATTCGAAAAATCCACGTTGAAAATTTACGCTTTTGGTCAAACGTATGCAAATTTGAATACGCCCTAACGAAAGCCTCCTGCGCAATATCCTGTGCCTCCTCCCGACTTCCGAGCATCCGATAACAGACATGATATAAGCGGTTCTGGAAAAGCAGTACAATCTCTTCAAAAGAATCTTGATTCCCTTTCAGCACTTCATTTATTCGTTTATTGATCAACTCATCCAAAGACTCTCATCCTCCGCTTCTGCTGCGGCTGTCCCTTCTATACGGACGAAGGGGTCTACAGGTTTCATTTAAATATAAATTCATTTTACCAAATTGCAGAAAATATTTCCTTACTTTCTACAATACTCCCAAAAAATAAGAGACACACATGTATTGTATGCCTCTCTTACACTTAACTATTAGTTTCACAACGTGCAATTATTTCATCTTAAAGAAGTTTTTCACCGAATAGTGAACCGATTAATCCAACTGCTACGTCGGCAGTTGCATTTTTATCATCCAATATCGGATTGACTTCTACGAACTCCGCAGAAGTGACTAATCCTGAATCTTGAAGCATCTCCATTGCTAAATGACTCTCACGATAGCTGATGCCACCTGGAACAGGCGTGCCAACACCTGGCGTATATAGTGGATCCAATCCATCCAAATCCAGTGACAAATGGAGTCCATCAATATTTTTAGATTTTAAGTAGTCGATTGCTTGATTCATGACAGACGTCATGCCATCACGATCGATTTCGTGCATTGTGAACACTTTAATCCCCAATTCCTTAATCACTTCGCGTTCACCAGGATCGACAGAACGTGCTCCTATGATAACGACGTTTTCAGGTTTAATTTTCCGACCCTCTTTATAGATGTTTACAAGTCGATCATGCCCCATTCCAAGGCTAACCGCAAGAGGCATCCCATGGATATTACCTGAAGGCGATGTTTTTTCTGTATTGATATCAGCGTGCGCATCATACCAGATGACACCCAAATTATTGTATTTCTCCGATAGTCCTGCAAGTGTACCAATCGCCATGCTATGATCGCCGCCGAAAACAAGCGGGAATTGTCCATTCTTCGTCAACTCAGCCACACGTCCAGCAAGCTCCGTGCATGCATTTGTAACTTCATCAAGGTTTTTCAACCCATCTATATCCTGTCCAACTCGCTCGCCCGTTGGAACAGCAATATCTCCCGTATCTGTCACGAGATGGCCTATTGCTTCAAGACGAGACACTGCACCTGCGTAACGAATTGCACTTGGCCCCATATCTACGCCTCTTCGGCTCTGTCCATAGTCAAGCGGAACGCCTACCATTGAAATGTTCAAGTTCTTCTCCATGTCTATTTCCCCCTGAAGTTTTCTTTATCTGACATTTCTATTGTATCCGCTTCTTTCTAATGGCTCAACCAAGCAATATACTGAATATTTATTCAGTGTCATTACCGTTTTTCGAAAATTTTTCAAGTAATTCACGGATTTCTGTAGATGGAATTGGACGGCTATAAAAATAACCTTGTCCCTCTCTGCAACCGAGCTGTCTGACAATACTCGCTTGCTCAGCAGTCTCAATTCCTTCTGCTATGACATTCATGCCGGCAATGTCCGCCATTGTAACGATTGCTTTTATGATCGCACGACTATTTTCACTCGTTTCAACATCCCGAACAAAAGACATGTCAATCTTCAATGTTTCCGCAGGGAATTCCTTTATATAACTGAACGAGCTAAACCCTGTACCAAAATCATCTATGGATACAACAAATCCAAGGTCCCGCAATCGTCTAAGAGACGAACTCATTTCCAAACGGTCTGCAAAAGCACTCTCTGTCACTTCCATTTCTATGTATGCAGGATCAAGATCAGTCTTCTCCAGTAATGAGCGAACATAGGGAATGAGATCTGGACTCTCTAATTGGACCGCCGAGAGATTGACCGCTACTGTTATAGGCAATGAACAGACAGTCTGAAGTTCCTTTGCTTTTTTAAACGCTTCTTCTAAAATCCATTCTCCAAGAGGAATGATAATTTTCGTTTCTTCTGCTATCCCAATAAATTTGTCGGGAGGAATTCGTCCAAGATCAGGGTGTTGCCATCTAACTAGCGCTTCAAATCCAACGATCACTTCTTTATCCAGATCAACTTTCGGCTGATATTCTAATAGAAAGTGTCCCTCTTTGACACTTTTCCTAAGCTCGTTTTCTAAGATAATCCGGTCTAACGATTTTGAATACATATCAGGAACAAAAATTGCGCTTCCCGAGCCTCCTTGTTCTTTTACATACTGCATCGCTTGCTGTGTCGTTGTAATCCAACCAGGTACTTCAGTCGCATGGTTAGGATACACAGACAGACCACAGCTTACGGAAGGATTATATAATTGCCCCGCCACTTCAACAGGTGCTTCTATTATTTTCTGCAAAGCACAAGTCCAGTCAAAAAGTTCTTCCAAGGACTTATCACTTTTCATTACAAAAGCAAACTCATCTCCAGCCGTTCTCCCACACAATGCCCCATCCAGATGCAAAGCAAGGCGCTCTGCAATTTTTCTAAGGATTTCATCACCCCGGTCATGACCAAACGTTTCATTGGCATAACGCAATTTGTCAATGTTCAGGTGGACTAATCCAAGCAATTCGTCCGTATTTTTCGCTCGATCGATTTCAACAAACAACCCTTTCAAAAAGGATCTTCGATTTAATAGGCCTGTTAGCTGATCGATAGATGTTAAGTCTAAAATGAGTTTTTCTTGTTGTTTTACGGCCGTATTATCATGTATGACCAATACGCTGAATCCAACATATTCCCCTTCAGTTGTAATACGTGACAAACTACCACTCATTTGCATAACGCAGTTTTGATTTACTTTCAAACGGAACTCCACTGACACCTCATGCACCTGTGAATGATTTATCCGATGAAGAGCGTCCTTCAGGTTGTCGAGATCCTCACTTACCATTGCCTTCAATACATCAGGATTTGAGCCGCCGATTAGTTTCTCAATCGAAGGAGATTGGTAGTGAATTCTTCCATTTGCATCTACCACAGCAATATAGTCACCTGAGTTTTCAGTAATCAGCCGATACAACTCTGCTTGTTTTCGTAATGTTACTTCTATGCTTTTCTTTTCAGTTATGTCATGTCTAATCGAAATATATTGTTTCGGAATTCCTTTTTCATTTAAGAAAGGAACAATTGTGGTATCGACCCAATAGTGAGAACCATCTTTAGCTCGATTGTAGATTTCTCCTCGCCAAATCCTCCCTTGACCAATTGTCTTCCACATTTCTTTGAAAAATGATTTTGGATGAAATCCTGAATTGACGATGCGCTGATTTGCCCCTATGAGCTCATCTTGAGAGTACTGTGAGAGGTTGGAGAAAAACTCATTTGCATAAATAATTTCACCAGTTCTATCCGTAATCGCTACAATCGCAGAATTATCTATAGCGTATACGATGTCGTTCAATAACTGCGAGACCTCTAATTGTGGTTGACGTTTAACTAAGTTATGAATCATATCCTGATGGTTCTTCATGTGACACCTCTTTCATCCAGGAACTGTCTGGAACCTGTGAGTATTCATGTTGATAAGTATAAGACAAAAAAGCCCTTTCCGTTGAACTAGGAAGGGACGAGGTCGTTCTATTTAAATTATCGGTTCGTTTTAATCACTTGTTAAAAGATCATTTTTTCTAATTATTTCAAGAGTTTTGTCATATAATAATTAGGATTTTCAATTACTTTGTATTGCTCCAAACAAAGTTTGAAAAATTGGCTGGGGTAGCTGGATTCGAACCAACGAGTGACGGAGTCAAAGTCCGTTGCCTTACCGCTTGGCTATACCCCAGTAATTAAAAAAATCGGCTCATCTCTGCGCCGGAGTACTACTAATTAAGATAACCATTATTATAAAAGACTATACATGGAAAATGGTGGTGGGGGACGGATTCGAACCGCCGAACCCGGAGGGAGCGGATTTACAGTCCGCCGCGTTTAGCCACTTCGCTACCCCACCATTGGTTAATTGTTAATAAGCGTGCATGGCGACATCGCTTATCTGCTATGTATTACTGGAACAAACATGGTGACCCCTACGGGATTCGAACCCGTGTTACCGCCGTGAAAGGGCGGTGTCTTAACCGCTTGACCAAGGGGCCATATTTTTCGCAAAACAGTCGCCAGCTGTTCAAAACAGATTACTGGAGCTTCCAACCGGATTCGAACCGGTGACCTCTTCCTTACCATGGAAGCACTCTACCTACTGAGCTATGGAAGCATAGGCATGGAAAATGGCTCCGCAGGTAGGACTCGAACCTACGACCGATCGGTTAACAGCCGATTGCTCTACCACTGAGCTACTGCGGAATAATAGTATTAGCTTTTATCGAACAACGAAAATTATACCACAACTTCAAAAGATAGCAATAGGTTTTTTTTATCGTGTTCTCTTCGTCTATTGACGACTTTTACATAATAGCATGTGGTGCGCATAACGGTCAAGCCTTCATCATAAAGTACAGTAAACATGTTGGAAAGGAGCTTTTTGTGCTAAAAAAGTTAGGTTGGATCATTATCATTTGTACGCTAATTCTCGTATTATGGCCCTCTTCCATCAAAACTCCGCAGATATTAAGTGTGTTCAAACTGACAGAGGAACCCGATGTTGTCGTTAGAGGCACATCCGGCTCAGCACTGACTTTGGATATTTCTTTTGGTGACTCCGCTCTTGAAAACTGGATTGCAGAGCTAGAAGCCCCTTATCCTTTGCTACTTGTAGATACTGCTTGGGCAATGCGCTTCCCGGACTCTGCTGAACTCATTCGCAAAAAGAATATTCCAGTTGCTCTTTTAGGTAAAGAAGGAGCCGCCTATGAAGAAGATTCTGCCCTCTTCACTAAGCAGCTAGAGGAATTCTCGATTCTATTCGAGAAAAAACCTCTTTGGTTCCGTACAAGCGATGAAGTCTTTCCAAAACTACTTCAAGAGTCCTTATGGAAGCATGAAATAAATGCTCTCGGTTCCACTTTGCGTTGGAAAGGTGGAAAACTCCCTCCCCATAAAAAAGGTGAAATATTGACTGCCGCCCTAGAGCGCAAAGGAAAAACAACATTGGATGATATTAATCGATTACTAGCCAGTCGTGAATTTCAATCCGTGGAAGATGTATTATTTGCGACAGATGTCAAAACCAAAAAGATTCCTGAATAACAAAAGACGCACATCTGGCGATTTTCGCTAGTGTGCGTCTTTTGTTATTTTGCATTTGCAGCTTTTTGTTTTCTACGCTCTGCTTTTCTTGCATCTAATTTTTGTTTGTCCTCGTCAGATTTCCGATTGTATTTGGGAAGCGCGAGGAGTTGATAGGAATTCACAGCGACAAGCGGGAATAGCATAATCGTCACCCATGTGTCGACTTCTCCATTGCGGACCATCAAAGCTGGTAACCATTCAAGAGTTGTTATGACAATCATGAAAAACAATGCGGAAATCAGGATATGTTTTTTTGTCCACTGCGCTTTGAACCAAGCCGTTACTGCAGCAGTTCCTACAAGTATCCCTAGCAACACCATATAGAGAACAGTCCGTCCTGCATCATCCGAAGTCAGACGGAATCTGAAAAAGACTAAGTCAAAGAGAACGACGACGATCAACAGTAGTTGTACCCAATTCCAGAGTGTCAACGTTCTAAACAAATTGACTCCGAACTGGTGGATGGTTAAATAAGCGAAGAAGCCCATTTGTGCGATAACACTCATCGTAAATCCTAGAAATACCATCCATAAAAAAGCACCTAAAAACTGGACATATTCTCCGGTTGATAAGTATGAGTAAAAAAAATCCCAACGAACAATCAGTCCGACAAGTCCAGTAATAGCGCCACCTAAAAGTAGAGCCCGTATGAAAAATTTAATCCAATTTCGTATAGTCACAGCAGCGTTCCTCCGTTTTGATTACTGATTCTAGTGTAACAGCGATTTATCGAAAAATCTATTTCATTCAACAGTCTTTGCATAATATGCGCAAAGTTGTGAACAATAATTGAAAAGTCAGTGGAGGGATTTCAAATTCATGAGAAAATTAGCAATGTGTCTGCTCCCTGTCCTATTCGTCTTATCCGCATGTAGCAACGCACAAAACGCAACACCTTCTTACGATGAAACGAAAAAGATGATGACTGATGCGATACAAACCGAGGAAGGGAAAAAAGCGATCAGGCAGTTGCTGACGGAAGAAGAATTCAGAAAACAGCTTGTCCTTGAACAACCCGAAGTAACTACCGCCATCGAATCGACGTTGCTTTCAAAAGAGGGGAAAGATTTTTGGAAAGAAACGTTCGATGATCCGAAGTTTCAAAAAACAATCGCATCCAGTATGAAGGATCAGCAGCAAGAAATTATGAAAGCCTTGATGAACGATGCGTCATTCCAAAAAGAGCTTGAAGAGTTCTTTGGAACCCCCGATATGCAAAAACAGTTAGAAAATATCTTGCACTCCGGCTCTTTGAAAAAGGAATTCGAAAAAGCGATTGAAGAAACGATTAGCAGTCCCTTGCTCCAAGCAAAGTGGCAAGAACTCATTTTGCAGGCAGGAGAAGTAAAGCCAGTTGAAAAAGACGATAAGAAGAAGAAAAAAGAAGATGACAAAGAAGAAAGCGGAGGGGGACAGTAGCCCACTCCGCTTTTACTTATTTCTGGATTTTATCCACAACGTTTTGAGCGATTTCTAAGTAAATCTTTCCAATTGGATGGTCAGCTGCGTAAACAGATGGCGCGAAGTCCTCTTCATCCCAATCCGGCTGCCCTAGTGGAATTTGTCCAAGCAATTCTGTACGAAGTTCCTCAGCAAGCCGCTTTCCGCCACCAGAACCGAAAACAAACTCCTTTTCACCCGTTTGTTTGGACTCGAACCAAGACATGTTTTCAATAACTCCTAGCAACGCGTGATCTGTTTGCAACGCCATTGCACCCGCACGAGCAGCAACGAACGCAGCTGTTGGATGTGGTGTTGTCACAACGATTTCTTTAGAGGCTGGAATCATCTGATGAATATCGAGCGCAACATCACCAGTACCCGGTGGTAAGTCGAGTATCATATAATCCAATTCTCCCCATTCCACGTCTCTGAAAAATTGGTCGAGGACTTTACCAAGCATCGGTCCACGCCAAACGACAGGTGCATTATCTTCAACAAAGAAGCCCATTGAAATGACCTTAACACCTTTACGTTCAACAGGAATAATCCGATCTCCGCGAATTACAGGTGATTCTGTAACCCCCATCATATCCGGAACACTAAAACCGTAAATATCTGAGTCAATCAGCCCTACTTTTTTACCAAGACGAGCAAGACCAACTGCTAAGTTAACTGAAACTGTCGACTTCCCGACTCCACCTTTACCTGACGCAATAGAGATGAACGTCACGTCATTGATAGGAGATAGTAAGTCTTGGGCTTCTGCAGCTGTCGCAGTTCCACGGAATTTCTCTAATGTCTCTTGGGGCAATTCTTCAAATCGAATTCCAACCGAGTCAGCACCCGTAGCCTTCAGAACCTCGACAACTTTCGATTGAAGGGTCATTTGCTCAGCTGTGTTCACTTTAGCAATTGCCAATTTCACACTCACATGCGCTTTTTCAGGCTTGATGGTAATGCCGACGATCCCATCTGTTTCTGCCAAAGTTTTATGTAAAAAAGGATCGCTCATACCACCAAGTAATTCACGTACTGTTTCTTCATTTATCACAACGGAACACTCCTTAGAGTTTAGTACATTCACCCTAAGTATATCATAGTCCGTCTTTCGAGTAAGGCGATGCGCTTATCACTTCTGTTCCATTAGCTGATGTTTGACAACACCCTCGACAATCGCATCCGCAACTTTTTTCCGATAATTAGCATCAGCCAGCAATTTATGCTCTTCAGGATTTGAAATGAACCCTGTTTCAACGATTACAGAAGGAACTTGAATATTCTTCAGTAAGTATATACCTTTAATCTTCATTGCTTCACGATCCGTATTCTTTAATTGGTCTTTAAACGCACTCTGGATCGATTTTGCGAGTGCTTCTCCACCTTCATGTCCTTCAGGGTGGTAAAAAACCTGTGCCCCTCTCCATTGCGTCTGTGGGATCGCATTCACATGGACACTCAGAAACAAATCTGGTTCTTCAGTTTCGGCAATCTTAACGCGCATCTTAAGATCTTCGAATTTGCGTTCTCGCATCGATGAGAATTCTTTATCTGGCGCATGCTCAGCAATGGCATCCCCAGGTTTTGTACGCGTCATTACGACAGTAGCTCCTTTTTGTTTCAACTTCTTCTCTACTTCTTTTGTAATAGCAAGATTGACATCACTTTCAATGAGCTCTTTAGTAGAAGCGCCACCATCTTCTCCTCCATGCCCTGCATCCAGCAGCACTTTGACGCCCGCTAGTTCAGCAGGCATGAAAAATGCACGATCCGAAGCATTTACTCCATACCAGACAACGCTTAAAGAACAAACTAATAGTAAGCCAATAATTATCACACGCTTCATATGACACCGCCTTTTTCATCCACTATACGCGCGAGCGGTTTCTAATATGACCAAGCATAGAAAAGACGCCTTCCTTTGGAAGACGTCTGCATCAGTTACTTATTCGATTGGGCCTTGCCAGCTAAGCATACCGCCCGTCATATTGGTTACATCATATCCTTGTTGTTCTAAAAACTGCGCTGCACGACCGCTTCTTCCGCCCGAGCGACAAATAATTGTATACGGCTTTGTTTTGTCGAGTTCTTCTAATCGAGCTGGAATTTCACCAAGTGGAATGTGGATTGCACCAATAATTTTACCCGTCGCAATTTCATCCACTTCCCGAACGTCAACCATGTTAATGTGCTGACCGTCTTCTAACAACGTTTCCAATTCACTCGCTGTAATTTCTTTCATCATGTACGCCTCCTGTACGCTTGCCTTGCTATGGGTATCATATACGTTCCACTCAATCGCGTCCATTGCTTTCGCCTAGTTGCTCTTGCTGATGAATCACTTGATAGTTCAGTGGAAGTTCGATATTTGCTTCATCGAATGCTACCTTGATGGCCTTCAAAAGGTCTCGCTCACATTCCCATTGCAATCCATTTTCAACTTGACCAATCACACGAAGGACGACGTTTGTACCATCTATACTTTGCACTCCAATCGCATGTGGGCCGTCTTTAAAACGTTCGTCGCGCTGGAAGGTCTCACAAATCCGCTCCAACACACCAATCGCTTGGTCGACATCGTTGTAATAGCTAATCCCAACATCGACTAGTGCTCGCATATTGCCACGTGTATGGTTTGCTACATTTTCAATGATGCGGTTCGGTAAGTAATTGAGAGTCCCGTCAAACGCCCGTACTTTCGTCGTGCGTAAACCGATCTCTTCCACAACCCCGTCAATGCCCGCCACCGTTACATAATCATCCACTTCCATCTGTTGCTCCAGAAGGATGAAGAACCCGGTCACGACGTCACTCACAAGCCCTTGTGCACCGAATCCTATGGCAAGTCCAACAACACCAGCACCTGCAATAAGAGGGCCAATGCTAACACCGAAAAGGGATAGCACGGTGCCAATAAAAATGAAGATCATTACATAAGAAAAAATATTCAAAAGTAATTTATCGAGCGTCTTAATGCGACCTGGTTTTGTCTTTCTAGTCAGGGACATCTTCTGAATGGTCGCACTGATCATTTTTTTACCTAAAGGAACCGCAATAGAAAAAGCCGCAATGATGACGACAAGCTTGATAACAATTTTAATTAGTTTATCAAAATCAATATCTAGAGGAATATGAAAACCGAATATGTCCATTTTAAATAAGAAACCTCACTTTCATGCTGTTGCATTAAAATAGCATAACTCATATGAAAACTCATTTTCAAGCAATCCGGTGCCCAGTTAACAAGTCAGAAAATTACTTTCAACTTCGATCTTTCACACGTATAGGCAAATGTCCGTGACGATTTTGAATTCATCTTCTTACAAGTTAAATCTTTTTATGTAATCACATTTCATAGGTAATTAATAGACTATATTAAACACCGAAAGTAGGAGGAGTTCTATGGGAGCAAAAAACGGGCAGGAATTCATTAGTCGTATCAATCAATTGAAACCGGAAATATGGCTGGATGGCCATCCGTTGAAGGTACCTATTTCCGAGTGTCCAGAGTTTCGAGGACTGTTAAAAACAAAAGCTTCTTTATATGACTATCAAATATTACGTGAAAATAAGTCTGTGATGACATACGATTCTCCTACATCTGGTGAACAAGTAGGGATTTCTTTTTTACAACCAACAACAAAAGAGGACTTAAAAAAGCGCAGGACTATGATCGAGAAATGGGCGCGCCAGACTTGTGGACTGATGGGCAGAAGTCCAGACTACTTAAATACGGTACTTATGAGTTTTGCAAGCTCCTCATACTTTCTAGAAGGAAAAGAAAATTGCTTCCCCCATCACGTTCAATCTGCATATGAACGGGCGCGAGAACAGGATTTGACGTTTACCCATACATTCATTAACCCCCAGGTAAATCGAGCACCTATATACTTCGAGTCTTCCGATGAACCCATCTCCGCAAGAATCGTGGATACTACAAAAGACGGCCTCGTTATTAAGGGTGCGAAATTGCTTGCAACACAAGGCGGACTGACGGATGAAATCCTTGTATTCAGTGCACCAAAATTACTCCCAGACCCAGATGAAGCCTTTGCGTTCACACTTCCTTCAGATGCTGAAGGAGTGCGTTTCATCTGCAGGGAATCTTTCGCAGGCACTGACTCCACATTTAATTATCCACTGAGCTCTCGATTTGAAGAGATGGACTCGATTGTCGTGTTCGATAACGTACTCGTCCCATGGGAGCGTGTTTTCTTCTATCACAATACAGAAGTGGCTTCTCAATTCTTCGCAACCAGTTCCTTTCATCCATACACACTCCATCAAGTCATTACACGTCAAGTTGTCAAAACCGAATTCATGCTAAGTGTTGCAAAACTCCTTGTAGAAACGATAAATGTAGGCGAGTATTCGCACATCCAAGGAAAATTATCAGAAATTATCGTTAGTTTAGAAACGATGAAAGCATTGTTGGATAAATCCGAGCAGGATGCGACACTCGACCAATGGGGGTATATGCGACCTAGTATGGTTCCACTCCAGGTGGCAAGTAACATCTTTCCGATAGTCTATCCCCGCTTCAGTGAAATCATTCAGCTAATAGGAGCTAGTGGGATGGTGACCATTCCTACCGAAAAGGCGTTTCAATCCGAGATACAGCAGGACCTAGTCCAGTATTTGCAAGGAGCTACTAAAAATGCAGAAGACCGAGTGAAAATCTTCAGACTCGCATGGGATTTGACGATGAGTTCTTTCGGTACAAGACAAACCCAATATGAACGCTACTTCTTTGGAGATCCCATTCGTCTGGCTAGTCAATTGTACCGCTCCTACCCATCAACTAGAGGGTTTTCCATGATTGAGTCTTTGCTAGGGCCTTTAGATGGTTGTCAGGGATAATCATGTCACCAATGAACGACTGTCCTGAAGACAAAATCCAATCCGCTTATCTGGGTCTAATTTTCCCCAAACAAAAACAGCCCATCCCGGTAAAGGAATGGACTGTGAATAGTTGATGATTAACGCTTCGAGAACTGTGGTGCACGACGAGCGCCGCGAAGACCTGGCTTCTTACGTTCTTTCATACGTGGGTCACGTGTAAGTAGACCTGCAGCCTTTAGAGCTGGACGGAAATCAGGATCTACTGTTAACAATGCACGAGCTACTCCGTGACGGATTGCTCCTGCTTGTCCTGTGTATCCTCCACCGTTCACGTTTACGTGAATATCGTAGCTTCCAAGTGTACCAGTAGTTACAAGTGGTTGCTTAATGATTTCGCGAAGTGTTTCGAATGGTACGTATTCTTCTGCATCACGTTTGTTGATGATGATTTTACCTTCACCAGGAACTAAACGTACACGAGCTGTTGAACTTTTACGTCGGCCAGTGCCGATATATTGTACTTGTGCCAAAAGTGTTTCCTCCTCTTAATTACCCGCGAAGCTCAAATGCTTCAGGTTTTTGTGCTGCATGAGTGTGCTCTGCTCCAGCGAAAACGTGAAGCTTTTTAGCTGTTTGACGACCAAGTGGACCTTTTGGAAGCATTCCCTTGATAGCTAGTTCAAGCATTTTCGTTGAATAGTTTGTGCGCATTTCAAGCGCTGTACGAGACTTAAGGCTACCAGTGTAACCTGAGTGACGGTAATATTTCTTGTCTTTCAATTTGTTACCTGTAAGTTGAATCTTTTCAGCATTGATGATGATCACGTGGTCACCAGTATCAACGTTTGGTGTGAATGTCGGTTTATGTTTACCGCGAAGCAATGTAGCGACTTCTGAAGCAAGACGTCCAAGCGTTTGGCCTTCAGCGTCTACTAGGAGCCATTTTCGCTCTACTTCGTGGCCTTTAGCCATGAATGTTGTACGCATAGTTTCATATCCTCCTAAATGAATATCAGTCTGTTCCGTTTTCTCTATCCCTAAACACAAATAAACTTTCGGGGCTTTTTGTGGGGTTATTGAAATACCAAATATTATCTTACCGGTTATCGTCTAGAAAGTCAAGCAGTTTTCATAAAAACACCTGGAAAAGTTGCTTTACTCTACATACGTAACACTCATCAAATACAAACCGTGTGCTGGTGCGGTTTTGCCGGCACGTTTGCGGTCACGGGCCTCTAGGATTTCAGCCACTTTGTGTGGCTCGTCCCACCCGATACCAACCGCATAAAGGACACCTGCAATAGTGCGCACCATGTTATATAAAAAGCCGTCTCCTTCGATGGTTAAAATGAGATCATCGCCTTTTTCTTCGATTTCAAGCATACGAATTGTTCGAACCTTGTTTGACGTTGCTGTTTGGGATGAACAAAAGCTCGTGAAGTCATGCTTGCCAAGTAAATGGACCGCACCTTCTTGCATCCGTTTAAGATCCGGGTTCCATTTCCCTAAGTGAACGGAATAATTGCGGTCAAATGGACTTTGGATGGGTTTCCTCGTCCAGCGATATTGATACGTTTTTCCTTTTGCGGAATAACGAGCATGAAAATCCTCACTTACAGGTTGGGCAGAAAGGATACGGATATCTTTAGGCAGCAAAACATTCAATGCCATTAGCCAACTAGCTTCAGTCAGCTTGAGGGGCGTGTCAAAATGAATTACTTGTCCCCATGCATGCACCCCAGCATCCGTTCTCCCACTTGCCACGCTATGAATCGAATCATCCTTATGCATCTTACGAAGAGCTTTGTCAATATCCGACTGCACCGTTCGCATTTTAGGTTGAGATTGGTAGCCAGAAAATTGAGTACCGTCATATGCAACCGTCGCTTTTATACGCATCATGCGTGTCCTCCTTTACCCTCTGAAATACAGCATGATGGCTGAGAGTACACCTAACAAAACAAGAACCATTGTGTCGCTCGTTTGCCACTGCAGCTTCCTAAACCGTGTACGACCTTCTCCTCCACGATAACCACGTACTTCCATTGCAACCGCAAGATCTTCAGCACGCTTGAACGCACTTACAAACAACGGAACGAGTAATGGAATCACTGCTTTTACACGTTGCTGAATACTTCCCGAACTAATATCCGATCCCCGTGCGAGTTGAGCTTTCAAGATCTTATCGGTTTCATCCATTAATGTCGGGATGAATCTCAAAGCGATTGACATCATCATGGCCAGCTCATGCACTGGGAGTTTAAATCGTTTCAACGGATTCAGCAAAGTCTCCACACCATCAGTAATCGAAATTGGCGAAGTCGTCAGTGTGAGTACGGTCGTCATCAATACTAAAATTAAAAATCGTAACGAAATGTAAATACCTTGGCGTAATCCTTCTTCATAAATCGTGATGAACTTCCACTGGAAGAGGATATCCCCTTCACGCGTGAGAAATAAATGCATTAGGAGCGTAAAGACAACGAGAAATAGAATTGGTTTGAGTCCACCTAGCAAAAATGGAATTCGGATTCTTGACAGAAGAATAACGAACACTGTAAACGCAAGTAAAATTGCATAAGTCGCTGTATTATTCGCTAGGAAAACTGCGAAGATGAACAAAAATATGAAAATGAGCTTGGATCTTGGGTCCAGGCGATGCGTAATCGAATCCCCTGGTAAATAACGTCCGAAAATCATCTTCTCCATCATTTCGGCTCACCTGCTTCTTTAGCAAGCGCTGCAATCATTTCAGCAAGCTGCTCTTCCGTAAGGGCAGCTTTCGGGAGCTGTTGATGAACCAATCGCTCGAAGTCTCTCTGAAACCGCACTGAACGAGGCAATTCCAAACGATATGCTGCAAGCTGTGCCGCATCCGTCAAGACCTCTTCAGGCGGCCCTGCAAGCACCGCATGACCTTCATGCATTACGATGACATGCTCTGCATAGCGGGCAGCATCTTCCATGCTGTGGGTAACCAAAATCGTAGTCAGCCCCTCTTCTTTGTGGAACCTTTCAAACATCTCCATAATTTCACGGCGCCCTTGCGGATCAAGACCCGCAGTCGGTTCGTCTAAAATTAATACGGATGGTTTAAACGCTAGCACACCCGCAATCGCAACCCGTCTCATCTGACCACCTGAAAGTTCAAACGGTGACTTATTCGCAACGTCAGCCGGCAAGCCCAGCATCTCGATTAATTCGTGTGCCCGCATTCTAGCTTCCTCTTCAGGGATTCCAAAGTTTAACGGACCGAACATAATATCTTTTTCCACAGTCTCCTCGAACAACTGATGCTCAGGAAACTGGAAGACGATTCCAACATCCCGTCGTACGCTTCGCAGTGCCTTCCCTTTTGTTTCAGATGTAATGAGGGTGTCACCAACTCGTACCGTGCCTTCAGTTGGTTTTAACAAACCATTCAAATGCAACAACAAGGTAGATTTTCCTGAACCGGTATGACCAATCACCGCTGTATAAGACCCCGTTTTAATCGAAGCATTGATATTATGTAGTGCTTTTTTCTCGAAAGGAGTATTCGGTGCATACGCAAAATTTACTTGCTGAAATGTGATGTCCATAACTCGTTCACCAACTCTTTTTCTGACATATGGTCGCCTACTAACGGTAGTCCTGCATTCCGCAATAACTGTGAAAGACGAAGAGCAAATGGCAAATCGAGTCCATGCTCTTGAAGTTTACTTCCTTGTTCAAAGATAGAGGTCGGTGTCCCGGAAGCAGCAAGCTTCCCTTTGTTCATGACGAAAACACGATCTGCTAAAAGGACTTCTTCCAAGTCATGTGTAATTGAAATGACAGTAAGTCCAGTTGTACGCCGTAACGTAGTAATCAGCTCAATAACTTCACTGCGACCTTGAGGGTCTAACATTGATGTCGCTTCATCTAATATTAAAACCGTAGGATTCATCGCAAGTGCTCCTGCAATAGCAACACGCTGTTTTTGCCCTCCTGATAAGTGGTGGGGTTCATGACTGTGATACGATGACATCCCCACGTCAGAGAGCGCTTGTTTTACACGAGTTTGCATTTCATCGTAAGTGACTCCATTGTTCTCTAATGCAAATGCAACATCATCTTGAACTGTTGCACCTACGAACTGATTATCCGGATTTTGAAACACAACGCCGAGCTGTGATCGGACATCCCATAGATTATCTTCCGTCAATGGATCCAAGAAGACATTTACGGTTCCGTTAGCAGGAAAGAGTAGCCCGATCATCAGCTTAGCAAGCGTCGATTTACCTGAACCGTTATGTCCGACAATCGATACCCACTCTCCGTCACGGACCGTGAAGGAGACGTCTTGAACGGCTTGTACGAAAACATCTTCTTCTGTTTCATAAGCAAATGATACACCGTCCAACGACAAAACTTCCTTCATACACGACCGCCTCTTTTCTTGTGAACTTATGTATGTATAACTAGAAATCCTAAAAGATTTCTATAAATAAAAAAAGCGCGCATCTCATCCGAAGAATGCGCAGCAAAATGTTTCGATGCCGGGTGCTCAAGCCGTCATCGCGGATGAGATGCGTAGAGCTAGACCAATCAGAAACGATGTCTGTCGATCATAACACTCAGCTTTTCATATTGTCGTATAAATCATTATGTGGAAAGAGGGTGTGGCTGTCGCCAGTCACACCCCCAAGTTCCTTACACGAGTTCGATGACTACAACAGGTGCTCCGTCTCCACGGCGCGGTCCCATCTTCATGATTCGTGTGTATCCGCCCTGGCGTTCTGCATAGCGCGGTGCAACATCGTCAAACAATTTTTGAATGGCAAATGTCTTAGTTTCTTTACCTTCATCATCAGTACCAAGAATTACTTCACGGCGGATGAATTCAGCTACCTGACGGCGTGCATGCAAGTCCCCACGCTTACCAAGTGTGATCATTTTTTCAACAACTGAACGAAGCTCTTTCGCACGTGCTTCCGTTGTTTGGATGCGTTCGTGGATGATTAGGTCTGTTGCCAGGTCCCGTAGCATCGCTTTACGCTGTGAACTTGTGCGTCCAAGTTTTCTGTAACCCATAGAAGATTCCCTCCTTCAATCTAATTCTGCTTTCAATCTTCAGAGCGTAATCCTAGATTCAACTCTTCCAACTTCAGCTTTACTTCTTCAAGTGATTTTCGGCCAAGATTACGCACTTTCATCATTTCGTCCTCGGACTTGTTAGCAAGTTCCATAACGGTATTGATGCCTGCACGCTTCAGGCAGTTGTAAGAACGAACAGAAAGATCTAATTCTTCGATAGTCATCTCAAGAACTTTTTCTTTTTGGTCTTCTTCTTTTTCTACCATAATCTCTGCAGTTTGTGCTTCGTCTGTCATACCGACAAAAATATTTAAATGTTCCGTAAGGATTTTAGCACCCAGCGAAACAGATTCTTTAGGACCAATACTACCATCTGTCCAAACATCTAGTGTTAACTTATCAAAGTTTGTACTTTGACCAACCCGAGTATTTTCAACTTGGAAGTTTACACGAGATACCGGTGTGTAGATAGAATCGATTGGAATTACACCAATCGCAAGGTCATCACGTTTGTTTTGTACCGAAGGAGCATAGCCTCTTCCTCGTACTGCATACATGCGCATACGGAGGTGACCATTTTTCCCAAGTGTCGCAATTTGAAGATTCGGATTCAATACTTCTACATCACTATCATGAGTAATGTCAGCAGCAGTTACCTTACCTTCGCCTTTAACATCTATTTCAATAACTTTCTCGTCATCAGAATAGATTTTAAGAGCTAATTGTTTCACGTTTAGAATAATAGTCGCTACGTCTTCTACGACACCTTCGACTGTTGAGAACTCATGAAGAACGCCATCGATTTGAATCGATGTTACGGCAGCTCCAGGCAGAGAAGACAACAAGACGCGGCGTAATGAATTCCCTAAAGTATTTCCATACCCTCGTTCCAATGGTTCGATAACAAACTTACCAAACATGGAATCATCAGCAACCATAACGGTTTCAATCTTCGGTTTCTCAATCTCGATCATTCATTTACCCTCCTTCAAAACGTGTGTGTGGGTCGTTCCTTATTGAAATCGATTTTTATAGACAGCAAAATGCAATCGCACAATTCATTCTTACCAAAAATTGTGTTTCTCAATCAATTGGAATAGAAACCATTAAACACGACGACGTTTTGGAGGACGGCATCCGTTGTGCGGAACAGGCGTTACGTCACGGATTGCTGTGACCTCAAGACCAGCAGCTTGTAGTGAACGAATCGCAGCTTCACGACCAGCACCAGGACCTTTAACAGTAACTTCCAAAGTTTTAAGACCGTGTTCCATTGAAGATTTCGCAGCTGTTTCTGCAGCCATTTGAGCCGCAAAAGGAGTCGATTTACGTGATCCGCGGAAACCAAGTGCACCAGCACTAGACCATGAAATTGCGTTTCCGTGAGTGTCAGTAATCGTTACGATTGTATTGTTGAACGTCGAGCGGATATGTGCAATACCGGATTCAATATTCTTTTTTACACGACGTTTACGAGTTTGTTGTTTACGTGCCATGTTCGAAAATACCTCCTTTACCTATTATTTCTTTTTGTTTGCAACAGTCCGCTTAGGACCTTTACGTGTACGTGCATTGTTTTTTGTGTTTTGTCCGCGTACAGGCAATCCACGACGGTGACGGATTCCACGGAAGCTTCCGATTTCCATCAAACGTTTGATGTTAAGAGAAGTTTCACGGCGAAGATCCCCTTCTACTTTCAATGCATCTAATTGTTCACGGATTTTGTCGAGTTCCGCATCAGTTAAATCACGAACGCGTGTCTCTTCTGAAACGTCAGCTGCAGCAAGAACTTTCTGTGCTGTCGTTTTCCCAATTCCGTAGATGTAAGTCAATGAAATTACAACGCGCTTATCGCGCGGTACGTCTACACCAGCAATACGTGCCATATAGGTTGCGCACCTCCTTTATATTATCCTTGACGCTGTTTGTGCTTTGGATTTTCACAGATTACCATTACTCGGCCGCGTCTGCGAATAACTTTGCATTTTTCGCAGATCGGTTTTACAGATGGTCTTACTTTCATCTTACCCAACCTCCTTCATTAGTCCGGAGTTGCAAAATTTTATTTGAAACGGTATGTGATGCGACCACGTGTTAAGTCATAAGGCGACAATTCGATTGTCACTTTATCACCAGGCAAAATGCGGATGAAGTGCATACGGATTTTACCGGATACATGTGCAAGCACAGTATGTCCGTTTTCCAATTCCACTTTGAACATCGCATTCGGCAACGTATCTATTACAGTACCTTCAATTTCGATTACGTCATCTTTCGCCATCAGCTCAGTCTCCCTTCTATATCCTATAAAGGCCCTCACCTTCCGAGCGGCATCAGTCGCTTTACAAGCTTCTTCAACATATGTCCGGTATGCGCGAGTGATGTTCGAAAAGACGCAAATCACAATTCATGCCAGTTTGCCGGTCCCGAAATGTTGTTTGGAACTTCAAATCGGATCAAACATCACCGACAGTGCGCTTCTGATCTGTGTGCCCTAGGACAACAAACCCACTCACAACAACACATTATACTCCGAAGAGCTATAAAATGCATTCATGAAGTACCGAGCGTTTAACTGCCGACTGTTACCAATTTCCACTTAGCATCAACTGCTTTTGCAGCTCAATCTAATCAATTGCTCCTTCCGTACAGCAGAACGCTGCCGGACGTGATGCCCTGACGTCTGCATGCTTCGGAAAGGCTTAGTGAACCTGTGCAGTTAACACAGTATCCACGTCGTGAAATACGTCATTAATGTCTTGCTGACCATCAATGTTTGTCAGCACGCCTTTTCCATCGTAAAACGACAGCAGCGGTGCAGATTGTTTCATATTTACTTCCAGACGGTTTGTGACAGTTTCCGGATTGTCATCAGCTCTTTGATAGAGTTCGCCTCCGTCTTTATCACATACGCCTTCAACCTTTGGCGGGTTGAATTCGAGGTGGTAAGACGTTCCGCAAACTTTACAGATCCGGCGACCCGTCAGCCGAGCAACAAGGAGTTCTTTGTCTACCTGGATGTTGAGTGCATGTTCGATTTTCCGAGACATTCCCTCAAGTATGCCGTCAAGCGCTTCCGCTTGAGGGACAGTACGTGGGAAACCATCTAATAGAAAACCGTTATCACAGTCAGGTTTGCGAAGACGCTCACTGACAATACCAATCGTAACTTCATCAGGAACAAGTGCTCCCTGATCCATATACGATTTAGCTTTGACTCCAAGTTCCGTGCCTTCTTGTATTGCAGCACGGAACATATCGCCTGTAGAAATATGAGGGATTCCGTACTTTTCGACAATTTTGTCGGCCTGAGTTCCTTTACCGGCACCAGGCAGACCCATTAATACGATGTTCATACGCCTTGCCCTCCAAAGATATTCAAGTGGAGAAACTCTTCACTTGAATTTATTTCATAAATCCTCTGTAGTGACGCTTAACCAATTGTGATTCAAGCTGCTTCATTGTTTCGAGGGCAACCCCGACAACGATTAGCAAGCTGGTACCACCGATTTGAGCGGACTGTGGAAGATTTGCAATTTCAATAATAATAATCGGAAGAACTGCGACAGTAGCAAGGAAAATCGATCCAACAAAAGTCAGACGATAGAGCGTGCTTGTCAAATAGTCCTGTGTATTCTGACCAGGACGAATCCCTGGGATATAAGCCCCTTGTTTCTTCAAATTGTCTGCGACATTCTCAGGATTAACCTGAACAAATGCGTAGAAATAAGTGAAGGCAACGATCAGACCGATATACAGTGCCATGCCGGCTGGATGCGAATAGTTGAGCACTCGCGTAATAGCAGAAACAGTACTGTTGTCACTGAAGAACGTGCCAAGTAATTGCGGCGTTGTAAAGAACGCAACCGCAAAGATGACTGGGATAACCCCTGCAGCGTTCAGTTTCAGTGGTAGGTGAGTTTGTTGTCCAGCAGAAGTCTGCCCACGACCCGTCACCCGTTTTGCATATTGAATTGGAATTTTACGCAATGCTTCCTGGAAGTAGATCACGCCAACTGTAATTGCAATAACTGCAACAAGTAACAGAACCATCATTGCAATACGGATGAACAAAGCATCCCCAGCATCTTGGATCTGTGACACGTACAATTGGTTGACTGCATTCGGAATAGCAGCAACGATTCCGGCGAAGATAATGATTGAAATACCATTACCGACACCTTTCGCTGTAATCTGCTCGCCGAGCCAGAGAAGAAAAGCGGTACCTGCTGTCAACACAAGAGCGATGACAATATACGTCGAAACTCCGTTATCTTCAACAAGTCTTCCTTGGAACATTTGGTTGAATCCAAATGACATAGCGATCGCTTGGATAAACGCAAGAATCATGGTGAAATAACGAGTGAATTGTGCAAGCTTCCGTCTTCCGACATCCCCTTGTTTTGCCCACTCAGAAAATTTCGGCACAACGTCCATCTGCAAAAGTTGCACGATGATTGACGCAGTGATGTACGGCATGATCCCCATGGCGAAGATTGAGAACTTAGAAAGTGCTCCTCCACCAAAAATGTTCAAAAATCCAATGAATTGATTGTCCGATTGCTGGAGCGCAGTCGCATCCACGTTCGGTACCGTTATAAATGTACCGAGACGGAATACGATGAGCAATAGCAGTGTGAAAATTATTTTAGACCGTATCTCTTTTACTCGCATGAAGTTTGAGATTGTCTGAAACATTATACCACCTCGACTTGCCCGCCCGCTTTCTCGATCGCTTCTTTAGCAGAAGCAGAGAATTTATGAGCTCTGACAGTAATCTTCTTCTCAAGAGTCCCATTACCAAGAATCTTAATACCGGATTTTTCATTGCTCACGATTCCTGTTTCAATCAACAATTCTGGTGTTACTTCTGTGCCTTCATCAAAACGATTTAACGTTTCAAGGTTTACGATGGCATATTCTTTACGATTAATGTTCGTAAATCCGCGCTTAGGTAGACGTTGGAATAGTGGAAGTTGTCCACCTTCGAATCCAAGACGTACACCGCCGCCTGAACGTGAGTTTTGACCGTTGTGACCTCTACCAGATGTTTTACCTGATCCAGATCCCATACCACGACCAACACGTTTGCGTTCTTTACGAGCACCTTCTGCAGGTTTCATTTCGTGTAATTTCATCTTTCGGCACCTCCTTATTCAAGAATAACAAATTATTGTTCGTTTACAGTAACCAAATGGCTGACCTTGTTGATCATGCCGCGGATAGCGACATTATCTTGGTGCTCAACCGTTTGGTTCATTTTGCGAAGCCCAAGAGCTTCAACTGTTTTACGTTGTGCTGGCTTAGCGCCAATCACGCTTTTAGTAAGGGTGATCTCAAGTTTATTTGCCATTGTGTTTCCCCCCTTAACCTAACAGTTCTTCTACGGATTTACCACGTAGCTGCGCTACATCTTCAGCACGCTTCAAATTCGTCAATCCCTGGATTGTAGCACGAACCATGTTGATTGGTGTGTTAGAACCTAGTGATTTAGAAAGGATATCCGTGATTCCTGCAAGTTCAAGTACCGCACGGACTGGTCCGCCGGCGATAACTCCTGTACCTGGTGCAGCCGGTTTGATAAGAATCTGACCTGCTCCGAAGTGGCCGATGATCTGGTGAGGCGTTGTGCCTTTGACCATTGGTACTTCGATTAGGTTTTTCTTCGCATCTTCGATTGCTTTACGGATTGCATCTGGAACTTCTTGTGCTTTCCCAGTACCGAAACCAACGCGGCCGTTTTTATCACCAACAACGACTAGAGCAGTAAAACGGAAACGACGTCCGCCTTTTACAACTTTAGCTACGCGGTTGATGGTAACTACGCGCTCTTCGAATTCACTTTTGTTTTGTTCATTACGACGCATGGAATATGTCCCTCCTTCTTAATTAAAATTCAAGTCCATTTTCGCGAGCAGCGTCAGCTAGTGCTTTGACGCGGCCGTGGTACAAATAGCCTCCGCGGTCGAATACGACAACTTTGACATTCTTTTCTGCACCTTTTTTCGCAATCATTTCGCCCACTTTAACAGCAGCGTCAGCATTAGAAGAAGAATCCGTTGAGAATTCTTTATCCATTGTTGATGCGCTAGCAAGTGTTACACCGTTTGCATCATCAATAAGTTGTGCATAGATGTGTTTGTTTGAACGGTATACGTTCAAGCGAGGACGCTCAGCAGTACCGTTGATCTTTGTACGGACACGTGCATGCCGCTTTCTGCGGGTAGCGTTCTTATCTTGTTTTGTGATCACTCGAGGTCACTCCTTCCGGATGCCTATGCGGCATTATTTACCTGTTTTACCTTCTTTGCGTCGAACAACTTCGCCTTCGTACTTAATACCTTTACCTTTATAAGGCTCTGGTGGACGTACTTTGCGGATGTTAGAAGCAAGAGCACCAACGCGTTCTTTGTTAGTACCGCGAACGATAATTTTTGTGTTAGCAGGCACTTCAACTTGAATGCCCTCTTCCGGTGTGAATTCTACCGGTTGTGAGTAACCAACGTTCAATACAAGTTTAGTTCCTTGCATTGAAGCACGATACCCGACACCAACTAGTTCAAGCGAGCGCTCGAAACCAGTAGATACTCCAGTAACCATGTTCGCTAGAAGCGAACGAGTAGTTCCGTGCATCGAACGGTGTTCTTTCGATTCAGATGGACGTGTCAAAGTGATCACGTTACCTTCTTGTTCGATCTTTATGTCTTTAGTAAATGTATTTGTAAGTTCGCCTTTCGGTCCTTTAACTGTAACGAAGTTATTCTCATCGATCGTAACTGTTACGTTTTCAGGCACCTCTATCGGACGTTTACCAATTCGGGACATTTGTTTGCACCTCCATTCAATTGTTACAGATTACCAAACGTAAGCGACGACTTCTCCGCCAACTTGTTTAGCACGAGCTTCTTTATCAGTCAAAACACCGTTAGAAGTTGAAACAAGGGCGATACCTAGTCCGTTCAACACTCTTGGCACTTCTGTTGACTTTGCATATACACGAAGACCAGGCTTAGAAATACGCTTGAGTCCAGTGATTACGCGTTCTTCGTTTTTACCATATTTGAGGAAAATGCGGATGATGCCTTGTTTGCTATCTTCCACATATTCTACGTCGCGGACGAAACCTTCACGTTTGAGGATTTCTGCGATCTCTTTTTTAAGGTTTGAAGCAGGTACTTCAAGCTTCTCGTGACGCACCATGTTGGCGTTACGAATGCGAGTAAGCATATCTGCGATCGGATCACTCATTGTCATTACATTAACCTCCTTCCCAAAATGGGGTTTACCAGCTTGCTTTTTTAACGCCAGGAATTTGTCCTTTGTATGCGAGTTCGCGGAAACAAATACGGCAAAGTTTAAACTTCCGATATACTGAGTGCGGACGCCCACAGCGCTCACAACGTGTATATTCTTGAACCTGGAACTTTGGCGTACGTTTCTGTTTTGCGATCATTGATTTTTTAGCCACGTTTTACGCCTCCCTTATGTTTACTTTTGGAACGGCATGCCGCACTGCGCTAGCAACTCACGAGCTTCCTCGTCTGAGTTGGCAGTCGTAACGATGACGATATCCATTCCGCGTACTTTAGACACTTTATCGAAGTCAATTTCCGGGAAAATTAGTTGCTCTTTCACACCAAGTGTGTAGTTACCGCGTCCGTCGAATGATTTATTCGATACACCACGGAAGTCACGTACACGTGGAAGTGATACAGCGATCAATTTGTCCAGGAACTCATACATGCGTTCTCCACGTAGAGTAACTTTTGTTCCGATAGGCATTCCTTCACGAAGACGGAATCCAGCGATAGATTTCTTCGCTTTAGTCACGACTGGTTTTTGACCTGAAATAATTGTCAAGTCTTCCACTGCAGCATCAAGTGCTTTTGTGTTTTGAACCGCGTCGCCAACACCCATATTGATAACAATCTTATCAACCTTTGGTACTTGCATTACAGATGTATAGTTGAACTTGCTCATGAGAGCAGGCGTGATTTCTTTTTGGTATTTATCCTTTAATCGGCTCATTCAGAAGAACCTCCCTTCTTAGAGAGTTATTTTTGAAGTTCTTTTTTGCTAATTTCGTCGATAACTTCGCCAGACTTCTTCGCAACACGGGACTTAACACGGAATGTTTTGTCGCCTTCGGTTTTTTCTTCAATCTTGTAACCGATACGTGTAGGTTCGCCAGACTTAGGGTCAACGAACATTACGTTAGATACGTGAATTGCAGCTTCAAGGCTTACAATACCACCTTGCGGATTCGCTTGGTTCGGCTTTGTATGCTTTTTAACAATGTTCACGCCTTCAACGAGGATTCGTTCTTTGTTCGGGAATACGGAAAGGATGACACCTGTCTTCCCTTTGTCTTTCCCGGAGATAACTTTTACTTTATCGCCTTTTTTAATGTGCATTCTGTTGCACCTCCTTGATTGGCACTGCTCTTAATTAAAGTACTTCTGGAGCAAGAGAAATGATTTTCATGAAGTTGCTGTCGCGTAATTCGCGTGCAACTGGTCCGAAAATACGTGTTCCACGAGGGCTCTTGTCGTCTTTAATGATGACACAAGCATTCTCGTCGAATGAGATATAAGATCCGTCTTTACGACGCATACCGCTCTTAGTACGAACGATAACCGCTTTAACGACTTCACCCTTCTTAACAACGCCACCTGGTGTTGCTTTCTTAACTGTAACAACGACAACGTCGCCGATGTTTGCAACTTTACGGCCTGAACCGCCAAGAACTTTAATTGTAAGCACTTCACGTGCGCCAGAGTTATCTGCGACTTTCATGCGGGATTCCTGTTGAATCAATTTGGTTACCTCCCCTCGGATACTGTGTTCCGAACGTTATTAGATGATGACCGCTTTTTCGACTACTTCAAGAAGGCGGAAACGCTTTGTAGCTGATAACGGACGAGTTTCCATAATACGGACTACATCGCCGATCTTAGCTTCGTTCATTTCATCATGTGCTTTATATTTTTTAGAATACTTTACACGCTTGCCATACAAAGAATGTTTCTTGTGTGTTTCTACCATTACCGTTACCGTTTTGTCCATTTTGTCGGATACAACACGGCCTGTGTATACTTTGCGTTGGTTACGCTCAGTCATGGGTGCAACCTCCTTCATCAGTTATTTGCACTGATTTCTCTTTGACGTATTACTGTCTTCATGCGCGCAATCGATTTGCGTACTTCACGGATGCGTGCAGTGTTTTCTAATTGTCCTGTCGCTAACTGGAAGCGAAGGTTGAAAAGCTCTTCTTTCAGTGATTTCACTTTTTGCTCGATCTCTGCAGTTGTCAAGTCACGGATTTCATTAGCTTTCATTAGATTCACCACCAATTTCTTCACGTTTTACAAACTTACACTTAACAGGAAGTTTGTGCGCTGCAAGGCGGAGTGCTTCACGAGCGACCTCTTCAGAGACGCCTGCGATTTCAAACATAACTCGGCCAGGTTTTACTACTGCTACCCATCCCTCAACAGCACCTTTACCAGAACCCATTCGAACTTCGAGAGGCTTCTTAGTATACGATTTGTGTGGGAAAATATTGATCCAAACTTTACCGCCACGTTTCATGTAACGTGTCATTGCGATACGTGCTGATTCGATTTGACGATTCGTAATCCATGCAGCCTCAAGAGACTGAAGGCCGAACTCACCGAATTGAACCGTTGCGCCGCCTTTTGTCTGTCCGCGCATTTTGCCGCGGAATACACGACGATGTTTTACTCGCTTTGGTACTAACATGATTAGTTGCCTCCTTCCCCAGAGTTCTTCTTCACTGGAAGGACTTCTCCACGATAGATCCATACTTTAACTCCAAGTTTACCGTATGTTGTATCGGCTTCAGCATGTGCATAATCGATATCTGCACGAAGTGTATGAAGTGGAACAGTTCCTTCGCTGTAATGTTCTGCACGTGCGATGTCAGCTCCACCAAGACGTCCGGATACTTGAGTTTTGATACCCTTAGCTCCAGAACGGATTGTACGTTGGATAGCTTGTTTTTGTGCACGGCGGAATGATACGCGGCTTTCTAGTTGACGTGCGATTGATTCTGCAACCAATTTCGCGTCAAGATCAGCACGCTTAATTTCAACGATGTTAATGTGTACACGCTTGCCAGAGATTTCGTTAAGATTTTTACGAAGTGCTTCGACTTCAGTACCACCTTTACCGATAACCATACCAGGCTTAGCTGTGTGGATAGTGATGTTAACTTTTTTCGCAGCGCGTTCGATTTCTACTTTAGAAACTGAAGCGTCTACTAAACGTGTTTCGATATATTTGCGGATTTTAAGGTCTTCGTGCAAGAGAGTCGCATAGTCTTTTTCTGCATACCATTTCGAATCCCAGTCACGAATTATACCGACCCGCAGACCGTTAGGATGTACTTTTTGACCCACGAATTATCCCTCCTTCTTTTCAGATACCACTACAGTGATGTGGCTTGTGCGTTTGTTGATTGCGCTCGCACGGCCTTGCGCACGTGGACGGAAACGTTTCATAGTAGGACCTTCATCAACGAATACTTCGCTAACAATTAGGTTCTCAATGTTCATTTCGTAGTTGTGCTCAGCATTAGCAATAGCTGAATTTAAAACTTTTTCTACGACTGGTGATGCCGCTTTCGGCGTCAAACGTAGGATCGCGACAGCTTCACCGATTTTCTTGCCCCGGATAAGATCAACGACTAATCGGACTTTACGAGGAGCAATACGGACTGTTTGCGCAGATGCTTTAGCTTGTTGCATCAGAAATTCCTCCTCTCAATTAGCGTTTCGTTTTCTTATCATCGGCACCATGGCCTCTGTAAGTACGGGTAGGTGCGAACTCACCTAGTTTGTGTCCAACCATATCTTCAGTGACGTAGACAGGAACGTGTTTACGTCCGTCATATACAGCAATCGTCAATCCGATGAAAGTCGGGAAAATCGTTGAACGACGTGACCAAGTCTTGATGACTTGTTTCTTTTGTGCATCTTTTTGAGCGTCAACCTTTTTAAGCAAATGATCATCTGCAAAAGGTCCTTTTTTCAAACTGCGGCCCATTTCGTTACCTCCCTTTGCGTTTGTACTACGGTCCAATCATTGAACCGCAGTGCAATCACATTATTTTTTGCGACGACGAACGATAAGTTTGTCGGATTTGTTTTTCTTAGAACGAGTTTTGTAACCAAGAGTTGGTTTACCCCAAGGTGTAACTGGGCTCGGACGACCGATTGGAGTACGTCCTTCACCACCACCGTGTGGGTGATCGTTCGGGTTCATGACAGATCCACGTACAGTTGGGCGTTTACCCATCCAGCGTGAACGTCCTGCTTTACCGATGTTGATAAGTTCGTGTTGTTCGTTCCCAACTTGACCGATTGTTGCACGGCAAACTGACAAGATCATGCGAACTTCACCAGATTGCAAACGGATGATGACATATTTGCCTTCACGACCTAGCAATTGTGCAGATGTACCAGCTGAACGAACTAATTGTCCGCCTTTACCAGGTTTCATCTCGATGTTGTGGATTGTAGAACCCATAGGGATGTTTTCAAGTGGAAGTGCGTTCCCTACGCGGATATCCGCTTCAGGTCCTGACATAATTGTCATTCCAACTGTCAATCCTTTAGGAGCTAGGATGTAACGTTTTTCTCCATCAGCATAGTTGATCAATGCGATGTTAGCAGAACGGTTTGGATCGTATTCGATCGTAGCAACGCGTCCTGGTATGCCATCTTTCCGACGTTGGAAGTCGATGACACGGTATTGGCGCTTGTGACCGCCACCTTGGTGACGAACTGTAATCCTACCTTGGTTGTTACGGCCGCCTTTACGTTTGACTGGCTGAAGCAAAGATTTTTCTGGTTTGCTAGCAGTGATTTCCGCGAAATCTGAAGTCGTCATGTTACGGCGTCCGTTGGAGGTAGGTTTGTATTTCTTAATCGCCATTTGTGTTCCCTCCTTCGTTTATTGTGATTAGATATCGAATAACTCGATGTCTTTAGAATCAGCAGTTAGTGTAACAATCGCTTTACGGCGCTTGTTCGTGTAACCAGCATGTTTACCCATGCGCTTGAATTTACCTTTGTAGTTCTGGACATTCACTTTTTCCACTGTTACTCCGAAGATTTCTTCAACAGCTTGTTTGATATGCGTTTTGTTAGCGCGAGTATCAACTTCGAAAGTGTACTTGTTGAATTCCATTGCTTCTGAAGATCGCTCGGTAATGACCGGACGCTTCAATACATCACGTGATTCCATTAACCAAGCACCTCCTCAATTTTTTTGACAGCATCTTTAGTTAAGATTAGCTGATCGTGACCAACTAGATCTAAAACATTGATACCGTTAGCAGTGACGACACTGATTCCCGGGATGTTACGAGCAGACAAAGCTACTGTTTCATCAAGGTCAGCAGTTACGAACAATGCTTTTTTGCTGATTGACAAGTCTTTCAGCACTTTTGTAAATTCTTTTGTCTTTGGTGCATCGAAAGCTAAAGCTTCTAATACTACCATTTCTTCGTCACGTACTTTTGAAGACAAAGCAGAACGAAGAGCAAGACGACGGACTTTCTTCGGCAACTTGTAGCTATAGCTACGTGGTGTTGGTCCGAATACGATACCGCCTCCACGCCATTGTGGGGATCTGATTGAGCCCTGACGAGCACGACCTGTTCCTTTTTGGCGCCATGGTTTACGACCACCGCCAGCTACTTCAGCGCGTGTTTTTACTTTGTGGTTCCCTTGACGCAATGATGCGCGTTGTTGAACCAATGCTTCGAATAGGACTGCTTCATTCGGCTCAATTCCGAATACATGTTCATTCAATTCGATTTCGCCTGCTGCAGATCCTGTTTGATTCACTACGGATACTTTTGGCATTAGTGTTTCCTCCTTTCTTCGTTAATTAGTTCCCTTTAATCGCGCTTTTCACTACTACTAGTGATTTGCGTGAACCTGGAACGTTACCTTTTACTAGTAACAAGTTGCGCTCTGTGTCAACTCGAACAACTTCAAGGTTTTGGATTGTAACTGTTTTGCCACCCATACGGCCTGGCATTTTTTTACCTTTGAATACGCGTTGAGCATCAACCGAACCGATTGAACCAGTAGAACGGTGGTGTCGAGATCCGTGGCTCATTGGTCCACGTGAGAAACCGTGACGCTTAATTACACCTTGGAAACCTTTACCTTTTGAAACTCCTGTGATATCGATGATTTCGCCTTCTGCGAATGTATCGACTTTGACTTCCTGACCAACTTCGTACCCAGCTACGTCTACTCCGCGGAATTCGCGAATGAAGCGCTTAGGTGTCGTTTCAGCTTTTGCAACATGTCCCATTTCTGGTTTGTTGGAAAGCTTTTCACGTTTGTCTTCGAATCCGAGCTGGATTGCTTCGTAGCCGTCTGTTTCAATTGTCTTCTTTTGAAGAACAACGTTTGGAGCAGCTGCAATTACAGTTACGGGGATCAAATCGCCGTTTTCAGCAAAGATTTGCGTCATACCGACTTTTCTTCCTAAGATTCCTTTGGTCATTTGTCACACCTCCTGATAAATTTGTTTTTAGTTTTATAGTTTGCCATTAAAGTTTGATTTCAATGTCCACGCCTGATGGTAAGTCAAGCTTCATCAATGCGTCAACAGTTTGTGGTGTCGGATTGACGATATCGATCAGACGTTTGTGAGTACGCATTTCGAATTGCTCACGTGAGTCCTTGTATTTGTGGACCGCACGAAGAATTGTGTACACCGAACGTTCTGTCGGCAATGGAATCGGACCTGAGACACTAGCTCCGGAACGCTTTGCAGTTTCAACAATCTTTTCAGCTGATTGATCGAGCACACGGTGATCATAAGCCTTTAAACGGATACGAATCTTTTGTTTTGCCATTATTTTCCCTCCTTCTCGCCTATTTTCTAGACATTCTCCACGGAAATTTTCCCACACACATGCCATGGCAAAGCGGCCGGGTGTGTCGGTAACCTCCCGCTTCATCGCAGTCAAAGACCAACACTAAACATTATACACATAAAAAAAGAATGTCGCAATAGGTTTAGCGATATTCTTTAACAACTTTTATAGTATAGAACGAAATGGCGATAGATGCAACTAATTTGTGGAGAATATTTACGAGTAATTAGTATTTTTTTGCGGAATGATGCGTGTAGGTATGTGGAGAATCTAAAGTTTGCGCTTACACCTATCATGTTCGGCAAGTCTCTTATTTTAAAGGGACGCGAAATTCTAGCTCATTGCTATTAAAGATGGGGAATTGATTTAACTGAGGAGTTAATGTCTATTCCTTTCTACAATATATTCTTCAAAAGTGTGGTTTTAAAAATTGGGGTAGTTTCAATCTTTCAATACACTTGGCGCGATTCTGTGTGATTGAAAGCGGTGGATTTCACCGCGTAAAAAAATTTCGTGGAGATATGAGCAGTTTCACGTTTTATGAGCGCTTCCACACGTTTATGAGCAAATTGCGGGGTTAGGATGAATTCTATGGAGGAGCTAACGGACAACGCTCTCCTGCAGTAAGTGGCTTCGTAAAACGAAGCGTGTAAATTAATCGTGGTTTTGGTTAGCGGAGCGCACTTGGCGCGGCTTAGTGAATTTCTCTGCAGCTGGAGAGATCTTCCGTGAGATTAGGAACGGCTTTGTAGGTTTATGAGCAGTTTTCAGGATTTATGATCACTATTGGAGTTTTATGAGCGCTTTGCATAGTTTATGAGCACTTTTCATTGTTTATGAGCGTTTCGCCTCGTTAATGATCACTTTTCATTGTTTATGATCACACCTAGAGATTTATGAGCACTTTCTATGATGCATGCCTACTTCTCAATAGTCCAGTCCCCACATTGGTTGTTTTCCTCCTTCTCATATCCAAACAAATAAAAAACCCGCCACAAGGGCGGGTTTAAAGGTTTTACTTAACGATTGTAGCTACAACGCCAGCTCCAACTGTACGTCCACCTTCACGGATTGAGAATTTAGTACCTTCTTCAATCGCGATTGGAGAGATCAGTTCGATAGTCATTTCAACGTTATCGCCAGGCATAACCATTTCTACGCCTTCTGGAAGAGAGATGATTCCAGTTACATCAGTTGTACGGAAGTAGAACTGTGGGCGGTAGTTTGAGAAGAATGGAGTGTGACGTCCACCCTCTTCTTTTGATAGAACATAAACTTCAGATTTGAAGTTTGTGTGTGGAGTGATAGTACCTGGCTTAGCAAGTACTTGTCCACGCTCGATGTCTTCACGTGCTACACCACGAAGCAATGCTCCGATGTTGTCGCCAGCTTCAGCGTAATCAAGAAGTTTACGGAACATTTCTACACCTGTAACAGTTGTAGCTTTAGGCTCTTCAGTCAAACCAATGATGTCAACAGTATCGCCGACTTTAACTACTCCACGCTCAACGCGTCCAGTAGCAACTGTACCACGTCCTGTGATTGAGAATACATCCTCAACAGGCATCATGAATGGCTTATCAGTGTCGCGCTCTGGAGTTGGGATGTAGCTATCAACTGCGTCCATAAGCTCAACGATTTTTTCTTCCCATGCTTCTTCGCCTTCAAGTGCTTTAAGTGCTGAACCTTTGATAACAGGAATGTCATCGCCAGGGAAGTCGTATTCAGAAAGAAGATCACGAATTTCCATTTCAACAAGCTCAAGAAGCTCTTCGTCGTCTACCATGTCACATTTGTTCATGAAGACTACTAGGTAAGGTACACCAACTTGACGTGAAAGAAGGATGTGCTCACGAGTTTGTGGCATTGGGCCGTCAGCTGCAGATACAACTAGGATCCCGCCGTCCATTTGAGCAGCGCCTGTGATCATGTTTTTAACATAGTCGGCGTGACCTGGGCAGTCTACGTGTGCGTAGTGACGAGTTGCTGTTTCGTATTCAACGTGTGAAGTATTGATTGTGATACCGCGTTCTTTTTCTTCTGGTGCGTTATCAACGTCAGCGTATGAACGTGCTTCACCGCCGCCTTTTTTTGCAAGTACTGTTGCGATTGCAGCAGTCAAAGTTGTTTTACCGTGGTCAACGTGACCAATTGTACCAACGTTAGCGTGTGTTTTGGACCGATCGAATTTTTCTTTAGCCATTTTGGAGTTCCTCCTCTAAATTGAGTATGATTTTAGTTTTATAGATATGGATCGAAGGCCGCGCGACCTCCGTTCCATAGCTTACAAGGTAGTTATACTTGATTTATAGCCAAATTTCAATTATTGGCCTTTATTTTTCTTAATGACTTCTTCTGCAACTGATTTCGGCACTTCTTCGTAGTGGTCGAAAGTCATTGAGAAGACGCCGCGTCCTTGTGTGTTCGAACGGAGAGATGTCGCATAACCGAACATTTCTGCCAAAGGAACCATAGCACGAACGACTTGTGCATTACCACGTGCGTCCATTCCTTCTACGCGTCCACGACGAGAAGTGATGTCACCCATAATATCTCCCATGTATTCGTCTGGGATGATGACTTCAACTTTCATTGTTGGCTCAAGAAGTACTGGATCACATTTAGCTACTGCGTTTTTCAAAGCCATAGATGCTGCGATTTTGAAGGCCATTTCGTTTGAGTCAACATCATGGTAAGAACCGTCAAATAGACGAGCCTTAATGTCGATCAAAGGATAACCTGCAAGAACACCGTTATTAAGGGAGTCACGCACACCTGCTTCGATTGCTGGAATGTATTCACGAGGAACTACACCACCAACGATGTTGTTCTTGAATTCAAATCCTGCGCCCTCTTCGTTTGGTTCGAATTCGATCCAAACGTGTCCGAATTGTCCACGTCCACCAGACTGACGTACGAATTTACCTTCGACTTCAGCACCCTTGCGGAACGTTTCACGGTACGATACTTGAGGAGCACCAACGTTTGCTTCCACTTTGAACTCACGACGCAGACGGTCAACGATGATATCCAAGTGGAGCTCACCCATACCAGCGATAATGACTTCACCAGTTTCCTGGTCAGTGTGTGCACGGAACGTTGGATCTTCTTCTTGAAGTTTACCTAGAGCTTGTCCCATTTTGTCTTGGTCAGCCTTTGTTTTTGGCTCGATCGCAACAGAGATAACTGGCTCAGGGAATTCCATAGATTCAAGAATGATCATAGCTTTGTCGTCACAAAGCGTATCGCCAGTTCCTGTATCTTTAAGTCCAACAGCAGCAGCAATTTCTCCTGCGTGAACTTCGGAAATTTCTTCACGGTGGTTAGCGTGCATTTGTAGGATACGACCTACACGCTCACGCTTGTCTTTTGAAGAGTTCTTGATATAAGAACCCGACTGCAAGACACCTGAGTAAACACGGAAGAATGTAAGTTTACCGACGTAAGGGTCAGTCATAACTTTGAACGCAAGTGCAGAGAAAGGTGCTTCATCGCTAGCTTTACGTTCTTCTTCTTGTTCAGTTTCAGGGTTGATCCCCATCATTGGTGGTAGATCAGTTGGAGCTGGCAAGTAGTCGATGACAGCATCTAGTACAAGTTGAACTCCTTTATTTTTGAAAGCAGTACCACAAACAACTGGGTAGAATTCTACAGCCAATGTTGCTTTACGGATTGCATTTTTAAGTTCTTCGACTGAGAGTTCTTCTCCGCCAAGGTATTTTTCCATGAGTACTTCATCGAAATCTACGATAGCTTCAACCAAACGCTCGCGAGCTTTTTCTGCATCCGCACGGTATTCTTCAGGAATTTCTTTGACTTCAACGTTCATACCAGTATCATCCGGATAGAAGTTAGCTTTCATTTCGACTAGGTCGATGATTGCTTCGAAGTCATCTTCCGCACCAATTGGTAATTGGATTGGGTGAGCATTCGCTTGAAGACGGTCATGGAGTGTGCCAACCGAGTAAAGGAAGTCAGCTCCAGTTTTGTCCATCTTGTTGACAAATACGAGACGTGGAACGCCATATGTTGTCGCTTGACGCCAAACTGTTTCTGTCTGTGGTTCAACACCAGATTGTGCATCAAGAACCGTTACAGCACCATCAAGTACACGAAGTGAACGTTCAACTTCAACTGTGAAGTCTACGTGTCCTGGAGTATCGATGATGTTTACACGGTGGCCTTTCCAACTTGCTGTTGTCGCAGCCGAAGTGATTGTGATTCCACGCTCTTGCTCCTGCTCCATCCAGTCCATCTGAGACGCACCTTCGTGCGTTTCTCCGATTTTGTGGATACGACCTGTGTAATAAAGGATCCGCTCAGTCGTTGTTGTTTTACCAGCATCGATGTGAGCCATGATACCAATGTTACGAGTATTCTCTAAGGAGAACTCTCTACCCATTTTGTATTGCTCCTTCCATATAGGAATAACGAATTAATGAACGAATGGATTTTACCAGCGGTAGTGAGCGAATGCTTTGTTCGCTTCTGCCATCTTGTGCATTTCTTCACGACGCTTAACAGATGCGCCTGTGTTGTTTGATGCGTCAAGAATTTCGTTCGCAAGACGTTCTTCCATTGTCTTTTCACCGCGAGTACGTGAATAGTTCACAAGGTAACGAAGACCAAGAGTTGTACGTCGCTCTGGACGAACTTCAACTGGTACTTGATAGTTAGCTCCACCTACACGGCGTGCGCGAACTTCAAGAACTGGCATTACATTGTTAAGTGCTGCTTCAAATACTTCAATCGGATCATTTCCAGAACGTTCTTTAACAAGTTCGAACGCACCGTATAAAATTTTCTGAGAAGTACCTTTCTTACCGTCTACCATCATTTTGTTGATGAGGCGGCTGACAAGCTTCGAATTATAAATCGGATCTGGCAAAACGTCACGTTTTGCTACTGGACCTTTACGAGGCATGGTGTGTTCCTCCTTTCAAAATAGTTGCTAATTTATTATTTTTTCTCTTTTGGCTTTTTCGCACCGTAGTGTGAACGACTTTGCATACGGCCAGTTACACCAGCAGTATCAAGTGCTCCACGTACGATGTGGTAACGTACACCCGGTAAGTCTTTTACTTTACCTCCACGGATTAGAACAACACTGTGCTCTTGAAGGTTGTGACCTTCACCAGGGATATAAGCGTTAACTTCCAATGTGTTTGTCAAACGTACACGAGCATATTTACGAAGAGCCGAGTTTGGCTTCTTCGGAGTCATTGTGCCCACACGTGTGCAGACACCTCGTTTTTGTGGCGAGTTGACATTCGTCATTGACTTTTTGAAACTGTTATACGTTTTTCCAAGTGCCGGAGCTTTTGAACCGCTAGTATTCGACTGGCGAGGTTTGCGGACCAATTGGTTAATTGTAGGCATCGGTTTTTCCTCCTTCCAACTTCTTTTTAAGACCACACATCCAGGTGGTTCATTTTTTGGGTAAAAACAAAGGCTTTGCACATTTTTTGCGCAAAAACCGTTAATCAGTGATGACGACCACTGATGCAGCTACTTGAATGCCACATGCTTTTCCAAGTTCATTCCGAGAATCAACATATGATAATGGAACTCCTTGACGAGCTGCTTCTTCAATTACAGGAGTGGTTACCCGCTCTTCTGCATCTTGTGCAATGAAGACTTCATGCGCCTTATTCAGACGAATCGTTTTCACCGCTTGCTTTGTACCGATGATCAGCTTCTTTGCCTGAGTCACTTTATCATAAGACATGATGACATCCTCCAAAGTACAGACATTCAACTATCAACCTTTTGTATAGTACCATCTGTAAGAGTTCGTGTCAACAGTAAAAAGAAAAACGGGAGGAGTTATCCCCTCCCATTTTCAATTTCATTACTCTGCTGGTACTGCATCCTCTTCTACTTCGTCACGATCCATTTCAATCCCACGATAACGTTGCATACCAGTTCCTGCTGGAATGAGCTTACCGATGATAACATTCTCTTTCAAGCCGAGAAGATCATCAGTTTTACCTTTGATGGCAGCGTCCGTCAATACGCGTGTTGTTTCCTGGAACGATGCTGCAGAAAGGAATGATTCTGTTTCTAGCGATGCTTTTGTAATACCAAGGATTACAGGACGCGCTGTCGCTGGAAGTTTATGAGCTTTAAGAACTTTTCTGTTGGCATCCGCAAACTGATGGATGTCGAGTAATGAACCTGGTAGCAAGTCTGTGTCACCAGCTTCAATGACGCGAACTTTGCGCATCATTTGACGAACCATGACTTCAACGTGCTTATCCCCAATTTCAACACCCTGCATCCGGTATACTTTCTGTACTTCTTTAAGAAGGTATTCCTGAACAGTTGAAACGTCTTTAACAACGATCAATTCTTTAGGATCAATCGAACCTTCAGTCAATGCTTGACCGCGTTCGATCTCATCTCCAACATCAACTTTCAAACGACCATTGTATGGAGCAAGGTATTTACGTGTTTCCACGTCACCTTTAATTGTGATTTCTTTCTGCCCTTCACGAATCTCATCGATATCTGTAACGACACCTTTGATTTGTGAAATAACAGCTTGCCCTTTAGGATTACGTGATTCGAAGATCTCCTGGATACGCGGAAGACCTTGTGTAATATCGTCTCCTGCTACACCGCCTGTGTGGAACGTACGCATTGTAAGCTGTGTACCTGGTTCACCGATTGACTGAGCTGCAATAATTCCAACTGCCTCTCCAACTTCAACCTCTTCTCCAGTTGCCAAGTTAATGCCGTAACATTTCTTACACACACCGTGTTTAGTATTACATGTGAACGCCGAACGGATCGACATTGATGTAATGCCTGCACCGATGATTGCCTGGGAGATATCCGCTGTAATAAGCTGATCTCTTTCCACTAAGACTTCCCCTGTTTCAGGATGAAGTACTTTCTTCTTAGCATGACGACCTTCAATACGCTCATCAAGCGGTTCAATCATTTCAACACCTTCAGTGAGGGCTGAAATTTCAAGACCACGATCCGTGCCACAGTCGTCTTCACGAACAATGACATCTTGCGCCACATCAACTAGACGACGTGTAAGATATCCTGAGTCAGCAGTTTTAAGGGCTGTATCAGCAAGTCCTTTACGAGCACCGTGTGTGGAGATGAAGTATTCGAGTACTGTAAGTCCTTCACGGAACGATGACTTGATCGGCAATTCAATGATACGTCCTGCCGGGTTGGCCATCAGTCCGCGCATACCTGCGAGCTGTGTAAAGTTTGATGCGTTACCACGGGCTCCAGAGTCACTCATCATGAAGATTGGATTTGTGTTTTCCAAAGACTCCATCAGCTTGCCCTGGATGACATCTTTCGCATGGCTCCAGTAAGAAATAACACGATCGTAACGTTCTTCGTCTGTAATCAGGCCGCGACGGAACTGTTGTGTCACTTTATCTACTTTCGCTTGTGCGTCTTGCAAGATCTCATGCTTATCCGGAAGTACGACGATATCAGCGATACCAATTGTAATTCCTGCACGTGTCGAGTATTTGAATCCAAGATTCTTCATACGGTCAAGCATTTTTGAAGTTTCAGTAATGTGGAATCTACGGAAGATCTCAGCAATGATTTCACCAAGGATCGCCTTCTTGAATGGTGACACGATTTCTGCAGCTTGGACGTGTTTAGGAATATCCGTTGTGGCTGGCACAAAGTATTTAGCAGGTGTTTCAATTTGAAGATTGTTCATAGTTGGCTCATTAATATACGGGAATGATTCAGGAAGAATCTCGTTAAAGATTACTTTACCTACTGTCGTAATTAACAATTGGCTATTCTGTTCTTCTGTAAACGTAGGGTTTTTGAGAGAGCTCGCTGCAATCGCAATACGGGAGTGCAAGTGCACATGTCCATTTTGATACGCAATCAAAGCTTCGTTCATATTACTGAACGTTTTACCTTCTCCAACAACGCCTGGACGCTCAAGAGTTAAGTAATAGTTACCAAGTACCATATCCTGTGAAGGAGTTACAACCGGTTTACCATCCTTAGGGTTCAAGATGTTTTGTGCAGCTAGCATTAGAAGACGAGCTTCTGCTTGAGCTTCTGCTGAAAGAGGTACGTGTACAGCCATTTGGTCACCGTCGAAGTCAGCGTTATATGCTGTACATACGAGTGGGTGAAGCTGGATAGCGCGACCTTCAACAAGCATCGGTTCGAACGCCTGGATACCAAGACGGTGAAGCGTTGGGGCACGGTTCAAGAGAACTGGGTGCTCCTTAATTACTTCTTCCAAGACATCCCATACTTCCGAATGCAATCGCTCGATTTTACGCTTCGCGCTCTTAATGTTGTGCGCAAGACCGCGTTCAACGAGTTCTTTCATAACGAATGGTTTAAACAACTCAATCGCCATTTCTTTCGGAAGTCCACACTGATACATTTTCAAGTTAGGTCCTACGACGATAACTGAACGACCAGAGTAGTCAACACGTTTACCAAGTAAGTTTTGACGGAAACGTCCTTGCTTACCTTTCAACATGTGAGAAAGAGATTTCAATGGGCGGTTACCCGGTCCAGTTACAGGACGTCCACGACGGCCGTTGTCCACGAGAGCATCGACTGCTTCTTGAAGCATACGTTTCTCGTTTTGAACGATGATTCCTGGCGCACCAAGATCCAATAGACGCTTCAGACGGTTGTTCCGGTTAATCACTCGACGATACAGGTCATTCAGATCGGAAGTCGCAAAACGACCACCATCTAATTGAACCATCGGACGTAGTTCAGGCGGAACAACAGGAAGTACTTCAAGAACCATCCATTCAGGATGGTTTCCGGAGTTACGGAATGATTCCACAACTTCCAAACGACGGATCGCACGTGTGCGACGCTGTCCTTGAACTGTCTTAAGCTCTTCTTTCAAGCTCTCTGTTTCTTTATCTAAATCTATAGCAGATAAAAGTTGTTCAATAGCTTCAGCACCCATAAGTGCTTGGAACTTGGAGCCGTACTTTTCACGATACAACCGATACTCTTTTTCAGAGAGTAGTTGCTTGCGCTCAAGTGGCGTATCCGCTGGATCAACCACTACGTAAGAAGCAAAATAGATTACTTCTTCCAGTGCGCGTGGAGTCATATCCAGAATTAGTCCCATTCGGCTAGGGATACCTTTGAAGTACCAAATGTGTGTTACTGGTGCTGCAAGTTCGATGTGACCCATACGTTCACGGCGAACTTTCTGACGTGTGACTTCTACGCCACAACGGTCACAAACGACACCTTTATAACGAACACGCTTATACTTACCGCAATGACATTCCCAGTCCTTTGTAGGTCCGAAAATACGCTCACAGAACAACCCATCTTTTTCAGGCTTCAATGTACGATAATTGATTGTTTCAGGCTTCTTTACCTCACCATAAGACCAAGATCGGATCTTATCAGGAGAAGCTAGCCCTATTTTCATATACTCAAAATTATTAACATCTACCAAGGAGCCTACCTCCCTCTTGTCTAGTCGCTGACTTGCCGGCCCTGTTATACCATTTAAAAAAGGGGGACAGTGCCCCCATTTATTAACTTTCGCTTACGAATCAGACTGGCTGGTCTTCCTTCATAAGGTTTAACGCATCCGTTGGCTGCATATCATCGTCTTCTTCTAAGTCACGTAATTCAATTTCCTCGAAGTCTTCGGATAGCATTTTAACATCCAATCCAAGACTTTGAAGTTCTTTAATTAGAACTTTAAAGGATTCTGGTACGCCTGGTTGAGGAACGCTGTCGCCTTTTACAATTGCTTCATACGTTTTCACTCGACCTACAACGTCATCCGACTTCACTGTCAAGATTTCTTGAAGTGTATAAGCCGCACCATAAGCCTCGAGTGCCCAAACTTCCATCTCTCCGAAACGCTGTCCACCGAACTGTGCTTTACCGCCGAGTGGTTGTTGCGTAACCAATGAGTATGGTCCCGTAGAACGGGCGTGAAGTTTGTCATCAACCATGTGGGCAAGTTTGATCATGTACATGATTCCGACAGAAACACGGTTGTCGAACGCTTCACCAGAACGACCATCATAAAGAACAGTCTTTCCGTCGCGATCCATTCCCGCTTCTTCCATCGTATCCCATACATCTTGTTCGTTCGCACCATCAAATACAGGAGAAGCCATGTGAACGCCTAGCGCACGGCCAGCCATTCCAAGGTGCATCTCGAGTACCTGTCCGATGTTCATACGTGATGGTACACCTAGTGGGTTAAGCATGACATCTACTGGTGTTCCGTCAGGCATAAATGGCATATCAGATTCAGGTAGAATCCGTGAGATAACCCCTTTGTTACCATGACGTCCGGCCATCTTATCTCCAACAGAGATTTTACGTTTCTGAACGATGTAAACACGAACTAGTTGGTTTACGCCAGGTGCGAGTTCATCGCCATCTTCACGATTGAACACTTTCACATCAAGAACGATACCACCCGCTCCGTGAGGTACACGAAGTGATGTATCACGAACTTCACGCGCTTTCTCACCGAAGATTGCATGTAGAAGACGTTCTTCTGCAGTTAGTTCCGTTACACCCTTAGGCGTTACTTTACCAACCAAGATATCTCCATCATGAACTTCAGCACCAATACGGATAATTCCACGGTCATCTAAGTTGCGAAGTGCATCTTCACCGATGTTCGGAATATCACGTGTGATTTCTTCTGGTCCAAGTTTTGTATCACGAGCATCTGATTCATATTCTTCAATATGGACAGAAGTGAAGACGTCATCTTTAACAAGACGCTCACTCATGATGATTGCATCCTCGTAGTTGTAACCATCCCATGTCATGAAAGCAATAAGGATATTTTGACCAAGAGCCATTTCTCCATTTTCCATTGACGGACCGTCTGCGAGAATATCTTTCTTAGAAACCCGATCCCCAACACTGACGATTGGACGTTGGTTGTAACAAGTTCCTTGGTTTGAACGAATGAAGTTCGATAGACGGTAGACGTCAAGGTCACCCTTAACTTCTTTTCCTTCAATCGTGTTAATACGACGAACGCGGATTTCTTTCGCTTCAACGTGTTCAACGATTCCTTCGTGCTTCGATACAACGGCAGCTCCAGAGTCACGTGCTGATACGTGCTCCATTCCTGTACCTACGAAAGGTGCTTTCGGGTTCAGAAGTGGTACTGCTTGTCGTTGCATGTTCGCTCCCATAAGCGCACGGTTGGAGTCATCATTTTCCAAGAACGGAATACATGCTGTTGCCGCAGAGACAACCTGCTTTGGAGATACGTCCATGTAATCAATCTGATCACGCTTGAATACAGTGTTATCACCTTGGAAACGTCCTACTACTTCTTCATTAACAAATGAACCGTCTTCGTTCAGAAGTGCATTGGCTTGAGCAACTACATAGTTATCTTCCAAGTCAGCAGTTAGATAGTCGATACGTGATGTCACGCGTCCAGTATCCGGATCTACTTTCCGATAAGGAGTCTCAATAAATCCAAACTTATTTACTTTCGCAAATGTAGAAAGGGTATTAATAAGCCCGATATTCGGTCCCTCTGGCGTCTCGATTGGACACATACGACCGTAGTGGGAGTAGTGAACGTCACGTACTTCCATTCCAGCACGTTCACGTGTTAAACCACCGGGTCCTAGTGCAGATAGTCTACGCTTATGCGTCAGCTCTGCGAGTGGGTTTGTTTGGTCCATGAACTGGGATAACTGAGAGCTACCAAAGAACTCTTTAATAGACGCGATAACAGGTCTGATGTTAATCAGTTGTTGAGGTACAATCGATTGCGTGTCATTAATGGACATACGTTCCTTGACCACGCGTTCCATACGAGACAAACCGATACGGAATTGGTTTTGCAGAAGTTCCCCGACAGAACGGAGACGTCTGTTCCCTAGATGGTCGATGTCATCAGTTGCGCCTACTCCGTGTAGCAAGTTGAAGAAGAAGCTGATGGAAGCGATGATATCCGAAGGTGTAACATGCTTAATAGAATCGTCAATTACGCCATTAGAAATGACATTAATGATTTGTCCTTCTTCGCCTTTTGGAGCGTAGATTTTCACAGATTGAATGCGAATGTCGTCTTCTAACACGCCGCCCATCTGTTTCAAATCTTCTACTCCCACCCCTTTTTCAAAATAAGGAAGTAATTTATCCAACATACGACGATCAATTAGTTGTCCTTTTTCAATGAGAATTTCTCCTGTTTCAGGGTCCGCAAGAGTTTCTGCAATTGTTTGGTTGAACAAACGATTTTGAAGGTGTAGTTTTTTGTTCATTTTATAGCGACCGACATTTGCTAAATCATAACGTTTAGCGTCAAAGAAGCGAGAAAACAGTAAGTTTTTCGCGCTATCTAAAGTCGGTGGTTCACCCGGACGTAAACGCTCATAAATTTCAAGAAGTGCTTTCTCCGAGTTTTCCGTATTATCTTTTTCAAGAGAGTTTCGGAGGTATTCATTATCACCGATTAGATCGATAATCTCCTGATCACTTGAAAAACCAAGGGCACGTAAGAGGACAGTAATTGGCAGTTTGCGAGTGCGATCGATCCGAACATGAACAACATCTTTTGCGTCTGTTTCGTATTCAAGCCATGCTCCACGGTTAGGTATGACTGTTGCACCAAATCCGCGTTTACCATTTTTGTCTGTCTTATCGTTGAAATATACGCTAGGTGATCGGACGAGCTGAGAAACGATAACCCGCTCAGCACCATTGATAATAAAAGTACCATTCTCTGTCATTAACGGGAAATCACCCATAAAGACATCTTGCTCTTTGACATCATCAGTTTCTTTATTGTGCAAACGGACTTTCACCCGAAGTGGCGCAGCGTATGTTACGTCGCGTTCTTTTGACTCATCCACTGGATATTTAGGCTCGCCAAGCTGATAATCGACAAATTCCAATGACAGATTTCCGGTAAAGTCTTGGATAGGAGAAATATCGTGGAACATTTCCCGCAGTCCCTCTTCCAAAAACCACTCATAAGATTCCGTCTGAATTTCAATCAGATTCGGCAGATCAAGTACTTCGCTAATTCTCGCGAAACTTCTGCGCTGACGGTGTTGACCATACTGAACTAAGTGATTTGTCAACTCTTTCACCCCTCATAAGACATTAATAGAGCTAGTTTAGTCACCTGGCAATTTCGGGCCGGTTCGAAATTAGCGCCAAGTCTAACCAAACACCTCATAAAAGTCTTTTCGAAATCAAAAAAATAGTGTATGATATCGAAAAAACAAAAAGAAAACGAGTTCCGGCTAGAGCTCATTTTCGATTTACCAATCTTTTATCCAACGTCAGTATGCCTAACATTTTCATTACTTATGCAAATGCATAAAAAGGCACACGAATGCAGTATATTTATTGTTGCATTTCATAATGCTATCACAAGGCTTACACGGCGTCAATGTTTTTTTGACTTAATGATGTAATAGCCCTTGCTTTTCTCCACAATTTCTGCATTACCGAATAACTCCTCTAATCTCGCAATAGTTGAAGGAGCCCCCTGCTTTTTCTGAATAACCACCCAGAGTTCGCCACCAATAGCTAAGCGTTCACTTGCTTGATCATAAATTTTAAAAACAGTTTCTTTCCCAGCTCGAATCGGAGGATTCGTTAATATCGAAGCGAACTCTTTTGTTTCAACATCATCTAACGCATCACTGGCATAAATTTTGACGTTTTCAATATTATTTTTTTGGGAATTGGTCCGGGATAGAGCTAATGCACGTTCGTTCACGTCCACCATCTGGATCGTCCGGTCTTTTAACAATGAAGCAATAGAAATTCCTACTGGTCCGTATCCACACCCCACATCAAGAATATCCCCCTCAATGTCCGGAGCACAGAATGCATCGATGAGTAGACGTGAACCAAAGTCCACTTCCCCTTTACTAAATACGCCTGCATCAGTTACAAAAACAAAGCTAGTTCCGCGCAAATTCGTTTGCCATTGTTTCGGCTCGCTTTTCACATCGGGATTTTTCGAATAGTAATGCTCAGCCATCTGAATGCCCCCTACTGTTCACTTATTAAATCCGGGTATAAAAAAAACGAAGAAAAACCCGTCGACAAAGACGAGGTTTTTCTTCGTAGTCCACTAATTACTTAACTTCTACAGAAGCGCCTACTTCTTCAAGCTTAGCTTTAAGTTCTTCAGCTTCAGCTTTTTCTACGCCTTCTTTGATAGCTTTAGGTGCGTTATCAACAACTTCTTTCGCTTCTTTCAAGCCTAGGCCAGTGATTTCGCGAACGACTTTGATGACTTTGATTTTTTGGTCTCCAGCTGCTGCTAGAACTACGTCGAATTCAGTCTGCTCAGCAGCTGCTTCTCCAGCACCAGCGCCAGCCATAGCTACAGGAGCTGCAGCAGTTACGCCAAATTCTTCTTCGATTGCTTTTACTAGGTCGTTAAGTTCAAGAACTGTCATTTCTTTGATAGCGCCTAAGATTTGTTCGTTAGTCATTATAGTTCCTCCTAATGGGTATGTTTTGCGAGTTAGCTCGCTAATTGGTCAAGATGCGATATTACGCGCCTTGTTCTTCTTTTTGGTCTGCAACGGCTTTTGTAGCCAATGCGAAGTTGCGCATTGGAGCTTGAAGCACGCTGAGTAGCATAGAGAGAAGTCCTTCGCGTGAAGGAAGAGTCGCCAATGCTTTTACTTCTTCAACAGAAGCAAGTGCACCTTCGATGACACCAGCTTTGATTTCCAAAGCTTCGTTGTCTTTAGCGAAGTTGTTGATGATTTTTGCGGGTGCGATTACATCTTCAGTTGAAAACGCGATAGCGTTCGGTCCTGTAAGATGCTCGTTAAGTCCTTCAAGACCTGATGTTTCAGCCGCACGGCGAGCCATCGAGTTTTTGTAGACTTTGAATTCAACGCCTGCTTCACGAAGTTGCTTACGAAGTTCAGTTACTTGCGCAACGTTAAGACCACGATAGTCAACAACGACCATTGAAGCAGATGCTTTCATCTTGTCCGCGATTTCAGTTACTACTGCTTGTTTCGCTTCTAATACTTTGCTCATCTTGACACCTCCTGTTTAGTGTAGGGGCATTTATACCATATGCATAAAAAACCCTCCGATCTGACTAGCAGACGGAGGGTTGGAAAGTCGTCATCTTTTTACTGTTAAAAAGAGCGTCTTGTCCCTCGGCAGGAATATTAAGTGGATGCCCACTCCTGCTGTCTGCGGTACAAATCGTATATTGCAACAAACGTTATCCTACCAAACGATAGGGCGTATGTCAACTAATTATTTTACATTTACTGAAGAAGGGTTGATCTTTACAGCAGGTCCCATTGTAGTTGTTAAGTTAACAGACTTCATGTAAGTACCTTTTGCTGCAGCCGGTTTAGCCTTCTGGATTACTTCAAATACAGTTGAAAGGTTTTCTGCAAGTTTTTCGTTATCGAAAGAAACTTTACCGATTGGAGCGTGGATAATTCCAGCTTTGTCCGCACGATATTCAACCTTACCTGCTTTGATTTCTTGAACTGCTTTTGTAACGTCGAATGTCACTGTGCCAGTTTTCGGGTTCGGCATAAGACCTTTTGGTCCAAGTACACGTCCGATTTTACCAACTTCACCCATCATATCAGGAGTCGCTACGATTACATCGAAATCGAACCATCCTTGTTGGATTTTAGTGATGTATTCAGCATCGCCTACAAAGTCAGCGCCTGCTGCTTCAGCTTCTTTAAGCTTTTCACCTTTAGCGAAAACGAGTACACGTTGTGTTTTACCAGTTCCATTAGGCAGTACAACTGCTCCACGGATTTGCTGATCATTTTTACGCGTGTCGATTCCTAGACGGAAAGCCACTTCTACTGTTGCATCAAAGTTTGTCGTGCTTGTCTTTTTAGCGAGTTCGATCGCTTCTGTTAAGTCGTATGCCGTTGTGCGGTCAACAAGCTTTGCAGCTTCTACGAACTTCTTACCTCTTTTAGCCATCAGATATTTCCTCCTCGATTGTGGTTTTAGCGGAATAAACCTCCCACGATTAAGGGTTGCCGTGTTCTATAGAACAACCGCAACCCCCATAAAAACATACAATAGAATTAGGTTTCAGATCAGTCTTCGATCGTGATTCCCATACTGCGAGCAGTACCTTCAACCATTGCCATCGCTGCTTCAACTGATGCAGCATTCAAATCTTGCATTTTTTGTTCAGCGATTTCTTTAACTTGATCACGTTTCACGACAGCAACTTTCTTCTTGTTCGGTTCGCCTGAACCCTTTTGGATTTTAGCTGCAACCTTCAACAATACTGCTGCTGGCGGAGTTTTTGTGATGAATGTAAATGAACGATCTTCGAATACAGTGATTTCAACAGGAATAATAAGACCTGCTTGGTCAGATGTACGCGCATTGAATTCTTTACAGAATCCCATGATATTGACACCTGCCTGACCGAGCGCCGGCCCGACTGGCGGTGCTGGATTTGCTTTTCCTGCTGGAATTTGCAATTTCACAAGCTTGATTACTTTTTTAGCCACGAGACACACCTCCTTAAGTCCGTGATGTGGTATTTGGGTTGCCCCTCCCACTCAATATGTGCCTGCCGGCAAATGCCGGTAGAATTTTGTTAAGACGTTCAGACATTTCTATGTCTGACCTTTGAAATAATATCACTATTTCACAGGATTTGCAAGAGGGAACAAATTAATTTTTTTAGCTTGTTCGTTCAACTTGTTCAAAGTCGAGTTCCATATTCGTTTCGCGACCGAACATGTCTACAGATACTTTGACTTTCCCTTGGTCAAGTTCGATTTCTTCAACTTTACCTTGGAACCCAGCGAATGGTCCTTCTAATACCTCTACCATTTCACCAATTTCAAAATCGACTTCCAATTTACGATCCTTCACGCCCATTTGTTTCAAGATGAATGTCACTTCTTCAGGAAGTAATGGTGTCGGTTTTGCTCCACCACCTGATGAACCGATGAAACCTGTGACGCCTGGAGTGTTCCGCACAACATACCACGAATCATCTGTCATTATAATTTCTACAAGAACATAACCAGGGAAAGTTTTACGCATTACCGTCCGCTTTTTACCTTCTTTGAAGTCTGTTTCTTCTTCTTCTGGAACAATCACGCGGAAGATCTTATCTTGCATCCCCATTGTTTCAACGCGCTTTTCAAGATTTGCCTTCACTTTGTTTTCATACCCTGAGTACGTATGGACGACGTACCAATTTTTCTCCATTTCCATATCGATGAGGACTGCTCGTCCGTCCCTCCTTTTTTGTTCAAATGAAAAAACCCGCTCTTTCAGTTAGACGGGATATTTTCAGTATGCGATTCAAAGTACTCTATTATAACGAAACATACCATTCCATTACTCGTGACAAGCCAAGATCCACGAGACCAAAATAGACGGCCATGAAAACTACTGTACTGATAACCACGATAGTGTAGCGAGTCAGTTCTTTACGTTTCGGCCAGCTGACTTTCCGCATTTCCGTGACAACATTTTTAAAGAAACTTGTTATCTTACCCATTCTTTTACAAACCTCCGAATAGTAGATATGACGGCCTCAAGTCTAGCCAGACCCTCACGCTGTTTGTCTGTGTAACGTATGCTCGTTGCAATGACTGCAGTGTTTCTTCAGAACCAGCCGTTCAGTTGTTTTATTACTACTTGCCGGAAGTGAATAGTTTCTGGAGCCGCATTTTTCACAGCTTACTACAATTTTTTTAGACATACCTAGTGAACACCTAGTCTTTCCATAGTCTTGATAAAGAGTACCACCTAACCTATTCCCTGTCAATGCAAGGGTAGTCAGAAAATTGGCGATGCTTCACGTAACAACATCAACCTGCATGTATCTTTCGAGCTTCCGTTTAATGCGCTGTAATGCATTATCCACCGATTTGACTTGACGATTTAGTTCTTCAGAAATTTCTTGATAAGACTGACCATCCAAATAGAGACCGAGCACTTCTTTTTCAAGACTGCTCAAGACTTTGTTCATCTCCACTTCCATTTGAACAAAGTTCTCTTTGTAAATCATTAAGTCTTCAGGATCATCGTTCACTGAACCCGTCAGAACATCCATTAACGTACGATCTGATTCTTCGTCATATACAGGCTTGTCCAAAGATACAGATGAATTAAGAGGAATGTGTTTTTGCCTAGTAGCTGTTTTTATGGCCGTGATGATCTGCCGTTTAATACATAGTTCAGCAAATCCTTTGAACGAGCTAAGCCGATCTTCACGGAAGTCACGAATTGCTTTATATAACCCAATCATACCTTCTTGGATTATATCTTCCTTGTCCCCGCCCATCATGAAGTAAGAACGCGCTTTCATCCTAACAAATGATTGATATTTAGTAATGAGAAAGTCGAGTGCATCTGTGTTTCCTTCTTGAATAATCCCGATTAATTGTTCATCGGAAAAGGTACTGAAGTCTACTGTTCTAGGTGCATAAGCTGTCTTTTCCGCCATTCCCCATCACTCCGGTTTATCATACTAGTTAGTCAATTATAGCGTAAAGGATTTTTTTGCGTCAACCGCTCATCCGTTCCCCCTGCGCCATTTTTCAAAAACTTCCGCCACTTCCTGTGATAATTGTATCTTGGAAAAGGAGCGATCCTCTTGGATTTCACGCACTTTCGCTGAAATAATTTTATGAATTTCCTGCATTTCAATCTCTAATTCGCGTGCAGAAATCCTTAAAGCCCCTTGACCAAAAATGATCCATTGTTCGGTAAGATCAGAAGTCGCCACATGAAGTTGGACGGTCCGTTTAGATAATTCAGCAACTAATTTTTCGATACGTTCATCAGCAGTTTCATTCTCTCTTGTAAAAACAACTTCTACTCTGGAACGTTTCTCTTTGTTTTCAATTCCCGGCACAAGATATGCATCAAATACCAAAATTACTCGCCAACCTTTAAATGCTTGGTATTCTGCTAGTTGATCAATTAAACGGTCACGCGCCTCTGCAAGTTTGAGGCTTTTTAACTCCCGCAATTCTGGCCACGCACCGATGATGTTATAACCATCGACTAGCAGGATGTCTTTTTTCATGGGGTCGACGGGCTCGGTAACCGCTTGCGTAACACTTCGTACATAAGCAGTGAAGCCGCTACAGAAGCGTTAAGTGACGTGACATGACCACGCATTGGCAAATGGTACAGAAAATCACATTTTTCTTTCAGTAAACGAGACATTCCTTTTCCTTCACTACCAATAATGACGGCAAGTGGAAGTGTCGCATCCATTGTTCGATAATCTGCAGATCCTTTTGCATCTGTTCCAGCAATCCAGACGCCTTTCTTCTTCAACTCATCCACGGTTTGCCCTAAATTCACAACACGAACGACTGGTACATGTTCAATCGCACCTGTCGAAGCTTTCGCAACAACACCAGTGAGACCAACTGATCGTCTCTTCGGAATGATGATTCCGTGTACACCGACAGCGTCAGCGGTACGTAGAATCGATCCAAGGTTATGGGGATCTTCTAGTTCATCTAATAATAAAATGAATGGATCTTCTCCACGTTGCTCTGCGATTGAAAAAATATCATCAAGCTCAGCATACGTATATGCAGCCACAGAAGCGACGATGCCTTGATGATTCACATCCAACAACTGGTCAAGCTTCTTTTTAGGGACAGCTTGTACAACTACCCCCGCCTTTTTAGCAAGCGTTGTAATCTCTCCGATACTTTGCTTATTTAAACCTTCAGCAATCCAGATCTTATTCAACTCTCGTCCTGAACGTAATGCTTCTACAATCGGATTTTTGCCTCCGATCATTTCAGTTGTTTCAGTTTCTGACACGGTCTTCTCCTCCTTCAACAAATTCAATAGCCTTACAAATGAATTCCGCCGTTCTTTCTCTTTCTTCCAACAAATATAAATAACCGACGACCGCTTCAAATGCAGAGCTGTGATTGTACGTAAGAACATCTGTATTTTTGGGCACTGATCCTGATTTCGCGTTTCTCCCTCGTCTCATGACCGCCATCTCTTCGTCAGTTAAAAAATTCTCATCTATCATTGCACGCAAAATGGCTGCCTGCGCTTTCGCAGAAACAAATTGGGTCGCTTCCTTGTGTAGGATATTCGGTTTTACACGACCTGATCGCAGGAGATGCTCTCGCACCGCCTGCTCATAGACCGCATCTCCCATATAGGCAAGGGATAGTGCTTTTAGCTGACGAACGTCTGCTGGACGTAGACTGTAGTCACTCATGATCGTTTCCACCGAACACCTTGTGCAGTATCTTCTAACAGGATGCCCTGATCTTTCAATTCATCACGGATTGCATCTGCACGAGCGAAGTCACGATTTTCGCGCGCTTCTAAACGTTCCTCAATCAACTGATCGATCGCTTCATCATGCAATTCATCTTTCTCCTTGAACGGCAACCCAAGAACACCCATCAACTGATTGAATGTATTCAAAAATGCTTCCAGCACTACTTTTTCGGTATTCTTTTCGAGTAGATATACGTTCGCTAAGCTCGCAAGTTCAAAAACCACTGCAACACCATTAGCCGTATTGAAGTCGTCGTCCATCGCTTCTTCAAAAGCAGCCTGCTGCTCTTGGATTTTATGGAGCCAAATGTCATGCTGGTCCCCATTATCCGCAGATACGTCTAAACGGTGTTCAACATTTTGATAGGCAGTTCGTATACGATCCAATCCATTCGATGCACTCTCTACTAAATCCTGAGAGAAGTTAACTGGAGAACGGTAGTGAACGGAAAGCATGAAGAATCGCAGCACTTGCGGGTCAATCTGTTGAATGATGTCGTGAACTGTTACAAAATTCCCAAGTGATTTAGACATTTTTTCATTATCAATATTTATATAGCCGTTGTGCATCCAATAGCGTGCAAACGTTTTGCCTGTCAGTGCTTCTGATTGGGCGATTTCGTTTTCGTGATGAGGGAACGTCAAGTCTTGCCCACCAGCGTGAATATCAATCGTATCACCGAGAAGCTGTCTTGCCATTACCGAACACTCGATATGCCAGCCTGGACGGCCTTCTCCCCAAGGGCTGCTCCATGAAATCTCACCAGGTTTTGCGGATTTCCATAAGACAAAGTCAAGAGCATCCTGTTTGCGTTCACTCGCTTGAATACGAGCACCGACTTTTAATTCGTCAATCGACTGATGCGATAACTTTCCATATCCATCAAACTTTCGAGTACGGAAATAGACGTCTCCTTCTGACTCATACGCATATTCTTTTTCGATTAATAACGAAATGAAGTCAATTACATCTTGGATGTGATCGGTTACTCGGGGGTGCATATCCGCTTTCTTACAACCCAGTGCGCCCACATCTTCAAAATACGCTTGGATAAATCGTTCAGTTAACTCCGGTACTTCTTCACCAAGCTCATTTGCCGCTTTAATAATTTTGTCGTCCACATCTGTAAAATTAGAGACGAACTTCACGTTATAACCTCGATATTCCAAATACCTGCGGACCGTATCAAAGGCGATGACCGGACGGGCATTCCCGATATGAATGTAGTTGTAGACAGTCGGACCACACACGTACATTTTCACTTCTCCTTCAGTGATTGGAACAAACGGTTCTTTCTTACGTGTCAACGTATTGTATAGTTGGATTGTCATCGGTCCTCATCCTTTTCATCACGAATTTGTTTTTCTATTTTCAATTCAATTAGTTGCTGTTCTAATTGCGAAATCCTGTCTTCCATGGAGGAACACAATTCAGAGACAGGGTCAGGCAAATTATGATTCAGTCGATCTTTTACACGGACGCCGTTGGAAATTACAACTTTCCCTGGAATCCCAACAACTGTCGATTCTGCTGGCACATCTTTTAACACGACAGAACCGGCTCCAACTTTACTGTTTTCACCAATAATAATATTTCCAAGCACTTTAGCACCCGTAGCGACTAGAACTTTGTCATGGAGAGTCGGGTGTCTTTTCCCTTTTTCCTTACCTGTTCCACCTAACGTGACACCTTGATAGATAGTGACATCATCGCCTATTTCACATGTTTCACCAATCACAATGCCCATACCATGGTCGATGAATAATCTTTTCCCGATCTTAGCCCCAGGGTGGATTTCAATCCCCGTAAAGAAGCGGCTCATTTGGGAAAGCACCCTGGCTGCGAAGTGCATATTCCTTTTAAACAGAGCATGTGCGATACGATGTGACCATATGGCATGTAATCCTGAGTAGGTCAGCACGACCTCGATCGTACTCCGAGCAGCGGGGTCTTGATCAAAGATGCAACGAATGTCTTCTTTCATTCTGGAAAACATATCGGTCCCCCTTTTCTGTAAAAAAAAATACGCCCCTGTCTAATGACAGAGACGCAGATATTGCGTGGTTCCACTCTTTTTTTGAAAAGGAACAGGTAACTTCCTTTTCACTCGACGTCTGTAACGCAGACGATACGTCCGGCTTACTGAATTTCAGCCTGGCGCTCAAAGGTGCATTTCTGTAAAACGGATGACCCAGATCTCTTTCAGCCAATGGAGATCTTCTCTGAAGGGTGTGTTTTACATACTTCTCCTCTTCAACGCTTTATTTATAATCGATACGTTCTTAGATTACTCTTATTGTACACGGCAGTTTCCGCTTGTCAACAAAGGCTTACTGAACAAACTTCTCAACGCGTGCAAGTGTCTTTTCCAAACCAAGCAATGCAATCGATTCCGGCAATTCGGGACCGTGTGCTTGACCAGTTGCGACTACACGAATTGGCATGAACAAGTTTTTCCCTTTATGGCCCGTTTCTTTTTGCACCGCTTTGATCGCCCCTTTGATCGATGGAGCATCGAATGTCTCAAGGTTCTCAAGCTGTTGCTTGAAAGAGGCCATCACTTCAGGAATTTGTTCCCCAGCCAAGATTTCTTTTGATTGTTCATCATACTCAACTGCGTCACTAAAGAATTGGGCAGAAAGCTCAACAATTTCAGCACCGTAACTTAACTGGCTATGATAAAGTGCGATTAAGTCATGAATCCATGCACTTTCTTCCGCTGTCATCTCTTCACTTACACGGCCCGCTTTCACTAGGTGCGGCAAAGTCAACGCCACGACTTCGTCAAGGCTTAGCTTTTTAATATATTGGTTATTCATCCACGTCAGTTTCTGCTTATCGAACATAGAAGGTGATTTCGATAGACGGCTCTCATCAAACTGTTCGATGAGCTCCTCTTTCGTGAACAACTCTTCTTCTCCAACAGGAGACCATCCAAGTAGCGCAAAGAAATTGAACATCGCTTCCGGTAAGAATCCAAGATCTTTATATTGAGAAATGAATTGAATAATGGACTCATCACGCTTGGACAACTTTTTGCGATCTTCATTGACGATGAGCGTCATATGCCCATAACGTGGTGCTTCCCATCCAAATGTATCAAATACCATGAGCTGTTTTGGCGTATTCGTCAAATGCTCTTCTCCGCGGAAAACGTGAGACATTTTCATCATATAGTCGTCAATGACAACTGCGAAGTTATACGTCGGAATACCGGTCGCTTTCACAAGTACCCAGTCGCCAATGTCCTTGGATTCGAATTGGACACTACCACGAACAAGGTCATCGATTGTGTACGTTACGTTTTCAGGAACACGCATACGAATTGTATAAGGCATACCCGCTGCTTCTTTTTGCACAACTTCTTCTGCGCTCAAATGACGACAAGTTCCTTTGTACATAGGTGCTGCAATACCTGAAGCTTTTTGTTTTTCTCGTTCTTCCTCAAGTTCCTCAGTTGTACAGAAACATTTATAAGCCGCACCCTTTTCAAGCATCTCTTCTGAATACTTCTTATACGTATCCAGACGTTCCATTTGACGATAGGGACTATACGGTCCACCGATATCAACAGACTCGTCGTGCTCGATTCCGAGCCACTTCAAATTTTCAAGCTGTGACAATTCCCCAGCTTCAATATTGCGAACCGTGTCAGTATCCTCAATCCGTACTATGAATTTCCCGCCGTGATGGCGAGCGAACAAGTAGTTGAATAATGCGGTACGAGCTCCTCCGATATGTAAATGGCCTGTCGGGCTCGGCGCATAGCGCACACGTACTTCTGCTGTCATGACTAGACATCTCCGTTCTGTTAGTTCAAATAATAATTACTTGTATAGACTAGTTTACCAAAAACTTAAGCTTTCACCAAAAGAATCGCCGCAAGAGATGCAATTCCTTCTTCTCTTCCGACAAACCCTAATTTTTCTGTTGTAGTCGCTTTGACATTCACTTGACTAGGATCTGCATGCAGTAAAGAGGCTACGCGGTTTTTGATGGTTTCAATATGCGGAGCCATTTTAGGTTGCTGTGCCATGATTGTACAATCCACGTTACCTAGCGTATAACCTTCTTCTTCTACCAACTTCCAGACTTCTTGAAGTAGAACTGCTGAATCAGCATCTTTAAAAGCGGCATCTGTATCTGGAAAGTGATGACCAATATCCCCTTTACCAATCGCTCCTAGTGCTGCATCTGTAATGGTGTGCAATAGGACATCTGCGTCTGAGTGACCGATTAACCCTTTAGTATGGGGAATTGTAACCCCACCGATAATCAGTGGGCGCCCCTCTGCAAATTCATGTACGTCAAAACCTTGTCCAATTCGTATCATTATACCGTCTCCTCAAGCCTTTTTTTCAACAAGTATCCACCATAAGCAAGATCCTCTGGTGTCGTCATTTTAATATTATCGTACGTACTTTCAACGATGCGAACTTCATAGCCTGCATGCTCTGCAAGCATCGCTTCGTCTGTCCCTAAAAAGCTTTCTTGTTCAGCTTTTTGAGAAGCGTCTTTCAAAACTTCATAACGAAACGCTTGTGGAGTTTGAATGACCCATAAGCGTTCGCGATCTGCCGTTTCTTCAATTACGCCATTATTCACATACTTCATCGTATCTTTCGCCTTCACGCCAGCTACCGCGCCTCCATGCCGTGATGCACTAATCACAAGTTCATGGATGACATCTTGTTTGATGAAAGGACGAGCCGCATCATGAACGAGGACAATCCCATCGTTTTGATGGGATGTAAGACATGCTTTTACGCTATGTTGACGTTCGGTTCCGCCTTCAGGCAACGCACTTATTTTTGTTATTTGCTCTTGCTGGATTATCGTTTCAATTGTGGCGCGTTCAGTTTCTTTCACCGCTAAAATGATTCCTGTACACCAAGGATCCTGCTGAAACACCGCCAACGTGTGAGCCAAAATCGTTTTCCCTTCAAGTTCAAGGAAAAGTTTGTTATGCCCTGCTCCCATCCGCGTTCCACTTCCGGCAGCAGGCATCATTACAGTATAGTCCATCATGACTCCTTTCTACTGGTCGTTGTTCAGTAAGATTTGGTTTGTTTACCATTTTTAGGTTTTGCAAAGATCATGCGACCTGCTGAAGTTTGCAACACACTCGTAACCACAACTTCTATTGCATTTCCAATAAAGTTCCGTCCATCTTCAATTACAATCATTGTACCGTCATCTAAGTAAGCAACGCCTTGATTGTGTTCTTTCCCGTCTTTAATGACGACTACGTGCATTTCTTCACCGGGAATTACAACAGGTTTAACAGCATTCGCAAGGTCATTAATATTCAACACAGATACTCCGTGTAAATCTGCAACTTTATTCAAGTTGAAATCGTTTGTCACGACGAGTCCATTCATTTTTTTAGCAAGCTTCACTAATTTTAAATCGACTTCAGCTACATTCGGGAAGTCTTCATCCGTAATCAGGATTTTCTTGCCATCCCCTTCTTGCAAACGGCGAAGCACATCCAAACCACGTCTTCCTTTTGTCCGCTTCAGCGTATCCGCAGAATCGGCAATGTGCTGAAGCTCAGTTAAGACAAACTGAGATACGACCAATACACCTTCCAAGAATCCTGTGTCAACAATATCTGCAATGCGTCCGTCGATGATGACACTTGTATCAAGCACCTTGTAAACTGGATCTGTAGAAACGCCTGCTTCGGTTTCAGTTTCTTTTTTTCTTCCAACATTGCGTATCGAGAAAATTGCCGTCAAAAATTCATCTCGTTTTTTAAACCCGACTTGAAATCCTAAATACCCGAACAGTGCTGATAATAGGATAGGAAGCACTGATGTCACAACCGGAATTTGGATATTACTTAAACCCCAACCTGCCAAAAATGCGACGAACAAACCGATAATCAGACCGATTGAACCAAATAGTAAATCCAGAATCGGTGCTTTCATGAGTAGATCTTCTAACCACTTTATAAAATTGACAATCGGATCTGTCAAAAATGTGCTGAACACAAAGAGGAATAGTGCTCCTAAAATGGCTGCGACATATGGGTTATTAATGAACGGGGTTGCTGTGAAAGAAGATAATTGGAATAAGTACGGAAGAAACAATACACCAAGTGTTCCACCAACCAATAAGAACATAATTTGCACAACTCTTTTCAGCATTCGATCCACCTCCTTTTAGTAGTCCTATTATACATGTATTCCCTATTGATTGCTTTCTTGAACATCAAAAACAAGGAATCCTGAACCTATAGTACAGGACTCCTGAAAACGCACAAAGTTCCTATCTTTCTTTATCACTGTGGCAAACAAAGATCGAGTGCATCCCGCACAGTTTCAACTCCAACGACTTGAATACCTTCTGGATAGTCCCATCCGCCGATGTTAGAGGCAGGAATGACCGCTCGTTCAAATCCAAGCTTCGCTGCTTCCCCAACCCGTTGTTCAATTCTGGAAACCCTTCGAACTTCACCCGTCAGTCCTACTTCTCCCATATAACAGTCCGAAGCCCGTACTGCGACGTCACGATAGCTGGAAACAATACTCATCAGGACAGCAAGGTCAATCGCAGGTTCGTCGAGTTTCACTCCACCCGCCACTTTAATATACGCATCCTGAGCTTGTAATAGCATTCCCATCCGTTTTTCCAATACCGCCATCAATAGTGATACTCGATTTTGGTCTAGTCCTGTCGCCATCCGCTTTGGATAATTAAAGCTAGATGGGGTAACAAGTGCCTGAATCTCCACAAGAATAGGGCGTGTCCCTTCCATTGAGGCAACAATTGTTGACCCCGCACCACCTTGAGAACGTTCCTGTATGAACATTTCCGATGGATTCAAAACTTCTTTCAAACCGGCTTGCAGCATTTCAAAAATCGCTATTTCATTTGTTGAACCGAAACGGTTTTTCACACTGCGCAAAATTCGGTATGTATGATGCCGCTCCCCTTCAAAATAAAGGACGGTATCCACCATGTGTTCCAGCAAACGCGGACCTGCGATTTGTCCATCCTTAGTGACATGTCCAACTAGGAAAATCGCGATACCTTGTGTCTTTGCTATTTTCATTAACTCCGCTGTACATTCCCTTACCTGCGATACACTTCCTGGAGCTGAGGCGACTTCCGGGTGGTGGATAGTTTGGATAGAATCCACAATGACAAACTTCGGCTTAACATTATCAATCGTATCGTGAATAAGCGCAAGATCCGTTTCTGCGTAAATATATAGTTCATCAGACAACACACCTAGACGTTGTGCACGAAGCTTAGTTTGCCGAATCGACTCTTCCCCTGAAATGTATAATACGCGCTCCTGTTGGTTCGCTAAAAGCGCTGACACTTGAAGCAACAATGTGGACTTCCCAATCCCCGGATCCCCACCAATCAAAACAAGCGATCCTGGAACAATCCCACCACCTAGTACACGATTCAATTCTTCCATTTCTGTACGGATTCTTGGCTCATCCTCTATCGCGACGGCATTGATAGGCATCGCTTTCTGCTTCACAGCGTCGGAATGTTGAAATGCCCCACGAGGTCCTTTTTGTACAATCTCCGTCTCTTCATCCATCGTGTTCCATTCACCGCACCCTGGACACCTTCCCATCCACTTCGGCGACTCATATCCGCATGATTTGCAAACGAATTTCGTTTTCTTTTTCGCCATATGCATCCTCCAAACGACGAAGAGGACAGCCCCTCCCTTTTTTTATTACTAGGGATGAACTATCCTATTCCTCTACCTCTTATTAATTTTCCACCATTTCTTCTTGTTGCGTTTCTACCGTGAAGTTACTGTCTACATAGTCGACCGTCACTTTTCTTCCTGCGAGTGCGGTTCCTTTCAGTAGCTCCTCTGAGAGGCGGTCTTCCACATGCTTTTGAAGTGCACGACGAAGTGGACGTGCTCCGTATTCAGGATCATATCCTTCATCCGCAATCTTCAACTTCGCTTCTTGAGTTAACACAAGTTCGATATCTTGTTCAGCAAGACGTTTGCTCAATTCGTCTGCCATCAACGAAACAATCTCTTGCAACTGTTCTTTTTCAAGTGAATGGAAGACAATCATTTCATCTACACGGTTAAGGAATTCGGGACGGAATGCTTTTTTAAGCTCTTCCAACATCTTTTTCTTCATGTCTTCGTAATCTTGCTCACCATCTTGAAGATTAAATCCGACATATTTGTTCTTCCTCAACTCCTGTGCACCGACGTTAGACGTCATAATGATCACGGTGTTCCGGAAATCGACTGTACGTCCTTTGGAATCTGTTAAGCGACCATCTTCAAGCACTTGTAAGAGGATGTTGAATACATCTGGATGCGCTTTTTCAATTTCATCAAGCAAAATAACGGAATATGGTTTGCGACGTACTTTTTCTGTTAACTGTCCGCCTTCTTCATATCCAACGTATCCCGGAGGTGAACCGACTAAACGGGATGTTGTATGTTTTTCCATGTACTCGGACATGTCGATCCGAATCATCGAGTCTTCATCGCCAAACATTGTTTCGGCGAGCGCTCTTGCTAGCTCTGTTTTACCGACGCCAGTAGGTCCAAGGAAGATGAACGAACCAATCGGACGTTTCGGATCTTTCAACCCTGCGCGTGCACGACGTATTGCCCGGGAAATAGCCGCGACTGCTTCTTTTTGACCAATCACACGCTTATGCAACTCTTCCTCCATGTTCAACAGCTTCGCAGATTCCGTTTCAGCAATACGTGCAACTGGAATTCCTGTCCACATCGCCACTACTTCAGCTATGTCATTCACAGTGACTTCAGATTCTGTTTTGCCTTGTTTTTCTTTCCATTCCGTTTTCGTTTTCTCGAGCTCTTCTTTCATCTTCTGCTCTTTATCACGATATGATGCAGCTTTTTCAAACTCCTGGCTTTGAACTGCAGCATTCTTCTCAGAACGGATTGCTTCGAGCTTATTTTCAAGTTCTCTTAAGTTTGGTGGTGTTGTATAAGAACGTAAACGAACTTTCGAACCTGCTTCGTCGATTAAATCGATTGCTTTGTCAGGCAAGAAGCGGTCTGAAATATAACGGTCAGACATTTTTGCTGCCGCTTCAATTGCTTCATTCGTAATTTTTACACGGTGGTGCGCTTCATAACGATCACGCAGTCCTGTAATAATTTGAACCGTCTCTTCAACGGATGGTTCATCCACTTGAATAGGCTGGAAACGACGCTCAAGAGCGGCATCTTTTTCAATGTACTTCCGGTACTCATCGAGTGTCGTTGCACCGATACATTGCAACTCACCACGAGCAAGTGACGGTTTTAAAATGTTCGAAGCATCAATCGCGCCTTCTGCTCCACCAGCACCAATGAGTGTGTGCAACTCATCGATGAATAAAATGATGTTGCCCGCTTGGCGAATTTCTTCCATCACTTTCTTCATACGGTCTTCAAACTCTCCACGGTATTTAGTACCCGCAACGACAGTCCCCATATCTAACGTCATAACACGCTTATCGCGCAGGATTTCAGGGACTTCATTGTTAACGACTTGAAGTGCAAGCCCTTCAGCAATCGCCGTTTTACCAACACCTGGCTCACCGATTAGAACCGGATTGTTCTTCGTGCGACGCGCTAAGACTTCAATAACGCGTGTAATCTCTTTACCACGACCAATGACCGGATCGAGTGTCCCTTCGCGGGCAATTTCCGTTAGGTCACGTGCCAACCCATCTAATGTTGGAGTAGCCGCTGTTGCTGAAGCATTTTGACCACTTGCATTCGCAGTATCGTTACTTCCAAGGAGCTGCAATACTTGCTGACGTGCTTTGTTCAAACTAACACCTGCATTATTAAGAACACGTGCTGCCACTCCTTCTCCTTCGCGAATCAATGCTAGAAGAATATGTTCTGTCCCAATATACGAGTGACCCAGTTTACGGGATTCATCTACAGAAAGCTCAATGACTTTCTTCGCTCGTGGTGTGTAGTGCACGATTGGTCCTACGTCTTTACTTCCCGTTCCAACGAGTGTTTCCACACCTGTTTCAATCGTCTCGAAGCTGACTCCAATTGCTTCCAATGCTTTTGCTGCAATGCCGCCACCTTCACGGATTAAACCAAGTAGAATATGTTCTGTTCCAATTGCTTCGTGTTTCATACGAATGGCTTCTTCTTGAGCGAGTTGGAGTACTTTTTGTGCACGTTGTGTAAATCGATTAAACATCATTAACATTCCTCTCCTTCTGCAGAGAATAATTTTATTCGTACTACTTCTATCTATATTCTTCCGGACCATTAAACAATCGGTTTCCGGGTGAATTGACTTTGACCATCTTTGACTATTATATCGAATCGGTTACTAGGACGCAAAAGAGACGCTCAAGACTGGCCTTTCATTTCATCATTTTCTGATTAACTTTTTCGGAGTCGCTCCCGGAAAAGTTTAGCTCGACTAATGTCTAATTCTTCAGACGTCAATGCTTCTCCTTCATAATGTTGGAGAAATCCTGACTGCATGAAAATCATCAGTTCGTTCAATATGGTCATGTCCACATCTTCAATTAACTCGAGATCGATGCCGAGTCTAACGTCCGAAAGACATCGTGCTGCTTCTGCTGCAGGAAGTAGGCGTGCATAAGAAATTGTACCAAGCGCACGAAACACACGATTTTCAAGAGCGATTCGTGACTTCTCAAGAAGCAATTCACGAGATCTCCGCTCGTGGGCAATCAGTCGAGAAACAATGTTTGCAAGTTCTGCAAGAATCTCCTTTTCTGATTTACCAAGAGTCAGCTGATTAGATACCTGATAAACGTTCCCCGGTGCTTCGCTTCCTTCACCATAGCTGCCCCTCACAACCATTCCCAGCCTTGAAACAGCAGGTATAATGCGGTTGATTTGCCGGGTTATCGTAAGCGCCGGTAAATGTAACATGACAGAAGCCCGCATTCCGGTTCCTGTATTGGACGGGCAGCTCGTAAGATATCCAAACTCTTCATCAAATGCGTAAGGTAATTTCTTTTCAAGTGCACGATCGGTTTCATCCGCCTTTTGATAGGCATTTTCTAGTTGCAATCCCGGATAGATGCACTGGATACGCAAATGGTCTTCTTCGTTTACCATAATGCTGATAGTTTCATCTTCCGATAGGAATACCGCTCCGAACTGCTCTGCTTCCGCAAGTTGGAGACTGATTAAATGCTTTTCTACTAGCGCTTGCCGGTCAAGCGTAGCTAATTCTTTCATCCTCGTATAGGAATACCCTTTTTCATCTGTACTAAGCAGTGCTTCGGAAACAATTCGACCGACCTCTTCTGCTTGCTCATCAGAGAACGCGATTGGGAAGCGAAATTCACGAAGGTTTCGAGCGAGGCGGATTCGAGTCGACATCACGATATCGGAGTGCTCACCATGAGGGACCATCCAGCCTGTGACAGCGTTTTGCATGTATCGATTATTCCCCATTCTCACTCCCTCCTTCCTCTTCCGTTTCTGCAGCGAGTTTTTGTTTCCAGTCTTTTATTTCATCCCTCAGCACAGCGGCATGTTCAAACTGTTCTTCTTGAATCGCTTCTTGCATACTCGAACGAAGTTCCTCGATTTTCTTTTTAATGGTCATCTTTTCATTGAAAGACGCAGGGATTTTACCTTTATGGATTGTATTTCCGTTATGCAGTTTGCCAAAGACTTTCGGGAGACGCTCGCGGAATGTTTCATAACACGTCGGACATCCGAACTTCCCGATTTCTAGAAAGCGGTGGAAGGTTAGACCACACTCTGGACACTCCGGCATCGTCTGAACTTCTCGCGTTTGCTGGTGTAGCGTTTCACTTCCACTCAACCACTGTGATAGAAATTGTTGAATGGACATCGGCTCCTGATTCGGGCTGATTGAAAACGTCTGTAAGTTAAATGCGCACTTCTCACACAAATTCCTTTCATTCGATCCATTTGGCGTATCTTGCATTAAGATAACGGAAGCTTGACGTTCTTTACAGTTTTCACAAAGCATGTTTTACCACCCCATCGTTTAAATAACTAGTCACTCCGATTGTTCGTATAGGAGTGAGATTAACATGGCCTGTAAAATCCGCGCACGGATTATATCCCGTTCAGGTAATGGATAATTTAGGACAGCAGGCTCGACAGCTGAAAGCATTAGACGGGCTTCTTTTTTAGAAACCACTTGTTCTGCTATTAACCGATAGATTACGTCTTCTGCCATTGTGTACGAAGCCCCTTGTCGCACACTTTCCAATACGTGATCCAATAGTTCTTTGCGTGAATTTGTTTGAACCCGGTATATGCGGATATACCCACCACCGCCACGTTTAGATTCGACCGCGTAGCCTCGCTCCAATGTAAATCGTGTTTTAATGACGTAATTGATTTGCGAAGGAACACATTGGAACCTTTCCGCCACTTCATTGCGCTTGATTTCCACGATTCCATTATCTTCATGTTCGATAATCGATTTTAAATACCCTTCTATGATGTCGGAAATATTACGCATCCTCTCACCTCTTTTGTTGGCACAGTCATTATGTTGACTTTGACTATCTTTGACTTAATTGTACTGTATTAAACAATAGGCACGCAAGAAATTTGCAAACCGTCGGATTAGGGGAGAAAAAAGTAAAATAGTTGAACATATTATGTTTAGTATGTTTATAATAGAGGTATAGAATGAAGTCGAGGATTTTTTTCTGACCTCTTTTTTCCTCTCTCTACGTTTGACCCCCAAACAAAAAGCTCCGGGTACACCCATACCGACGGAGGAGATTAAATCAATGAATTGGTACGAGAAACTAAGTGAGTATTTCCCAATCGAAGAAATGAAGTCAAAAGAGCATATGGACGCGTTGTTAAAGGATAAGCACAATGTTTATCGTAAAGACGAAGGTCCAAAACACGTGCTCATGTACGTTGAAACAGAATCGTTTGTGTTTGTAGATTATTTGTTTGTTTCGTCCACTTCACGAGGTGAAGGTCTTGGCAAAAAACTGCTGACACAGCTGAAAGAAAAAGGTAAGCCGATTTTGTTAGAAGTGGAGCCTGTCAATTATGAAGACACGGACACAGAAAAACGCTTACGCTTCTATGCTCGTGAGAACTTCCATCATGCATCTCGCATCGGTTATAGCCGTCGTTCACTCGCAACTGGAGAACAAACCGACCTCGAAATCCTTTACTGGTCTCCTGAAGATGCAGAAGAAGAAACGGTATATGATGCAATGAAGATGACATATGAAGAAATCCATACGTATAAGGATGATGAATTTTACGGTGAATCATACGACCCGATTGACAAAGTATTGACATTCCGTACAGAAGGTAAAACAAATATCCTAAAACCTTTTGCTACAGCTAGTGCTTAATTGACATTCGTCCTTCAATAAAACAACGAAAAAGCGGAAGCCATCTAAACGGCTTCCGCTTTTGTTATGGATTTTAAACGCATCTCGTTATTCCGTTAACGAGACATTTGTGAGTTCCTTGACAGGAAGAAAAAGTTCCCCTGTTTCTACATACGTAATCGATAATTTGTCGCCTTCTTGAATGTACACCGCTTCAGGAATCGTTTCAGACGAAACTAGGAAGTTCCGTCCGTCTTCTGATTTCACAGAAACCAAGGTAAAGTCACCAGCTCGTTCTTTGTAAACACGGTTTACAGTGATCGCAGCCTTCGCTTCTTCTGCTTCTGAGCTGCCATTCACAGAACTGCCCCCTCGTTGTAATGCAGTTTTATACAGTTTCAATGCATCATTCGGGGAGTTGCCAGATACAGATATTTCCGGATTCGCAGCAGACACGATGAAGTAGTTTTGTAGGAAGCCATTCGAGTCTAGCACTGGTGTCAACCAACTCGCTTCTCCATAGAAGTTATAAAGGACCGGCATTTCACCAGACCACTTTTTCTCGATGAATTTCTTTTCAATAATTTGCAAGGCTCCTTGTGAGTCCATGTAGGATTCTTCAAGATCCCCCGTGTAGTACGTTGCTTTACCTGTGCGCCCGTCTGTCAGCGCATAACCTAGCATTGAATCGACGCCTTCTTTCGGACTTGTAAAGTCTGTGAAGTAATACATATGTCCATTTTCATCGAAAATCGGACTGACGTTTGCCTCCGTCCCTTCATCGGACGGTAGTTTGACATCTTTTTTACCGACAATTGAATTCCAGAAACCATGAACGTACTTTCCAAAATAGCTATTTTGCAAACTGACGACTTCCGGAGAGACAGCACCATCGATATAGTCTGGGATATCCGCAAGTGCAAACTTCTCAATTGCCCCGGTCATCGGATCCGTCATGACAATCCCTTTCACGTCAAATCCATTGCGGGCTGTGATAAATTCTCCGTAAGAACGGATGTAATGGGGATTACCTTCATCGTCGATTTCCAATTGAACATCTCCATAAAAAATCAGTTCAGGATATTGTAAACGCATATGACGGTCCACTTGCTTGTTAAAGAAAGACGTCTCGGTATACGTCATTTCCGACGATACAAACTTCGGATTATCCGCAGAGTCCGTGGCGCTCATGCGGAAATAACCAGGCGTCGTCTTGCCATTCCACCATTTGAAAAACCCTGAAAATTCGACTGGCGCAATATATACATAATCATCTTTCACCTTTTGAATTTGTAGATGACCAAGGTCGTAATAACTTGTATTCGGTACTTGCCCGAATGCTTTTTTCATTTTGTTGCGTGCAAATTTAGGTGGCACACTCGCTGGTGTCTGAGTTTCGTCAAATGCTTCAATTTCTATTTGCTGATCCATTTCAACCGCTTTGTACTTGGTGTCCGCATTTAATAATGGGGCGGTGAGGATATAAATGCCTGCAAGGATCGCGAGTCCTGCAACGATACCCTTTGCCTTCCGATACACCCCACCATCTAATATTGTTCCAAGTATCGCTGCAGCGAGTAAAAGAACCCATAACGAGGACCAATGCTGGTCTAGATTTGTTGTGTAATAGAAAATAGAGAGGCCTACCGCAATCACTACAGCAATAATAATGAGTAGTACTACCATGAAACCGGAACTATTTGCTTTTTCTTCCGAACCGACACGTCTATGCAGCGGGACGGCCAGCAGTGCGGCAATAATGCCTGCGATTAGAGAAAATAAAATTAAGTGAATCATGCACATGTCTTCCTTCCGTTTTTTAAGGTCTTCCTCTTATACGGAAGACACATCTAAAACGTTTCATTTTTTGATAGGACACGAAAAAACCGATTTCTCTATAATTGAGAAATCGGTTTGCTTAGTTAAATAGATCGACGTGTTCTAAGAATGCGCGCCATTCGATGGCCGAACACTCCTGCCAATACAGAGAGTATAATGTCTTTAGGTAAAGGTGGCAGCATCCAAATCCATGCTATTTTGTACGTGAACGCATCCGGTGCCGCCGCCCATAGCTTGTACGCAGCAAACATCCAGTTTGTTCCGATCAGGTAATTAATGACACATCCGACAAGTGCTGCGATAACAAATCCTGTTACGGTGCTGTTCTTTTCTACAATCTTGCCGGCGATGTATGCAACTAAAATAAAAGAAAGGATAAATCCGAACAACGGGCTGACAATTTCACCGAAACCTCCACTAAATTTCGCAAATACCGGTGCACCTGCAAGACCTATTGCCATGTAGACTGTCATTGAGACCGCCCCATATCGGCTTCCGAGTAATAGTCCTGCTAATACAGCAAAGAAAGTTTGCAGTGTAATTGGCACGCCACTTACTGATAAAGCCGGTAAAAAGTATGTAATATTAGCTCCAATCATCATCAATGCGGCAAACATTGCTGAGTAGACAAGTCCAAGCGTTCCGATCATCGTCTTCGAACGGTTTGGTTTCATAGTTGCTGTTGTTCCCATTTATAACACCCCTTTTACTGTATAGTTATAGAATAAAAGGAAGAACGTAATGTGTCAACCTAATATGTTTTAAGGTTAACCCAAATCTAAGCAATAATAAAACTGACAGTCATTCTCTGTCAGTTTATCGTCTTTTCCCTTCATCTTTAGGGAATAGGAAAAAGGAAATGACACCACTCAAAACCATTGCGCCAAGTGTAATATAAAAACGAGACATGACGGGCACGTCTGTAAAGTTTTTGTTGAGCATAACCCAGGCAACTCCACCGACTAATAACACCATCGGGATAACAAATTTGAACGCCCTCATAGCAATCCCCTTTCCTGCATGTACGTACAGTTTACCACATACACTAGGTAACTCCCAGTTCACTTCACATATTATCTATTGACGGAACTCTCAAACAACGGTATGATATGTTAAATTATTCACACAACTTAATAGTCATTCTTATCAAGAGAAGCGTAGGGATCTGGCCCGTCGATGCTTCAGCAACCAGCCATACGGTCAGGTGCTACTTCCAGCGGATGTTTGTAGTCCGGCAGATGAGGAGGAGACAATCATTGATATGACAAAGCCTTCTTCGTACGTAGAAGGCTTTTTTATTATTCTCTGCTTCATTGCTCTGCCGTAAGAAAGGATGATAGGGAAATGAAATTACTTGAGCGATTAAAAACAGAAGTTCTGACAGCGGATGGTGCAATGGGAACGTTACTCTATGCGGATGGACTCGACTTTTGCTATGAACAATTAAATATAGAAAAGCCGGATGTTATTCAAGGAATCCATGAACAATATATACATGCAGGTGCAGACATTATTCAAACCAACACGTACAGTGCCAACTCCTATAAGCTTGCTCGTTATGGACTGGAGCATCGTGTAAAAGAATTTAACGAAGCTGGAATTGCGATTGCCAAGCGTGCTGCAGCTCCAGGTGGTCAATATGTGCTCGGTACAATCGGTGGCATCCGTAGTATCCGTAAAAGCGATGCAACCATAGATGAAGTCCTCTCAATTGTTCAACAGCAAGCGGAACCACTGCTTGCCGGTGATCCAGACGGATTATTGCTGGAAACTTATTATGACTTTGAAGAGCTTTCTGCAGTAGTTAAGCACCTCCGTCAACAGACCGATATTCCACTAATCGCACAAGTATCCATGCATGAACCTGGCGTCTTACAGAATGGGTTGCGATTGAATGACGCTTTACATCAGTTAGAAGCATTTGGCGCGGATGTCGTAGGTGTGAACTGCAGACTAGGCCCGTACCATACGATCCAAGCATTTGAAGGGGTCGAACTCCCTGAGAAGGCATTTTTATCTGCGTATCCAAATGCGAGTTTGCTAGACGTTGAAGACGGACGGATTGTCTATGTCTCTGAAACGGATTATTACGGTCGCGCTGCACGGTTATTACGGGATGAAGGGGTTCGGCTAATCGGTGGGTGTTGCGGAACGACTCCTGCGCACATTGTCGCTGTGAAATCTCAATTGGCGAATCTTGCACCCATTACGGAAAAAGCCGTTATTCCACATAAGCCGATTGTTATTCGAGATGCGGAACCGACTCGCTATGAGCCGTTACACATAAAGGCTCAGCGTGAGCGTACGATTCTTGTTGAATTGGATACGCCACGACACTTGGAAACTGAAAATTATTTCGAAGGAGCTCGTCAACTTCAAGCAGCTGGAGCACACGCTGTGACGATGGCCGATAATTCTCTAGCTTCCCCACGGATTAGCAATCTAGCTATGGCGTCTCTTGTAAAACATCAAGATGATGTCCGCCCTCTCGTCCATATCACTTGCAGGGATCATAATTTGATTGGGCTTCAGTCTCACTTAATGGGGCTGGACGCACTTGGAATACATGATATTTTAGCTGTGACAGGCGATCCAACCAAGATTGGGGACTTTCCTGGGGCAACAGACGTTTATGACGTTTCTAGCCTAGAACTCTTCCAACTCATTAAAAAGTTGAATGAAGGGATATCATTCTCCGGTCGTCCTTTACGTAAAAAGGCGAACTTTTCAGTAGCGGGTGCGTTCAATCCAAACGTCCGGGTAGTTGAGCGTGCTGTTAAGCGTCTTGAGAAAAAAATTGAATGCGGTGCTGATTACTTCATCACACAACCTGTCTATACGAAAGAAAAAATTATTGAAATTCATGAAGCCGTCAAACATTTAAATACTCCGATTTTCATCGGAATCATGCCGTTGACGAATATTCGTAACGCTGAATTCCTGCATCATGAAGTACCAGGCATCAAGTTGTCTGATGAAGTGCTGGAGCGCATGAGAGCATGTGGGGATGATCGAGAAGCGGCGACTGCAGAAGGTATACAAATTGCTAGAGAACTCATCGACACAGCAGCTTCTTTATTTAACGGAATTTACTTAATTACTCCATTTTTACGTTATGACATGACCGTCGAACTCGTGCACTATATCAACCAGATTGACGCTATAAGAGAAAGAGAGGTGCACCATGCCACAACAAATTAAAGATGAATTGAAGAAACGTATTCTCGTGATGGATGGAGCAATGGGTACGATGCTACAAAATGCTGATCTAACAGCGGATGACTTCGGCGGTGAAGAGTATGAAGGATGCAACGAGTATTTGAATCTGACAAAACCCGATGTGTTGACCCGAATTCATAGAGAATACTTAGAGGCTGGTGCTGATATCATCTGTACCAATACGTTCGGTGGTACACCTGTCGTGTTAGACGATTATGATTTAGGTAGTGAAGCGGATGTGATTAACCGTCGCGGCGCAGAACTTGCGCGCGCTGCAGCAGATGAGTTTTCGACACCTGAACGTCCTCGATTCGTTGCAGGCGCCATGGGGCCAACAACGAAGACACTGTCCGTTACAGGTGGGATTACGTTTGACCAGTTGGCAAACGATTTCTACGTTCAGGCGAAAGGGTTAATCGACGGAGGCTCGGATCTCCTATTAATGGAAACCAGTCAAGACATGTTGAATGTCAAAGCTGGGACGATCGGGATCCGTCGAGCCTTTAAAGAAACTGGCCGGGAACTCCCAGTGATGATATCCGGGACGATTGAACCAATGGGCACGACATTAGCCGGACAAAGTATTGAAGCATTTTACGTTTCTATAGAGCATATTCACCCCCTTTCAGTCGGACTGAACTGTGCGACGGGACCCGAATTCATGACGGATCATTTACGCTCGTTGTCAGAGCTCGCGACAGGATTCGTCAGTTGTTATCCAAACGCAGGGTTACCTGATGAAGAAGGTCATTATCATGAATCGCCTGAATCGCTATCGAAAAAGCTGGAAGGATTTGCGGACAAAGGTTGGCTGAATATTGTTGGAGGCTGTTGTGGGACGACACCTGCACATATTCAAGCAATCCGCCGTGCAGTAGATGGCAAAACTCCACGTCCGCTCCCTGCAGAAACGCATGGACATACCGTCTCAGGAATCGAACCACTTTTGTACGATCCAAGTATGCGGCCAATTTTAATCGGAGAACGTACCAACGTCATAGGTTCACGTAAATTTAAACAACTTATTGTCGACGGTAAGGTGGAAGAAGCAGCTGAAATCGCCCGGGCTCAAGTGAAAAACGGAGCCCATGTCATAGACGTTTGTCTCGCTAATCCGGATCGGGATGAGCTGACGGATATGACCGATTTTATGAAAGAAGTTGTGAAAAAGATCAAAGCGCCTCTCGTCATTGACTCGACAGACGAAAATGTGATTGAAGAAGCGCTGAAATACTCCCAAGGAAAAGCGATTATTAACTCCATAAATTTAGAAGATGGCGAAGAACGGTTCGACGCTGTAATGCCGATTGTGAAGAAGTACGGGGCTGCAGTCGTTGTAGGTACGATCGATGAAATCGGAATGGCAGTAACGAGGGAACGGAAGCTTGAGATTGCGAAACGATCCTATGACTTGCTGACGAACAAATGGGGTCTTGCGCCTGAAGATATCATTTTCGATCCACTTGTATTCCCAGTTGGAACAGGAGATGTGCAGTACATTGGCTCCGCAGTTGAAACAATTGAAGGTATCCGTCTGATTAAAGAACAGCTTCCGCGCGCGCTTACTGTTCTTGGTGTGAGTAACGTTTCGTTCGGACTTCCACCTGTGGGACGTGAAGTATTGAACGCTGTCTATTTGTATCACTGCACGCAAGCAGGGTTGGATTATGCGATTGTGAATACTGAAAAGCTAGAGCGGTATGCGTCAATCCCTCAAACGGAAAACGATATGGCGAACGCGTTGTTATTTACAACAACCGACGAAACGCTCGCAACATTCACGGAGTTTTATCGTGGAAAGAAGAAAGAGAAAACAGAAGATGATATCCCGAAAACCGTTCCAGAACGCCTTGCCTATTATGTCGTTGAAGGAACAAAAGAAGGGCTCATTCCCGATTTAGATGCAGCGCTAGGTCAATATGATGAACCTCTCGATATTATTAACGGTCCACTTATGACGGGAATGGCAGAAGTCGGTCGACTATTCAATACGAATCAGCTTATTGTTGCTGAAGTCCTCCAGAGCGCAGAAGTCATGAAAGCTTCGGTGTCCTATTTGGAACAGTTCATGGAGAAAAAAGAGGACGACAACGGCAAAGGGAAAATTGTCCTTGCCACTGTAAAAGGGGATGTCCACGATATCGGAAAAAACCTAGTTGAAATCATATTGAGCAATAATGGTTTCAAGGTGGTGGATATCGGAATTAAAGTGACACCTACGCAGCTAATTGAAGTCATCCGAAAAGAAAAGCCAGACATTATCGGGCTATCCGGGCTCCTCGTGAAATCTGCGCAGCAAATGGTTTTGACTGCACAAGATTTTAAATCAGCAGGAATTGATTTGCCTGTAATGGTTGGTGGAGCTGCACTCACGCGACGTTTTACGGATACGAAAATTGCACCTGAATACGATGGTCCTGTCATCTATGCAAAAGATGCGATGCAAGGATTGGATCTCGCGAATCGACTGCAGAGTGATGGAAAAGACGCGTTGCTTCTCGAACTTGATCAGCAACTTGAAAAGCGAGTGGCGAATGATGCCATTAAAGCAGCTAAAGCAGCAGAAAAAGTCGGAGTCGCTATTGCAGTTGCCCCCCGTCCAGTGAAGACAGTTCGGACTGATACTCCGGTTTTTGTTCCGAATGATTGTAGGAAACGGGTGCTACGGGATTACTCAATTTCTCACCTCTCCCCTTACGTCAACATGAGGACATTGATAGGACATCATCTAGGACTCCGAGGATTTACGGATTCAACATTGCAAAAGCAAGAACCACGTGCTGTTGAACTGCATGAAATGGTGACTGGATTTTTAGAATCCCGAAAACTTGGTGCGTCAGGTCTGTATCAGTTTTTCCCTGCTCAAGCAGATGGAGATGATGTGATCATTTATGATCCACAAGATGGAAAAACTGAAATTGAGCGCTTTACATTTCCACGCCAACGAAGAGATCCATTCCTTTGCCTCGCTGACTATTTAAAGACTGTAGATAGTGGCGAAATGGATTATGTTGCGTTTATGCAAGTAACGGCAGGCCATGGAGTCCGGGCAGAAGCAGAGCGGTTGAAAGCGGAAGGGAAATTCCTTGAGAGTCATGCGTTTCAAGCGACTGCGCTTGAACTCGCAGAAGGCTTTGCGGAACGTGTACACCAAGAGATCCGCGATCAATGGGGGTTCCCTGATGCTACTGATTTTACGATGAAAGACCGATTTGCAGCGAAATACCAAGGACAGCGATTCTCCTTCGGGTATCCTGCATGTCCAAATTTAGAAGATCAGGCGAAGCTGTTCGGGTTGTTGAAGCCGGAAGAGATTGGCGTTCACTTAACGGAAGAGTTCATGATGGAGCCGGAAGCTTCCGTGTCCGCGATCGTCTTTGCTCATGCAGATGCACGTTACTTCAATGTTGACTAATAGACACAAAAGATCCTGCAGTAGAGTGAAGTCACTCTTACCAGCAGGATCTTTTCTTACATTATCATCTTCCCCAAGGCATTGGTCCAGGTCCCATCGGAGGTCGTTGAGAACCCCATTGCCCCATTCCCGGTCCGTAACCAGGTCTTGCTTGAACCGTCTGCCCCATCATTGTTTCATTCACTTCTGTGTAATAGTGGCGAGGGATTTGAACGGTATGTTGGCGGTTTACGTTGACGAACGGATGAACTACAGGTAACTCCTGTGGCATGAACGTATCGTGGTAACGGTATTGCGTCGGGCAGATAACCGGTTGTGCCTGATTGTTACAAGGTTGCATTGGTGGCATTGGTTGTGGCTTCATGCAGCATTTTTGATTCTGATGCATCATCTTCATCACCTCCTCCCTCCATTACATGCAAGTTACCGAGTAAGACACGGGCAAATGACTTTCTAAATTACGCATATTTCTTCGGGTGCTCGCATTTGGTTCTGGTTCGCGCGGATTTTTCTCTCTTTCGCTCGCATTTTGAGGGCTTCCGCGCGCAAGGGAACTCCGGACGCTCCTATTTCTTCGGGCGCTCGCATTTGGCTCTGGTTCGCGCGATTTCTCCCCTCTTCCGCTCGCATTTTGATGGCTTTCGCGCGCAAGGGCACTCCGGACGCTCCTATTTCTTCGGGCGCTCGCATTTGGCTCTGGTTCGCTCGGATTCTCCCCTCTTCCGCTCGCATTTTGAGGGCTTCCGCGCGCAAGGGCACTCCGGACGCGCGCATTTCTTTGGGCGCTCGCATTTGGCTCTGGTTCGCGCGGTTTCTTCTCTCTTCCGCTCGCATTCAGATGACTTCCGCGCGCAAGGGAACTCCGGACGCGCGGATTTCTTCGGGCGCTCGCATTTGGCTCTGGTTCGCGCAGATTTCCCTCTCTTCCGCTCGCATTTTGATAGCTTTCGCGCGCAAAGGAACTCCGGACGCTCCTATTTCTTCCAGCGCGCGCTTTTCGCTCTGGTTCGCGCGGATCCCCCCTCTTCCGCTCGCATTCCGATGTCTTCCGCGCACAAGGGAACTCCGGACGCGCGGATTTCTTCCGGCGCGCGCTTTTCGCTCTGGTTCGCGCGGATCCCCTCTCTTCCGCTCGCATTCAGATGACTTCCGCGCGCAAGGGAACTCCGGACGCGCAGATTTCATTGGGCGTCCGCATTTGGCTCTGGTTCGCGCGCATTCTTCTCTCTTCCGCTCGCATTCAGATGACTTCCGCGCGCAAGGGAACTCCGGACGCGCAGATTTCATTGGGCGCTCGCATTTGGTTCTGGTTCGCACGGATCCCCCTCTCTTCCGCTCGCATTCTGATGACTTCCGCGCACAAGGGAACTCCGTACGCGCAGATTTCCTCCGCCGCGCGCATTTGGCTCTGGTTCGCGCGGATCCCCCCTCTTCCGCTCGCATTCCGATGGCGTCCGCGCGCAAATGAACTCCGTACGCGCAGATTTCCTCCGCCGCGCGCATTTGGCTCTGGTTCGCGTGCACATTCAACTTTGGATTGCTGAATTCGACTTAATCTTAATTGCAATATAAATATCAGACTTGTCCGACATCTAATGGTATAATAATGGAGATTGATACTATTAGAAATGAGGTGATTATCGTACTAATGAAGCCTCGGAAGCCTCCTTTAATACTAGATTCCTTATCGGCTGCAGTACGAAGAATTGTGCCATATCATCCCAAAGAACAAGCGTTGCAGTCAAGATTGTCTGCAGTTCAAGCGGGCTACGCGGGTGAACTGGTGTTGGATCGAGTCTTTGAGCATTATATGTTTACCTTTCCTCATGCGATTTTCCATGATCTATCCTTGAACTCTAGTACTCGTTTTCAAGTGGACACGCTGTTTGTTACTTCGTCACACGCGGTCGTTCTCGAAGTAAAAAATATCGCCGGCGCGCTGACTCTGAGAAATAATCCTCCGCAGCTTATTCGGACATTGGAGAATGGACAAATCAATAGTTTTGAAAGTCCGGTATCTCAGCTCGAGCGGAAAATTGAATTACTGCAGGATTGGCTAGTCTGCCGAAGCATCCATTTGCCCGTGAAAGGTGCTATTGTGCTAGCACATCCAAAACATGCCGTTTCTGCAGAAAACGCTGAAGTTCCTTTTCTGTATCCATCCGGAATCCCCTCATATCTCCGGCGTTTGGCCTCTTCAACGTCTGTACTACTTCCCGACCAGTTCTCCTTACTGAATGACCAACTCCTGCATGGCCATCATGACTTCTTTCCACAACCTATTTGCGAAAGTTATTCCTTGACTGCTCAAGACTTTAGAAGCGGGGTTTTTTGTGAGACGTGCGCTGCTCCAACTATGTTAAAAAATCGCTTGAATTGGTACTGCTCTGTTTGTGAAGAAAAAAGCACAAGGGCTGGCGACCAAGCAATACGCGACTGGTTCCTGATATTTGGTGGGATGATGTCTAATCAGCAGTGCCGTGACTTTCTTCATCTATCCAATCGGCACATGGCTTATCGGATTTTGAAAAAGATGGAGTTTCAAATAGTTGGTGGCAGCAAAAAACGTCGGTATTTCCGTTAAATATTTTGCTGGCAACGCCCACCTCTATTTAACATGAGGTGCTTTCCGTTTAGATCCATATCTTGTCGTGATGTTTCCAGATGAGCATCGTGAGATTTTTCAGCCAAACAAAAAACCTTCCAGCTGGAAGGTTTTTACTGATAGTCTCGAGGGAGTTCGTGCTCGTCGAACCCTATTTCTGAAGGAGATTCCGGACGATGGTCAAGGAATCTGCTAAAGTCTGGTGCACCTTCTCCGATCATTTGCAACATAGCGATGTAATCCATGTCGCCGCGTAAGTTCATTTCATCTGGATGAATGTTTTGACGTTCCACTTCAATCACCTTCCCTTGTTGTATTCACAGGCGGGACAATAAATGGTGAAGCGCTATGAGGCCAAAAAACAACATTTTCTCACATATAGTCTAGCATGCTACCAATTGAAAGTAAAGAGTATTCTGTCTATTGTGTATGTATTACAATAGTTCTGGATTGTTTCAGCTGTTTTGTTTTAGGTTATAGTATCTTTACCAAGCATTTTAAGGAGGTTCGTCCATGAAGCGAACAGTGTTATTCGATGGTGAATGCAACTTTTGTGATGCAAGTGTTCAATTCATTATAAAACGTGATCCTTATGAGTATTTTCAGTTTGCTTCTCTTCAAAGCGAAACTGGACAGCAACTTTCCAAAGACTTTGGGATCCCGGATGCTGTAGACAGTTTAGTTCTCGTTGAAAAGGGCAAAGCTTATACAAAATCGGGGGCGGCACTCCGTATTGCCAAGAAGCTTGATGGACTGTGGCACCTCGCGTTTTTATTCATCATTGTGCCTGCTCCTATACGAGACAGAGTCTATGATTTTGTTGCACGCAATCGCTATAAGTGGTTCGGGAAAAAAGAAGAGGCCTGTATGCTTCCAACAGCTGCGGATCGAAAACGTTTTCTATGATTCCCTTTTAATAAAACAAAGACGGCACCCATTATCCGGGTGCCGTCTTTGTTATGTTTGGAGCTGTTCAACCTCATCAGTTGTAAATGCGCGCGAACGGGTGAGAAACCGTTTGCCTTCGACTCCTTCAAGTGAAAACATACCGCCTCTTCCATCCACGACGTCAATGATCAGTTGGGTATGCTTCCAGTACTCAAATTGACTACGTAACATATAGAATGGAACACCGCCAATAAACCCGAGAAGCACATCTTGATCCCCTACGATTAAATCGCCCTCCGGATAACACATAGGTGATGAGCCGTCACAGCATCCTCCTGATTGGTGAAACATTAACGGACCGTGTTTCTGTTCGAGTTGCTTGATCAGCGCTAGTGTTGCTTCCGTCGCAATAACCCGCTCTGTCATTTGCTACTCACCTCTCTATTTTGCTTAAAAGAATCCTTGCTTTTGTTCACTGTAGCTAACGAGCATATTTTTCGTCTGTTGGTAATGCTCGAGCATCATCAAGTGGTTTTCACGACCGATACCGGATGCTTTATAACCACCGAACGCAGAGTGCGCAGGGTAAGCATGGTAGCAATTCGTCCACACGCGACCTGCTTCGATACCACGTCCGAAACGGTACGCTGTATTCATATCACGTGTCCATACGCCTGAACCGAGTCCATATAATGTGTCGTTAGCGATTTCGAGTGCTTCTTCTTTTGTCTTGAACGTCGTAACTGCAACAACCGGCCCAAAGATTTCTTCTTGGAAGATGCGCATCTTATTGTGACCTTTAAAGACAGTCGGCTTCACGTAATAGCCTTCCGCCAACTCGCCTTCCAGCTTGTTTTGCTCACCACCTGCTAGACACTCAGCGCCTTCCTGCTTTCCGATGTCTAGGTACGACAAAATCTTCTCAAGTTGTTCCGTAGAAGCTTGTGCCCCCATCATGACTGTCGGATCGAGAGGATTCCCAACTTTGATGGCTTCTACGCGAGCCAACGCTTTCTCCATGAATTCATCGTAAATTGACTCTTGGATAAGTGCGCGAGAAGGGCATGTACATACTTCACCCTGATTCAATGCAAACATGACAAACCCTTCTACCGCTTTGTCCAGGAAGTCGTCGTCTTCTGCCATTACATCTTCAAAGAAGATATTCGGTGACTTGCCTCCGAGTTCTAGTGTGGCTGGAATAAGGTTTTGAGAAGCATACTGCATGATCATTCGACCTGTCGTCGTCTCTCCAGTAAACGCGATTTTTCCAATTCGTGGATTGGATGCGAGAGGCTTTCCTGCTTCAAGACCGAATCCGTTCACGACGTTCAATACGCCTGCTGGCAATAAGTCTTCAATCAATTCAACAAGTACAAGAATCGATGCCGGAGTTTGCTCTGCCGGCTTGAGGATCACACAATTCCCCGCAGCGAGTGCAGGAGCAAGTTTCCAAACCGCCATCAGAATCGGGAAGTTCCAAGGAATAATTTGCCCAACGACTCCTATTGGCTCATGGAAATGATAGGCAACCGTATCATTATCAATCTGGCTGACGCCACCTTCTTGAGCACGGATTGCAGATGCGAAATAACGGAAATGATCAATTGCTAACGGTAAGTCCGCATTTAGCGTTTCCCGAATTGCTTTCCCGTTCTCCCATGTTTCTGCTACCGCAAGCATCTCTAGATTTTCTTCAATCCGTTCTGCAATCTTCAAAAGAATGTTAGAGCGTTCAGTTACCGACGTCGTCCCCCATGCATCCTTTGCAGCATGTGCTGCATCTAGAGCTAGTTCAATATCCTCCGCAGTGGAGCGTGCTACTTGTGTAAACACCTTTCCTGTTACAGGAGTCGGGTTGTCAAAGTATTCTCCATTGACAGGGGCTGTCCATTTACCATTTATGAAATTATCGTATCGTTCCTTGAAATTCACCTTTGCGCCTTCTGTGTTCGGGTTTGCGTAAACTAGATTTTCAATTTGTTGTACCATTTCCATTCCTCCCATTTCTGCAAGTTTTGTAGAAAATCGGTGCATGTACATTGCACACATGAACACTCTATGTCGGGTTGTCCTCGAGCATGAATGATGTATGCGCTTTCATTTGAAAATAAAAAAATTTCCATCTCACTATAACTATATCTGACTAGTTAGATTATTACAATTTTATTCTACTATAGAATTAAGTCTACTACGATTAATAACTTGTTAACGTTTCGGTAATAATTTGTTCATAAGTTCGATTTACACTTACTTTATCAACAATAGATAAAGGAGCGATGGACAATGAATTCATCAAAAAGTAAATGGTTATTATCCACAGTAGGCGCAGGAGTGCTTGGCTCAGCATTAACACTGGGGGCAGTCGCAAATACAGACATTCTGAAGCAGGACAGCAGTCTTCAAGCAGCTACACAACCTGAAACGTCTACTCCCTACAACGTGCAAAACACCGGCGCTCAATCTCAAAAATCTCTATCTGATATGGTAGCAGATGCCTCTAAAGCGATTGTTGGAATCGATAATTATCAGTCCGCTGGCAATCGGTTTGCAGGTACATCCGAATCTCAAAATGTTGGAACGGGTTCAGGGGTCGTCTTCAAAACGGAAGGATCAGATGCATATATCATTACAAATAATCATGTGATTGCGGATGCGACCAAAATCGGGATCACAACAGCAAGCGGTGAAGAAACTGAAGCTGTCCTTGTCGGTACTGACCCTCTCACGGATTTAGCAGTTATTAAGATGGATAAAAAATATGCAGAAGGCACATTATCATTCGGTGATTCTTCGAAACTTCGTGCAGGTGACGCGGTTATTGCAATCGGGAATCCACTCGGGCTCGACTTTTCAGGTACCGTTACTCAAGGGATTGTAAGTGCGCCGACTCGTTCTATCGACGTCGACACATCCGCTGGAAAGTGGGAAATGAATGTCATTCAGACAGATGCAGCCATTAACCCTGGTAACAGTGGTGGTGCGCTAGTAAACGGATCCGGTGAATTGATCGGGATTAACAGCTTGAAAATCGCTCAAAACGGAGTCGAAGGATTAGGCTTCGCCATCCCGAGCAATGATGTAAAGCCACTTGCTGAAAAACTAATGAAGGACGGCAAAATCACACGTCCATATATCGGAATTGGTCTCGTCGACCTTGCAGAAGTTCCAGAAATGTATGTACAGAATATCCCAGACAGTGTGAAAGGTGGAGTCATGGTCGGTAGTGTGGACCCTAATTCGCCCGCTGGAAAAGCAGGATTCAAAGAACAAGATGTCATTACTAAAGTGAATGGACAAGTAATCGATTCTTCAACCTCTTTACGCAAAATTCTCTACACAGATCTAAAAGTTGGAGACCAAGCGAAATTCACCATCTATCGAGAAGGCAAACAACAAGTTGTGAACGCGACACTTTCGAGTAATGCCGATGTCGAGAAGTAAGTTGTAGAACAGCTGTCCAGTACCTACTAGTTGGGTTCTGGGCAGCTTTTTCGTATTGGACAAATGAGTTGCATGAATAGGAATTTCCCGATAGCTTTAAAGCAAAGGAGGCGAACTTCGTTGAAGATTCTTGTCATTGAAGATAATGAAAGTGTGTCGCAGATGATTGGCTTGTTTTTTGAAAAGGAAGGCATTGATGGCGAGTTCGTCTTGGACGGAAAAGTGGGATTAGAACGAGCCCAACAAGATTCGTGGGACTGCCTCATCATCGACTGGATGCTTCCTTCAATGGATGGCGTGACGATTTGTAGAACCCTTCGAAAAGCAGGTAACGACGTCCCAATCATTATGCTCACCGCAAAAGATGGCGAGTCCGATCAGGTGCTCGGTTTGGAAATGGGAGCAGACGATTATGTAACGAAACCATTCAGCCCGCTTGCTTTAATGGCACGCATTAAAGCCGTAACGCGCAGACGACCTACAAAAGAGAAGGAAACGAATCCCATGCTTGAAACGGTTCATTTCCGTGTGGATGAAAACGCCCGTGAGGTGTTCGCAGATGGTGTCGCTATCGAAAACCTAACACCAAAAGAATATGACTTACTCGTCTTTTTCATCCAACATCCAAAACAGGTTTTCTCACGGGACCAGCTGCTTGACCGTGTCTGGGGATTCGATTTTTACGGAGATGACCGGACGGTGGATGTTCATATTAAACGGCTACGAACGAAAATTTCAGGAATCGGAACGGCAGTGCTCCATACCGTTTGGGGAGTCGGCTATAAATTTGACGAATCGGAAGAGGCATCCTCATGAAAGTGAACTACTTTACTCAACAGTTAGTCAGCCATGTGAGTGTAATTGTTGCCGCAGTCCTTCTAGTCGGGTTGCTGTTTTCCCATTTCTTCGAGCAATATGTGTACGATACGAAAACTGACGAGCTCACACAATATGGACGTGCCCTTCTAACAGATATCGATCGCAGTCCGAAGCCTTCCCAACAAACTCTTCAATCCTTTGGTCAGGTGCTGAATAGCAGGGACATCGAGTATAGTTTGTTCGATGAAGACTCGAAAATTATCTACTCGACCGGGCTTAAAACTCCACTAATTGAACTTAATGAAACAGAGTGGGCGCAGCTTCAAAGTGGAAAAACTGTTACGGTACGCCAAGAGCAACGTCGTTTTGATCAGGCCGTCACTTTTGTGTTGCTCCCTTACTTCCAAGGACCTCAGTTTGTCGGGGGTGTTTTACTCACCTCCCCTATTGAAGGGCCTCGAGCCATCATTTCACAGATGAATCGTTATTTGTTCTACGCCGCCCTCGCTGCATTAGCGGTTGCTGTCATCCTAAGTGGATTGCTGTCCATCTATCACGGACGACGTATTAAGCGACTTCGTTTAGCTACTGCGGCGGTCTCTACAGGTGACTATACCATCCGGATTCCTGAAAGCGGACGGGATGAAATCGACGCACTGGCTACCGATTTCAATACGATGGTGAGTGACCTGTATACTTCCCATGAAGAAATTGAGAATCTAGAAAATCGTAGACGCCAGTTCATGGCAGATGTCTCCCACGAACTCCGAACGCCGCTAACGACAATCCGTGGAACGATTGAAGGGTTGCGGAGTGATCTGATTTCTGAAAATGAAAAAGACAAAGCGCTGCAACTTGCAAGTGGAGAAACAAAACGGTTGTTACGCCTCGTTAACGAAAATCTTGACTATGAAAAAATCAGATCGAACCAAATTACATTGATCAGGCAACCAATTCTGGTTTTGGAATTATTCGAAGTGATTCGTGAGCAGTTGGAACCGGCAGCTGAACAACGTGGGACAACAATCGAAGTGCAAGCACCTGAAACATTGACCGTCTTCGCCGATTACGATCGTCTCACTCAAATCTTGTTGAACATTACAAAGAATAGTATCCAGTTCACGGAGAAAGGAGAAATTTCGATATTAGCGAAAACAGATAGTCATCACGTCATTTTAGAAATTCAAGATACCGGCATCGGAATGGATTCGGATGAAGTCGAAAAGATTTGGAGCCGTTTTTATAAAGCGATTGACTCACGGACATCCAATCCATACGGAGAATTCGGCCTTGGTCTTTCCATTGTGCGCCAACTCGTAACGCTACACGGAGGAACTATTGACGTCACAAGCAGGAAAGGACACGGATCGTTATTTACAATTCGCCTTCCCAAAGAACCTATATAGTTCTGCAATGAGTTATTTAGGTTGTTTAAACATATTCTGCAACAGCCATTTATTGTCGTGACTCCCCGTGATAGACTATAGAGATGCAGTACACCGTAACGAATCTGCAACTTTTTATAAGGGAGTCCACAATAATGGCATCATACTTAAAACAGCATTGGTTCTCGAATGTTCGAGCCGACGTCCTCGCGGGCATTGTCGTAGCCCTTGCGCTAATTCCTGAAGCCATCGCTTTTTCAATCATCGCAGGCGTTGACCCGATGGTTGGTCTATATGCTTCCTTCATCATCGCTGTCGTGATTTCATTTACAGGCGGACGCCCAGGAATGATTTCCGCAGCAACCGGCTCAATGGCTTTGCTCATGACCCCACTCATTCGTGAGTATGGGCTTGATTATTTACTTGCTGCGACAATTCTTACCGGGGTTATCCAAGTGATTTTCGGGATTTTCAAAGTTGCGAAGCTGATGAAGTACATACCAAATGCAGTCATGATTGGATTTGTGAATGCCTTGGCAATTCTCATTTTCATGGCGCAAGTTCCTCACTTTTTAGGAATCTCAACGATGACATATGTTTTCGTAGCAGTGACGTTGCTCATTGTTTATATTTTACCAAGATTTTTCACAGCGATTCCTGCCCCCCTTATCGCTATTGTCGCACTTAGTATCGTCGCGATTTACTCAGGGGCCGACTTACGAACTGTTGGAGACCTCGGTGCGATTACAAAATCGTTACCGAACTTTCTAATCCCAGACGTACCATTTACGTTTGAAACCTTGATGATCATATTACCTTATTCCGTTGCATTGGCGATTGTCGGCCTGCTTGAAACATTGCTCACTGCAACGATCGTAGACGACATGACCGCAACAGACAGTGAAAAGAATAGGGAATCCCGCGGGCAAGGAATTGCCAATGTCATTAATGGCTTTTTTGGAGGTATGGCTGGTTGCGCAATGATCGGTCAGTCCGTTATTAACGTTAAATCCGGAGGTAGAACACGACTGTCCACATTTGTAGCAGGTGCGTTCCTCATGTTTCTGATTATCGTTCTGGGTGACTTGGTGGTTCAAATCCCGATGCCTGTTCTTGTGGGGATTATGATTATGGTTTCAATCGGGACATTTGACTGGAGTTCGTTCTCCTATATTCGAAAAGCGCCTAAATCGGATGTGCTCGTTATGCTGACAACCGTTATTATTGTTGTCGCAACGAATGATTTGTCTAAGGGTGTTATTGCAGGAGTCGTGTTGAGTGCCGTTCTCTTCGTTGCTAAAATCTCTAAGATACATGTAGAGCGCATTGTTGAGGATGACTCCATTCGCTACGCTGTGAAAGGTCAATTATTCTTTGCATCCGTTGAGAAGTTCCATGAAGCATTTAGTGGAGATGAAGCGGCTAGTCGGATCATCCTGGATTTCACAGATTCCCAAGTATGGGATGATTCCGCAGTTGTTGCCGTCACAAAAGTAACTGAATCCTATCGTAGTTGTGGTGTGAATGTAACGATTATCGGATTAGGGGAATCCAGCAGGCGTCTGCTCAATGAGCTTATGACCTGACTCTATTGATAAATGAGGTGGCAACGATGTATCAGAAAATCATGCTCGCTGCAGATGGATCTGATAACTCCATTCGTGCAGCTAGAGAAGCTGCACGGCTTGCTAACTGTTCGGATGACTCTACGATTACCATTGTGTTCGTCGCGGATTTTGACAAAGCAAAAGAATCCGTATTGCACGCAAAGAGTAAGGATTCGCTAGAACTGACACGTAAAAAGCAACTCAAACCAATCGAACTGGTCTTGCGGGAATACGATGTGCCTTACGAAGTCCAAATCCTCCATGGAGATCCAGCGCCTGTGCTAATCGACTATGCGCATACAGAGTTGTTTGACCTCGTCATCATTGGTAGTCGCGGGCTCAATTCTTTCCAGGAAATGATTCTTGGCAGTGTCAGTCACAAAGTGATGAAGCGTCTTAGTTGTCCAGTATTACTCGTAAAATAACAAAACCGTCACC
>NZ_JWIB01000028.1 GCF_000813425.1 Sporosarcina sp. ZBG7A
GTTCTTCAAACGGGCCATTTACAGGAAAACACTAAGGGGGAATATACTTTGCAATTAGGACTGAAAAACGATGAAGTCAGATTAGAAAGCTATACACCCGAATGGAAAGATGAATTTATTAAAGTCAAAAAAGAAATAATGAAGTACACAAAGCTTGAGGGTTATCGCATTGAGCATATTGGAAGTACAGCGATCACAGGTATGTCAGCAAAACCATTAATCGATATCGTAGTAGGCATTGATGATCTACAAGAGGTGGATAAACCGTTATTGAAAAGCTTTAGTAAGGCAGGTTTCTTAAGATTGAGAGTTGAAAGACCTGGGGAGATTGTTCTAGCAAAGTTTTCCGATGACACCTACAAAGAAAAGACTCATTTTATCCACTTAGTCGAATATCGAAAAGAACTTTGGAACAATCTTATCTTTTTTAGAGACCATCTAAACTCAAATGAAGACGCAAGGAAGCAATATTTGGAAATAAAACTAGATTATCTAAAAGCATCTTCAACAGGAGTAAACGAATATACAGACTTCAAAGAGAGATTTGTTAAAGAAATCTTTGCAAAAAGAACTGTTTAACACTATTCCAGATACGGGTGCGATTGTGTTATAAGTGATTTTGTCTATTTCGTAATCTGATCATTTAGTTTAATAATAAACCTTTTAACGTTTCAAATGGAACAATAATGAATAACGAAGTCGTGCAATAGAGGATACGATTTAACGGGAAAGCAGGGGGAACATGATTATTAACAAAAAGATAAATCAGGATTTTAAGACTGTTGTATCACATGTCAAAAAAACTTCTGAAGTAGTTGACGGTTCTGGTGCAGCGGTTTTTATTATAAAAAATGACGAAATCGTAACAGAAGAATACTGGGGGAAACATTCTAAAGGTTCTAGTGCAAGACATATTCAAGAAGACACCCAATTCCATGTTGCTTCAGTGAGAAAGAACTACATTGGTTTTGCTGCTGCATATGCTGTTTATGAAGGGTTTATAAAGTCAATCGATGATTTGGTCACTGAATACCATTCGGATAATGAATCTACACTTTTCGAAGGGATTACCATTAGGCATCTCTTAACGCATACGCATGGATTAAAACGTAATGGGAAGGAAACCCAAAGAGAATTCTTGCCCGGAGAAAGTTGGGCTTATCGGGGCATCGGCATTGATACGTTAACGAAAGTCATTGAAAATGCCACGGGAACGAGCATTGCAGAAATTCTAGCTGAACAAGCATTTAACAAAATGAGCTTTACCGAAACGGGCTGGTATTCAGAGGTAAACGAAAATCTGGTAGATGTTATAAGAGATTCGGATAATTCGAGCTGGTACGATGGAAAAAGCGTTTCTGGGAATGAACGAAATATGTACGTGTCTGTGAGAGAATTGGCCAAGTGGGGATACCTTCACCTCAAACAAGGATATATAAATGGTGAAAAGATTGTTTCAAGTGAAATAATAAACATGGCTACATCCTTACAAAGTCCAGATCTCATAGATAAAGAATTACCACAAAACGGTTTCTTATGGTTTGTTAAGGAATTACCTGCAAGTAAATCAGAAATTGGAGAACTTGTACCTAAAGGTTCATTCCAAATTCTAGGTTACACGGGAGTTACTTTATTGGTTATTCCCCAATATGACCTTGTTGCGGTACGTGCATTTAACAGCTTCGGTTCTCCAAACGGTTTCGATTATTTAGCGGATGTTCGTTCATTTGGTGATAGCATAATGGCATGCTTGTTAAATTAACGGGGGCAATTCACTAATATGATCCGTTCTTCAAACGGGCCAAATTGTAAAGTGAACTCAGCAAGAATGAGGAGAATTGTATGAAGTTTATTTGGATATTTATCGGTGCAATAGCATTGAATTCTACTAGTTATGTGATTGTAGAAAGTACTTTAGAGGCAAAAACAGGGTTTTTTGTTATAGTTATCCAAGGAATTGTGATTATCACTTTCATTCTTTATTTAGTAAAAAAGGAAAATAAAAAATGAATGTGTGAATATTCTGCATAATTGTCCTTGTTTCTAGTCAAACTGGACATCCTTTGTATTTAAAGCTAGGTTACCAAGATATATCAAAAATGTGGTTGGTCGAGAAGAAGTCTAAACAATCGGGCCAAATTCTTGCAAATTCTGTCTAGTGAAATCCAATACCTATCAGAGAGGTGTCATATGAAATTAAATTTGAAATTATTAATAGGATTACTTTTAGTTTTAACTCTAACAGGGTGCATTGGGGAGGATTACGATGTAGGTGTTCCTACGGCCCATTTAGAAATGGATTCACTGAAAAAACGATTAGTAGAAGCTAATATCCATTGGAACACTGAAAGTGAGAATGTACATGAAACAATAACGGATATTCAAAAATTTGCTCAATCTCAAGATGAAATAAAAGTCTCTCCAAACCAAGATGCCACATTAGAGTTTAAAGAGAATAAAAGAAATGGTGGAGATATTTGGTCAGACTCTAAAATAACGGCTGTTCTGTTAAAAGATGAAGAACAAATCGAAATTACAACGAGTGCATATACCGATTTTAAATTTCCATCTGAAAAAGGAAATTATGTGTTGAAAGTTGAATTTAAAAGTACGGCAGGTAGTGCACAATAAGTAGGGAATATCGTAGTTCAGTAACCTTTCACAAACGGGCCATTTTCATATATTTGAAACTTTTCTATAGCATCAACGACTAACCTTTATAAAGGGGGAGAAAAAATGAAAAAACTTACTTTCTTAGGAGTTTTGTTCATTGCGTTGATATTAGGTGCTTGCGGGGCTTCAAATGATAAAAGTGCTGGCACGATTTTAAGCGGAAACAAACCACCAAATGTAGTTGTAAAAATTAATGGTGAAAAATATGAAACAGTATTAGGTACATATTGTTGGGAAATCAGTTCTACTGGTGGTAAAAAGACAGGTGAATGTGTCGACACTGCTGGTCCAGTAGATTTATTAAAGGATAAAGAGCCTATCCAAATTAAGGCTGGTGAGGAAGTCACATTGAATATGGATTACACACCAAAGCCTAATAAAATGCATCTTTCACAGGTAAAGAGTGATAATGATGAAATGGAAATTGAAGTGAAAAACAATCAATTTACAGCTCCCAATGAAAAGGGCATATACTTTTATAGTTATGGCGTCTGGTGGATGGATGAAGAAGATAAAGATTTATCCCACGGTGATGCTTTCTATGCTTTTTCTTTAGAAGTTAAATAAACAGGGGCGTTTGCGGTATAAGCTATTTCGTTTATGTCGCAAACTGGCCATTTTCTGTAGAGAAGGAGTGAGTACTGATTAAAAAAAGACCAGGATTATTGGCATTAACAGTTTTAACATTTTTTGCTTATTTTATTTCTGTATGGATATTCGGATTTGGATCATGGATTGTTAAGATACTTGGATTAGGTTACGTTATCCTTTGGGGAGTATTACTTATTGGAGTTTGGAAGGACAAGGAAAATAAAAATGAGCTTTTCGATCCACCTAAATAAAATTTGAACTTAACAAGTTTTTAAATAACCTTTTAAATTATTGAGCTCAATTGCTGAGCAATGGATGTACATCAATTGGGTCATTTTGCAAAGTTGTAGTAGGTGCATTATTGTGTTCAATAGTAAGGGGGGACGTGGAATGAACAACAAGAAATTCAAAATAATATCCTTGTCTTGCTTATTAATTTGTATCCTCGTTTGGATTCCTAATATAGTTTTCCGAGTAGCTAGTCCTTTATTTTTGGTGACTTTTATTCTTGCTCCAGTCGGGATTGCATTCGCAGCATTGATAAGAAAATATTGGTTAATCGTCGCTAATACACTTATGTTTTTCAGCTTTTTCATATTTATGTTTGTGGGTTATCTTGCAAACAGCAACTGATGTCAAAACTCAAACTATATTTCTTACAACTAATGGGCGCAGTTGTTGAATAACGCTGTGCCTGAAACGTGTCATTGATTGTTTAACAACTGATTGAATACGAACAAGAATAGGAAGTGCAAAATGGGATATGATTGGGAAACATGTCCCCAGGAGGTAAGGGATTTTATTCGCAACCTTAATAAAGGTATACAAAGGATAATAAAAGAAAATTTTGTGGGTTTTTATATACACGGTTCCTTGGCGATGGGTGGTTTTAACCCTAGGAGTAGCGACATCGATGTTTTGGTTGTTACAAATAAAGCAATAGGGGTCGAAATTAAGTGGTTATTGGCACATTTTTTCCTGGAATATTCAAATTCCCCATTCCCAGTTGAAATTAGTTTTTTAAACAAGGAGCAGTTAAAGGACTGGAAGCACCCTTGTCCATTCGATTTTCATTATAGTGAATTTTGGAGAAAACGGTATCAGGATGCTTTGATAAGTGAGACGTTTAATTTTTTACAAAAGGAGAAAAGCACTGATACGGATTTAGCAGCCCATATTACAGTAACCAGCCATAGGGGGATATGTGTATATGGCGATGCTATTGCTGAGGTATTTCCTATCGTTCCTCAGTCAGACTATATATCATCAATAATGGGTGATTTCAAAGACTGTATACGAAATATTGAAAATGAACCAGTTTATTGTTCTTTAAATTTAATAAGGGTATTTTGGTATCTAAAAGAAGGGGTTATTTCATCAAAGCAAGAAGCGGGTAACTGGGGACTAGGAATATTACCGCAAGATTTACGGACCACAGTTGAAAAAGCGATTAACAACTACACGGGTAATAAAATTAATATTTCTTTTAATCAGGATGAACTCACTCTTTTAAAGAAGTATATAGCTGAAAAGGTCGAGTCTTTGTTACAAACTAGGGAATGAGTTGTCTGTCACAATCGCGTGCATTAACAAAACTAGGAATTCACTTCAAAAAAGCAGGGAAATTGAATATGAAAAATAAAGGCTAAACATAATTTGTTTAGCCTTTTTAATGATACCCGGGGCCACTTCTATTAGCGTTTATGAATGCTGTTAAATCAGGGTTTTTTTACGACTTTCTCGAAATGTCCGGCGATCCGCAGTGTGACCAAATTGTGCTGCAACATTTCATTAATTGAAATTATTCCAATGCATTTCTAAATGTGTATATTGTTGATTTGAATTTATGAAATGCACTTCTGATTCGAGGTCTTTATATACTTGGCAAATCTTAAATCGCATTATTCCCACCAATCTGTCTACCTCTCCCAGTCTAATTTCATACGTGCTATCGACAAGGTTTCAATTGGGAGTTATTCCTCTATCCTTTATGTCCTCCACGAGCGGCAACCTAATCGTAATTGTTGTCCCATACTTATTTGAATCTACATTTATTTTACCACCATGCGCTTCGACTAATTGTTTGGCGATCGTCAAACCAAGCCCTGTTCCAGTATCACCTGAGGTCGTGTTCGTTCCTCTGTAATAGCGATTGAATAGATTCTCCATCATATATTTTGACATGCCTATCCCTTCGTCTCGCACTTCAAGTAGAACCCAATCATCTTCTAGGTGTATGTCTACATGAATTGGTGTACCCTCGGGGTTGTGCTTAATCGCATTACTAATAACATTGTCTAACACCCTGTTAAATCTCTTCGGGTCAATGGCGACCCAAATAGATGTGCCTCCTTTTGGAAAGGTAACAGATTCTTCATCAACTTGACTAGCGTATTTATGAATAAATGCACCCAACTCGATATTTTCTATCTCAATTAACACGCCCTCATTTTTCAACTGATACGTATAGGTTAAATCGTTAATAAGTGCATCCATATAGCTTGCTTTTTCTTGCATAACTGACGCGAACTTCTGCACTTCTTCACTCGTCCACTTATGACTCGATTCGAGCATCACCGAATAACCGTAAATTGAACTAAGTGGCGTTTTCAAATCATGCGATAGCCCGGTAATCCAATCTTCTCGAAGTTGCTCTGTCTTTTGTAGTTTTCGTTCATTCTCTTCCAGATTTTCAGCCAATGTTATCAAAGACTCATCCACATCTTCATATACTCTATACTTCTTCTTTAATCGTCCATCTTTCTTGTTCCGTATTTTGTGATCTTCTATATGTCCATAATCTTTTCTAGACAACTTTTCAATCTTCTTCATGAAATAAAAAACAGGTCTTCCAAATCTTTGACCTATCCAAAACGAAAATAGAATAATAAATAGTAGAAGAATGCTGTGAAAAAGAGTAATGCCTATAAGAAATTTTTTCATGAAATTAATCATAGCGGTGTTAAAGGGAGCATAATGCGGATTAGGCATTCTAACGACAGCCGTTGTTCCATCCTCAAGTATTCTAGATGTTTTTATCTCTTTTTGCTCAGCTAGAACTTGTGACATTTCAAGCAATTCCATCCCATTCAACGCATCTTTAACGTTATCGTTAGATTTATAGATAATACTACCGTCTGTGTCGTAGAGCTCAAATATGGCTTTATGCTCTTCTAATACTTTTTTCTGATCAATAGTAATTTCGGGAAAACTTTTAGAAGTCATAAGTGTTTTCAACAGTATATCGCTATCTGTCCGTTCAATGAATAGCAGGGACCGTCCTTTTTTAAGCAACCATATATACGAACCTTTGTCAGCAGACATTTCAATAAAATCCGTAAACTTATACTTGGAAAGGATTTCACTTTTCTCAGCAGAAGAAGTAATTATGTTTCCTTCATTATCAATAAGTTGTAAGATTCCGCCACTCTCTTCTGCACTTTTCTTTAGTGCATTTGAAAACAGGAAATTTCCCTCTGCATCCTTCTCAATGTGACTCTCGATTGTGTCAATATCTGCTTCCCGGATATTTGTATATGCATTAAAATCACTTAACCCTTTAACGGCTAAGAAGATAATAATAAGTATAGAAGCTACAGCTACACTTAAATAAAAGATAAAGAAATAACCAACAAACCGGAGTGTAATCTTACTAGACAATACACCTTCACTCTCCCTCAGTTTGAAGTTTATAGCCAATGCCACGTACGGTCTTTAAATAGTTTGGAGAGCTAGGATCAATTTCGATTTTTTCTCGTAACCTACGAATATGAACCGTAATCGTATTATCATCTATAAAACTATCCAATCCCCAAACAGCTTCATAAAGTTGCTCTTTCGAAAGAACCTGATTCGGATGCTCACAAAACAGTTTCAAGAGATGAAATTGTTTCCCTGGAATTTGGGTGATAACTCCGTTTACAATCAATTCTGCAGCGTCCACGTCTAGTTGAAACTGTCCGAAGTCATAACGGTTTCTCCCTTTATTTACTGCAGACAGATATCGGCTTGTTTGGACCTTAACACGCGCTGCCAGTTCCATTGGATTAAACGGTTTCGTAATATAATCATCAGCACCGTGTATGAATCCGCGTAATTTATCTGCATCAGACGATTTTGCTGTCAAAAAGAATATCGGCGCGTCTGATCGTTTTCGGATTTGTTCTGCTAGTTTAAGACCAGTTCCATCAGGCAACATAATGTCCAATATATATAGATCATAAGATTTTTCAAGAATGAAAATTTCTGCTTCATGGTAAGTTAAGCATACATCAATATCGAAGAATCCCTCCTTGCGTAAAATAATATCTACCATGTCCCCAATAGCTTGTTCATCATCTAACACAAGTATTTTTGCCTGTTCCACTAAATTACCTCCATATGTAAGACTCTGTTAAGGTTCCAGTCACATTCTTATAGGATTCACCCTATATAGTAACAAATGAAAGGGTGGTTTTGTATGTGGGTTATTGCTAAGCATGAAAGTTTACAACTATTAAAAAGCGTTAAATCAATTCTCGTTCTACTGTTTCTACTCGGCTGTGCGTATGCCGGCGTAAGTGTTACTGAACTATTAAAGAGTTCCTTCGACATGATGCACGAAAATGATTTATCCGTTTCTGGAAGTGAAGCGATGGTACATTCGATAGGTTTATCGTTTGCTATCTTAATTTTCGGACCATTATTTGCATTCATACTTACACATGATGTGATGAATCGAGATATTGAACAACGGACAATGCGTTTTTTAATTACAAAAACCGAACGCCAAAAAATCGTACTAGGAAAAGTAATTGGCCATTTAATATTTTGGTTTACCATTATTACAATATCATACTTACTAATTTTCATTTTATCTGGCTATTTTTCATTTCTCGCTTTTTTCCAATCAGCTTCATTCATATCTGTATTTGTTGGACTGGCTTTAATACTTTCTTTGATTATTAAGAAGCCAATCTTCTCTTCATTTATTAGCATTCTGTTGGGCATCGCATTTCCCATCTTAAGTTTTTGGGCGATGTTTAGTGATAAGTGGGTTCTCTCTGTTTTTAAATATGCCACTCCTTATAATTATTTGGAAGATGATAATATGCTTTTTTTTGTTAATTTTGCTTTTACAACTGTTTATATACTGTTGGCTATTTATTTATTTAGAAAGAAGGATGTATAATGAATGCCATTTCAGTTCGGAATTTAACAAAATCATACGGCCGTACCAAAGCAGTCGATTCGGTTAATCTACACATCAAAAAAGGTGAATTATTTGGATTTTTAGGACGTAACGGTGCCGGAAAGTCGACGTTCATCAATATGCTAACAGGGATAATTCAACCAACAACAGGCGAGATTTCCTTACTCGAATTAAAAAACACCAATACAATATTAAAACGAATCGGCGTCTTACCTGATTACACCGCATTTTATGAATCAATGACTGCCCTGCAACACCTAAGCTATTTTTCCTCATTGCAAGGGGCTAAAAAGTCGAAAATGGAATGCCTTACAGTCTTGGAGAAGGTCGGACTTGTCCCACATGCAGCTGTAAAAGTCGGCAAATACTCATTCGGTATGAAAAAAAAGTTGGGCATTGCACAAGCAATTATTAATGAACCAGACTTGCTCATTCTTGATGAGCCGACTTCAGGAGTGGACGCTGAATCAGCAATTCATATCCAACGGCTTCTCCTTGACCTCAATAAAAAAGGAACGACTATTTTCATGACCTCGCATAATTTAGACGAAGTTGAAAAGATCTGTACACGGCTCGCGATTATGAAAGATGGCCGTATTGTAAATGAAGGAACGCTTTCTGAACTTAAACAGAAGTATACAGAGTCACTTGAAGTGGTCATGGCAATATCCCGAAGGCCATCCAGTCAACTTCTCATGGAGGCTACTAGTATCACAGGAGCTCTAGACGTTTTAGAATCTACTATGAGTTTCAGAGCAACTAATGATGAGATGATCCAGGAAGTCGTTCGACTGCTCGTAAACAACGGGATTGGCGTTCACCGAATCTCAGCGGACCAACCAAACCTCGAAGATATTTTTTTGAATGGATGAAAAGATAATGACAAGAAACAAAAAAAGCATTGGAACATAAATTTTCAAATTAACACATAGGGGGAATAATACTTTGTCGACATCAATAAAAAGAATAGGAACAATCGATGGAATAAGGGGATGGAGTCTATTTGGTATTCTTCTCGCAAACTTACTCATCTTTCAATACGGGATTTTCGGAAAAGATGAAATAGGTTATTTCAATCTTTCATCCACTAACTTAGGTTTTTACTATTTTACTAAGATATTTATAGAAGGTGCTTTCATGCCTATTTTTACTTTCATTTTTGGCTATTCACTCATATTAATGAAGAAAAGTCTTGAGAGAAAACAACTAAAAGTTAAATGGCATTTATTCAGAAGGTCGATTATTTTAATTGGACTCGGACTCTTACATAGCATTTTTTTATGGGAGGGGGATATTTTATTTGTGTACGGAATTATGGGGATTTGCCTTTTGCCTTTTGTTATGCGAAAACCAAAAACGATACTGATATGGGTCGTCCTTTTATTTTCTCTAATTACGGCAGTAAGCTTAGTCGATTCTGGTGAAGATTTTGAATTAACGAGTGAAGCCAAAATGACATCTTATCTAAATGAAACAATGACTATTTATAGTGCTGGAACATATAGCGAAATTAAAGATCATCGTCTGAATAAAGATCCTTTGGAACTTGGGTCAGCAGAGGCTACTCTCATGCTCTTACTGTTGCCATTTCTATTAAGTCCGATGTTTTTATTTGGGATGTATGCGGCCAAAATGAAATGGTTTCTTAATCCTATAAAAGATAAAAGAAAATACTTAACTGGTTTATTAATACTCATACCTATAGGTCTATTATTAAAAAGTACACCATATCTTTTTGATGAAATTAATTTGGAGATGCTTGGTGGAATTGTTCTTCCAATCGGATACATTTGTCTATTTGCATTCGCTTATTCTAAACTTCCGCGCACGTTAACGTTTTTTGAAAACGTAGGGAAATTATCGTTAACGAATTACATCATGCAAACTGTTATATGTACATTTATCTTTTATGGATATGGATTTGGTTTATTCGCGAGACTAGGCGTTGCAGCTGGAGTTGCTTTAGGAGCGGTCATCTTTACTTGTCAAATAGTCGTCAGTACTCTTTACTTGAAATACTTTAAACAGGGTCCATTGGAAAAACTAATGAGAGTGGGGGTATATTTACGACTGCGGAGTGCGAAGTAAGTCTAGCAACTTTTTTTAAAGGGCCGTTTCAGTAGCTCAATAGTCAAAACAGATTGGTGGGGATGTATTGCAATAACTAATTATTTGACTAAGAATTCAGAGAAAAAAAGGAGGTAAAGGATATTCTGAAGAAGGATTAAAGGAGATATTTGATAAAGACTTCTATATTTTGAATTTTATAAAAATTAAAACCCTGCACAATTAGATGATTTTTTTGTATGAGCTCAATGCAAGTTAAAAGTTAAGTGGTCTTATTCAAGTGACGGGTGCAATTCTTGCAGAAGAATTTGCGCCCGCATTATACATACTAGTCTGTATTTGCAGAATAGGGGGGATATAATGACCAAACAAAAGATCTATTTTTTAGGGTATTTTCTATTATTCCCAACAATCTTCATAGTTAGCTCTTTCTTATGGAGATTTCTTATTAGGAGTAATGATTTATTAATTGTGTTAACAGATTCTTTATCAATACTAGCTATATATTATTTCATCGTGAGTATTTTCTTTGTTGTTCGTATAAAGTAATGCGTTGTATTGGAATTGCCTTCGGTCTACATAAAAGCCAAAGAAGATGATACATTCAAGTTCAAGGTCAAGGTCTGGGAAGTTTCTAGCCGACAAAGTTGGGTTATTGGCGAATGATGGTCTAAATGGGGGGAATGATGTTTAAAACTGTATGAAAGCTATGTAATTGGTATAATAAAAAACTGAGGGCTCAAAGCGGAAGGTTGTATGACTGTCTTCCGCTTTTTTGTTATTAGGCAAAGGGGGCTGTTCATAAACAAAGACCAGCGCTCATTCTTCATAATCGGAGCCGTTTGTGATGAGAGTTCAGAAAGGAGTTTTGATCAGTAAAGTATTGACAATGTGTACTTGTAGGGGAACCATTCAGAACATGTAGAATTGGTTAAACAGTATCTGTAACAGTCATGAGAGAAGTAAAAGTAGTGACTAATTTAGATGAAATATTTATTCGCTGACCAATATTCTGGAATCGGGCGTTCATTTTGAACAAGTGATTCCTATAGAAGCGGTTTTACGTGAACCGCTTTTATATTCCGTCATAACCGGGTATGTAATTAAAGTGATTCAGAAAGTAATAGTGAAAATACGTGAATAGGATAGGGGCAAAACAAACCAATGGCATATATTTTATTAATTGTTGGATTTACATTGTTGATAAAAGGAGCTGGCTATTTTGTTGACGGATCTTCCAATATCGCAAGACTGCTCCAAGTTCCGCCTATTTTAATCGGGTTAACAATTGTAGCTTTTGGGACAAGTTCTCCGGAAGCGACTGTCAGTATTATTGCAGCACTGGAAGGAACTGCAGATGTTGCAGTGGGAAACGTAGTTGGCAGCAATATTTTTAACATTACTCTCGTTGTTGGAGTAGCTGCTATTTTATATCCTTTGAAGGTTGAAAGTGAGACTATTAGAAAAGAAATTCCATTTACCTTACTCGCAAGTGTGGCCATGTTTATTCTTATGAGTGACATTGTATTGCAGGGGTTCAGCAGCAACATGATTTCACGCGGTGATGGGTTCATCTTTATGCTGTTCCTTTCCATTTTTATGTATTATGTTATTGAGATTGGACTAAAAAGCCGGAAAAATGCAACGAACGAACCAGTACCTGAAAACATCAGCTGGGGTAAAAATATATTAATTACCATATTAGGTCTTGCTGCAATAATATTTGGAGGGGATTTGGTAGTAGATAATGGTACGAAAATTGCCTACTCTCTTGGTATGAGTGAAACATTGGTGGGACTAACAATTATTGCAATAGGGACTTCTCTTCCTGAACTTGTCACATCTATTACAGCTGCCTTGAAAAAAGAAAGTGAAATTGCGCTTGGGAATATCGTAGGGAGTAATATTTTTAACATTCTATTTGTACTTGGTACCTCGTCTATAATTTCTCCATTAGCGGTGAACGATAAGGTACTAATTGATGTTGTGTTTATGATTGTACTGACTGTTGTATTATTGATTTTTTCAAGGACCGGTTTCAAAATTGGAAAGCGTGAAGGATTGGTGCTTGTCGCCGTCTACATTATTTATTTAGTCTATATTATATTACGAAATTAACGCGATACTGTATGAACCCTGTACCATTTAACTAACATTTCCGTTAGGATCTAGGGATGGATTTTTGCTGAAGAAATTAAATAAATCACTTCAATTCCCTGCATTTTGACCACTGAATTAGCAACGATTTTATTAAGATATATGCGTCTTCCGATATTTATTTTAGGTCGTATGATTCGTATGTATATTGGATTGTTGAGATATGCTCGATTTTTATTCAAAGGTTCATATATTGGAATTTAAAAGACCGCTAATTCATATGAAAATTAGCGGTCTTTTTATTGCTTTACTTTGTGTTTTGTAACTTTCAACTGAACGGAGTAGATCTAAGCAGAAGCGTTTTTTATAGTTATCTCTGACATTCTGAAGAGATTGACCCTATATTACAGTTTGCGTAATATATTCCGGTCAAAATCTCCAGGCTCTGCTATATTGCGTGGGAGCCTCAATTTCTGTATGAAGTTCGCGGGCAGCTTGATACGGCCAATACGCGTCTCGTAACAGTTCTCTACCGATTAAAACGAGATCAGCACGTTCATTTCTCAAGATTTCTTCAGCTTGCAATCCCGAGGTGATTAAGCCCACTGCGCCAGTTGCGATTTCAGCACCTGTTCGGATTGTTTCTGAATAAGGAACTTGGTAGCCAGGGAACGGATCGATTTTTGCCGGAACAACAGCTCCAGAACTCACGTCAATCAAGTCTACGCCTTGGTTCTTCATCCACTTAGCCATTTCAATGTACTGCTCAGAAGTCATGCCACCTTCTGTATAATCTTCAGCAGATATCCGAACAAATAACGGACCTTCCCATGTCTGTCTGACGGCATCGATGATTTCACTCAGGAACCGATATCGATTTTCTGCGCTTCCGCCATACTCATCAGTTCGATGATTGGAAAGGGGGGATAGGAATTCGTTAATAAGATAACCATGTGCCCCGTGAATTTCCAGTAACTCGAATCCTGCTTTTGCAGCACGTTTTGCTGCAAGAGCGAATGCGTTAACAGTTTCTGCAATAGCTTCCTTGCTCATTGCGACAGGTGTTTTGTATTCATCACTAAACGCAATGGCACTCGGCGCTTGGATATCACCATCTACCGTCGCTTTCCTGCCGGCATGCGCAAGCTGGATTCCAGCCGCAGCACCGTGTTGTTTAATGAGGCGTGTCAGTTCAGTCAAGCCTTCAATATGGGTGTCATCCCAAATTCCGAGATCTTGTGGGCTGATTCGTCCTTGAGGCTGAACAGCTGTCGCTTCCAGGATAATCAGCCCTGATTGACCGACAGCTCTTGAGCCATAATGGACACGATGCCAATCTTCGACTTTACCGTCTTCATTTTGAGAAGAATACATGCACATCGGAGACATCGCAATTCTATTTTTTAATGTAAGATTTCGGATCGTGTACGGTTCAAATAATTTAGCCATTTCCGAGTCACTCCTTTTCATGAATGACTCTACTATAGCAAAAAAGCGTAGGAATTCCTTTAGGAAGAACTCGTACTCTCTTTAACTTCGGTGGATCCAAGCTCTCTAGAGCGCTTTTCAGCATGCTCAATGCAACTGAAGACGGCTTCCTGGAATCCTGCGGAAGTGAGTGCGCGAAGCCCTGCTTCCGTCGTGCCACCCGGGCTAGTCACGTTTTCTCTTAGAAGTGCTGGCTCCTCTTGAGTTTGTCGTAACATGCATGCAGCCCCTTCGATTGTCTGAATAATGAGGTCGCGCGCAATCGGCTGTTCAATTCCAGCGCGCATGGCGGCTGTCTCTAAGGCTTCTGCTAAATAGTAGATATAGGCTGGTCCGCTCCCGGAAAGGGCTGTAACAGCATGTAAGTCATCCTCTTCAACTTCCGCTACGATGCCAATCGAACTTAATAATGCAAGAATCTCTTGCTTTTCAATGGATTTCATAGAACTATTGAATGCGATACCAGTAGCTGACTTCCCAATTGCTGCAGATGTATTCGGCATGGAGCGAGCAATACCGTGTTTGCCTAGACCTAATTCAATTGTATCCATTGAAACACCAGCTAGAACAGAAAGGACAACTGCTTGTTCGTTAAGTAAAGGAGAAATCTGTTCCATTGCGGTATAAACATCTTTAGGTTTAGTAGCTAATACGACTAAATCTGCGTTTCGAAGCTCATTTTTGTCCGGACTGACAATTGAGATGCCATACGTATTTTGTAACAATTGAAGGCGTGCTTCATCTGCTCGGTTCATGACAAAAACATTAGAAGGCGTAACAGTACCTTGCTTACAGATCCCGGCAATCACAGCTTCCGCCATCGATCCGGCACCAACAAATACGATTTTTTCCATGGAATTCCCTCTTTTCCTAGATACGTGTATTCAATCAGTCTATGCGATTATTGAAATAAGTCAACTGATGATTCAGTTATCGATACATGACGAACGTACAAAAAGCATGTACAATAGAATGAATAGTGATTCAATATTGGAGGCAAAACCATGATTCAACAACTGACGATACCAACGCCATATGCTGTTGGCGATGTTAATGCATTTTTAGTGAAGGGCGATACACTGAGTCTATTCGATGCGGGTCCGAAGACAACCGAAGCTCTTGAGGCGATAAAGGCAGGGCTTAAAGAATCCGGATATACGTTGGAGGATATTGAACAAGTCATTCTTACACATCATCATCCAGATCATTCAGGCTGGGTGGATGCATTTCCGAACGCAGAACTTTACGGCCATGAGTACAATAATCTCTGGCTAACGAGAGACCCGGATTTTATAAAATTTCACGACCAATTTTATATGGAGCGATTTATAGAGCAAGGGGTTCCTGAAAAAGCGCTAGGAATTGTAGGGAAGATGAAACGCGCTGCTGATTTCATGGCAGAGCGTCCACTTGATCATATTTTAACTGAAGGGGACGAAATACCGGGACATCCTGGGTGGACGACTCTTGAGACGTTAGGGCATGCTCAAAGTCATTTATCATTTTGGAATCCTGAACGGAACGAACTTATCGGTGGTGATTTATTGCTGGAAAAGGTTTCTTCGAATCCACTCGTAGAACCTCCGAAAAGTCCTGAATATCCCCGACCAAAAACAATGTTGCAATATAACGCTTCGTTAAAACGATTGCTTGACCTGCCTGTAGAGAAGGTTTACAGCGGACATGGAATGCCTGTAACTGGTGTTCATGACCTTATTGAGAAGCGACTGCAGAAACAGCACGAGCGGGCAATGAAGGTTTACGATATGCTGTCAGTTGGTCCGCAATCTGTCTTCGAATTGACCGTGCAATTATTTCCAGCTGCCTATAAAAGGGAGCTTGGTCTGACACTCTCAGAGACACTTGGTCAAATGGATTACTTATTAGAGCTAGGCAAGGTTGTTCTAAAAACAGACGATCAAGGAATTCATCGGTATGAGAAAGCGTAAAACAATTTTAATAACAGGAGCTACCAGTGGAGTTGGTTATGAAACTGCAGTGAGGCTAATATCTGAAGGTCATCGTGTCCAAGTGACGGGGCGTTCAGAAGAAATTCTGGCTAAGCTTGTAGCTCTTGGGGCATATGCGATTCAACTAGATTTAACAGGTGAGGGAGCGACTGATCACTTGCTACGTGAGCTGGAAATGCCGGATGTCATTATTTTCTCAGCAGGAGTTGCAAAGTTTGCACTTGCTCATGAAACTGAAGATAGACAGGTTGAGCAAATGTTTTCAGTGAACGTGACAGCACCGATACAGCTGACACAAAGGATACTACCGTCATGGATGGACCGTAGAAGTGGACATCTGATTTATATTGGTTCCCAAGCAGGAAAAGTGGCGACACCAAAAGCAGCTGTCTATGCAGCGACGAAACATGCATTGATTGGATACACGAATGCGTTACGTATGGAAGTTGCACATTATGGAATCGACGTATCTGTTATTCATCCAGGTCCAATCGACACAGCCTTTTTAGACAAAGCAGATGATAGTGGTACCTATAGGGGTGCAGTTGGTAAGCATTTGCTTACTGTAGAGGAAGTAGCCAAAGTTGTCGTAAATGCGGTTCATCAGCCGAGACGGCAAGTAGATTTACCAAGGGTGATGGGTCTGACTAGCAAACTTCATGCAATAGCTCCAGGCTTAGTGGAACGAATAGGAAAACCATTTTTCATGAAAAAGATGAAGTAAATCCAAAACCTCACCTGATTTTGAGAAATGAAAAAGAGGCGTCCATATATCGGACGCCTCTTCATTCGCGGAAAATTTGTTTTAACTAGTTGCGTGTAGCTGACGGGTAAATCGAAAGCATACTGCAAACTCTTCTTGCACGCATTTCACTTCATCGTTCTTTAAATCGAAGAGAAACGGTTGTTTAGGTTGCACTTGCACAAAAAACTTACTTCTTACTGGTCTTACAAACACTCGTAACTCTTCTTACGGTGATGCTTTGTCAGTACAGCAAATTTCCCGCCAAGGCTGTGCATTTCTCCAAGTAAGCGCTTAGCGCCTTCCTGGATTTCGCCTTGTAGTAATCTATACCCGGCAAAACAACCTATAAACCTATTTTTAAAAATTCTTTTTTATTTTCTTTGAATATCTATTGCGGAATCTTAAGATGACGTGAACATAGATTTTAGAAAATATAATACAACACTGCATCAGAAAAATGTTTATGATAAACTGAGACTAAACAAACCGTACACGAAAGGTGTTCCTTCATGATACAGCTAACCGTACAAAGCATTGTACACCAATTTTCATTTGAAATTCTATCCGGAAGCGACCACTTGGAAAGACCGCTGAAAAAAACAAAAGTTCGTCGTCCAGGGTTGGAATTCATGGATACGTTTGAGTTCATAGCGAGAGGACATATTCAAATACTCGGTAAAAACGAGGTCAACTATTTACATACGCTTACTGATGATGAATGCAAACGCAGAATTTCGAATCTTGTCGAATATGATCCACCTTGTATTTTAATCACTTCCAATCAGGACCAACCCTATGGATTACATACGTATTGTACGGAAAACGGAATTCCTGTTTTAAGAACTCCAGATTCTATGGGTGTGGCGAGTGCGAAATTAGACGCATTTGTCATTAGCTCGATGGCAGAAGAAATCGCAATTCATGGAGTAGTCGTCAATGTAGCGGGAATTGGAATTTTACTGCGTGGTAAATCCGGCGTAGGAAAGAGCGAGACTGCACATACACTGATTGGCAGGGGACACCGGCTTGTAGCGGATGATATCGTCGTACTTCGAAAACTCAGTCCTCAAACGTTACTCGGTACCCACAACCAGACCAACCGGGAATTTTTGGCGCTTAGGAGTATCGGTTTAATGAACGTTGTTCGTTTATATGGACGTGCTGCGTTTCAAGAAGAGACTAGAATCGCTCTCGATATCGAATTGACAGAGTGGAAAGACAACTCACTTAACAATGAACTGGAATTAGACGAGAAGTTTACTGAGTACATGGGTGTACCTATACCTTATATTCAAATCCAATTACAACCAGGGCGGGATGTCGCTGGGCTTATCGAAGCAGCTGCAAACAACTGGTATTTAAAACAGCAAGGGTATAGTGCTCTTGAGGAATTCATGGAGCGCCTGGAGCCTGAATTCAAACAGGAATGATCTGACAGGAATAGTTCGTCTTTATCTGGAAAAACTATTTGTACACTAGTTTTGAAGGAGGATGACTAATGACGGAAAAGAAAGAGCCACATGAAATGATGACTGAGAAAAACAACAAACTTTCTTCAGCTCAAGAAGTAGAATATGTGGACGACTTTAAGAAAGCAGACAAAGCAACGAAAAATACGAAGAAACGTAAAAACGAATAGTAACAAAAAAGTCCGGAAGCCATATTAGCTTCCGGACTTTTTTGTCTATTCGACTTCCTTTAATAACTCCAACACTTCGTTTGACCGTATGAACATCCCAACTTTACCATGGGAGTCAAGCTCGGTTATCGCAAAGACAACACCGATGACCTCATCATTTTGGAAAACGGGGCTTCCACTATTTCCTCTGTAAACCGGTGCATCCAAAAGTATAATAGGTACATTACGCCCCGCCCATTCACTTTCTCCTATCAGTTTTCCTTCATTTGCGATTCCAAAAAAGTTCAAAGGATTTCCGATGAAACTGACTTTGGAATCAGGTGTGTAAGTGGGGCTTTCCGCTAGTTTTAGCGATGGAACATCTGGTGGATCTTTAATTTGCAAAATAGCTAAATCATTAACGGAATCTTGTGCAATAAGAGAGGCTGAAAAGCGACCTTGCTCTTCAAATGAGACTGTAATCTGTTTTGTATTTTCGACCACATGATTATTTGTCACAATCAACCCATCAGGAGATACAGAAAAACCAGTTCCTTTTCCATCTTCGGTCAATACAACAGCAACGGATTGTTTCCACTTTGTAATGTCCTCCCGTTTAGATAACTTTGCTGATGTTTTTAAAAAATCGATTGCTGGTAATGAATAGATATCGAAAATGAAAGCGACAGGCTGAAAAAGTAAAACCAATGCCATGAGCCATACAATCCATTTAGGGACTCTGCGTTTTCTTGGCTGCGGATTGTTACGAAGGTAAGCTTCTTTTGCAAGTGCTTCCCGTTGTGCTTCCAAAACAAGCTGGCGAAACTCCTCTTCTTCTATTTCTTCTTGCGTAAGTTCGGGTCCTTCTAAATGATCGACCTCGTTGACTTCGTAGGCTTCAGAAACATTATCGTCTTCGTCTTTTGGAAAATGATTTTCTCGGTTGAATTCATCTTGATTCTTCTGATCGTCCTGATTCATATGTATAGACCTCCAGTATACGTTCCTGCAATTGCGGTAAAAGGGGTTAACCAAAAGTGTATCATAGATTGTGATGATCAATTCTGAAAAGAATTAACTGAAAAACCTATCTACTCACCATTATACTTGATATACTTTCCATAAGTGTATTTGTGTCTATTTGAGGGGAGATGTGTTACGGTGGATGAAAATGCATTGAAGAAGACGGAACCAGAACGTTATCCAAGTACAGTGACTGAAGAAGTGCATACCCTTACTACTAAAGTGAGAGCGTTAGAGGACGAAATCAGTGAATTGAAAAAGGATATACACGCTATCGACTTCTTGCAAAAAAAACCGATTATTTCAGGCGATGCGATTGCTACCGGAGGCTTCTGGATTGTAGCAGGATTAGCTGTAATCGGGATATTTTTTTAATGAAGGAGGTAATAACGTATTATGAAAAGCCCAGGACTAGCAGCTGTACTTAGCTTTTTTTGGACCGGTGTCGGACAGATTTATAATGGTCAAATCCTGAAAGGTCTCATACTAATTGGAGTGCAAGTTATCAATTCACTTCTAATGTTTGTATTAATTGGGTTTATCACGTATCCAATTGTTTGGATATGGGGAATGTACGACGCTTACAAAACTGCTGAAAAACACAACACTCGACAAGTTTACTAAAAAAGAAATTTAATAGTATGAGGAACTTTAGATGCATAGTTGGTTTCTTGTGCATAAAAAAATCATATTAATAAGACGTCCTATCGATAAACGAAATCGATAGGACGTCTTATTTTATTTCCGCTTTGCTTTAATGAGATTCAACTCTGTACTTAATGCTTTTAAAAGAGAGAATATCATCAACAAGATGACAAACGAGAAAGGGAGGGCAGCTATTATAATCGTATTCTGCAATGCATCTAACCCATTAACAGAAAGTAAAATTAACGCGATTGCCGACTGAAGTACACCCCATATGAGTTTGATACTGTTCGGCGGTGTCAGTGATCCATAACTGGATTGCATGCCTAGCACAAATGTCGCTGAATCCGCAGAAGTGATGAAGAAGGAAGCGATCAGGACAATTGCAACAATGGAGATGAATACGCCCCAAGGTAATGTACTAAACAACTCAAAGACCACGAGTTCAGTAGCTTTATCCGCAAGATTGACGACTCCTGCTTTCTGAGCTTCAATCGCAGTCGTTCCAAAAGCTGTAAACCAGAATGTGCAAAGAATTGTCGGTGCAATCATAACACCAATCATGAATTCACGAATGGTACGTCCTTTGGACACACGTGCAATAAACATACTAACGAAAGGTGCCCAAGAAATCCACCAAGCCCAGTAAAAGATGGTCCACATATCCAACCACTGACGGTTTTCTGAATTCAATGGGGAAGTGGAGAAGCTCATTTTCACGAAGTTCGCTATATAACCCCCTAGGGAGTCTGAGTACATATTAAAGATTAATAAGGTAGGACCAAGTATTACAACTAAGATCAGTAAAGCAATCGCAAGTACAAGATTCAAGTTGGATAAGTATTGAATCCCTTTACTAAGACCACTCCAAGCTGAAATGATGAAAAGTACAGTCACAACTAATATGATGATGAATTGAGACTGAGTTCCTATTTCAACTCCAAACAAATAATTTAACCCTGCATTAATTTGTACAGCGCCAAAGCCGAGAGTAGTTGCAACACCGAAAGCGGTTGCAAACACAGCGAGAACATCCACAAGAACACCCCAAGGGCCATTCATCTTATTCCCAAAAATCGGCTTCAATGTTGAAGAAATTAAACCAGGTTCTCCCTTACGGAACTGGAAGAATGCTAGAGATAAGGCGACAAAACCGTACATTGCCCATACATGGATACCCCAGTGGAAAAAGGATTGACGTAAACCTTCTTTAAATGCTGATGGAGTATTGAGTTCGCCTGTCGATGACATGACAGCATAGTGTGAAAGTGGCTCTGCAGCGCCATAAAAGACAAGTCCGATGCCCATACCGGCTGAGAATAGCATGGCAATCCAGGATACTGTTGAAAACTCGGGTTTGTCTGTGTCTTTCCCAAGTCTTATTTTCCCGAATGGACTAAAGATCAGGAACAGACAAATGATAACGAGTACAGACAACAGCATGAGGTAATACCAACCAAAGGTAGATGCGACGAAGTTTTGAATCTTTCCGGTTTGTTCGGCAAAGCTTTGCGGCGCGAGCACACCGTAGCCAACTGCCAAAATGATCAGTCCGATCGTAATGTAAAAAACGCTTGAAATTTTTCTCATGATTCCCCCTAAGATAATTGTAGTGATTTCACGGTTATTAACTATAGCAATAAAGAATTGAAAATGCAAAAGAATATAAAAAAGGAGAATGTAAGAACATCCTCCTTTTTTTAAATGCGAAAAAATAGTGTCATCACAGGCATTTTAAAAAAACGATTTAAGCTAAGCGGTCCTTTTCGTGGATATCGTCAGGCTCACGAAGCAAATAATACTTTCCTTTGGTTACCTTTGCGAGAAGTACAGTAAGTATAGAAGCAAGAACAGCGGCGAAAAATGCTGCTGTAGACTCTAAGAAAATGCCCATATATCCAAGTGCAGCAAGGGTTCCAAGAAGACTTGCAACTAATAGTGATACTACACCGACTGGATTCCAGCGATACAAATATTCTTGACGAGCAACATAATAATTGGGTCCGATCTTCATGAGTTTTTTGACGACAAGAGCATCCGTTACTAGAATCGCTGCCCAAGAGAGTAAAAATACGCCTTGGAATGTCATCATCGTACTTAAATGATCGACAATATTTGCAAGCATAAGCAATATTGCGCTAACCCCTGATACAACTACCCAAAAACGCCGTCCGGGAGTAAACCTAAACATGTTTTCGAAGAAGTTTGAAAGCGACAATGAGCTACTGTAAATATTCGTTACGTTAATGCGTAATTGAGTAATCATAGTAAATAAAGCTCCGCCAATACCGAGCAACAGGACAATATAAACTCCTGGATCGGGTTCCATAAAACGAACACCAAACCAGATGCCTAAACCACCCATTACTCCAAAACAAAAGATTTGAGGGATAAAACCAATCATAAAAGAGCCTAGTTTAATATCCTTAGGCTTTAAAAAACGTGCATAATCTGAAGCGAGGAGAGCTGTCAGACCCATGATACCATTATGCATACCAATGCACATAAGTAATGCGGTACCACCTAGTGTGACACCCTCAGGCATATAGGAGAATACGGCTCCGGTGTACACTGCAGGTTTATAAAACGAGATAATGATTGCAGTGATTAAAAACACAACAAATACTGGCATTGACCACTTTTGCAATTTATCAAGCTGTTCAATTCCGAACCAATTCAAGGGGATGACGATTGATCCGAACACGATGATGAGAATCCACTTTGGGAGGGTAGGGAAAAAGTGGTGAACTGCAGATACTAAAATTAACCCTTCAAACGCACAATACATAATGAAGTTAGATGCGTAAATCAGTGAGGTAAGTGAGGATCCGATATATCCGAAACCTCCACCACGTGACAGGAGATTTACATTCATCCCAGATTTCGCAGACAAATAGGCGATAACTGTTCCTAATATCCCTGCGACAATGATTGCGTAAGCTGAAGAAATCATAGCATTTGCTGCCCCATAAGAGAGAGCCATGACACTTCCCATCTGGAAGTAAAAAATGGCTGTTGCGATTCCGAATGTAATGTTGGTAATGCTTAACCAACTTTTCGTACGGTCTTCTCGAGGAACTCGGTCAAGCGAATAGTCACTTTCCAGTTCTTCTATTTCTTCGTTATATTCATTTGTAGTATTAGTTACTGATTTCATTCAATTCCTCCTAATCGATACATGCATCTCCTTCCTGTTCAGTCAATTATTTTTTCGCAAGTTATACACTGTAGAAGCATAACAAAAAAACAATAGATATATCAAGGGATGCAGTTGACATGCCTATATTCTATACAGAGTTGAGCAAAGATAACCATGGCTGAACTCTTATATTACAGTGAATTCGAACTTCCGTGTATTGAAGCGAAAAGGGGGAATACTGAAACAGGAAAGTTTATTTAACACTATTTAAGTGTTAAACTAGTATTGATGAAAAGGAGTGATACTTATGGGTAAATTAGATGGTAAAGTAGCAGTAATCACTGGCGGTGCCGGTGGTATCGGAAGTGGTATGGCAAAAGCATACGTTAAGGAAGGCGCGAAAGTAGCAATCGTTGACTTGAACGCTGAAACTGGCGAAGCAATGGTGAAAGAACTTCAGGAGTTCCAACCTGAAAGCATGTTCATTCAAGCGGACCTTACAGATCGCGACAAGTTGAAAGATATCATCACAACAGTTGTCGACAAGTATGGCAAACTAGACATTCTTGTCAATAACGCACACGCATCACGTCAAGTTTTGCTAGCTGACGCAACTCAAGCGGATATGGATTTCTCCTTTAACACGGGCTTCTATCCAACGTTTTACTTGATGCAAGCCGCATACCCACACTTGAAAGAGACTGAAGGGACAATCATTAACTTCTCTTCAGGTGCAGGTATTAACGGAGATGTTATGCAAGGTACGTATGCAGCTGCAAAAGAAGCGATTCGTGCGATTACTCGTGTAGGAGCTAACGAATGGGGTCAGTTCGGCATCAACGTGAACTTAATTTCACCGATTGCCAATTCACCTGGTATCCAACAGTGGAAAAAAGACCAGCCTGAAGCATTTGACAAAATGATCAACAATATTCCAATGCGTCGTCTTGGCGAATTGGAAGGCGATATTGGTCGAGTTGCAGTCTTCCTTGCGAGTGAAGATGCATCATACATCACTGGACAAACAATCATGGTTGACGGTGGCGCAACTAAATTACGATAATCAAAAAAACACGATCCTCTGAAACTGAGGATCGTGTTTTTATTATTTCCGTAATAATAAATAGATGAAGTAGGGAGCACCGATTAAGGACACGACTAATCCTGCTGGAATAATCCCTACGCTGGATATGTTTCTACCGATCGTATCTGCGAGCAATAATAACCAGCCGCCAAGTAGAATAGCGATTGGAAGATAGAGCTGACTTCGTGGACCGATTAAAGACTTTGCAATATGAGGTGCCATTAGCCCAACAAAAGCAATTCCTCCAGTAACGGAAACAGCTGAAGCTGCAAGCGCGACTGCAGTGACGAGAAGAATAATACGTTCTCTCTCAACAGAAACACCAATTCCAATGGCAACAGATTCACTTAACCCCAATACATTCAATCGGTTCGCTTTATATAACGCGAATGGAACAAGAATAAGTAACCAGGGCAATAGTGCAATGACAAATGGCCAATCAGACCCCCAAATATTTCCCGCTAACCATTTCGCAATGAAATCCACTTTTTCACGATCCGCTGAAGAAGTGAGAACGATCATGACACCGGATAGTGCTAGAGAAAACCCCACACCTGTTAACACCAATCGAACCGGCTGCATTCCTGTTTTTTTATCGTAAGCGAAGAGATAGATTAGAAATGCGGTCAAAAATGCCCCAACTAACCCGACAATCGGCATCAAATACACTAACGCACCTGTTTCAACAGGTACAAATAGAAAGAATACTGCAATGGAAGTACCTGCCCCAGCGTTAATGCCAATAATTCCGGGATCCGCCAAGTCATTCCGTGTGATTCCTTGAAGAATCGAGCCAGAAAGCGCAAGGGCTGCTCCTGCTAAGAACGTTATGGCTATACGGGGGAGACGAATAGAAAACAAAACAAATTCTTCTTTAAATGTACCATTGCCGAAAAGTGCAGGGAAGATGCGACCAGGATCTACGGAAGCTGGCCCGAGTGCAATGGCTGCAACTGCAGTTCCGAGAGAAAGGATGCTAAATATGATCAGTAAGAGACGCTGTTTTCTTAACACTTTAGATTGAATCATGAGAAAGCTCGCCCTCCTTTACGGAGAATAATTAGGAAGAACGGCAAGCCCATGACTGCAACGAGTGAGGCAACAGGTGTTTCGTATGGTGCGTTCATCGTCCGACCTAATGTGTCCGCAAGCAACATGAATGCACCACCAACAACTGCAGACATTGGCAGTATAAACCGATAATCAGTGCCAACTATTGCGCGAACGATATGCGGAATCATAAGTCCCACGAACGCCAGATTTCCTACTAGAGCAACGGCAGATCCAGCCAGAAGAATAGTTAGGATGAACAAAATCATTTTGATCCTGAATGTATGCTGACCCAATCCGACAGCTACTTCTTCATTTAAACTTAGTAGGGTTAGTTGCTTGGACAAAATTAGGCCGACTCCTATCCCGATAACAATCACCGGAGTAATAATTTGAAGTTGAGACCAAGTTGTACCAATCACACCTCCAGCTGTCCACATGGAAATGTCTTTTGACACCTTAAAATAGATTCCGACCCCTTCAGCAACCGCAAAGAAGAAAGTCGAGACAGCAGCGCCTGCCAAAACAAGACGGAAAGGTGAGAAGCCACCACGCTTTGCAGAAGCGATGCCGAAGACTACTAGAGCCCCAGCTGCTGCTCCTAGAAAACAAGCGATCATAATCCCGTAATAATTGAGGGAAGGAACTAGTGCGATTGCAATGGCGAGAGCGGCATTAGCACCAGCAGTTAAGCCAAGTAAACCTGGATCAGCTAGAGGGTTTCTTGTCATCCCTTGCATGATGGCACCTGAAACAGCCAAAGCAGAACCGACTAGTAACGCAGCCAGTTCCCGAGGGAAACGGATCTCTCTTAAAATCAAACTATTTTTACTTGAATCGCCTATAATTGCTAGCCACACATCAGACACGGAAATATTCGCTGCACCTAGTATCATTGCAAGGAATAGAGAAGCTACCAATCCGATGCAAGCTATAAAGAATTTAATTGAAAATGGCATAGTTCGCAGATTCATTAGCCAGGACTCCTTTCGCAAAAGAAAAGGATTCTTTCAAGGTGAAAGAATCCTTCTTGAATAACGATTACTTTAAAAAGTTTTCTTTGAAAAACTCAAGCTGATACTCAAGCGTTAGAGGATCGTTGAAGTAGAACTCACTCAACTCAGCTTCAAATACATGACCTTCTTTAACAGCTGGAGTATTCTTATATGTCTCAGTTTCCATAAAGGAATTATCGCCATCGTTATTGCGACTTAAAATAACGTAGTCTCCCATATAATCAGGAAGTACTTCAGAAGAAAGAGCGAAATAACCATCCTTTAATGCATCTGCTTTGACTTTTTCAGGCATCGGTAGCTTCATCTCTTGAAATAGGATTTCTGTTCCGCGTCCCCAGCTATCTCCATATACATAGAGCTGCTTGTCAAAGTTTTCAATAACTGAAACGGTCTTACCCTCACCGATTTTCGCTTTAATTTCTTCGCCAGTTTCTTGTGCACGCGTTTTGAAATCAGTGACCCATTCTTGAGCTTCCTCACCTTTGTTCAATAACTTACCGATTTCAACATATTGAGTCAAATAATCGACTTTATTGTAAGTGAATGTGACCACGGGAGCAATTTCTTTTAACCGATCCAAATTATTCAATGGAGATAGTCCAATGATTAAATCCGGTTCCAGTTCAATGATTTTTTCTAAATCTTCATCAGACACTACTTCAGCATCTTTCAGTTTCGATTCAAATCGAGGATTATCTTTTGACCAAGAGTCCACACCGACAATAGGAACGTCAAGTGACATAACATGTCCTGCAAATGATGACAAAACGACAACGCGCTGTGGATTTGCTGGAACTTCTATTGGGCCATCTTCAGATTCATAGGTAATCGTTCCTGAATCTTTCGCGGCTCCGTCTTTTGAAGGTTCCTTGGAAGCATCCTCATTTTTAGAAGAGCAAGCTCCTAGAACAAGAACCAGTGCAAGAGTTAAGAATAATAGTGCCTTTTTCATGTTAGTAATCTCCTTTTAATAAATCGTATGTAATACACATCGGTTTACCGCTTCTCGGATCCATTCCGATTTCTGCGTCAATCCTAAAAACTTCACGCAAAGTTGTAGGTTCTATTACTTCTTCAGAAGAACCCGCTTTAATGACCTTCCCATCTTTCATCGCTATCAAATAATCAGCGAAGCGGGCAGCCTGATTTAAATCATGTAACACCATGATAATGGTTCGTTCCTGCTCAGCATTCAATTTCTGTAATAGTTCAAGAACTTCCAACTGATGTGCCATGTCTAAATAGGTTGTCGGTTCATCAAGAAAAATGATTTCCGTTTCTTGTGCAAGCGCCATTGCGATCCAGACCCTCTGACGTTGACCGCCTGAAAGAGCATCCACTTGACGATCACGGAAAGAATCCGTATTTGTAACAGTAAGAGCCCAGTTAATGACATCGAAATCAGTTGCTGTCAACCGTCCTAGTCCTGTTTGGTAGGGGAATCTACCATAAGAAACGAGTTCCGACACTGTTAGACCACTCGCAGCTTCTTGCGTTTGCGGAAGAATTGCCATTTTTCGAGCAAGCGCTTTTGTTTTATGATCAGCAATATCTCCCCCATCCAACAATACCTTCCCTGAATGGCGGGGAATGAGACGTGTCATCCCTTTCAAAAAAGTCGACTTTCCACATCCGTTAGCCCCGATGATCGCAGTTATTTTCTTATTCGGTATCGTAACGGATAGGTCATCCACGATGATTTGTTCACCGTAAGCAATCTGTAAATTTTCAGTTGCCAAACGTACCATTCGGAGCACTCCAATCTTTTATACACAATAAACGTTGATAATGATTCTCATTATCGGTATAATGCTACTATAAAGAGTGATCCTAAAGAAGTCAAATATAAATTTAGGGGGATGAAGTATGTCTCAAGCAACAATTGTAGATGTGACGATTATTGGCGGAGGACCTGCAGGATTATATGCTGCTTTTTATAGTGGGTTACGTGGAATGTCCGCCAAAATCATTGAATTTCAACCGGAACTAGGTGGGAAACTACATGTTTATCAAGAAAAAATGATTTGGGACGTTGGCGGCGTCACACCAGCACCTGCAGCTGAAATGATTAATAAGCTAGTGGAGCAAGGCATGACGTTTAACCCCGAAGTTGTTTTGAATGAAAAAGTAACTGGAATTGAAAAAGATGATGAAGGAAATTTTGTCTTGACTAGCGCTTCTGGTGCTAAACACTATAGCAGAACAGTCATTCTTGCTGTTGGCGGAGGTATTCTAAAACCACAAAAAGTGGAAATAGAAGGTGCAGAGCGGTTCGAAGTCTCGAATTTACATTACACAGTAAAATCACTACAACACTTCAAAGGAAGACGTGTCCTGATATCAGGTGGCGGAAATGCTGCAATCGACTGGGCTAATGAGCTAGAACCTATTGCCAAAGAAGTGATTTTAACATATCGGAAATGTGATTTAAACGGACATGAAGCACAAGTTCAGCAATTGCTTCAGAGTCAAGTAGTGTGCCACTTTAATACAAGGATTGACAAATTGATAGCATCAGCTGATCACCAGTCAATCGAAAAAGTGGAATTAAAACATTGTCTAGAAGAATCCGGATTGACTCTGGAAGTTGACGATGTGGTCATTAACCATGGATATGAAGTGGATACCTCATTAATAGGAGGCAGCGAAGCGAACCTTGAGCTCACAAACGACCACCGAATTGCTGGAACACCGATGAGCGGGACTTCAGTTCCTGGGATTTTTGCTGCTGGAGATGTCCTTTTCCATGAAAGTAAAGTCAATCTCATCGCGGGGGCATTTCAAGACGCTGCAAACGCTGTAAATAGTGCCAAAATGTATTTAGATCCAAAAGCATCCCAGGCAGGCATGGTGAGCTCGCACAATGATGTCTTCAAAGAACGTAACAAAAAACTTGTACAGCAGTTAATCAGTTAAACCTAAATATGAAATTACTTCCCCACAAAAAGAAGCAGATGCACTAGGCTCTGCTTCTTTTTGTCGTTCTTATCCCCAAATGTGTGCAATGATGGAAAGTACTATAATATGAAAGACTTGGTCCGCCATAATTATCAGCCACGCAGGTTCTCCATCTTTTATGCCCATTATCGTCTTCGCCCACCATGCAACAAAACGACGGCGATCCAAAATGACATGACTCACAAAAATAATGGCAACAACCCATAAAGAAATCCTTCCTGTGCCTATTAAAAATGCAACACTTACAGCCGATGTATAAACGAAACAATGGGTTAAGAGTGGAGCCCACTTTGTGGCTTTTCCTGCAGCCATCCAACTCGTTTGCAGTAAATAATCGCCAATCAGATGCCCTATTATTAAATATGAGAACAATGTCACGTTGTTACCTCCGTGTTACTGATTTTTCATTGAAAGTAATGACTTTAGTTGTGTATTTATGATTGTTTCATGATACTATTATTACAAATAGAGAGAAACGTGACAACAGTTTTTTAGAAAGGAATTAGTAAATGGAAAAATCACTTGCATTAACGACTCCTGACTCCTCTGAATTTCCACAGTCAGATCTACTTTTATCTACTATTTTTGAATATATGGGGAAAATGTCCACTGAAACAGACATTGCAAAGATGCTATTGTTACTAGCTGATTTAGGTACAAAGTTAGTACAGGCAGATCGATGTACCGTTTGGCTCCATGAATCTATATCGCAGACTGTTTGGACGGTCGCAGGTCATGGGGTAGAAAGAATTACAATATCGGATACGAGCGGGTTTGTGGGAAGAAGCATACAAGCCGGAACGGTGATTAATGTAGAAGATGCTTATTTAGATGAACGATTCAATACTGCAGTCGATCAGGAAACAGGTTATCATACACGTTCTATACTGTGTATCCCATTCACTAACCAAGAAGGAAAAATAATTGGTGCATTCCAGGCTATTAATAAGCTTGGAGATTCCCACTTTACAAAAAAGGATGAAACGTTGTTATCATTTGCCTCAACGTATGCTGGTAAATCTCTTGATACGTTCATGTTACATAACGAGTTACTGGAAACGCAAAAAGAAATTATAGAAACGATGGGGGAAATAGGCGAGAGTCGATCGCAAGAAACCGGTAATCATGTCAAACGTGTGGCAATCTATTCTTATAAGTTGGCTCAACTTGCAGGTATCTCTGAACCACAATCGCTTCTTCTTCGTTACGCATCTCCCATGCATGACATAGGAAAAGTGGCAACACCCGATTCAATTCTACTGAAGCCTGGAAAGTTAACGCCCGAAGAATTTGAAGAAATGAAGTTGCATACAGTCGTTGGATATAATGTTTTTCGGAAATCAGAGCGTGAATTATTAAAAACAGCTGCCATTATCGCTTACGAGCATCATGAAAGATGGGAAGGCGGCGGATATCCTAGAGGTTTGGAGCGAGAACAGATTCATATATTTGGAAGGATCACCGCAATCGCTGATGTATTTGACGCACTAGGTAGTGACCGCGTGTATAAAAAGGCTTGGCCGCTTAAAAAAATCGTGTCGTACATGTCTGAGCAACGGGGCAAACAATTTGATCCTACGTTAATAGATCTATTTCTAGACCATTTAGATGAATTTGTCGCAATTCGTGATAGTTATACCGATAGGATGTGAAGTGTAAGTGTCAAAAACTATTTCAATAGTAGAAACCCGTCTAGTTAAATTGCCAATTGAAGTAGTATGGGAGCTAGTTTCCGATACCAATCGCTTAAACCGATACCTCGGATTGTTTCCAGTCAACTTTACTCCCTTTAGAACCAGGACCCAACAGCTCATTCGAAAAGCAAAAGGAAAAGCTTATGGATTGATAGAGGTTGAATGGGATGAAAACGTATTTGAATGGGTTCGTGAATCTTATTACACGGTTGAGCGTAATTATACGAAAGGGCCAGTGGAGCGTGCGATTTGGAAAGTGTCAGTTACGAAAGTGGACGAGGAAGAAACGAAGTTGACACTTACAGGATTGTTTGAGTATCGTTCTCTTTTAGGAAAAGTGGCATTAAAAAAAGGAATTATTCCTCAACTCCTTCAAACATTTACTTATGTCGAAGACGCTGCAGCGACAAAGGAGCATATGCCAACAGCAAGAGAACAGAAAGCCATTCAAATAGATGAACGCGTTTTGCTTGATGCAGAACACCACTTGAACGAATTATCGCTTGATCAGGCACTTGTCAAAGCGCTCATTAGAACCATTCGAACAGAATCAGATGTAGCTGTGTCGTCAATTCAGCCCTATCGATGGGCATTTGAACATGGATTTACTAAACAACAAGCAGTTCGTCTATTCTTGTTTGCGAGTGAAGCCGGGGTATTGGATTATGAATGGAGTTTGATGTGCCCGAACTGTCGAGTCGCTAAAGATCATGCCTCCGTCTTAAAAGATGTGAAAAAAACGGTGCATTGTGATCTATGCGGTGTGGACTTCGAACTTGATTTTGAAAACTATGTAGAAATGACTTTTCAAGTGAACGGTGCGATTCGAAAAACGAACAAAGTAACGTTTTGCATAAACGGACCAACTAATTCACCACATACAATTGGACAGTTTCGGATTCCGCCTCAATCGACGACACATGTACCGTGGACTAGTATTCCTAAGGACATGCAAATCCGGGTGGTGAAGCATAATTTCAAAGTTCCATTTACCTATCAACCAAACATCGAATCTTCCCAAATACATATTCAACCTAATGGTATTGTCGAACAATTTCTCATGCAAAGTTCAGACATTTCAATTGTTAACACGAGTGATGAAGAATATGTTGTGGCATTTGAAGAGACGAAATGGGATGAATATGCGCTTACAGCACGTGAAGTAACCTCACTTCAGTTGTTCCGGGATTTGCTACCCGCAGAAGTTCTTGCGCCAGGCATGCAAATCGGGGTAGGTAAGCTGACCATTCTGTTTACTGATCTGAAGGATTCAACTCAGTTATATGAACGGGTTGGGGATGCAAGCGCATATAGTGATGTCCAAAAACATTTCACCTCACTTGGCAATCTAATTCGTTCCCATGATGGAACAATTGTAAAAACAATAGGAGATTCGATTATGGCGGCATTCTCTTCTAACATTCATGCGTTGGAAGCAGCGCTTGATATACAATCCTCTGTGTCCTCCCTGAACAAAATGTTGAATAATCCGGTCACTATTAAGATAGGTTTGCACGAGGGGCCAGTGATTGCGGTCAATGCAAATGGTGTGCTAGATTACTTTGGCAGAACTGTTAACATGGCAGCGCGTGTTCAACAACAGAGCGCTGGGGGAGACATTGTGTTGAAAAAGAAACTTTTCGATGAGCTGGAAGTCAAGGCGGATTTAGGATTGGTAACGGAATTCACGACACAACTACATGGAATGGCATCACCTATTCAATTGGTCAGATTGAATCCTATACTTGGTGATGTAGATTGAAAGAGCTATTTTAGCTCTTTTTTTCGTTTTACGTGTATTTGAAAGTGAACAGGGAAAATAAGAAAGGTAAACATCCATATATAGGAGGGAGAATGATTATGAAAAAAAATCTTATGCTACTCACTATATTACTTTCTGGCGGTCTAGCTGCCTGTTCTGCATCTCCAACGGACGAAACAACCAATTCCACCCAACAGGAAATGGGCGATTCTGTTCAAAATGAAACAGATGGAAACGCTGGAGGTCAAAATTATGAAGAAGATCAGACTTCTAATAACGAACAGTCCCAGTCAGATGAAGCACAAGACAGCGATGGAACATCAGCGTCAGAAGAAAATGATAACCAAGGGCAATCTGGCCAAGCAGGCACTGCTGATGAGTCAATTGATAAAGAACAAAAGAAAATGGCAATTGATACATTGAACGACTTAGTTTTAGATGGAAAGAAAGGGAAAGTATATCATTTAAATGATAACTTCTACGTGGGGAGAACCACTCAAACTGACGTCTATAATACAATTGGAAAGCCTGAACGCCAGGACACATTCGATCGATATACCGGGTCAATGGGGCAAGCTTCCTATGATCTCAGATATAATGAAAAGGGTCTATTAGTTGAAGCACGTTACCTTGGAACGAACGTTGAAAGACAAACAAATTTAGGTGGCATCAGTTCAAAAGATTTAGTAGAACAATTGGGTAACCCAGATGAAAAAAGAATGCTGAAAGGTTCCAATCAAACGAGTTATATATATGAATTAGGAAACTACGAGATCCAGTTCGTCATGACTGAGAAAGACAAAGCGGACCATGTCAACTTGTTGCTCGTCTCTTGAAAAAAGCCATGCGGCGAATCCGCATGGCTTTTATATGTTTTATTCGGACTTCAACCGATTGATAATCTCTTTTACATAGAACATGGTTCGACTTGCAGCTTCATCAGGAGTTGCTTCAATGCGATTATTAAGGAAATTCATTAGCATTCCTTGCCAAATTAAAATAGTGACTTCATTGAGCGACTCGGTTTTATCTGCATCTAGACTGCTTTGCTCCACAGCTCTTTTCAAGATGGGATTGCCTCTTTTTACAACATTCTGTTCAAGTAAACTCATTCTGATTTCTTCAGGAACATCCACTAAGTCCGCTGGATAGAATTCATAATACTTCTCCAACAAATGGTCGGGATTATCTCCTAGATCGCGGATGAAAACTGAGTGGAAGATATCTGGTTGTTTAAACGAATATTCACAAAAACATTCCCATGCAGTTACATATTGATCTAAGGCACAAGATTCCTCATTCATGCGTCTCGTCACTTCAACCGTATAATCCTTCATCAATCTCATCGATGCGAAAAACAGCAAGTGTGAGAACTCGTCGAAGTAATTATAAATGGTTGCACTATTATAACCAGCACGGTCTGCAACCTTACGAATTGTAACTGCTCTCGCACCTTCTTCTTCAATGATTTCAGTGGCGGCCTCGACAAAGTACTTCCACATTCTACTCTTTTGAAGCATTTTCTTATCCAAATAAAGCGCCTCGCTTTTCTCAGTTATCAGTAATTGTACAATACTACCAGTCTAATTCATTATACTTGTACTTGCGAATTTATTCTGATAGTATAAACGCGTTCACAAGATAATCATGATTATAAATTAAGAATGAAGAACTCGCAATCTTTTTTGACTACACAAATCTTGTTCAATAACAATTGAAATACGTTATTTGAAAGCGTTATCAAAGTTGCGTTTGTGAAACAACAAAAGGGGGTTGAAGGATGCAAAAAACGAAATTAGATCCTTTCGTATTTTGGACGTCAATAGTATTCATTTTACTGGCAACTGTGTTGCTAGTAGTCTTTAGAGAAAGTGCTGAACCTGTCCTGGATGACGTCATGACGTTCATTACGTTTAAAATGGACTGGGCATTCCAATTTCTCACATTTGGGCTATTTATATTTTTAATATGGTTGGCGTTTAGTAAATTTGGTCGCATTAAATTAGGGGAGGGAAAACCCGAGTTTTCTAGTTTCAGTTGGGGCGCTATGCTGTTTACCGCTGGAATGGGAACAAGCATTATGTATTGGGCAATGATTGAACCGATTTCGTACTTTTCAGGTCCGCCGTTTGGAATTGAACCTGGGACCAATGAAGCTGCAGAATGGTCACTTACATATGGATTGTTCCATTGGGGTATTTCAGCGTGGTCACTTTATGCATTTCCGACTGTCGTAATTGCGTACTCGTACTTTGTGAAGAAACGTCCATCTCTTAAAATCAGTACTGCACTAAGAGGAGCTCTTGGTAAATATGCAGATGGTTGGGTAGCAAAGTTAATCGATGTCCTCGTCATTTGGAGTTTAGTAGGTGGTCTTGGTACTTCTTTAGGACTTGGTGTTCCAATGGTTTCTGCTGTTGTCGGCTCCATATTTTCCATTGAACCGTCTCTCGGATTGGATGCCGTTATCGTCACACTCATCACTATTATCTATTCGGCGAGTGCCTACCTAGGCTTACAAAAAGGGATTAGAAGACTAAGTGATTTGAATATCTACTTAGCAATTGCCCTTGCTCTCTTTGTTTTCATCGCAGGACCTACTTCGTTTATACTTACGTATTTCTCGAACAGTTTTGGATTGATGCTTCAAAACTTCACGTTCATGAGTTTTCATACAGATCCGATTTCCCAAGGCGGATTCCCACAAGGTTGGACTGTGTTCTATTGGGCTTGGTTTGCTGCAACTGCAATGTTCATGGGATTATTCGTCGCCCGGATTTCCAAAGGGCGCACGTTGCGTGAATTGATCACCCATATGCTATTGTGGGGGTCAATCGGAGGCTGGGTCTATTTCATGGTCTTCGGTGGCTATTCTATGAACTTGCAGTTACAAGGAGTTGCCGATATTGCGAAAACACTTTCTGAACAAGGTGGACCAGCAGCTGTCGTCGAAATCCTTCGTTCTCTACCGCTAGATGTACTCGTGTTGCCATTCTTTGTGATCGTTGGTGTTATTTTCTTATCGACATCGATGGACTCTGCAACGTACATCTTAGCAGCCGTTGCAACGAAAGAATTACAGCCTGGTGAAGATCCTGCACGTTGGCACCGAATGATTTGGGGCGCTATTCTTGCAGTACTGTCAATCTCGTTGCTACTAGTAGGAGGTCTCCGTGTTATACAAACCTCGGCAGTCGTAGTAGCAGTTCCAATCTTCATCATCTATATTTTGCTTCTCGTTTCACTCGTAAGATGGTTGCGCGAAGATTTTCCAAATGAAAACCTAAACAAATAATTGGAGGCATTTCTCATGGTATTTAACGTAAGAGAAACAAATCGTACAATCCGCACGACCTTCCCGAAAAAAACGAAAGAATTATCGAACGTCATGATTCCGCTTTCAGACGGAACACAATTGGCTGCACACATTTGGCTGCCGGAAGACGCAGAAACAACACAGGTCCCAGCAGTTCTTGAGTACTTACCCTACCGTAAAAACGAATTTACTGCATTGCGTGATTCTCTACGTCATCCATATTTTGCAGGGCACGGATATGCGAGCATAAGGGTCGATATTCGAGGAACTGGAGATTCAGACGGCATTTTGTATGATGAATACTTGAAGCAAGAACAAGATGATGCATTAGAAGTATTGGATTGGATTGCAAAACAGTCATGGTCAACAGGTAGTGTTGGGATGATCGGTAAATCATGGGGTGGCTTCAATGGACTCCAAATCGCAGCGCGCCAACATCCAGCACTAAAAGCGATTATCACATTGTGTTCTACAGATGATCGCTATGCAGATGACGTCCACTACAAAGGGGGCGCAATGCTTGCCTCAGATATGCTTTGGTGGGCTAGTACAATGTTTGCGTATAATGCACGTCCGCAATATCCTGAAGTCAGGGGCGAGTCGTGGAGAGAAAATTGGTTGGAGCGCATGGAACTGACTCCTCCATATGCAGAAGAATGGGTGCGTCATCAGCGCAGAGATGCTTACTGGAAACACGGTTCAGTCATTGAAAATTACGATGATGTAACGATTCCAGTCTTTGCAGTTGGCGGCTGGGCAGATGGTTATACGAATGCGATTCCAAGATTATTAACAGGTTTAAAAGGGCCGAAAAAAGGTCTAATCGGTCCGTGGGCACACGAGTATCCTGAAATGGCGGTACCAGGTCCACAAATCGGATTCTTACAAGAAGCGGTCCGTTGGTGGGATGAATGGCTAAAAGACGAACGGACAGGCATCATGGATGAGCCGATGGTTCGCGTTTATATGCAATATAGCGTTCCACCACAAACAGAGTATTTATATCGTCCAGGACACTGGGTGGCAGAAGAACAATGGCCACCAGCAAATGTTAAAGAAAAGCAACTGTTCTTAAATGGAAAAAACTTGAGTGAAACAGCTGACGGGAAAGAAGTAATCATATCTTCCGTTCAACAACACGGATTGTATGCAGGCGTATTCTGTCCATTTGGCCAGCCAGGGGACCTACCAGCGGATCAGCGAATTGAAAATGGCATGGCAGTAGTGTTCGATGCAGCACCTGTTGAAAAAGACGAACCAATTCTAGGTGAACCTGAATTCCGTTGCAGAATTACTTCAGATAAAAAAGCTGCACATTTAGTTGTCCGACTCAATGATGTTGCGCCCGACGGTTCTTCGACGCGTATCACGTGGGGCGTGTTAAATCTTACACACCGCGATAGCGATGAGAACCCAAGTTATTTAGAACCAGGAAAACCTTACGACGTAACAGTGAAGATGAATGTCATCGGTCATACGTTGCAAAAAGGTCACCATTGGCAACTTGCGGTGTCACCGAACTATTGGCCACACATTTGGCCATTCCCTGAAGCGGTTACCTTCACAGTTGAAACTGGAGAAGAAACATCACTAGTCTTGCCACTTAGAAATCCGACAGATCTGGATAAGACGTTAAAACCTTTTGCTCAAGCGGAAACAGCGGAAGTACTAGAGAAGGACATTTTGCGTGAAGCAGGTCGTACACGAGAAGTGAAGCAAGATGCAGCAACCGGAGTCTGGACATTAGATGACTTTTCAGATGAAGGCAAGCGAAAATTGCATAGCAATGGACTCGAATACGGAAGCACCAATCGAAATGTCTATACCATAAGAGAAAATGATCCACTCAGTGCGCGCGTAGAATGCGATTGGACGTTAAGTGTCGGTAAAGACGAGTGGCAGACGTACTTGGAAACAAAGAGTACGATGACTGCGGACGAAACTCATTACTACCTCATGAACGAATTGAAAGCATGGGAAAATGAAAAGGAAGTGTTCCACAAGAAGTGGGAAGAAAAAATAGAACGCGATTTCACTTAATGTAACATTCGCGTAAAATCGTATTACCAAGGAAGCTGTAGAGGAATTCAGTGAAAACTGTTTGCCTCTGCAGCTTCTTTTTTTGATGGATGGGTTGTTATAGCGAATAATCGAAAGGGGAATCTTGAGAATAAGTAAATAATGCTCTTAGAGCTCCATATGTGCTCATAAATCATGAAAAATGCTCATAAATTCCAAGATATGCTCATAAATTTAAAAATCTGATCATAACTCCTGAAAAGTGATCATAAATCCAAAAAAGTGCTCATAACTCCTGAAAAGTGATCATAAATCACCATAAATCGCTCATAAAGTCCCGCGGTCATAGCATCAGGTACATCCAAATTATTATATCGCGACCAATGTTGAAAATTACTCCTTATTTAAAAGACGAGAGCCCAAGACCCATGTTTTTAAGAATCTCATCAGAAAAGTAAACAACTAATGTTTCCTTTCCACATTAGCTGGATTATTCACTCATAATAGGACACCTTTTTGTAATTATAGATGTCTGAAAAAAGCTAGTGAACCGCAATTTGTTCAAATCATTGTGAACTCAAAACCACAGCTTTACTTTCTCGCTCAAGTATACCTGTCAAATGTTCAAGCACCGTCAAGTAAACGAGCCCATTCCCTTCAATCTTTTGTGAGAAACCTAGTGGAACGGTCCTTTTTATTAGCTGGGCATAAAGCTCTGGCTCTGTAAGTTCTCTACCGAAACTGTTGTTGACCAACCCTTTGATGAGGGCAAGAGCTCCAGAGACATGTGGGGCAGCCATTGAAGTTCCGCTTAATGTTGCAAATTCCCCGTTTAAATACGTAGAAAGAATTTCTTCACCCGGAGCAACTAGATCGACTTCATTATGAGAGTTGGAAAAATCGGAAGGTCTTCTTTCAAGATTAATAGCACCTACACAAATGACTTCGTTATAACAGCCAGGATAGGCGAATTCATCGGTTGAATCGTCGCTATCGCCTTCATTTCCAGCTGCACAAACTACGAGTATATTATTAGCAACCGCTTTTTTTACCGCTTCATGAAGTTCAGGCAAATCAGTTGGACCACCTAGCGACATGGAAATTATATCCACTTTTTGTTCAATGGCATAGTTGATACCATTGATAATCCACTCATATTGCCCGGATCCTTTTTTATTCAATACCTTTATAATAAGCAGACTTGCTTCAGGAGCTACTCCGACAACGCCCTCATCGTTCTCCTGTGCGGAAATCGTTCCAGCTACATGAGTGCCATGACCGTTGTAATCGAGGAAAATGTCGGGATTACTTCCATCATCGTCCGTAAAGTTCCGACCGCCTATAATTTGATCTTGTAAATCAGGGTGTCTACTATCGCATCCTGTATCCAGTATAGCAACCGTAATGCCATTTCCTTTTGTTTCCTTCCAAATTGCGGGTGCTTGAATTAATTTCACACCAGGTGGAACTTCATTGGCCTCTGTCATTTGAATAATCACTTCGAATGGAATTACATGAGCAAAATTCTTCATTTTTTCCCTCCTCATTGGATTATCTGAAATTTGGTTAAAAAGGAACTCCTTAGCATATAGTCACTGATATAGAGGAATTACTAATTTAGTTGTTTCTATTAATAGTGTTTCTACAAACTAAAACTGAACACTACCAATATATTGAATTGAAATGAATCTTTTATTTCTTGGAGCAATGACTGAGAAAATAGAAGTCTAGATAGACCCATACATCCGGCGAAATATATTGCACATCCGTCGGCAATTCATCATATTATAAAAAATAAAACATAGAATAAATGAGGACTGGGCGGTTGAGCACTCAGTCCTACACTATTAAACTGTGAAACAAAAGCATGACAAATCTTTAAGCACTGTACAACGATGTAAATGGTTGGAAAAAAAGCATTTGACCGAGAAGAAAGAAGTAATTGTCCACACTTCTGCCGATGGGGGGGCGGTTACTCCTTTCGCGATAAAAAAAAGATAGCAGACAACGACACCGACATAAAAGCAATCCATCCACCAGATAATGATAGAAGTAAGCTTAGTATTTCGTATGTTGTCATTGGTTTTCACCTCCCTTACTTTGGAAGTGCCCAACAAGCGGTCCTGCATTCTTCGTAAATGGACTTAAATCTAGATGCAGTTGCTGTAGGGGGAAGTTATATAGTTCCCCCTACTATTATGTATATGTACAATCAGTATTTATATGCTTAATATTTATAGAAAATCACGGGGACTAGCCTTCCTGTTTAGTTGAGGGAAGGTACATCTCGTTTTTTTATTGTCTTCGATTAGTTCATTGATGTTATTTGAACGATATAAAGACAACATTCACTTTATATTCAATACGTTTACAATAAATAATCTTGCTTCAGGAGTTAATCCAATTACGCCCTTATCGATCTGTTGCACATCAAGAACTTCATAAAATTTTATTCTAAACCCACTATAAACCAAGGATAATACTGGTATATCTTCATGTGAATTATACCACAGTCTGATTATTCAGTCTAATTAAATAATGGGTATAATGAATAATTGATTCTGGAGACTTATTAAAAAGGTATAATATATAGAACGTAATCACTAGTATAACTGTGATAAAAAATAAATTTATCAAGTTGTAGTCCAAATTGCATATTAAAAATAATGTCGTTTATCTATAAAGTCGTCTTAAATTTAGAAAACGTTATATGATACAAAAGAATTAATTCAAGATTAATCTCAAAATCAATGTCTAAGACTGAAGATATTTAGGTCAACAATTGCATGTAGGCGTGAGATATTTTACTCCTTCTGGTTATTTTCCGTATATAAAAACAAGACTCCGTATTTAAAATAAATAAGTGTTTGAAAAATCAGTCCCAGAATGATAGAATAATAGATGCATTACTGGTCAATATTACTTATCGTCCAACTATGTAAATAGTTGGATAAAGTGCATTTGGCCGAAAAAGAAAAAGTAATTGTCCACTTGTCTGCCGATGGGGGGGCGGTTACTTTTTTCTTGTTAAGAAAAGATGGATGACAACGCCCCCATCATAAAAGCAATCCATCCACCGGAAAGTAATAGAAATTAGCTTATTACTTCGTATGTTGTCTTTGCTTTTCGCCTCTTTTCTTTTGGGAGTGTTTAAAAGCCTTTCATAACTTCACCTCAACTAAATCGAAATAATGATGCATTTTTAGTAAACTGGAAAATTATGGAGAAGCAGTTTTCATAAATTATGAAGTGAATATCCAAATCATATAGGGAAGCAAAAATAAAAACGTTTTGGACATAAAAGTGTCCGAACGTTTTTTTGAATGTCTTAAACCAATAACCTTAAAATGTTTACCCCTCTATATCACTCATACGGTCCACATAAAGGTAATGAAAAAGGTTTCGAATGGATAAAGTAAAATAATGGTTTATTATTGGTTCGAAAATCTTTTAATATCCACTGAAAAGGTAACTAGAGAATAAAAAGTAGAAATGTTAGAATATTTACAATAGTTGAATACCCTATAATTAGGGAATATGAATACAAGTATAAATTTAGAGTAAGCGCCTTACTCAGGGAAGCCAAAACAGAGTCAAAATAAATCTTCACTTCAACCTGTATTGCTTGATCTAATAATTTAGGGAGGGGAAAACATGTCTATTACACGTATGGATAAGTTTCAAAATCTTAATATGAATCTTGTAGATTTGCAACGACAACAAGCATTAAAGCGTTACATCGCCCGTTCTAGTGAACGCGAAAGAATTGCTAGTGAACTGAAAACAAAAAGTCCTTTAGAAGTAGATACTCCCGAAAGAGTCGCACTTCGTAAAGCGATTATTGATCCGCATGATGGACTTGCAATTGAGCGTATTATTGGTCAAGATGATCTATTTCCCATTTCTTATCTTGAAGCTGGTCTAAGAGCGGCCAAATCCGTTTGTAGAATCGAAATCCGTGATAGTGTAGGCAGGGTTCTTGGACATGCTACAGGTTTTCTTGTATCAACATCATTATTACTTACAAATAATCATGTTTTGGAGGACTACGAAACGGCTCAGTACAGTGTCGCACAATTCAACTATGAAGTCGGTCTTGACTCAAAGGAACGTCCAATGAAAACCTTCCATTTAGCACCCAAACGTTTATTTATTACGGATCAGAAGCTTGATTTTACATTAGTCTCGATAGAGGAAGTGTCTGCTGATGGTACAAACGTCAGTGATTTTGGGTTCTTGCCTCTCATCTCACAAACGGGCAAAGGATTGGTTGGTGAATGTGTATCAATTATTCAACATCCATCAGGGGCACCTAAAGCTGTAGCGATTAGAGAGAATCAAATTATGGATGTATTTGACGACTTTATTCACTACTCAACAGATACCATGCCTGGATCCTCTGGTTCACCAGTCTTTAATGACGAATGGATCGTAATCTCTCTCCACCATGCAGGTGTTCCAAATCCAAAGAACCGGGCAGAATTCATAGCCAATGAAGGCATTCGCATAAGTAGCATTATCCAGTTTGTTATGGACCAAGGCGCCAGCTTTAGTGATGATCAAAAAATGTTAATGAATGAAATTATAAATGATTGGGAAGTCCACGATCATACTACTGAAGAGATCATAGTTGAGGAGTTAAGCGATTCATGGTATGAAAGTTCCACCGGGTATGACGTTCAATTTCTTGGTGAAGAATTTGAAGTTCCTCTTCCGGCGTTCAGGTCGGATCTTGAACAGGATATTGCCCAGTTAAAAGACGGAAGCAGTGTTCTCCATTATACGCATTTTTCAATTGTTATGAGTAAGTCACGCCGTTTAGCCTATTATACGGTGGTGAATATTGACGGCAATCAATTGATGAAGATAGGCCGTAATAACAATTGGTATTTTGATTCCCGAATGGAAGTAGAGTACCAGTGCGGTCCTGAATTATATAAAAATAATTCACTTGATAGGGGACATCTTGTCCGTCGGCGTGATCCTGTTTGGGGAGATTCAGCGGAAAAGGGGAATGCGGATACGTTCCATTTTACAAATTGTGCTCCACAGCACAGTAAGTTGAATCAAAAAAGTTGGCTGGATCTGGAGAATTATATTTTATACAATGCCGAAAACTTGAATCTTAAAGTGACAGTGTTTACTGGACCAGTTTTTCGGATAGATGACATTATTTACAGAGGAATTCAGATACCGGCAGAGTTTTGGAAAATAGCTGTCATTGTTAAGAAAGATGGGAACCTATCCGCAACTGCTTATTTACAGACTCAAAAAAGTCTTATTGAGGATTTGGAATTTGCTTACGGTGAATATAAAACATATCAAGTACCAATTTTAAAGATTGAAGCAATAACAGGTCTCGATTTTGAAGACTTACGTAATTTCGACCCACTCAATCAATTAGAATCGACAATTGGATATGTCATTAGTGCATCTCAAGATATCAAACTCTGAAGTTTGAACATGCTAAGCATTAAAATTTATCCATTGTTCCTTTAGTAGGAACGACTCGGTCACTAATCAATTAGTGCAGTTGAAGAGGAAAGGTAAATCCTTAATTGTAAGTAACGAATACATGAAGGCTTTATAAATAATAAGAAGTTTATATTAGAGTTAAGATGACTGCTGATAAAACTCAATACTACCTCATTAACGAATTGAAAGCGTGGGAAAATGATAATGAAGTGTTCCACAAGAAGTGGGAAGATAAGATGGAACGCGATCTCACTTGATGCAACGTTCACGTAAATGTGTATTACCATGAAATCTGTAGAGGATTTCAGTGGAAAATGTTTGCCTCTGCAGCTTCTTTTTTACGGTAGATGGGTTGATATATCGATTAATCCAAAGGGTAAATCCTGAGAAAGAGAAATAAATGCTCTTAGAGCTCCATATGTGCTCATGAATGATGGAAAATGCTCATAACTCTAGAGCAGTAATTATAAACTACGATAAATCGCTTATAAAGTCTCGCGGCTAAAGCATCAGGCATATCCAATTCATTATCTCGTGATCAATTCAAACGAACTTTTCATTAATAGAGTGAAAACACATCAAATAACACGATTTGAGTGACAAAAAGCACCGTGAAGCTCGGTGCTTTTTTCATTTTCTTGAACTCTATCAGTTTTCAAGATAGCGATATTTAATAATCAGAAATCACAGAATTTGTAAGGTGACTCTGATATAATCAAAGCAAGTGAGGTAAGTCATGCTATTCAACGAATAGAATCAAATTGAGTAAGAATAATTGCTCCCAACAATGATGATATAAGATGAGTAGAATAATAATTCAACAATAAATTTTCGAGAGTAGGAATTTAATGATCTATGAAGCAAATGCTGAAGTAAGGAAAAAATTAGTACCTATGTTTAAACGTTTTGATAGCACAATTGTTCTTTCATATCTCCAAGGTCATATGGGAACTGCTTGGGTGGATGACCTGGAGAATCCAATGGTTGCCCAGATAACTGTAGGGATTTTTGTGTTTTATGCAGGTGATTCAAGTACAAAGGAAGCAGAAGAAATGCTATATAATCTCCCTGAATTCACCCTAGCAATTGTGGATTCTGATGAATGGAAAAATCGTATAGAAACAGTTCATAGTGGTGCCATTGATAAGTTCCAACGATACAGTTTTGAAAAGAACCCTGAGCACTTAAATAGGATACACATAGTTAACTTAATGGCTTCATTACCAGAAGGCTACGAAATTAAGAAGGTTGATAACAACATAGCAATTGCACCTTCCTTTAATAATCTATCAGAGGATTTTGTAAGTCAGTTTGAATCCTTGGATGATTTTATTAAAAGGGGTGTGGGCTATGCCATACTACACGAAGGTATAGTTGTTGCTGCAGCTACATCTTTTAGTGTATTTGATAGTGGTATCGAGATTGAAATTGCTACACATCCCGCATATAGAAGAAAAGGTTTAGCCACTATAGTGGCCGCTGCCCTGATTTTAGATTGCCTGGATAGTGGGAAGTACCCAAGTTGGGATGGAGCAAATTTTGAATCTGTTGAATTAGCAAAAAAGCTTGGTTACGTCTTTAAAGATTCATATGACACTTACTTTATTAATCGCATAAAATAATTTTCATGTTAGAAAATGTACCTTGAGTAATTGTTTATTTCGTTAGTTATGAAAAAGCAGAATTGCTTTCCAAATGATTCATCATCGGCAGCTATTTTAATGTAATTGATCTGCGTCGATAAAGTAATAAGACCATTATAGAGAGTGAATATTTAGGGGGGGATATAGTTGCTTGTAAAGGGACTTAATCATTTTTATTTTCTGTTTCTAATTTGAATAAATCTATTGAATTTTATCAAGATATATTTGATGCTAAGTTGCTGGTTAAAGGGAGAAGCACTGCCTATTTTGATTTAAATGGAATTTGGTTGGCACTTAATTTGGAAAAAGATATTCCTCGTAATGAAATAAGTCATTCATATACCCACGTTGCTTTTACGATAGAAGAAGTTGAGTTTTATAATGCATATGACAAGTTGGAGAGGTTAGGCGTAAACATTTTAACTGGCCGTCCTAGAGATGAAAGAGATAAGAAGTCTATTTATTTTACTGATCCAGATGGACATAAGTTTGAATTTCACACTGGTACATTGCAATCTAGGTTAGATTATTATAAACAGCATAAACCACATATGGAATTTTATAATTAAACGAAGCTTTCAGATTCCAGGCTATTCTGGTCTACAGAATATCTCCCTATTCATTGATGATGTCGTTACCTAGAGTGGAATAGTAAAGTAATGAATTTTTAAAAAATGGAGGGACGGATTAGAATGATGGTTTTAGCACCTTTCCTAGTGGCTGTTATATCGGGAAGTATTATATTGTTGATCACTTGGGGCTTAATCCAAAAGAATTTTTCACTACCTGTAAGAAATTTACCAGGAATCGTAACAATTATAGCCGCAATCATTCTATTTTACATCGGCTTTGTAACAATTAGAGGATTTGAAGGGGCTGCCTATTTATTTCTTGCCTTCTTTTTAGTTAGTTTTGCAATAGCTTCTTTTATGATGGCGAATATCATGGCAAAAAAGCAGTTGTAGAAAAATAACAAATGACATGCGCTATAGTTGTTTACCGTCTGCGAAATTTGTTACTTTCCGCTTGAGACGGCACTCTGATCCCTTCGGAGTCGTCCGTCTTTCGCTATAAGTAACGTCGAATACTAAAAATAAAGCGTCCGTTCATCAATCGGGACATTTAATTATGGACGTTGGATTTAGGGTGGTGGGATATGATGCCGACTTGCCAGAATTGTAATAAAGAGTGGAATTTGAAACAAACAATAAAAAAACGACAACGTTGGACCCTGCAATGACTTGTCCTAACTGCGGAGAAAAGCAATATCAAACACAGAAATCTAAAAAGAGGATCAGCTTTCTAACTGTAATTATTTTATTACCACTACTGATCCAAATCTTCTTTGATATACCAGTAATTATCCTGTTTAGCTTACTTCCTGTTTTCGCTGTTATCGTTTTTCTTTTATATCCATTTTTTGTGGAATTGAGTAGTAAGGAGAGGTGCATAGGCGAACAGTGAAGTGTTTGGACAAGAATAGGGGGATTTAATCGCAAAGCTTTGTACCAGAATCGGGCGATATTGCTGCACAAATAATCGCGCCAATATCGCAAACGGGCCAGCGCGACAAGTTCT
>NZ_JWIB01000029.1 GCF_000813425.1 Sporosarcina sp. ZBG7A
GCCTTACACGCTTTTATTTGATTTACTCAGCCATTATGCCATTTGTACATCCAGAGAACTCCAGATTTCAACAGTCGTGCAATCCGTCCTGTTACCGTGCGATCTGCTAAGTATGCAAATCCTTGTTTTTTACCGAGAGACCCCATAAATCCTTTTAGCTTGATTTCAGGCATCGTCTCTGGCAAGGTTTCACCATTCCAAGTATGTTTGAGTACAGTAACGATCTGTTCCGCTTGTCCCTCTGCTAACTGGGCACTAGGTGCATGAGGAAGTGCAGCGATGTCCCCTACGACATATACATCTTCAAAGCCCGGAATCTGATGGTACTGATTCAACACAATGCGGTTTGATTTGTCTTTTTCAACATCTAATTCCCGAACTACTTTAGTCGGTTGAATGCCAGCTGTCCATACTACTGCATCTACAGCAATTTGGTCCTCGTGGTTATGAAGTAGATTCATTTCAACTTTTGTAATATTTGAGTTTGCAATGACATCCACATCATTTTTGGCAAACCAACTTTGGATGTAATTACTCAGACGTTCCGGGAAGTCACGCAAAATACGCGGGCCTCTGTCAAATAATTTAATATTTAGGTCTGAACGACTTTCTCTCAATTCACTTGCTAGTTCGATGCCACTTAGACCTGCACCGACAATCCCAACAGTCGCGCCGCCATTTAAATTCAAAAGCTTTTTGTACGTTTCACGAGATTGACCAATTGTTTGAATGCTGTACGTAAATTCGTCAGCACCTGGCACGTCGTGATAATTATCTTCGCAACCTAGGCCGATGACAAGTTGGTCGTAGTCTAGCTGTCTTCCATCTGTAAGTAAGACACATTTTTCTCCGACTTCAATTCCTGCAATCTCACCTTCAACTACTTTCAAACGTTCATGTGTCGGTAGTGCAACACGCACTTCGCTATCTGGTACAGTACCTGAAGCAAGTGCATAGAATTCTGTCTTTAAACTATGGAAGGATGTGCGATCTACAAGTGTCACTTCAACATCAGTTGGTAAGTTATTCAGTACTCGCAGTAAAATTCGCATATTACCGTAACCGGCACCTAATAATAGTAATTTTTTCATGATAGTCTCCTTTATCTGAGAGATTTCCGTTTTTTCCTCACGTATGAGTATAACAGTATGTGACGTTCTTCACAATAAGGCAAGGGCTTTGACGGTTAAAGAAAAAAAGAGTACGATCGTACAAGGTGAGGTGATGGGTGTGAACCCGATAGTTGAGTTTTGCATTAGTAATTTAGCCAATGGTTCTCAAGAGACACTAGAAGCACTTGAGAAGGATCCGAATCTGGATGTCTTGGAATATGGTTGTCTTAGTTATTGCACGAAGTGTGCAGAGTCACTGTATGCTCTAGTGAACGGAGAAGTCGTAGAAGCGGATACACCCGCTGAGCTGACAGAGAAGATTTACGAGTTCATAGAAGAGAATCCTCTCTTTTAAAATAGGAAAATACGAAAGGACTTGTCCGGGTTAATGGGCAAGTCCTTTTGTTGTATTCTATTGGCACACACAGTTATTTCAAATTAATAAAAGACTATATTAATACTAGTTATATAGTTGAATCAAATGATTAGACCAAGTGCCGTTGTTTTTCGCTCCAGGCGGACGCTTTCCGAGGGGCTTGATCTCAGCCTCCTCGTCGCTACCGCTCCTGCGGGGTCTTCGACCTTCGCTGATCCCTCCAGAGTCGCCGCCTTCTACTACAAACAACTAAATCCCCGTAATATATAAATTTTTCATTCTGAAAAATAGAACGCTCAATTATTCCATTCGGCAAGTGTATTAAACATATAAGTAGGAGCATCGGCTTTAGACAACACTTCCTCAAGTGATGTGACGCCGCCTTGGAGATGGATCGTATCGATGCCGAAACGAATGCCTGATAGAATATCCGTTTCATAATTGTCACCGATCATGATCATCTCTTCTTTGCTCGCTCCACTTTGTTGTTGGATGAATTCTAGCATGTAGGATTGAGGCTTTCCGAGTATCGTCGGTGTAACTCCAGTTGAGGCTTTTACAAGTTCTATGAATGCGCCGTTGCCAGGTACCAGTCCAAGTTCGTTAGGCAACGCGAGATCTCCATTAGTTGCGAGAAAATGTGCGCCCTTTCTTATAGACAAACAAGCCGTAGCTAATTTATCATATGTAATTTCATGATCAATTCCCATGATTATAATGTCACCGTCAGCTTCGACAAGTCTAATGCCTTCGTCTAATAACGCTTCACGTAATCCAGTTTCACCAATCATTTGAACTGTCTTCCCGGGATAATGTTGTGCACAATACTTAGCACTGGCAATCGCAGATGTCATGATTTGCTGCTCTGTCGTTTCAACACCGAGCAATTTCAGTTTTTTCTGTTGTTCCTGCGCTGTACGGGAAGAGTTATTCGTTATGAAATAAGGCTCGATTCCTGAATGCTGTAACGTTCGGATGAAAGTAACCGACTCTGAGATTGCTTGGCTTCCTTTATAAACAGTGCCATCCAGATCCAAGCAAATCGCCTTATATCGTTCCATGAGGTGAATCCTCTGGAAGGAATGCAGAGACCGGCCCCAATTCGTTTTCCAAATACGTTAATACACAGCTTGGAAACTTTTCGAGTGAAGAGTAGCTTGCTGTAATAGTTTTCTCTACTTCCATTAAATCTACTTTCATAAAGTCACGAACGAGCATTTTTCGTAATTCAATTACTTGTTTAAGTGGTTGTTCCATCTCTTTATTGATCACTTTTTCGTCTTCCATAATGTCGACAATGTCTTCGTAACTTCCCGGATCGCGCATGATGAACCCATCAATCATGGAGTTCCCTACATCTATAATGGACTCGATGATATTTTGTGCGATTCGTTCAAGTGCCAACGTCTTCAACGTGCTATCTTGCCAGTTAGACTCACTTGAAAATTGCGCAAGAAGTTCTTCCATATAAGCGAGCGTCTCACTAATTTTTTTTCGGTCGATAAAATACATGCTAATTCCTCCTCAAATGTCTTCGTGTCAAGAACATGCAGAAACAGACGTCACAGAGAATTCTCCAAGACGTCCGAATGGAAAGGATTTATGAAGTTTGTGGAATTTCTTCTGCAACAGGTGATTCCTGTTTCGCATCAGCATCCGCTTGTTCCTTCTTCACTTTCCCTGCCTTTTTCAATATAAAATGGGCACACCCAAAATTGCAGTACTCATATAAGTAATCTTGCAACGTGCTAATTTTCGTTTCGTAAGTCGCTTTCGCGTTACGATCCTCAAAGAATCCTTTAAGACGGAGTTGTCCATATCCCCAGTCGCCGAGAATATAATCGTATTTCAACAGGATCTCACTGTAACGACTCATCAGTGCTTCGCTGTCAAAACCTTCGCGGAAGTTAACGATAATCTCAAATTCGTACTGATCCAACGTAATTAGTCGTTCTGTCATGTCGACTCAGCCTTTCACAGTCAAGGATTCAAGCATCTCTTCGCCTCTACGTTGACGTTCTTTCGCCGCTGCATTCACTTGCTCATCAGCATGATAGCTTGAACGAACGAGCGGGCCTGATTGGCAATGCGAAAAACCTTTACTCATCGCAATCTCAAAGAGTTCTTTGAATTCCTTTGGCGTGTAATATTTTTGTACAGTTAAGTGCTTTTTACTCGGTTGTAAGTACTGACCAATCGACATAATATCAACTTGGTTTGCACGCAAATCATCCATTGTTTCTAAAATCTCTTCCCATGTCTCGCCCACACCTAGCATAATCGAAGACTTAGTAGGAATTTCAGGATACATTTCTTTTGCACGACGAAGCAGCTCTAAAGATCGATCATACTTAGCGCGTGCACGTACTCTAGGCGTCATCCGTCTAACCGTTTCAATATTATGATTCAAAATATCCGGTTTTGCATCCATCAATCGCTTAATATTATCATACTCTCCTCCCATATCAGAAGGTAGTACTTCGACTGTTGCAAATGGATTTTTTCTACGAATCGCACGGATTGTTTCTGCGAACACACCAGATCCACCATCTTTTTGGTCATCCCGTGCTACTGCAGTCACAACGACATGCTTTAAATTCATCAGTGCAACTGAATCTGCCACGCGCTCCGGCTCTGCTAAATCTAGCTCTGTTGGCAATCCTGTTTTAACGGCACAAAAACGGCAGGCACGAGTACAAGTATCCCCTAAAATCATGAATGTAGCCGTTCGGCGCTCTCCCCAGCACTCATGGATATTCGGGCAACGCGCTTCTTCACAGACTGTATGAAGATTTTTTTCACGCATCAACTTTTTTAAATCGGTATAGTTTTCGTTCGTATTCAACTTAATCTTAAGCCAATCCGGTTTACGGATATGCTCTTTTTTATTGTCCACCCCTGGTTTGCAAGACAAAGTCTTCAGCTCCATTCCATATCAATTGTGCCTCGGCATCATTGCGTCCAGATTTTTTCGAGCAAGCTCGAAAAGCTCCCTTAAAAATCTGTGACACCCGCGAGCCGACACGATGTCGGTCATGCAACCTGTGCCACAGGATGTGGGCACTTAGGTTGCCATCCTTTAACTTAATTCAGCCAATTTTATCCCCACAAAAAAGAAAAAAGTTTGCATTCATACCGCTATTTATAGAAGAGGAAGACTATTGCTGAATTTAGTTAAACGTTTACTGTTTTCCCCACTTCCAATAATGTAACATATATTCAGAAAGCGAACAACTTGATATCTAAAGGGTTGTAACAAGAAAAGCGCCCGTAAATCGGACGCTTTTCTTTAGATAATTCAGTTGTTTAGTGACCGCCCAAATAGGCGTTTTTCACTTCTTCACTTGCTTGTAATTCAGCTGCAGTTCCTGACAGAATGACCCGACCTGTTTCAATCACGTATCCGCGATCCGCAATTGAAAGTGCAATGTGGGCATTTTGCTCAACTAACAGAATCGTCGTTCCTGCCTTACTAATATCTTTAACCGTTTCAAATATTGTTTTGACCATGAGTGGAGCGAGTCCCATAGATGGCTCATCTAATAGAAGTAACTTAGGACGAGCCATAATCGCTCTTCCCATCGCAAGCATTTGCTGCTCACCACCCGAAAGTGTACCTGCTGTTTGTTTACGTCGTTCATACAATCTAGGGAAAATGCCATAAACTTTCTTGAAATCCTTCCCGATTTCAGCTTTGTCTTTCCTCAAGTAGGCACCTAGTTCAATATTCTCTTCTACTGTCATATCCGCGAAAACCCGTCTCCCCTCTGGTACTTGGGAAACCCCCATTTTCACGATGGATTGAGCAGGTTTACCACTTATTAAAGAATCCTGATAATGGATAGTACCTTCTTTTGGCTTTAGTAGGCCAGATAACGTTTTCAGCAATGTACTCTTCCCTGCACCGTTAGCACCAATAAGAGTGACGATTTCTCCTTCATTTACTTCCAATGAAACTCCTTTTAATGCATGGATGCTGCCGTAGTAGACGTTTAAATCTTGGATGCTCAGCATGCTCATACAATTTCCTCCCCTAAATACGCTTCAATCACTTTTGGATTGTTCCTGATTTCTTCAGGTGAACCTTCAGCTAGCAGAACACCGTGGTCAAGAACGTAAATTCGTTCACAGATCCCCATGACCAAGTTCATATCATGTTCGATTAAAAGAATCGTCAATCCGAATTGCTTCCGGATAAAGGCGATGAGATCCATCAGTTCTTTCGTTTCAAAAGGGTTCATGCCAGCTGCAGGTTCATCTAACAACAACAGATCAGGATTTGCTGCAAGTGCTCTAGCAATTTCCAGTCTGCGCTGCTTCCCATACGGAAGATTTTTTGCGGTTTCGTCTTTATATTTATCGAGTTCGAATATCTTCAAGAATTCCATCGCTTTGTTTTCCATCTCATGCTCGTTTTTAAAATATGAAGGGAGTCTTAGTACTGAACTCAAAACAGAGTCATTTGCAAGTGAATGATAAGCAACTTTCACGTTATCCAGGACAGAAAGTTCGTTGAACAACCGGATATTTTGGAATGTACGACTCATCCCTAAACGAGTAACTTTAAAAGGTGGAAGTCCGTTGATTTTCTTACCATCAAAGAAAATTTCGCCTTCAGTCGGAACGTATACACCTGTCAGTAAGTTGAAACTAGTTGTTTTCCCCGCTCCATTGGGGCCAATTAGTCCAACCAATTCACCTTTATTGATTTTCATATTAAATCCTGAAACTGCTTTTAGCCCTCCGAATTGGATGCCTGCGCTTTGCACATCTAACAATACATCATTGCTCATGCTGGCTTCCCCCTTTCGGACGCATCCACAACTTCAAATAGTCTGTGATTTCCATTTTACCCATCAACCCTTTTGGACGGTATAACATTACGATGATTAGGACAAGACTGTAAATAATCATCCGTGTTTCAGGGAAGTCTTGGAGGAATGTCGAAACGACCGTAAGTAGGATTGTCGCAACAATCGCACCTGATAGACTGCCGAGTCCTCCAAGAACTACATAGATCAAAATATCAATCGATTTTAAAAATCCAAAGTTTGCAGGTTGGATAATGTAAAAGTTGTGTGCATATAACGCACCTGCAACACCTGCAAAGAACGATCCTATTGCAAACGCGAGAACCTTATAATACGTAGTATTGATGCCCATTGCGTCAGCTGCAATTTCATTTTCACGTACAGCGATACATGCTCGACCATGCCTCGAATTCGTAAAGTTCACGATGACTAGAATGGTTACGAAAAGACATATGAATGTATATGTCCATGTCGTTAAGTGCGTTACTTGCATGCCAGCCGCTCCGCCAACATAATCGATGTTCAGGAATATGATTCGAATTATTTCTGCAAATCCAAGGGTTGCAATGGCTAGATAGTCACCGCGTAACCGCAAGCTTGGAATTCCAACGACGAGTCCAGCAAGGGCTGCAGCAATCCCTGCAATGAGAATCGCTGCAAAGAATGGCAGGTCCAGTTTCATCGTCATAATTGCGGATACATAAGCACCGACTGCCAGGAAACCAGCATGCCCAAGTGAGAATTGCCCCGTAATACCGATGACCAAGTGCAAACTAACTGCCAGCATGATATTGATCCCCATGAAGATCAGTGTATTGGAATAGAAATTATTTAAGAATCCACCACTGATCATGAACTGGACAGCAGCATAGATCGCAATCGCTAAAACGGCAAAGACCCAAAACTGCTTAGACTTTTTCATCATTTCAATTCACCTACACTTTCTCTCTTGTGTTTTTACCGAAGATGCCAGAAGGTTTAAAGATTAAGATTAAAATCAAAATGATGAACGCCGCAGCATCTCGCCACAAGGAGAATCCAAGTGCGCTAACAACCGTTTCGACTACACCTAGTACAAGTCCACCTGCAACTGCTCCAGGAATAATTCCGATTCCACCGAGTACAGCTGCGACAAACGCTTTCAAACCTGGGATAACGCCCATCAATGGATCAATTTTCGTATAGTAAATTCCGAAAATGACTCCTGCAGCGCCAGCAAGTGCTGACCCGATTGCGAATGTAGCTGAAATCGTATTGTCTACATTGATGCCCATTAGTTTTGCGGCTTCAGCGTCATACGACACAGCTCTCATCGCTTTTCCGATCTTTGTCTTATGTACAATGAACTGCAGGACAAGCATGAGCACTACAGATACAGATAAAATGAGGATTGCCTGTGTACTAATTTGAGCACCAAATAGGTTAAATGACTTGTTTGCAAACACTTGAGGATAGGCCGCTGGTTGTGCACCTCTGAAGTAGATGACTCCATTTTGTATAAGAAGCGATACACCAATTGCTGTAATTAACGCTGCAATTCGTGTTGCATTCCGTAAACGCTTGTATGCAATGCGTTCAATGACAACTCCAATCACCGCACAAACCGCCATCGAGATTAAGAGTGCTGGGAAAAAGCCTAGCCCCCATCCTGCAATGGAGATATATCCAATGAATGCACCGATCATGAACACTTCACCGTGAGCAAAGTTGATTAACTTTATAATGCCGTAAACCATCGTATAACCGAGCGCAATAAGCGCATAAATACTGCCTAATGAAATACCGTTGATGAGTTGCTGTAGCCATTCCATGAAGTCCCACTCCTTTTTCCTCATCTGACTTTCATCCAAAAAAAGAAGGCAGGGAGAGAGCTCCCCACCCCTCATGAAATTAAGGATTCACCTTCGTATTGAACACTTGCTCGCCATCCTTGTATTCAAGGATCGTTGCCGATTTAATCGGGTGGTGGTTTTCATCCACTGAATATTTACCTGTTACAAGATCAAGTCCATCTGTTTCAGCAAGTGCGTCTTTAATTTTTGTAGAGTCCACACTTCCTGCTCGCTCGATTGCATCTTTCAACAAGTACACTGTGTCATATCCAAGTGCATTAAACGCATCCGGAGACTTGCCGTATTCTTCGTTGAACTTATCACTGAACGCTTTAACTGCGCCATCTGGGTCGTCAGAAGAATAGTGGTTCGTTGTAAACGTGTTGTTTAGAGCATCTGCTCCTGCAAGTTCAAGCAACGTTGGAGAATCCCATCCGTCAGCACCCATCAATGGAACGTCAATGCCCATTTCGCGCGCTTGCTTAACTATAAGACCAACTTCTTCATAATAACCCGGGATGAAGATGAACTCCGGATTCGCTGACTTGATGCGCGTTAATGTTGAACGGAAATCAGAGTCTTTTGCAACATATGATTCTTCCGCAACAATTTTCCCACCCGCTTTTTCAAAGTCCTTCTTGAATGAAGAAGCGAGACCTTTTGAATAGTCACTTGCGTTATCAGAGAAAATTGCAACATTTTTTACACCTAAGTCATTTGCTGCAAAGTTTGCTGCTACCGTTCCTTGGAAAGGGTCGATGAATGAAGTACGGAATACGAACTCATTTACTTCTCCTTTTTCGTTTACAGTAACTGTTGGGCTTGTTCCAGATGGACTGATAAGTGGTGTCTTATTGTCGTTTGCAATTTGGGCTTGGGCAACAGTTGCTCCACTAGTCGCCGCTCCGATAATAGCAACTACCTTTTCTTGCGTTGTCAATTTAATCGCTGCGTTTGTCGCTTCAGCTGCATCTGACTTATTATCAATTTTAACGATCTTTATTTTTTTGCCATCGATTCCACCATCATCATTGATTTCATCGACAGCGAGCTGAATGCCATCCGCTTCGGATGTTCCGTATGAAGCAACTGCTCCTGAGAGTTCGAGGTTCACCCCTATTTTAATTACATCGCCATCCTTCGATCCGGATGCCCCATCATCTCCTCCTTGAGAACAACCCGCTAGGAGACCAACGCCAAGCGTCATCGCTGCTAGTAAACTCCATGCTCTTTTAAACTTCATTTCTCTTCCCCCTTATCAAACTATTCTGAAATCACAACAGAAAGGATTGCATTAGTCCGAGTGGAGACACCCGCACCCTTTCTTTTCTTTCTGTATCCCTATTCTAAAACAAACTTCCAATTCAGTCTATACAAATTTTCATAATCTTATTACTAGATCGTCAAATTGTTTCGGTTCCCGTCACTTCTACCCTCTAGATAGTGGGAACTAATGCTAATTTCCTAGTAACTAAAATTTTTCAACATACAAAAAAGGTATTCCTCACAACTAAGTAGGAATACCTTTTTTTGCTTATTCTGCTGTTACGCTAACAGCTTTTTTTGAATTTCTCACATTCCAAACAGTAAACAATGCCGCTAGAATAATAATTACTGCCACTAGACCAATCCAAATCGAACCAGTTAATCCAAGCACAATGTATCCACTAGTCGCAACACCTGCAGCCATAAGTGCATACGGCAATTGTGTGGAGACGTGATCGATGTGGTTACTACCTGCTCCTGTAGATGAAAGAATTGTCGTATCTGAAATTGGTGAACAGTGGTCACCGAACACTGCACCTGCAAGGACAGCAGATAATGCTGGCAACAGTAACTCTGGAGCTGCGTTTACCATAATTGTTCCTGCAATCGGAAGTAAGATGCCGAACGATCCCCAAGACGTTCCTGTGGAGAATGCCATTAAACCAGCTAAAACAAATAGTACAACTGGTAGGAAGGCAACGGGAATGTTGGACTTCGAAACTACTTCAGATAAGAATAGTCCAGTCTCTAAAATATCGATCAAGTGAGTAAGTGACCATGCCAGAATAAGAATAAGTACTGCAGGCATCATAGCCTTGACTCCACTGACAAATGCTTGAACAATTAGACCTGTTGAAGCCGTTTTGTTGACCTTGAACTGACTTGCATAAAGAATAATTGCAATCAGAGTACCTGCCACACCACCAATTACTAACGACAATGGAACGTCCATATTCTCAAAGATTGACCATATATTCAGTTCTCCACCAATCCGTATCCCTGTAATGACCATCGATGTCAATGTCACAGCAACAAGTGAAACAATTGGTGCAACTAGATCTCTCACTCGTCCATGAGAGTGTTCAGGGAACTCATCTTTTAATTGTCCAGGAATCTCTTTTTCAGGATCAAAAAGCTCTCCTTTTTCTTCTGCACGTTTTTCATGATCTTTCATGGCGAAAAAGTCGATATTCGTCCAAGCAAAGAAGAATACCATCGCTAATGTAGCAATTACATAAAAGTTCATCGGCGCCATCATTAGAAACGCTGCTATCGGTGAGTAGTTGACTGTAGCAGTAGTTGCAAGAATGATTGCTAGTTGTCCGATTAGGAACGCTCCCCAGCTCGATACAGGTGAAATCACGCAGATAGGCGCGGACGTCGAGTCGATGAAGTACGCGAGTTTTGCACGAGAAATCTTATGTCGATCTGTAATCGGTCGTGCGATTTGACCGACCGCAAGTGCGTTAAAATAGTCATCTACAAAGATTGCAATTCCTAATATCATCGTCAGGAGTTTTGCACTTCGGCGAGTTTGGATTCGAGTTACAGCCCACTCTGCAAAAGCGCGGCTTCCTCCTGATAGACTAACAAGTGCCGTAATAACACCTAACATTAGTATGAATAACATTATGAAAATATTATACGTATTCAATTCCCCATCTGCCCAAAATGAGACGATGAGCGCTTTCCCTAACTGCGTCAATGTTTCCACTGGTGCAAAGGAAGCGACTAGTAATGCAGCGGACAAAATTCCTGCCCCGAGTGAAAGTAACACCCGCTTTGTCGTGAGCACCATAACAATGGCAATCACTGGTGGCAGTATCGATAACCAAGTTCCAATCATTCCAATCTCCTCCTTCAATTTGTTAATGTAACCGGGGAAACAAAAAAGCCGGTGCCCGTTTCACTCTTTTCAAGTGGACCGGGTACCGGCTGTCTACATGTCGTTTGTTTGATAATCACTTTCGTTATCTCACTGACGATTGTAGCTCATCATGGACGATATAGCTGTCCCTGACAGTGCCATCCCTTTTCGAAATGACCCCAACCTCATGGAATTGACGTTCCATCAGACTTCGGCAATGCTTCCTTTCACGCATGGTCTACGATGTCTCTCTCGCATGCGGTACTTTTAAACAATGCAGCCTCTACCCTATCGATTACGTTATTACTTTCTAATCATAACAATAATCGAAAGAACATGCAAGGTGACTTATGGTTTCTTAATATCTTCCATCGGAACTTCTATATTCGCTGGACTCTGTCCCCCCTTCGTATAGATTTGTGGAACGACCCCTTGGATGATCCCGATTGCAATCGGGATTTGCTGAACAACTGTACTTTGTTTAGTTGCTATTGGAATAATAATTTGGACATTCACCGTCAATTCCATATTCACTTCCATATAGACATTATTGATGCCATATTCTGTTAGTTTTGTATCAACGTCCGCATGTACATCTCCTACAATATGAAACCTGATTGGAATCTTCGGTCCTAAATTCCCGAGAAGCGGAATATCTGCAACTTGACCGATTGGAACGAAAAAGACGACGCCTCCATGCTTCTCCATTTCTTCAGTATCGAATTTGATCCCATCACTTTGCGGTAACATTTCAAGATCTCCGGACTCTGCACGGTCCAAGTGTTCTTCAACCAACTGATGCATCTCGGCCATAACCTGATTAATGGTTTCTGCATCGACTTTTAGTGTAACCGTCTCATTAGAATCGTTAGGGATATTCAAGAGGACATCGTTCGCATCCAAGACACTTGTTGACCTCGATTGAATGGCTTGACTGATGACGTGTGCCGCAATTTTACGTGTTTGAACTTCAGCATAGTTCATGTAAACTGGCTTCAACTTCATATTTAAATAGAAAAAACTTACGATTATCGTTAAAAGAAGTGCTGGGATGATGAGCTTAAGCCATCTTCTTTTCGGTTTTCGTTTCTTAGGGACTTGCATGTGAAATTTCAAAAAGCGACGCCTCCCTATTCCACAATATGAAGAGGAAGAGTCGCTTATTACTTGTTATGAAGTTGTTCCAAAATGCTGTTCCCCATACCCTCCAAAAATATCACGAATGAGTTCCGGAACGAGATAGTCAATTTTCTCTAATTTCATGTTCGGATAAAAGAAACCGAATGTAAACATATCAAGAGTTGCTAACCTATACTCTCTAGCTGGTTCGACGATTTCATCCCCCATATAGAGAATATCTTGTTTCATCTTCAGATTCACATGGATCATAACGCCCATCACTGTTCCCCTGAATCCAAGTCCCTTCACTTCAGTACGCGCCCAATCAGGATGGCACGAAATCTCGTAATACTCCCTTAAAGCACGTCCGGTTACAGTGATGACACATGCATTGATCGGATGTGGAAGAATACGGTGTAAATCTCTCTTCGTGACAACGCCTTCATGAAGGCGGCCAAGGAAAATCCCCGAGTTAAACAATCCGCAATCCGCTTTCGTATAGGCGAGTAGTGCTTGACCGAAAATGTCGGAGAGCGGGCTCGGCCCAAATAGATTTTGCCCAAGACTAATAGGCGTTGTAAAAACTTCTTCATCCAACAGTTGCGTTCCCTCAGTGATCATCTGTTGCACAGCTTTGAGTTCACGTTTTTCTACTTCAAGTTCGTCTGCCTGTATGACAGTTGCCTTCTTATCTACAACCTGACCATTCTCCAGTGTGAGAGTGACATGTCCTACATACTGTCCGAATTTTCCTGTCGCAGCTAACAATGTGTCTTCAACAACCTCACCTCGAACGAACAAATGATGAGTATGTGCGCCTAAGATCACATCGATATCCGATGTTTCCGTAGCTAAAAGACGATCTTCATTCACTCCAAGATGAGAGAGACAAATGACGCAATCCATTGAATGGCTTAACTCTGAAGCAAGATCCGTCAACAATTGGCGAGGTTCTTGAATCGACCAACCAAGCTTGTCATAGAATAACTCATATACTGCAGTTGCCCCTATCACAGCCAGTTTCACGCCACTATTCGTCGTGTAGCACGTATATGGAACAGCCCACTCCAACTCGCTGCCATCGCGATTCTTCAGGTTTGCAACAACCACCTCAAATTGTGCGTCTACATACAATTCTTCTAATGCCTCATGTGATAACGTAATCCCTTCGTTGTTTCCTATCGTCACTGCATCATATTTGGCACGATTCAATAGCTCAATATTCCCTCTTCCTTCAGTCGCTTCTGTAAATGGATGAGATCGATCTACGAAATCACCAAGATCGAAAACAAAACAAGACTCTCCGTCCTGTTCGTGTTCAATTCGTTTATCCAATAAGAATTCACTGATACCCGGCCAATTGTCAAAATGACTATGAATGTCGTTTGTATGATAAATATGAATGGTTTCTGATTTTCTAGCGTTCATTGTCATCCCCAAATCCCATCAATAATTGAATTAATCCCGAATAATAGTAAGAGCACGCGTAACACTACAACTAGCGTTTCAGAACTCATCTTCTTGTTTAACATGGATCCGAGTGTTCCTCCGATATAAGCACCCGGAATGACTGCGAGTGAATAGAGCCAAGGGACGTGACCCAGATAAATATGAGTCCCTGAGTTGACGAGAGCAGACAAAAATACCATAAGCATCGATGTACCGACTGCAACGTGCGGCGGAAATAAAAATAGTAGGAGCATAGCTGGTACGATCATTGCACCGCCACCAATTCCGAATAAGCCCGACATTAAGCCAATCACAAATGTCAGCAGAATGGCAAACCAGATCGGATACCCATACACATGGGTTTCACCTTGTGGATCTGTGAATGTAATTTCTTTGCCGTGATTCACAAACCAATTGATTGGTTTCAAATATTTTTTGACGAGTAGTAGAGCCGCTAAAAATATTAGTAACATGCCAAAGTATAAGTTAAAGGAACCTAAATCCAAACTCTTATTAAAAAATGCCCCTAAGATTGTTCCTGGGACACTACCCGCGAAGAAGATGAATCCACTCCTGTAGTCCACGGTTTTGGCCTTCATGTGGAACAGAGTCGAAGACAGCCCATTGAACACCATCATGATGACAGACATGCCTACAATCGTCTGGGGAGTCACGTGCGGAATCCAACCTAAGTCAATTCCGACTAATATCGTGACAGGGACAAAAATTGTACCTCCACCCAGTCCTACGAGTGAACCAACCACTCCTGAAAGCATTCCAATAACAATTAGCAAAACATATTCCATCGTTATTCCCCCTCAAAGATGTCGAGCTGTTTAGGAGCCAGGTCATCGAAAGAGAGATGAAGCATTTTTTGAAAACGTTTTGCATTCTCTGCAGCATGCCCACCTGAGTTATTATTAAAAATAACAGCAACGTATTCGGTTTGTTGCGCTAACTCCTCAACGGCTGTTTGTATTCCTTTTAACTCTTGATCTGTATAATCGTACAAATATCGTACTTTGCGCCAGTGTTCTCTACTTCCACCAGGATTCTGCCAGCCTGCCACATTTCGTCCATGAAGACGAATGACCACTTTGTCGCTTCTTGTAGCAGAAGGGATGAAAGGAACACTTCCCGTACCTGCTTGCGGCTCATCTGCAATGACGTGGATCAGATGATTCTCTTCCAGGAAACGAAGTGTCTTTTCACGGAACTCTTCTGCATACCACGACTGGTGACGAAATTCGATTCCAATATCGAATCCTTCTAATTGCTTACTTATGTATCGTATTTCATCAACGTTCTCTTTGACACAATCGAACCAGGGTGGAAACTGTACTAAAATAAGCGATAGCTTGTCCGCTTCTTGTAAGGGTTCCATTGAAAGCCGAAAGAGCTCAAACATTTCCTCTTTCGATTCATACGGCAGTTCGCCGCGCAAATGTCCCGTCATCCCCTGATACGCTTTGACGATGAAACCGAAGTGATCTGGTGTTTCCTTAATCCATTTTCGGATATTTCGTTCCGGTTGGATCGCATAGAACGTTGCATCGAGTTCGACGACAGGGAAATGAGCGCTATAGTCCATTAATTTTTCTTTCGCTGTGGATGAGGGCGCATACACATCAGGGTGGTCACCCCATCCAGTTAAGCCGATTTCAATCATGCACAGCCCTCCATTCTTGTACCAATCCGTTACCCTCATCATATCATAACTAATCCGTTTTTCTGGACTTTGGGACTGTGTGTGGATGAAAAAACGACCTTTGCATTTTAGCAAAGGTCAGCTGTTAGGATTCTTCTTTTACATAGACGGTCCATCCATGTTGCTTCCTTAGACGATCAGCTGAGACTTCTGCATCTTCTTTGGATAGAAATGTCCCTGTTACTAATCGGAATGTCTTGCTGGCATTGATAGTAGATGTCGTGCTCGATTTCTTTTTGAGTTGATAATAAGCTATCACTGCTTCAGCTATAGCTTCGCCTTGAGCCTTCAATCGTTGTGGATTCCGAAGTGCTTCAATATCTGTCCGGGAATCCATGAAGCCCCCTTCAATAAGTACAGCAGGCATCTTGGTTTCACGGAGCACATGCAAATTTTTCTTTCGTACGCCTCTATCTCGCAGCCCCATAGCACGCACGAGTCTCGGCTGAATGAGTTTTGCAAGTTTATCAGCCTTCGAATTCGATCCATTCCCCTCAAACGTATAAGTCTCCACCCCACCCCAGTCGCCCCAAACACCTGTATTGGCGTTGTGATGAAACGATAGATAGACATCAGCTTTCCATGCGTTCGAATGATCTGTACGTATTTTTAAGGGAACATCAATCTTACCAGTTGGATCATCCACTCGCAGGAGCTCAACTTTATCATATATCTTCAGTTTTGCCTGGACAGCAAGAAGGACTTCATTGTTAAACATCCATTCTTTCTCACCGTCAGGAGTTTGTTTGCCTGGAGTCAACACGCCATGACCTGCATCGATTACAATTTTCACCATTTTCCATTCTCCTTTCAAATCCTAGTGAACTTATCATCTTTTATATAGGCTTCTGATAAATAAAGGGATATAGAAAACAAAAAAGTCCCGTGCACTTAAATGAATAAGTGTACGGGACCATATATTGATTAACCGATAGAACCTTCCATCTCGAACTTAATGAGACGGTTCATTTCTACGGCATATTCCATTGGAAGTTCTTTTGTGAATGGCTCGATGAAGCCCATGACGATCATTTCAGTTGCTTCCTGTTCAGAAATACCACGGCTCATCAAGTAGAAGAGCTGCTCTTCAGAGACTTTGGAAACTTTTGCCTCGTGTTCAAGTGAAATGTTATCGTTCAGAATTTCGTTGTATGGAATCGTATCTGACGTAGATTTGTCATCCATGATAAGCGTATCACATTCGATGTTGGAGCGAGCGCCTTCCGCTTTACGTCCGAAGTGAACGATTCCGCGGTACGTCACTTTACCACCGTGCTGTGAAATTGACTTCGACACAATTGTTGAAGACGTGTTCGGAGCCAAGTGCATCATTTTTGCACCTGCATCTTGGTGTTGCCCTTTACCTGCGATTGCAATTGACAATGTCATACCGCGAGCGCCTTCACCTTTAAGGATGACTGCTGGATATTTCATCGTTAGCTTCGAACCGATGTTACCATCAATCCATTCCATCGTTGCATTCGCATCACAGACGGCACGCTTCGTTACTAGGTTGTACACGTTGTTCGCCCAGTTTTGAATCGTCGTGTAACGGCAGTAAGCATCTTTTTTGATGATGATTTCTACAACCGCACTGTGAAGTGAGTTCGTTGTATAAACAGGAGCTGTACAGCCTTCTACGTAGTGAACGCTTGCGCCTTCATCAACGATGATAAGTGTGCGCTCGAATTGTCCCATATTCTCAGAGTTAATGCGGAAGTACGCTTGTAGTGGTGTTTCCACTTTAACGCCTGGTGGTACATAGATGAACGATCCACCTGACCAAACCGCTGAGTTCAATGCAGCGAATTTATTATCAGAGTTCGGGATTACTGTACCAAAATGCTTCTTGAATAGTTCTTCGTTTTCACGAAGTGCAGAGTCTGTATCTTTAAAGACAATTCCTAAGTCAGTCAGTTCTTGTTTCATGTTGTGGTAAACCACTTCGGACTCATACTGCGCAGAAACACCTGCAAGGTATTTTTGTTCTGCTTCAGGAATTCCCAGTTTGTCAAACGTACGCTTGATTTCTTCTGGTACTTCATCCCATGAAGTTTCTGTTGCTTCAGATGGTTTTACGTAATACGTAATCTCATCGAAGTTCAACGAATTCAAGTCTCCGCCCCATTGTGGCATCGGCTTGCTATAGAACAACTCAAGAGACTTCAGACGGTAATTCAGCATCCACTCCGGTTCTTCTTTCATACGTGAGATTTCTTCAACAATTTCTTTTGTCAATCCACGTGCAGAACGGAATACGGATACGTCTTTGTCATGGAAACCGTATTTGTAATCGCCAATTTCAGGCATCTTTTTAGCCATTTGATAGTCCTCCTTCGTTCAATTATTCGGAATCGCTCGCGATTCCTTTCTCCATTGCTTTCCATGGCAGTGTTGCACATTTAATACGCGCAGGGAATTTAGCAACCCCCGTCAACGCCTCAATATCACCAAAATCCATAGAATCATCGATATCTTTACCCAACATCATATCCGAAAAAGCGTGAGCTGCAGTTACTGCATCCTCAGTATTCTTGCCTTTGATAAGTTGCGTCATCATCGAAGCCGATGCCATTGAAATCGAACATCCTTCTCCTTCAAACTTAGCATCCTTAACAATGTCGTCTTCTACTTGAAGCGTTAAGTGAATCACATCTCCGCAAGTAGGGTTATTCATATCGATGGTAACGTTGCTGCTTTCAAGAACTCCTTTGTTACGAGGAGTTTTATAATGATCCATTATGACCGAACGATACAGCTGATCTAGTTTTTCGTTTCCCATTATTGAAAATACTCCTTTGCCATGCGAAGGCCTTCAACAAGACGGTCCACATCTTCTTTCGTGTTGTAGAGATAGAAGCTGGCACGTGCTGTTGCAGATACATCCAACCATTTCATAAGAGGCTGGCAACAATGGTGTCCTGCACGAACTGCTACACCATTCATATCTAACACAGTTGCTAAATCGTGAGGATGAACACCGTCCAGATTGAAGGTGACAATCCCTGCACGCTTGCTTGAATCCCGTGGGCCATAAATTTCAAGACCTTCAACAGTCTTCATTTGTTCCATTGCATATGCGACCAGTTCGTGCTCATGCTTCTCAATATTATCAAGTCCAATAGATTCGATATAATCGATAGCCGCCGCCATTCCAATCGCACCAGCAATGATCGGTGTCCCACCTTCAAATTTCCAAGGCAGTTCTTTCCATGAAGAATCATAAAGTCCTACGAAGTCGATCATTTCACCACCGAATTCAATAGGTTCCATTTCATTCAATAGCGCTTTTTTTCCGTAGAGTGCACCGATGCCTGTAGGACCACACAACTTATGTCCGGAAAACGCAAGGAAATCACAGTCTAAGTCCTGTACATCCAGCTTTAGATGGGGCGCTGCTTGCGCTGCATCCACCACCATGATTGCATTGTGCACATGAGCAATTTCCGTAATTTCTTTTATCGGATTCATCGTTCCCAAAACGTTGGAGACATACATCATCGAAACAATCTTCGTCCGATCTGTCATCGCATCGCTCACTTTTTCAAGTGCTATCGTGCCATCTTCTTCAAGATCGATGTATTTCAAAACAGCTCCAGTCGCTTTCGCTAGTTGCTGCCAAGGAATGATGTTCGAGTGATGCTCCATATACGTGATGAGGATTTCATCACCTTCACTAATGTTTGCACGACCATAGCTTTGAGCAATAAGATTCAATGCTGTTGTCGTTCCACGAGTGAAGATGATTTCTTCTGTTGACGAAGCATTCAAGAACTTGCGCACAGTTTCACGCGCGCCTTCATAACCTTCTGTCGCTCTGTTACCAAGTGTGTGGACTCCTCGGTGAACGTTTGCATTATCATTTTGATAGTAGTTGGCAACCGCCTCAATTACTTGACGTGGTTTCTGAGAAGTTGCTGCACTGTCAAGATATACGAGAGGATACCCATTTACTTCTTGGTCGAGTATCGGGAAATCTTTGCGAATGTCGTTGTTCAGCATTAGCGCACTTTCCTTTCAATGACCTCCGTCAACTGTTTCTTGACGCCTTCGATTGGCAATTTGCTAACAACTGGCGCAAGGAAACCATGGATGACGAGGCGTTCTGCTTCCTGCTTCGAAATTCCGCGGCTCATTAAGTAGAACAACTGGAGTGGATCTACGCGTCCAACAGAAGCAGCGTGTCCTGCAGTTACATCGTCTTCATCGATTAAAAGAATCGGATTGGCATCTCCACGAGCTTTTTCGCTAAGCATAAGTACTCTCGACTCTTGCTCCGCATTTGAACGTGTTGCACCTTTCTCGATTTTACCAATACCGTTGAAGATGGATGAAGCAGCATCTTTCATAACGCCGTGCTTTAAAATGTGACCTTCTGTGTCAAGTCCCCAATGGACAATTTCAGAAGTGAAGTTTTGTTTTTGTGTTCCGCGTCCTACTACAACAGATTTCATATCACAGCGTGAACCGTTGCCAACTAAATGTGTCAAGTTGTCTGAAATCGTGTTGCTATCGTTCATTAAGCCCAGCGCCCAATCAATGCGGCTATCACGGCCAGCAATACCACGACGGTTTACGTAAGTTGTAAACCCTTCAGCAAGAACATCCACTGCACCATAAGTGACGACGGCGTTATCGCCTGTGAACACTTCTGAAATGATATTTGCAAGTCCTTCAGCGTGAGGGACTGTAGATAGATAGTTCTCAACGTAAGTGACAGCACTATTCGCTTCAGCAACTACAATTACGTGGTTGAAAAGGGATGCTTGTGCATCATCATGTAAAAACAACACTTGAATCGGTTGTTTAACTTCTACGTTTTTTGGTACGTATACAAATACGCCACCGTTCATGAGAGCTGCGTGGAATGCAGTGAGGCGGTGCTCGTCCACTTTAACGCCATCCGTCATGAAGTATTTCTTTACAAGATCACTATGTTCACGAGATGCCGTGAAAATATCTGTCAAAATAACGCCTTGCTCTTTCAATTCATCAGATAGCGATAAAAAAGCAGGTGTGTTGTTATGTTGCACGTAGATGTTTTTTTGGTTTTCTGCGTCTACAAGTGATTTCGCATCGTCTGGAAGTTCGCTAAGGTTCTCATATACAGTGCTTTCAACAGCATGTACAGGAAACTCCGTGAAGTTCCATTTATCAATCTTAGTTTTATCTGGTTTCGGCATTGGAAGTGAGTCTACTTTGCCCAGTGCATCCAAGCGGAGATCGGTTAACCAGCTCGCTTCTCCCGTAGTTGCGGAATAAGAGCGGACGTCTTCTCCGGTCAATGCCAATTTAGTTTCAACCGTCATGTTCAATCGTCCTCCCTCTTACGCTTCTTGTTCAACCGTCTCTTCTTCAATACCTAGCTCTTCTTTAATCCAGTCGTAACCGTGTTCTTCTAGTTTGCGAGCAAGTTCAGCTCCACCAGATTTCACAACTCGGCCTTGCATCATCACGTGAACGTGGTCAGGTGTGATGTAGTTCAATAGACGCTGATAGTGAGTAATGATTAGGCAACCAAAGTCTTCTCCGCGCATTTCGTTGATACCTGTTGAAACGATACGTAAAGCATCAATATCAAGACCGGAGTCGATTTCGTCTAGAATTGCGAATTTAGGCTTCAACATCATAAGTTGAAGAATTTCGTTACGTTTTTTCTCTCCACCTGAGAATCCTTCGTTCAAGTAGCGAGTTGCCATATCTTCGTCCATTTCAAGGAGTTCCATTTTGCTATCGAGTTCACGGATGAACTTCATAAGCGAAATTTCGTCGCCTTCTTCGCGACGAGCGTTAACGCCTGAGCGAAGGAAGTCAGCGTTTGTTACGCCTGTAATTTCACTTGGATATTGCATGCCTAGGAACAGACCCGCTTTCGCACGTTCGTCGACTTCCATTTCTAGAACTTCTTCTCCATCAAGAAGTACAGAACCTGATGTTACTTCGTATTTTGGATGACCCATGATTGCAGACGCGAGCGTGGATTTACCTGTTCCGTTCGGTCCCATGATTGCATGGATTTCATTTGTGTTGATTGTTAAATTGACACCTTTAAGTATTTCTTTGTCTTCGATTGAAACATGAAGATCTTTGATTTCCAAAGTAGCCATTCCAATACCTCCAGTATGCTTAAGATGAATTTCACTCATCTTCTATTTATCATCATTCTAATCTTATCCTATATACGAAGTACATGCAAATCATTGAGAATGATTATAATTTATAAAAGAAACCTCCTTTTCCCGCGATATTCACAAACTATTTCCATTTTCAATTGCCGTTTTGTGAATGAGAATTTATCACGAACTGTTCACAAACTATTTTTTAAGGTTAACCCTCATTAACAAAGGTTTTCTCATCTATTTCTTTATCCCTTGTATAGAAACAAAAAGCGCGCCATCCTCTAATAGAACAGAAGATAGACGCGCTGCTTATAATAGGTCAATCATTTCGATAGTTTGGCAGATGTGCCGTCTTTTGAAAAGCTGTCGACGACAATTGCAAGCGCTCCATCACCTGTAACGTTCGTTGCAGTTCCGAAGCTATCTTGTGCCATGTACAGAGCAATCATGAGTGCTACCATGGATTCGTCGAAACCTAACATAGAAGCTAGAAGACCCGTTGCCGCAACAACCGCTCCGCCTGGTACTCCAGGAGCCGCAATCATTGTAATTCCTAACATGAAGATGAAACCGAGGTAAGTAACAAAGCTGACTGGAACACCATTCATCAGCATAACCCCGATTGAACAAGATACGAGTGTAATCGTACTCCCTGACAAGTGGATTGTTGCAAACAAAGGAACGGTAAAGTCCGTCACTCGTGCAGACGCCCCAGTTTGTTTTGCTTGACGTAATGTTACAGGGATCGTTGCTGCTGAAGATTGTGTACCAATCGCTGTGAAATAAGCTGGTGCCATAATCTTCATCAGACGGAATGGATTCCGTTTTGAAACAGCTCCAGCAACTGTGTATTGCAGTGTCAACATAACTAGGTGAAGAATAATGATCATAATGAATACGAAGATGAAAATCGATAGCACTTTAGCAACTTCACCTGTATATGTCATATTCAAGAAAATCCCAAAAATATGTATTGGTAAGAGCGGTATGATAATGACCGTGATCACTTTTTCTATTATCGTGTTCAATTCTTCAAACATGTGTAACATTGTTTTACTGCCGATTGCAGCCATTCCGATACCTAGTACGAATGCAAGAAGCAACGCCGTCATAACGCCCATAAGAGGTGTCATTTCTAGCTCGAAGAAAGCGCTCGCTGCTTCTTTCGCAGTATCAATAGATTTGCTTCCTAACCCGCTTATGTATCCCGGAAGTAAGGTTGTTGCTGCAAAGTATGCAAGAATCCCTGCGATAATCGTCGATGTGTAAGCGAATAATGTCGCAAGACCAAGCAACTTCCCAGAACCTTTACCGAGTTTCGCAATTCCTGGTGCGATGAATGCCAAAATAATTAAAGGAACTACAAAGTTAAGGAATCCTCCAAAGATCATGTTGAATGTTGCGAAGAGACGTGTGAAGCCTTTTGCAAACCCTTCACCAATCATAGGTGTCAAATACCCAAGTCCTACTGCGAGACCGATAGCAATGACAATTCTCCATATAAGTCCTATTTTAAATTTCACTTTCCAAACCCCTTTCGTGCGTTGAATTAGTAAAACTCTCTCTATCATACATGAAAACGCTTTAAAAATCAGTCCTATTTTTTATCCAAAAAAACCCCTCATCTTTGTAGACTCAAGATGAGGGGTTGCTTCTATATTATTTAGTAACTGGTACGACTGAACCTTTCCACTCATCGAGGATGAAGTCTTGGATCTCTTTTGAAGTTAGAACCTCGACAAGTGCTTTGATAGCTGGTTTGTCTTCATCCCCTGTATTCACTGCAAGGATGTTCACATATGGAGAATCAGATTCTTCAAGTGCAATAGAATCCTCCATTGGGTTGATGCCTGCATCAATTGCGTAGTTCGAGTTGATCAGTACTGCATCGCCTTCTTCGCTGTCAAACATTTGTGGAAGAAGTGCTGCTTCATAGTTTGCGTCGAACTTGATGTTTTTCGGGTTATCCACGATATCTTTCACTTCAGCTTTTGTCTTATCCACACCGTCTTTAAGCTTGATAAGACCTTCTGCTTCAAGCATTGCAAGAACACGACCGTGGTCAGCAACCGAGTTACTGATAAGGATTGTAGCGCCATCCGGAAGTTCGTCTAGTGATTTGTATTTCTTAGAATAGACACCGATTGGCTCGATATGAATGCTGCCTGCGTTTGTGAAGTCATATCCGTGGTCCGCAATTTGTGTTTCCATGTAAGGGATGTGCTGGAAGTAGTTTGCGTCCAGGTCACCAGAATCAAGATCTTGGTTCGGTAATACATAATCCTGATACGGTTCAATCTCCAAGTCATAGCCTTTTTCTTTCAATAGTGGCTTTGCTTCTTCCAGAATTTCTGCGTGTGGAACGTTGGATGCGCCAACTTTAATGACTTTTACGTCTTCATCAGAACCGCTTGCGTTTCCATCTTTGTCGTCTTTTGAACCACATGCTGCAAGTGCTAATACAAGTACTGCTAGTAAAATTCCTGTTAAAAACTTTTTCATCCATTCCACTTCCCTTTTCTGTTTTTTTAGATTTGATAACGAACAGTGTTGATTTCCGTTGCAGGCGGACGCGGGCCTACAGGAAGTAGGTCATGCAACCGTTGCGGCAGGACGCCGCGTACTTAGGTTGTTTCCATGAACTTTCCCACAGGAGTCGCCGCCTTCCACTCCTATCAACGGAGATGCCAGGCATCAGTTTTAATTCATCAAACCACTTATATAGTAGACAGGCATGCCTGTTTTTCCCTGTGTTATCGTTTGTCGAGCTTTTTGACGGCGAAGTCTCCTGCAAATTGTAGGATGAAGACGACGATTAGGATCAAGATTGTTGAAACGAGTGTGACGTCTTCTCGGCTCCGCTGGAATCCGTCTAGGAAGGCAAGTGTTCCTAGTCCTCCAGCGCCGATAATTCCTGCCATCGCCGTGTAGCCAACAAGTGCGATTGCTGTCACTGTAATCCCGGAGATTAAAGCGGGCATCGACTCTGGCAATAATACTTTAAAAATGATAGTTGAGGTTTTTGCACCCATCGAGCGTGCTGCTTCTAGAACACCTTTGTCAATTTCCTGCAGCGCAATCAGTACCATTCTTGCGTAAAACGGAGCAGCTCCAATAATCAATGCCGGCATTGCAGCTTCTGGGCCTCTGATTGTTCCGATTAGAAACTTAGTAAACGGAATTAGAAGGATGATCAATATAATGAAAGGAATCGATCTGAAAATGTTAACAATTGATCCCGTTAGCAAGTTAATTAGCTTGTTTGCCCATATATGGCCTGGACCGGTTAGGAAAAGAAGGATCCCAAGTGCTAGCCCGATGATGAAAGTGAATATGGTTGAGACAGACGTCATATAAAGTGTTTCTACTGTTGCTTCCCACATTTTTGCCCAGTCCACGTTCGGGAAATACGTTTCAATCATTTCTCAAACACCTCCGTCTGGACACCTTGTTCATGTAAATATTGAATTGCATTTGCGGTTGCCTCTGGTTCACCTGTTATTTGTAAAATCATTGTCCCGTATGCACCGCCACGAGTTTGCGAGATGTTTCCTTGAAGAATACTGACATCCACTGGATACTCTCTTATTAAACTAGCGAGTACGGGTTGCTCTGTACGTTCCCCAACAAACGCTAGTTTGACAAGTGTGCCGTCCGGATAATCCTGACGCATGAGCGACATCACTTTCTTCGCATCTTCCGGTTCAGTCACTTGCGAAACGAATCGTTTTGTTATCTGTTCTTTCGGTGACTGGAACAGTTGTAGTACGTCTCCAGTTTCTACAACACGTCCTGCTTCCATCACTGCGACTTCATGACAGATTTTCCGGATGACGTGCATTTCGTGCGTGATGAGGACAATTGTTAATCCAAGCCGTTCGTTAATGCTTGTCAACAAGTCTAAAATCGCATCAGTCGTTTCTGGATCGAGTGCGGACGTTGCTTCGTCACATAAGAGCACTTCAGGGTCGTTCGCGAGTGCCCGGGCAATTCCGACACGTTGTTTCTGTCCACCCGACAATTGGGATGGATAGGCATTTTCACGTCCTGCTAAGCCTACGAGCTCTATCAATTCCGCTGCTTTCCGCTCTCTCTCTGCCTTTTTAACTCCTGCTATTTCTAAAGGGAATGTAATGTTCTCTTTTACGGTACGAGACCAAAGTAAGTTAAAATGTTGGAAGATCATACTGATTTTTTGACGGGCTTGACGAAGTTCTTTTCCACCTATGGATGAAATCTTACGACCGTTTACTTCGACAGAACCGTCTGTTGGTTGTTCTAACCCGTTGAGCAATCGAATTAGCGTACTTTTACCAGCACCACTATACCCGATAATGCCATATATTTTTCCTTCTTCAATCGTTAGGTTTACTCCGTCAACTGCAGTAATCGCAGTGCTTGAGGTCCCAAATCGTTTGTTGACATTTGCTAATTGAATCATTCGACACCCACCTCACTGCTTTCATTCTGTCCATCAATGATTGCGATTAAAATTAAAAACGCCTTCCTGCAGATTCACAGAAAGGCGTACGCATAAGAATTCATGGCGTTCATCCGATCTCTCATCTTTCAAAGCATACGCTTTGTGTGACTTGGCACCATTTCAAGTAAATTGACGGTTGCCGGGCTTCACAGGGTTCTCCCCTCCACCTCTCTTTATAAGAGTCAGTTATTCAATTGGTTGCTTTTAGTTATACCATAGCGGTTTAGGAGTGTCAACTAAGCTTTTCGAGAATATTTTGAACCGATTGAAAGGCATAGACTTTCTCAGCTTGCTCGCCTTTTCGCTTGATGAGCAGGCACGGTACGCTTTCAACCTGGTATTCTGTCGCCAGTTCTTCAACATAGTTTAAGTTAGCTTTTCCAATTGGAAGACTTGGCTTCAACTCTGTTACGACATTCAATATTTTGCCGGCCACTGCACACGTTCCGCATAGCGGTGTATACAAATAGAATGCCGCCAGCTCTTCTCGATCAGCGAGTTCTTTCCACTCACTATATGTCCATTCATTCATGCCTATCACCTTCACTCTAAAAATAGCATATAGGGACTAAAGATCCCTGATGAATCTAGATAGCTTTTGATGACGTCACTAGATGCAAAAAATCTCGTTGATTGAAGTGTAAGGCGGCGACTCCTGGGGGAAGTTCAAGGAAACAACCTAAGTACGCGGCGTCCTGCCGCAACGGTTGCATGACCTACTTCCTGTAGGCCCGCGTCCGCCTGAAACGTAAATCAACACTGTTGACACTCTATTTCAATAGAAAATATAAAAGACGCCGGATAGTCGGCGCCTTTTAGTATTATTCTCCGACAGTCATTTTGTCGTAGTCTTCAGGAGTCATAAGCTCATCCAGTTCAGCTGGTTTCGTTGCTTCCACAACGACCATCCAAGCACCCTCGTAAGGAGATTCGTTGACAAGCTCAGGGCTGTCCTCTAAATCTTCGTTCACTTCAACGACTTTACCGCTGATTGGTGCATATAGTTCTGAAACCGTTTTTACAGATTCAACGCTACCGAATGGCTCGTCTGATTTCAATTCGTCGCCAACAGATGGCAATTCAACGAACACGATATCACCAAGCTCAGATTGTGCAAAGTGTGTAATACCAATTCGGTATTTACCGTCTTCTTCTTTAACCCATTCGTGCTCTTCAGAATACTTCAAACCTTGTGGTGTGCTCATTCTATTCCCCTCCAACTAATAATTGTTATATCTGATTCTATTTTGCCACAGGTACCTTTGAAAGACAAGAAATGAAGTTATGCCTTCCACGTTTCTGCAAACGTTTGCTCATTGAACCCGACAGTAGTCGTTTTACCATCAGTCACAAGTGGACGCTTAATGAGCATGCCGTCAGACGCTAGCAATTGGATTTGTTCATCCTCACTCATAGTAGCAAGTTTGTCCTTTAAACCGAGTTCACGATATTTCATGCCACTCGTGTTAAAGAACTTCTTCAACGGCATTTCAGAACTAGTGATCATTTCTTTCAATGCTTGTTCGCTCGGTGGCTGTTCAGCAATGTTGGATGCATCGTAAGAAATATCATTTTCTTTCAGCCACTTTTCAGCCTTTTTACATGTTGTACATTTTGGATAGCCATAATAGTGCAGTCCCAATACAGTCACCCCCATTGGTTCCATTTTACCACAAAAACATCCAGACTACAGAATTGCAGTCTGGATGGGAGTGTACAAAAGTTATGAATTAAACAACATACTTCGCAGCATCGATCAGCTTGACTGATGCTTCACGCTTCTTCGCAATTACGTTGTAAGGGTTTGAGCGAGTCAACTTACGCAATGCTGAAATCATCATGCGCTGGTTATCTCCGTCCACTGCAGCGTAAAGCGTTTCTTTCGCATCGCGTTCGATTGCGGCAAATGCTTCTTGACAGAAGATCTCTGTGTACAAGATTTTTTGTTGTTCTTTTTCTGCTCCGTTTTTCGCGACTGCTTTTTCAGTACGTAGGAGTGCAGATTCCATTGCAAAGATGTTATTAGCAATATCAGCAATGTTCACAAGAACTTCTTGTTCCTGCTCGAGTTTCGTACCATAGCGTTGTGCAGCTAATCCAGCAGCTAGCAAACCAATTTTCTTTGCATTCTTCACAAGAACTTTTTCTTGTTCAAGCGGTGCATCGCCAATTTCTTCCGGCATCATCATAAGCAACTCTTCTTGAAGTGCTTGAGCTTGTTGCAACAATGGCAACTCGCCTTTTAGCGCTTTCTTCATGAATGTTCCAGGAACGATCATACGGTTAATTTCGTTTGTTCCTTCGAAGATTCGGTTGATACGTGAATCGCGGTATGCGCGCTCTACTTCGTATTCAGCCATGAAACCATATCCACCGTGTAGTTGAACCGCTTCGTCAACGATATAATCGAGTGTCTCAGACCCAACTACTTTGTTGATAGAACATTCAATCGCGTATTCAGCAATCGCCGCTGCAATCGCTTTTCCGTCTTTTTGCTGTTCAGCAGTCATCTGGCTTTGACGTTGCTCGAAGTAACCGACTGTACGATAAATCAAGCTTTCAGTCGCATAAAGCTGAGATGCCATCGTTGCAATCTTTTCTTTCGTCAAGTTGAACGATGAAATCGGCGTATTGAATTGCTTACGCTCGTTTGAATACGAAATCGCAAGTTCAAGCGCACGTTTTGACCCACCAACTGTACCTACTCCAAGCTTATAACGACCAATGTTCAAGATGTTGAAAGCGATAATGTGACCACGACCAACTTCTCCAAGCAAGTTCTCTACAGGAACTTCAGCATCAGATAAGATCAGTGTACGAGTAGATGAAGACTTGATGCCCATCTTTTTCTCTTCCGCTCCAACAGAAACACCAGGGAATTCGCGCTCTACGATGAATGCTGAGAATTTATCGCCATCGATTTTCGCATAGACAACGAAAACGTCAGCAAAGCCAGCGTTCGTAATCCACTGCTTTTCACCATTCAATACGTAGTGAGTACCCGCTGCGTTCATTTTTGCAGTCGTCTTCGCTCCAAGAGCATCTGAACCTGAACCTGGCTCAGTTAGTGCATACGCAGAGATTTTATCACCTGCTACAGAGTTCGGTAGGTACTTCTTCTTTTGCTCTTCGTTACCGAACAATACGATTGGAAGCGTACCGATTCCAACGTGTGCACCGTGAGTGATTGAGAATCCACCAGCAACTGCTAGTTTCTCTGAGATCAATGCAGATGAGATTTTATCCAACCCAAGACCATCATATTCTTCAGGAACGTCTGCGCCTAGAAGACCAAGATCTCCAGCAGATTTAAGAAGTTTCACGGAATGCTCAAACTCATGGTTTTCTAATTTATCCACAACTGGAAGCACTTCGTTTTTCACGTAGTCTTCCGCTGTTTTCGCGATCATCTTTTGCTCGTCAGAAAAATCTTCGGGCGTGAATACGCGATCTGGTGTAATGTCTTCAGTTAAAAACGCCCCGCCTTTAATAAGCTCATTTGTCGTAGTTTCAGTCATTTCTAGTTCCTCCTCTATTTTACGTTCATGATTTTTTAAAGTAATTCAAACACGCCAGCTGCGCCCATTCCGCCACCGATACACATCGTAACGACACCGAATTGCTTGCCTTGACGCTTCAGTTCACTCATCATACGCACAGTCAAAATCGTACCGGTTGCACCAAGTGGGTGACCGAGAGCGATTGCGCCGCCGTTGACGTTCACTTTGCTCGTATCTAATTTCAGCTCACGGATGACTTGAAGAGATTGCGATGCGAACGCTTCGTTCAATTCCCATACGTCAATATCGTCAATTGATAGTCCAGCGATTTTCAACGCTTTAGGAATCGCAGCGATTGGACCAATTCCCATAATTTCAGGTGGAACGCCTGCTACTGCAAACGAACGGAACTTCGCGATTGGCGTAAGCCCTTCCGCCACAGCTTTTTCACGATCCATGACGAGTACAGATGCTGCACCGTCAGACGTTTGCGAAGCGTTACCTGCTGTTACTGATCCTGTAACGGAGAAGGCAGGACGCAATTTCGCTAGGATTTCCGTAGTTGTACCGCGACGTACGCCTTCATCCATAGAAAACGTTTCTTTTTTCTCTGCAAATTTCCCGTTGTTGTCGACATATCCTTTTGTAAATTCGACTGGGACGATTTCGTCATCGAACTTTCCAGCGTCAATCGCTGCTGCTGCGCGACGGTGAGATTCAACCGCAAACGCATCTTGGTCGTCACGACTGATTCCATATTTTACGGCAACTTGCTCGGCAGTATGCCCCATTCCCATGTAATACTGAGGTGCTTCTTCAGCAAGCTTTGCATTCGGTCGAACGGTATTCCCCATCATTGGAACCATACTCATAGATTCTGCACCACCTGCTAGGATGGCTTCAGAGTGTCCAAGCATAATGCGTTCAGCTGCATAAGCAATGGACTGGAGTCCTGATGAACAAAAACGGTTGATGGTAATCGCTGGTGTCGTATCCGGTAATCCCGCAAGTGCACCGATATTACGTGCCATATTCATGCCTTGTTCTGCTTCCGGCATTGCGCAGCCGATGATCAGGTCTTCAATCGGACCGTCATATCCTCCTGCGCGTTTTAATGTTTCTTTTATAGTAAGGGCTCCTAAATCATCTGGTCGGACTGTTGCAAGTGATCCTTTACCTGCTTTACCAACCGGTGTGCGGGAACCCGCTACGATTACTGCTTCACGCATTGTGTTTCCTCCTCTAAAAGTTCTGTTCATCAGTTACGCAATGGTTTGCCTTTGACAAGCATGTGTTGCATGCGAGCTTGTGATTTCGGCTCTGCTACTAAGCTCAAGAACGCTTCTCGCTCTAAATCCAGCAAGTACTGCTCATCGACTAGTGTGCCGTATGGCAGTTTGCCTCCAGCCAATACGTATGCGAGTTTCTTCGCAATCTTCATATCATGATCGCTGATGAACCCTGACAAACGCATGCCTTCAGCACCGAGTAATAACGTTGCATAGCCGGTTTCACCAACTACCGGGAATTTCTCATGCTTTGGCGCTTGATAGCCATTGTCATAAAGTGATAGTGCTGCTTGTTTTGCATCATATAATAGATGATCCGCATTGACGCTAATGCCATCTGCGAAATCGAGGAAGTTGTTTTCACGTGCTTCATCAGCGGAAGTCGACACTTTTGCCATCGCAATCGATTCGAATACGTTGTTCGCGATGTTTTGGTAGTCCACTTGAACGCCATTCGGCAATCCTTTTAAGTGTTTCAAGTAAAGACCGACGTTTCCGCCTCCACCAGGAATGAGTCCAACTCCAGCTTCAACGAGGCCGATATACGTTTCCATGGAAGCTTGGATATGAGCAGCTGGCAAGCAGACTTCTGCTCCGCCACCCAACGTCATTTGGAACGGTGCTGCAACGACTGGTTTCGATGAATACTTGATTTTCATCATTGCGTTTTGGAACGTACGCACTACGAAATCGAGTTCGAAGATGTTATCATCTTGCGCTTCCATCAAAATCATTCCGAGGTTTGCACCGACACAGAAGTTCTTTCCTTGGTTACCGATGACGAGACCTTTATAGTTCTTTTCAACTTCATCCACCGCAAAGTTAATCATTTGCATAATGTCGAGGCCAATCGCATTTGACTGTGAATGGAACTCAAGAAGTGCAATTCCGTCTCCCATGTCGATCAAGCTTGCGCCAGAGTTTTTCTTGATGACGCCATGCTTTTTCTTATAGCGCTTCAAGTCGATTACTTTCTCATTAACCGGAACTGGAGAGTATCCTTCCCCATCGAAGTAGAAGAGCTCGTTGTCTTCCTCTTTATAGAAGGTTTCGAATCCTTTATCGAGCAATTTTTGAGCGAATTCAGGAATTGTTTCTCCCTGTTCCTTCATCCGTTCGACTGATTTGCTGACACCGATAGCATCCCAAACTTCAAACGGCCCCTGTTGCCATCCGAAGCCCCATTTCATCGCATTATCGATGGATACGATTGTATCTGCGATTTTGCCATGCATGTCAGCAGAGTAAAGAAGTGTCGGCGCTAAGATGCTCCAGAGAAGCTCTCCTGTACGATCATCTGCGTACACTAATGACTTTACACGGTTGCCGAGTCCTTTTTGCTGCTTCGCCATTTCAATTGAAGGCGTTTTCATTTTCTTGACTAGGCCGTATTCAAGCGTCGATGAATCGATCTCGAAGATTTCTTTGCCTTTTTTCACAAAGAATCCTTGCTTCGCTTTAGCACCGATCCACCCGTTGTCGATCATTTTCTTCATGAATTCAGGAAGTTCGAATACCGCCTGCTCTTCCCCTTCAGTCTTGTCGTAGACGTTTTTCGCAACATGCATGAATGTATCCAGCCCTACTACATCCAACGTGCGGAATGTCGCAGATTTTGGGCGTCCAATCAGAGTTCCAGTTACAGAGTCCACTTCACCAACTGTGTAACTGCGTTTTTCCATCTCACGAAGCGTGACGAGAAGTCCGTATGTTCCGATTCGATTGGCGATGAAGTTCGGCGTGTCTTTAGCTAACACGACACCTTTACCAAGGCGATCTTCACCGAATGACGTCATGAACTCGATTACTTCATTTGAAGTCGTTTTTGCTGGAATCACTTCAAGCAATTTCAAGTAACGCGGCGGATTGAAGAAATGCGTACCTAGGAAATGTTTTTGGAAGTCTTCTGAACGACCTTCTGCCATAGCATCGATACTAATTCCTGATGTATTTGAAGTGACGATCGTTCCGGGTTTGCGAACAGCGTCGATTTTTTCATATAAGCCCTTTTTAACTTCTAAGTTTTCAACGATAACTTCAATGATCCAGTCCACGTCTTTCAACTTTTCTAAGTCGTCTTCCAAGTTGCCCGCTTCAATTAAAGCTAGGTTTTTCTTAGAAGTCAGTGGTGCTGGTTTTTGTTTTAGTAGTTTCTGAATCGATCCAGATACAACTCGATTGCGAACTGCCTTATGCTCCAGTGTAAATCCTTTTTTCTCTTCGTCTTCTGTCAATTTGTTTGGAACAATGTCCAGAAGAAGAACAGGAATCCCAATATTGGCGAGGTGTGCAGCGATTCCAGACCCCATAACACCAGATCCGATAACTGCTGCTTTCTTAATTTGATAAGCCACGTGAAATCCTCCCTTTGCTTTTGAATGAACGCTCATTCATTTTGTGGGTAAAAAAAATAGAAACCTTTTCTATGAATCTAATTGTAGACTATTTCCTGCGTTTTCGCAATATTTAAATCTAAAAAACAACTATTCATTCCTTCCGAAACAAGTTGATGGGCTGAAAGCGCTTTTCATTGTACACTGAAGATATGAAAGGAGTCGAATATACATGGATTCAATTACAACCGCAAAACAATTCGATGACATTATTAACGAACCATCACGCTCAGTTATTAAATTCCAGGCAGGATGGTGCCCAGACTGTCGAGTGATGGACATGTTTATCGGACCTATTACAGAAGATTACGATCAGTACGATTGGTATGATGTAGACCGCGATGTTCTTCCTGAAATCGCAGAAAAGTATGATGTGATGGGGATTCCGAGCTTACTCATTTTTGAAAATGGAGAGAAAAAAGCGCACCTTCATAGTGCCAACGCAAAATCTCCTGAGCAAGTGACAAGCTTCCTTGAAGGTCTAACAATTTAAAAGATACTAGCAATTCCTCCGGCTGCCTATGCAGTCGGTTTTTTTTATGTATTTTTTTGAAAATCAGTTATACTTAAGAGAGGTTAAAGAAAAACTAAGAGGTGTAGAATGAGTCATATAGAAGAAATTGCACAATTAAAAGCCACTATTGCCAAGTATGAAGAAATTATTAGTGAGACATCTGTTCCAATTATTACGTCAATTATTGATAATACAATCTTGCTCCCTATTGTCGGATATATAGATAGAGAACGAATGGAACGTATTCGCACGAAAGTTCTTGAGTATGCTGGGGACCATAGACATACTGAAGCTGCCGTATTCGACTTTTCAAGTATCCGTTTGGCTGAAGAGGAAGGTTTGGAAATGCTGACTCATGAATTGCAACTCATGCGATCCGAACTTCGATTGATGGGCATTCGTCCAATCATGGTTGGCTTCACTCCTCCATTTGTCCGTCAAATGGTTAATTCAGGAGTTGCTTCTGAAGTAGAGTCATACGCAAACTTCAAATCAGCACTACAAACTCTAATGGATGAAAAAGGACTTTCCTTTTCAAAAGAGTAAATAAGGGAGGATTTTGTCGTGCCGTTCTTAAAACAACTACAAGGCAAATCACAATATGAACCTTCCATAGACATACAGCTAAGACCATCTGCATGCGGTCCCGTAACAGCTTCTGTGATCTTACACTATTTGAATGTCCCAATTTCCAAAGTTTCTGTCAATAAGCTTTACAAGCTATTAGGAACTACTCGAATCGGGTTATTCACATGGCGTTTCGTTCATAGGCTTCATAAGATACTAGGTGCCGATTGGGAAGTTCGGAAATGTTCGTTATCCGAAGCGATATCCGAACTTGAGAACGGACGTCCCGTTGCGGCGAAATTTGATAAATGGTTTACTTTCAAGTGGAGTGGAAAGTATGAATTCGACTATCACTGGGTACCTCTTATAGGATATGAAAAAAATGCGAATGATGTGATTCTCACAATTCATGACAATGGAAGCCCTTCTTCTCCTAGCAACTTGCGATTTGTCTCTTATCGAAAGAACCAAGAGGTTTTAACTTTTGTAAAAATCGCTCCAAGTTCCAAGCAAAAAGGACACTGATTCGCTCAGTGTCCTTTTTGTTATGCTACATATTGAATTGCTTGTTTTAACGTTGCAAAGCTCTTGATGGAGCCGAAGTCTATACCAAGACCGACTAGCGTTTGTGCGATAGCAGGGGTTACTCCACTAACGACTGGAACAGTCCCAACTAACGACAGTGATTCAAAGAGTATGAATAACTGTTGAGCTACAAATGTATCCGTCGTTTGAAGTCCTGAAAGGTCGATGATCAAATGCTCGAGATTGAGTCGAACAGCTTCATTAAGAACTTTTTCTTGCAGCACGGTTCCTCTATTGAAATCCATAATACCGATTAACGGCAGGATAGCAGTCGTATCGTTAATGGATGCAATCGGAACGGATAATTCAGCAACCGCAGCTTGTGAAATCTTCAGCATTTCCTTTTCATAATGCACAAAAGGAAGGCTGAAGTAGTAGACGACATCGTTCACAATCGTATCGAGTACAGTCGTCAGTTCATACATTTCCTCTGAACTGATGTTACGGTTTAGTCCTTCATGCTTTAAAACGGTACCAATATATGCACGGTATTCAGGAACCTCACGAAGCATCATGTCTAAAGAGACACTTTCTTTCTTCGCAAAGTGAGTCCCCGCTTCCTGTCCCCATTGACGCAATTGCTCAATTCGTTCTGTCTCCTCTAACTTCAGCGCATTCGCATATAGCTTTACTAATTCCATGCGAGATAGAAAGAGTTCTTCTTCAATACGATTCATAATCGGATAACGTTCGTTCTGCTGTTTAGTTATCAGGCCTGCAAGTTGCTCAGCATTCTCCGTTACCTTATCACTTAAAAGGATCAATAATTCTTTCATCAAGACTCCCCCTTGTAGCAGCTACTAGTTCTGCTGTTGCCATTTGTTTGAGGACTGCGTTCAAACCTTGTTTCCTTAGATGGCTTAATGTTTGGTCAGTATAATCCGGAATTTCAAGAGACTCTAATGTTTTTCCTAAATCTACTTCACAGTGGATGGTTGCCAGTTCTTTTGATACATGTAGCATCGCCAAGTTGTCTTGAATTTTGCTTTTCTCAGAACTCGTCAGCTTGTCCAATGAATTGACGACTTCTTCAGCAGTCCCATATGTTTGAATCAATTTGAGTGCTGTCTTCGGTCCAATTCCTTTGACCCCTGGATAGCCATCACTCGTGTCGCCTATAAATGCTTTATAGTCAATGAATTGAGTGGGTGTCATTCCGTAATCTTCTAAAAAACGTGACTCTGTGTATAGGTCATAGATAGAATGACCTTTTTTTGTTAAGGCGATTTGGACGGAAGGTGCAAGTAATTGAAGTAAATCCTTATCCCCGGACACAATTGTTAAATCCGCATCCTCTTTCCACGTTTTGACGAGTGATCCGATCAGGTCGTCCGCTTCCATTCCTTCAACCCCATAATTTCTCCATCCCATAGCTTCAGAAACCTGACGAGCCATATCAAATTGAGGAAGAAGTTCCGGCGCTGGCGCAGGACGATTGGCTTTATAACCATCATAAATGTCGTTTCGGAAAGTGACCGAACCCATGTCCCAGCAAACCGCAAGATGGGTCGGCTGAAAAAGGTTAACTGCAGTTAATGTATGTCTTAGAAATCCTTGAACCCCATTTGTAGGGATTCCATCTTCATTGTATTGGAACTGTTTTCGTACAGCTGTTGCAAAAAACGAACGGAATAACAGGGCCATTCCATCAATAATCAGTATGTGTGGACGTTCAGTACTCACTTGCTCACTCTCCTTATTAGTTCTTAAGCTTATGTACAAATTTCTTTTCTTTATCATACCACGTCTTTTTAGTTTGGCACGCTCATTTAGGGATTGACGTCACTTATCTAGGCACTCGTCTAAGGCAACCTGAGCGTTTGACATAGGATGGGGAGCAGAGTGAAATTCTGAAAGGGGTATAAAAGTATGAATCCAAATGATTACACCGAGGAACAATGGTTTCCCGAGCTTCCTGAAGGATACATTCAACAACCTAGCAGTCAGGATGATTGGAACGCGACTGCAATGAATGTGAATCCTCATCAAATGGCATTAAATGTAGATCCTCATCAAACTGCAATGAACATCGATCCTCATCTAACCGCAGTGAACGGCTGGAACGATTGGCAGAATCCATCACATAACAACCACCAGCAAGGATGGCCGGGTTGGCCGAATTCGCCACAGCAACCAGGATGGCCAGGTTTCCCGCACCAACCGAATGCACCATGGCAAGGTGGATGGAATCCGAGTCAACCCGCTTATCCAGGATCTGGTGGTGGTGGTGGTGGCGGAAATCAACAAAGTGCACCAACTTCACCTCCACCTTCGCAAACACCCGCGTATCCTGATCAGCAACTCTTGAGAGTAGATCCAGGTGGAATTCGCGGATGCATGTTCCGCTATACGTACATCTGGACATCTCGAAATAGAGGGTTTTGGTTCTTCCCAACCTTCGTCGGAAGAACGTCTGTCGCAGGATTCCAATGGAACAATCAGTGGAGACGATGGATGTTTACCGGAATTGACTTAAATCGGATCGATGCATTTACTTGTATTTAATGAGTTAGAGTTGGGAATTAAGGAGAGATCAGCTGCGGCTGATCTTTTTTTGTTTTGGGAAATGAGTTTGGGGCAAAGTAGATTGATGCTTGAGTTCATGTTTTTGGGGTTATGATCATATTTCATGGGTTATGGTCTCTTTTTGAGGTTTATGAGCACTTTCCCAGGGTTATGATCACTTCTTGAGATTTATGAGCACTTCCCTCGGGTTATGATCACTTT
>NZ_JWIB01000003.1 GCF_000813425.1 Sporosarcina sp. ZBG7A
GAACCAGAATGGATGTACCCCTGTTTGCATCGCCAGGTTACATCCATTTGTCATACATTTCTTTTCGGGCGTGGTTAAACAATCGGGCGTACAGTTGAGTGGTCGCTGGCCTTTGATGCCCAAGCAACTGTTGAATCGCTTCGCCTGGCATCCCTTTTTGGGCAAGGTGTGCTGCAAATGTATGCCGCAGCATGTGTGGATGTACATGAAACCCCAACTGTTCGGAATAGACTTGGAAGTTCGCATTGATCTTTTGATGGCGTATTCGCTTGGTTGCGTTGTGATTAACGAATACATACGGCAATTCATCGGTCCGACTCGCTAAGTATGCTTGAACATACTGAAGGCTTTCAAGACTAATCAATACGATTCGCCCTTGGTTCCCTTTGCCATCCGGGATATGAATACTTCGATCTGTTTCATTGATGTCTTCTTTTTTCATTGCGACTAACTCACCCATTCGTATCCCTGTCGAGACAAACATTTCGACGATGGCGCGTTCCAACAAACTATGTTGGACACAGGCACGAAGTTGTGTGAGTTCAGGTTTCGTCAAGTAAATTGGCACTTTGTCAGGGAGTTTCGGGTACGGGATACGTGCTGCGGGATTGGTGGCAATCCAGCCTTCCTCCAAACAATACTTAAAATAGGTTTTGACCCCGATTAACTTCGTGTAGATGGTCGTGGGTGTGTACCCTTGTTCCTCTAACCACATCAACCAGTTTCGAATATCCTTTCGGGTGATCTCTTGAAACGGTATCCCCGTCTGTTCGAAAAATTGGAGAATGTTACTTTGGTAAGCCCGGATTGTGCGAGGTGCCAATCGAAGCTGATAATCTTTTTGGAATTGCTCAATAGTGTCTATCGACATGATTTTCCCCTCTTTCTTATCCCATATGCCTTCTATATAAACGGATTAGTTTCCACTTCGGAATACGTGCATAAATTTTCGTCGTTTCTAAGTTCGCATGCCCAAGTTCATCGGCGATAAAATCTAGTTCAGCTCCTTTGGTTAATAACTCTGTCGCAAATGTGTGACGGAAGCGATGCGGGTATAGCGAGCCTGTGATTCCTGCAGACTTCCCAAGTTGATTAATGTTTTTTCGCATCCGGGACATGCCGAGCCTCGTTCCTGTTCTTGACACCAATAAGGCAGGATGTTCTTCTTCCTTTACCTCCTCCATCTCCCCATACCGTTCCAATAAGAGTGCACACGTTACGGAAAAATGCACCTCGCGGATTTTTCCTCCTTTGCCCATCACGCGGGCAGTTCGTGTATCTATGTCCACATCCTTTTTATCCAGTAGATGGAGTTCACGTATGCGACATCCTGACGAGAGAAGGAATTCTACGATAATTCGATTCCGAAGGAGTTCTTTTTCAGCATGTTGGCGTACTTTAGCCAGCTCTCCTTTTTCGAGATACCTAGGTATCGGCCTGGGTTCCCGCATATACCACCTCTTCTTGATGGGAACACACTCCATGTAGCCTTCCTCCACACAAAACGTGAAAAAAGAAGAGAGGATGGATAACCGACCGTTCACCGTCGTGGCTTGAACGATTTTTTGTTGGTGGATGACCCATTGCAAGATTTCATCAAAAGAAACAGTTGAAAAGTCGTCCTCTTTCCGTACAAAATATATTTCTAGCGCTCGTTTATAGAGAATAATCGTCAGTTCACTCATATTCGAAATTTTCATCGACTGCAAGTACTCATTTACGACTTCCTTGTTGGTTGGGTTACGAAACACCTTATCCGTCACCCAGTACTTTTTTGACGCATTTTTCTCCACCCAGAATAAGTCGATGGGCGATTTCGCCATATACTCCTTACGGACACAAAAGAAATAAAATGAACGTAACACCTGCTTGTAGTTGTTGATGGTTCGAATGCTCCAGTCCGGATCTTGAAGAGAAAACCATTCGTCAATCTGCTTCCGATCCACTTGTGAAAAATGAAGAGGATTCGTACCAAAAAATCGGTGCAACACAATCCCATATTCAACAATCGTTTTTTTCGTTCGCCTCTTATTCTTCAAATACAATAAAAACGCATTGATCACGTCCTTGTTCTCCTTAATGGAGAAGCGACCTTGTACTTCCCAGTAGAGATCGGTGGCTTCGGCAAATTTCCTTTTATTACGGAGCGGTGTGTCTTCCAAAATTTCATTCTCCCAACAATACTCATAGAGAGACCGAAGTGTACTCCACATCCCATTCCTCGCCGATTCGCTGCGTTGTTGATGCGTATCTATCACCCGTTGTTCAATTTCTTCCAGTGTTAGCTGACGAAGCGATTGATCGATTTCCTTGAAAATCCTTTGTAAATAGGTTCGCAACGCCACAATCGTATGCTCAGTTCTTCCTAGCGTTTTCATATGAAGCAAGAACTGATTCACAATCAGTTGATTCTCTGGATTCGGGAGATTGGTTTTCAATTCCCAGTAATAATCTGGGGTAGATATCTCCTGTAAATTCGGATTGAGCGGAAAGTTCTCTAAATGTCCTGCCTGGACACAAAAGTTGTAAAAACCACGCAGTGTTTTTAGATAATCTTTCACCGTTCGCTCTTTTTTTTGCGCTCGTTGTTGGGTAAGCCACGGCTCGACTTCATCTCTAGTAATCGATTTATAAGAAACCCGGTGAGCTAAGAAGAAGGATTGTAATGCAGTTCGGTAACGCCTCACAGCATCCCTACTAAGATCCTTATCTTTTAAGCTCTTTAAATATAAATTGAGGACGATGTGAGTGTCTTCCATCAGTCCTTTACAATTCACCTCCCAATGTCCTGCCATCTCTACACCTCCTATTTCTTACTGTTGGTATTGATCATACTTTTTCTTCTGTTCAGGGTTCATCAAACGCGTATAGATTCTAGTACTATTGATATTGGAATGACCCATTAATTCTTGAATATACGTAAAATCCATTCCTTTTTCCGCTAAGTTTGCCGCAAATGTATGCCGTAATGTGTGCGGGCTAACTTTGAAACCGAGGGCTCCTGAGTACTCGCGAAACTTCGTTTGAACTAAGTCTCGACTGATGGGTTGTCCTCTTTTATTTGAAAATAGGTAGTCACCCTCATACTTCCTCATTTCGATATACCGTACCAATCGCTCTGCACAGGCATGACTAAAGAGGACAATTCGACCTTTATTTCCTTTTCCTTTTCGAATCGTTATCTGTCTCGTTTCCCATTTGATATCTTCCAGTTTAATATTCAGTAATTCAGTTACCCGTACCCCCGTGGCATACAGTGTTTCAATAATTGCCCGATCTCTTATATTGTTCTTTGTGTGCTCCTGCAGCATGGCCAGTTGTCGCTTTGATAGATAGTAAGGAAGAGAATCGACCTTTTTCGGTGTAACGACTTTCAAAGTCGGATTCTTATTGATTTTGTTTTCTTCCATACAATAGCGATAAAAGGATTTCAGCGCGACGAGCTTAAGTTGGATACTACGTGGTTGAAGTCCATCATTCGTCATGACTTCTAACCAGTTCCGGATATCTCTCGCTTTTACTTCTTCCACGCTTTTTCCGCACACGGTGAAGAATTGAGAGAGCGCTAACTTGTACGCACGAACGGTCTCTGGACTAAATTGATTGTGGTTATCTAAAAAGAACTGTTTAATGACTTCTTGATTCATGTTTTTCACCCCATAATATTTTGATAGGTTAACAGCATCTCTTCCGTTGGGATTTGCGCATAGATTCGTGTGGTGTTGAGGTCCGCATGTCCTAACACGTCTGCGATGAACTGTAAATCGGCTCCTCTCGCGAGCATATTGGTCGCAAATGTATGCCGGCACATATGTGGATGAAATGATTGAACGAGTCCAGCTTCACCACCCACTTTTTTCAACACTTTTCGAATCCCCTGTACTTGAAGACCCTCACCAAATTTATTCATGAATAACGAATCGGATGGTTCAGCTGAACGCTTTTCCAAATAGTCTTGAAGGACAAGTCCACATTCTTCAGAAAAATAAATCTGTCGTATTTTTCGTCCTTTCCCCGTGACATCCACTTTTCGTTTGTTAAAATCAATATCCTGAACGTGTAAACTAGCTACTTCTGATACACGACAGCCCGTTGAAAAGAGAAACAACAGCAAGGCTCGATTTCGAATCGATAACTGTTCAGCACTCACTTTCACACGGGCAAATTCAAATTCATCCAAGTACTTCGGCAACGAGTAAGGAATTTTCGGTCGCCATCGTTTTTTCACGACCGTGATTTCCATGTACTCTTCTTCTAAACAAAAGCTGAAAAATGAAGAGACAGCCGATAGATACAAATCAACAGTACGCGCTTTCTTTCCTTGCGAAATGGTCGTCAACCACGTTAATACATCGTCACTCGTAATCTCTTCTAGCGGTAGGTTGCACTCCTTAAAAAATGCTTCGATGATCCTTCGATACTTCTCGATGGTTGCTTCCGCTTTATCTGCCAACTTCAGGCTGAGTAAATACTCATTTAATGCTTGTCGAGTTTCTTCGAGTAAATGGCCAGCGGTACTTTCCCAAAAGATTTTCGTTTCACTCAGTTTGATTCACCTCTTTTCATCTCGCTATCTTCGCTACTATCAATATGACCCATTATTGCGGTATTTATACTAACGTGAGTTTTATTGAAAGATTTATATATGAGGAATGCTCTCTACAATGGATGATTGCTTCTAATGAGTTTTCGAGAAGTTATAAGGAGCTCATTGTAAGGGGTAGCTTTCCTTATATGACACTTCTATCGCAAGAACAACTAGCTTTTTCATTGCGTTGAAAAAACTAGTATGAAATTCTGTTCAACTAGCGTCTGGCGAATCACTTTAAACAGTGAGGCAAAAACAGCAAAAAGCCCTCTGACCAACGGATTGGTTAAAGGGCTCGTAGGTTATCTGATTTTGTATGTAGATAACGAAGGGGGTACAAACTATATGGACACTCGTGTTAGTAAAACAGCAGTAAAATGGATACTATAGCGTATATTATGTCTGTTTTTCGGCAAAAAAAATAAACCGCCTCTGAGCCTGCCAGCATAAGAGTGGTTTATTCTCACCAATTGTGCGAATCGCCTTTTAAACGGATGCTATCTACTGACTAAAACTAGTGTGCCTAACCCACTCAGTTTAAAATACATCCAATAATACTATAATTGTAACATATAGGAGTATCCCTGTCATAATCCACATAGTTAACCATCACTTCTATTATCTCGGTCTGTAAGCTCATAAATTTCAACTGATATACAATTTTAAATTGATTAGTTTCTAAATTGCATATGATCCAGGTGCCAAATCCTTATTCCCAAGAGCTCTCCAGTTTTTTTGAGTCGTTTCATCACTTTTATGTCTTAGGTAAGCTTTATTTGACGCTTACTTGAAATATTAGTCGTTGCGCGGTTGTGAAAGCAAAAGAAGAGTCCTCTAAACGATTGCTCGATTAGAGGACTCTTCTGTTCATTCACCCAACCAACTATATGATTAGTAACTGAAATGTGTATCTTACCTATAACTCTTAGTAGTTAATTTAGCTTTATTTAGCTGTCTTAACTTCTGTAAATTTCACGCCGTTTGTTTTGTTGATTGTGATTTTTGCTAACCGATCTGCAGTCGTTGTTGCTCCCTCGTAATAGACACTAATATTATAGTCTGTAGGAGTAGTCTTTACTACATCGAAATCAGTTTCGCTGAAGATGCCTGTATATTCTGCAGGAATACTTAGGACACCAGCAGCATCAAAAGTAATATTATCTGCCATAATTTTAACCAGCTTAAGTTTTTCAGCTTGGTCGTCAACAATTATGTCAGCACCACCATTTTTTTGTACTTGAGCAATAGCTTTTAAATCTTCTAGGTTTGCATTTACAAATGCATTTCCAAGTTGATCTTTAGTCAGCTTAGCTTCTGCTTTACCTGATTTAATCCCATAGACCTTAAAGATCAAAGTTTTACCTGATTCAAGTTGAAGTTTTGTAGTACCTTCACCTTGTTTAACTAATCCAGCAATAGCATTATTAATTGCAGTTGCTTTAGCAAGCTTTTCCTCAGTAGTCGTTTCAGCTTTTGCCAATGCCACTGTTAACACTTTATAACTAGTAGATGTATAGTCAGCTTCAGCTAATTTCTCAGCAGCTGCTTTAGCTTTTTCTAAAGATGCAGTAGCTAAAGAATCTTCGTTAACTACGTTATCTTCTCCAATTACTACTTCTGGTGCTGTTCCAGTAATTAAAACAGATTCATTAGCGTCAGCTTGTTTGATTGTTCCTTCGTTCCTCACTATCGCACCTGGAGCATCTACGATTAGGTTAGCTACTACAGTGTCAGCAACAATATTAACGTTTGCCGCTTTAGCTAAAATAACTTTCCCATTATATTTTCCAGCTAACTTTACTTCACCGATAGTATTCAGTGTAACGTTTGTAGCACTTGCTTTCCCAGTTAAGTGAATCGTAGAGCCATCTGTGTCAGTTACTACAATTCCACTTGTATGAGTTCCAGCACTTACAAATGAATTATTACTAACATCTTGAATATTAGTAGCGCCATCCACTGTTACAGTGTCCGCCACATCTACGTGAGCTCCTGCTGTATTCACAGTCAAATTACCTGTGATGTTCAAGTTACGTAAATTAATATTACCCGTAGAATCTCCATTAATTACGACATCCCCAACAATTGTTCTTAAACCTGATGCTGGACCATAATTAATTACACCATTACCTGTTGAATTTAAAGTAACATTCCCTACATAGGTACCTGCTGTAGCATTAATATTTTCTAGATCGCTATTCCCCTCTTATACTACAATATGTAGCTTTCGATTAGGGCCTACACCGGACAAGCGACTTTCATCACATACGGCGTGCCATCAGCTTTACTCTAGTACTTATTTCCCCTGTAATTAGTATATCATACCCAATCTTATTTACAATTGATTTATAAAATAAATCTAAATATTGTACAAAAAAAGTTGAACCTGTTTAGATATATTGAGTTTTTACCGAGAAATTAATACTACTAACGTTAACTTTAATCACTTGTATTACTAAAAGACAAGTATTAGTTTTTTATATACAAACAAAAACCCCCTCTAAATAATTTATCATTTAGAGGGGGTACATTTCTCTCAAAATAGTAGGGTACCGCCTTTATACGAACCCACATAAATCAAGAATATATAAAATTAGATACAGTGAAAATTAAACTAGAGTTCCATCTTCTGCATCAGTATTTGTGAAAGTATCGATAGCAGTATCTAAAGTAGATTTACCTTCAGTAACAACAGAAGTATCTTCTGATGTTTGAAGTGCTTTAGCCGCATCAATTGCTGTCTGAAGAGTTGTAGCCTCTTCCACTGTCACCCATTTATCTGCTGGAAGTACATCAGCACCATCTACAGATACAGTATATTCTACGTCGTTAATAGTGATAGTATCGCCAACAGCAATTTCATTATCTACATCATCAGCGATATTAAATACTACTGAACTAATAGAACTTTGAAGTTCTGATTTAGCTTCTGCCAAAATAACAGCATCTGATTTAATTCCATCAATTACCGATTTAGCAGCTTCTACTGCTGATGTAACTTCAACAGTAGTTGTCGCAGCTTCAATAGCTACTTTACCTGCTGCAATTGCATCTGATAAAGCAGTTGCATTTGTTGTGTAATCTCCTGCTGTCACATAAGTGTCAAGAGTATTTTTACCTGTAGTTTTAGCTGTTGCTAAAATCTCTTCGCTATTCCCATCTTCCCTATCTCAAGATAGATTATAATGGGCCTACACCGGACAAGCGACTTTCATCGCATACGGCGTGCCATCAACAGAATTATTCAATGTTTACCTGTTTAGAAGCTTCTCATTTTATAGAAAAAATTCATCAAACAGGTAACTCAAAAATAGAGCGAACAATCACAAACATGATCGATTTTCTATTCTTTTACTAACTCATTTTGGGGAAATAAGTTTCGAATAATTACCACTGACTAGGTTCCTTCGCTCCTTCTGGTTTTACCCTCTTCACAAGTTACCTTATGAATACAAACGGCCAGCAATCAACACTACTACGAACCTGCTGCCACTTTCTAAGCGTCATAGGGTTCTGTCCACCTCTGCTTAAAAAGCTTCAAACGTTCCATTCCATGGCTCCCTCATTTTATAAACCTTAGATGACCACTGCCCCATCAAGTAAATACGTGTAACAGTCAATTATGCGTATTTTGTTCTTTCTCTTTCAGAAAGAACGATTCAATCGAGCTAACAGCGCTTTTTGGCAATTGAATCACTTCGACTTCACATTGTGGTTTCGTTATCCTCATCATAGCTTATTTTTATGGAGTCCCGCCTATAGACTTTCACTATAGTACGACTTTACCTGACTTCACCCTTTCACCGGACAAACGGCTCACTGGATGCAGGAGGATCAGACACAGCGATAGTAGACTGTTTCCGCTGAATTGAATTTTCATCAATTATAACCTTGGAATAGTTATGAAAAGAAGTAGGTTTTACCTACTTCTATTCTTTCACACCTGTTTCATTGCTGTGCAACTTATCAGGTAACGTTTCGTTTTGTTTTTTTAGTTAGCTTTTCTTAGTACAACATTGATGTTTTTAGTAACTCCATCAATTTTAACTTTCGCAACTAGCTTAGCTGAATCTACACCGTTAAGTGCAGCTGATGCGTTAGCTTTACCATTATTAGATAGAGTAACTTCAGAAGCCTTCTCAGGAACAATTGTTAAAGTCTCAACATCTTCAGCGAGTTTGTTTAATCCATATTGATCTGTTGTTACGATTTTTGCATTTGTAGATAGTACATTTGCTTTCGTAAATGTACCTACAGCAGTAATTGGTTGTTCGATAGCTTTTGCACTATCTACAGTTCCAGAAGTTGTTTCAGTTGAAGTAAAGATGAAATCTTGTACTTTAGGTGCTACGTTAGAATAAGTTAATTCCTTAGTGAATTGCTCACCTGTACGGCTAATTGTAACTGTAACTGTAACTTTAGCAGTAGTTGCATCTTTAGCGAATTTAACTTCTTCACCGTTACCCGGCTTACCAGTTACTGTGAAATCAGCACCTTCAGTAAGTGTTACAGTTTCACCTGCATCAGTTTTAGCTTTCACAACGATCGGTTGGTTATAAGCACTTGAAACAGTAGATACACCTGTATCTGGGTTTGTAACTGCATAGATTGTGTCTACATCTTCAACTGAATAAGAAGTGAAATCAGTCACATCTACAATTGTAAATGTTTTTGTTAAAGTACTAGCTTCAACGTTAGTTGCATTTTTAAGTTTAAAGTTAACCTTCGTTGACTTTTGTGTTGGTTCGGCAGCAGGAGTTATCTTAGAAGATTTATTAGCTGTATCTTCAATTACCACTACTCCAGCAGTTTCAGCAGTTGCAGTGAATTCAATAGCAGACAATGTAGCCTTATCAGTAATAACCTGCCCATATTGATCTTCAACCACTAAATCAGTGTTTGCAATAGTTACTCCAGTTGTATCACCACTGCGCAAAGCAGTTGCCTTCTTATCAGAAATACCAGTGATTACAGTTGGTTTAGCTTCGGCTTTTGCAACTACAGTTTGAGTAGCAACTTTACCAGTGTCACTTGTTACTACTACAGTAACAGCGCGATTCTCTTCAACATTACCTTTTAGTACTTTAACGAATAGGCCTTTGTCTTTAACTTCAACAATTTCTGAACCTACTGATGTTTTAACTTTATCTTTGATTTTGTCTAGAGCAGTTTTAGTCTTAACTTCATTGCCCTTAGAATCCATTACTGTAAGTGGGAACATAACATCCTTATTAGCAGTAACCAACTCAGATGGTGCACTTAATGCTAGTGATGAAATTTTCACACCTTCATTTACTTTAACTGAAGTTTGTGTATTTGCACCTGTTGTGTTTGAAATCAACAGAACATTTGCAGTTCCTGCTAATCCAACTTCAGATACCTCTAGTGCTAGTACCTTTTTACCATTGATTGTTACTTCTTGGATTTTCGATCCTGTAGCACCCGCAAATTGAACGATAGCTGGATTCGTATTTGTTACAATCAACTCTGCATTTGCACGGTCAACAGAAGTTACTTCTTTACCGTACTGATCTTTAACTTGAATTGGCAAGTAGAACTTGTCTTTTGTTGTGTCAGTGTCTTGGTCAAGTTCTTTACCGTCTTTGTTATACAATTCGCCAACAGTTGTACTAGCTGCTGCAGATTTGTTAGAAAGTGTTAGTTGCTTAGTAGTAGAAACACCTGTTGCACTATCTACTAATGTAAGATTAATTTTATCACCAAGCTTAGCATTTGTTGCTAGTGTTGTGAAAACAATAGAACCATCTGCTTTGATGTCAGCTGCTGTAGCTGCACCGGATACACTCTTAACAAGTGAAGTGCCGTATAGCTTTGTAACGTCTTCTCCGTATTGGTTTGTAACCATGTAAGCTGCAGTAGCACCTTTTAACGAACCATCTTCATTAGTAGTAACAGGAGCTACGTCTGTAAGAATTTCTACAGCAGAAACTTTTTCATTTTGAACTGTAACGCTACCTGTAAGAGCATCTTTGTCTTTTTGAGCAACTTTTACAGTGTATTCGCCTTCTGTAAGCTTAGAAGTAAGCTCGATTGTAGCTGTTTTCTTGTCAGCAGACATAGTAACTGAAGCAATGTTAGTTTTAACAGTACCTTTGTTCACAGTGAAGTCTGCTGCTGCGCCTTCAAATGCTTGTGTAAATGTAACTGTAAGAGCTTTAGCGTTAGTCGCCTTTACCGATTCAACTTGTACACCAGATACGAAGTCAAAATCAGCTTGCTTGCTGTTTACAGATAAAACACCTTTTTTACCTTTAAGTGTAGCGTGTGTAATTGTGTAAACTTCGCCTTTAGCGTCGCTTTCCACTTTTTCTGGTGTTACAGCTTCGCCGTTAACTAGAACTTTGAAGTCTGCAGCTGTTAGGTCTTTGTTAGCTACTTTAAGCTTAGCAGTTGTAGTTGTTTCGTTAACAACTGTTACTGTTTCAACAGCATAAGGAACAATGATTTGATCTTTCAAAGCGTACAAGAATTTCGCGAAGTCTCCACGCTTGATGTTGTTAGCAGTTCCGAATTGAGTATCGTTGATACCTTTAGTTACTTTGTTAGCAACTAGAGCGTCAACTGCAGCGTCGTAATCTGCTTTCACGTCAGTGAAAGTATTTTTAGTGTCTCCAGCTTTTAGATCAAATGCACGTTGAAGCATGATTGCTGCTTCTCCACGAGTAAGGTTATCTTCAAAGCCAAAACGAGTAGTTGACTTACCGTTAACTACGCCAGCAGCTTTCAAAGAGTTAACTGCTAATGCAGCACGTGTAGGAACGTCAGAGAATCCTGCAGCAGGAGCTTTCTCGTCATTCAATCCAGCAGCGTTAGCAATCATGATTGCTGCGTCGCCACGTTTGATTTGCATGTTGATGCCATATTGAGTTTCAGAGTATCCTTTAGAAATGTTGTTTGATACTAAAAATTCTACAGCTTCTTTATAGTCTTTGCCTACATCCGTGAATGCTGCTGTATTAACGTTTGCCGCCGATGCAACTGGAATAAGTGCAGATGCAACTAGAGTTGCTGTCGCAGCTGATGCTACGAACTTTTTGTAAGATTGTTGAGCCATTGTGTAGTATTCCTCCCTGTTTTAGGTAATCCAATTTCATTGGTGTTTCCACCAATGGTGAAACACAGTTTAACTATAACATTACTTACCATATAAATCTACAAATCTTCAAAAAGATTTCAAGAATTACAGACAAATAGTTATAATTTAACTCTTATTCTATTATACATAAGCCTAAATCTATTGCAACCCGTTTCAAATAGTTTTAAACGTTTCTATTCTATTACAAAATGGGAGTTATGTTTCTATTAAACGTCATAACGCTTTCACAGCTGTAATGGCAGCTCTTTTACATAGCTAAGCTTCTCTTCCATTTTTAAAAATTTCTACTTCTGCTCATGTGTTTTTTTTTAAAAAAAAGCCCCGAATCGTAAAAAACGATTCGGGGCTTTCATTTAGATTTAATTATAATTCAGGACGAATTTTACCATCTCTTGAGACAACTGTGACAACAGCTAACAAAAATGCTAACCAGATTGACACAGACGGTGCAGTTAAGACGTGACCAGCTGTGTAGCTTATGCCGATCCCGACGAGGAAAGAGATTCCTGTAAGGATACTAAAGTAATTAAAGTTTTGTTTTAAATTCATAACCAGTTTCACGATGAAACTACCAGCAAACCAAATGATTGGAGCGACCATATAAATGAAGCCCAGTATTCCAAACGAGAAGAACCAGTCATGGAAATCCATTTCTATCATTTTCAATGGTTTGTGTGGTGCTGGTGCATCATAGTTACCTGCAAAGCCCATTCCAAATAGTTTCTGACTAATTGGAGCGTCTTTAAACTGTTCGACATAATTCGCTTTATAGGTTTCTCTACTACTGAATACTAGATTCTCAAATTGTTCACCGGTAATTAGTGGATCTTCTTCGCCAGTGTCTTCCGGTGGAATTTCGTTACCATCATCATCTAGTTCAACAGGTGGCTTTTCTAGTGAAATCCCGAGAATATCGAGGTGTGCATACATATTGCCGAATACTGGCGTAAATGGTGTCGCCACAATGAGCGCAATTAATAGAATTAAAGAGATGAACGAATTTGCTTTGACTCGTTGTCGTGCTGGGTACTCTTTTGTCGTAATGAGTAATAGTAGACTTCCAAAGAATATACTCAATAACACGATCAAGATTCCGCCATAACCGACCTTTGTTCCAAGTCCGAGCATCGCTACTGATAACAAGACGAAAGGTAACCAATGTAGTAGTTTTCTAGTCGTTGTTGTTTTATAGACTGCAAAGAGTGCTGTGATCGGTAGTAACATCGACATCGAAGCACCAATTTCGTTTCCTGCATAGAACCAGCCCGTCCATCCTTCTTTCGAGCGAGCATAGTTTGACATGCTTGTACCTGTTAAGTGCGCGATGATGAATACGACACTGATTGTGAGTGATGCAATTAAGAAATAGTTAATGAGCTGTCGAGCATTGTCGGAGCCATCTTCTTTTTTCATCGATTCGAGTAACAGGATGAAACCAAAGAGTAATACATGGAAGTAGACGACTTTCGTGTAGTAGGTCAACTCTTGCATCATATAGAACGGTTCTTTGACGGTGTAGCCAACAATGAAGTTGATGATTACGAATACGGCTAGACCTGAAAGGTAGAGTAAATAGAGTCTGGCACGTTTGCTTTTCCGTGATTCGTTGACGATCCAGATTGCCATTATGGCTAGATAGGCGAGACGAATGATGACGCCAAGCGTCAACGGAAGGTCGATGAACAAGAGCGACGCTGTCGTTAGGACGTCGATGATCGGTTGGATCATGACGAATGCGACTAGCGCGAGCATGATGTTGTGTCGGTTAAGTTCCATTGGGGCAGGTTCCTCTTTCGTATATGGTTTAGTTTAATCTTTTTTTATATAAGATTAGATAATTGCAGGTTTCTTAGTTGATCGGAGCGGAAGGCGGCGACTCCGGAGGGATCAGCGAAGGCTGAAGACCCCGCAGAAGCGAAGCGCCGAGGAGGCTGAAGTCGAGCCCCTCGGAAAGCGTCCGCCTGCAGCGCAGACCAACGTGCTCAAGAAATATGATTAGTTCTTCGAGTTCCCTAGTACATGAGTTCTAAATCCAGCGTCTTCCCACTTCTTACGCTCGATGCAGTTTTTGGCGTCGATGAGGAGTTTGTCCTTCATGAGTTCGCCTACTTTTGCTGGGTCGAGTTGTTTGAAGCTGTCGTGGCTTGTTAGGATGACGACTGCTGATGCGTCTTTTAGTGCTTCTTCTAAGTTTTGTGTTTGCACGTCGATGTTGTTGACTTTAATGTGCGGGTCGTATGCTGAGACGGTTAGGCCTTTTTCTGTCATTTGTTCGATGACGTCGAGTGATGGGCTTTCGCGCATGTCGTCGATGTTACCTTTGAAGGCTAGTCCTAGTACAGCTACTTTCGGATGCTCAGCATTCAATGCTGACAACAGATCTACAGTGAGTTGTGCTGTGTACTCTGGCATGCCGTCGTTTGTTGTACGTGATAGGTGGATCAGCTTGGCAAGTTCCGGATTTAATTCAACTAAGAACCATGGATCGACTGCGATACAGTGTCCGCCTACACCAGGTCCTGGCTGGTGAATGTTGACTCTTGGGTGGAAGTTCGCAAGGCGAATTGCTTCCCAAATGTCGACGTCGATAGTTTCTGCAAGTTTCGCGAGTTCATTGGCAAATGCAATGTTGACGTCGCGGTATGTGTTTTCCATAACTTTAACAAGTTCAGCAGTTGTATCATCTGTTTCGTGAAGTTGTCCTTTGACGAATGAGCGGTATAGCTCAGATGTTGCACGTGAAGACTCTTCGTTGACGCCTCCGATGATCCGATCGTTTGTGACGAGTTCTTCGAATACTTTACCTGGGATGACGCGTTCAGGTGAATGCGAGACAAGAATGTCGGTCCCGATTTCAAGTCCTGTTGGAACGAGTTCAGGGATTACGATATCTTGGACGGTCTTTGGTGGAACCGTTGACTCCAAGATGACTAGGTTTCCTTTTTCGACAAACGGTGCAATCGATTTTGCCGCTGAGCGAATGTATTCGAGATTTGCAGTTTTGTCTGGTTTGATTGGTGACGGAACTGCAAGGATAAAAACGTCTGCTTTTTGTGGTGTTGTCGATACTGTTAACATGCCACTGTCAATTGCTTCGTTCAAATACTCTTGGAGTCCATTTTCTTCTATATGTAACTCTTTGTTGCTAATTTTCTTTACGACGGGTTCGTTAATGTCGACGCCGTGTACTTGGTGGCCGTGGTTGGAAAACATAACGGCAGTTGGGAGTCCAATATAGCCAAGACCTACGATACAAATGCTTTTTTTCATTGGATTTTGCCTCTTTCCTTCATTAATGAGTAGTTTAATGCTTACTGCGATTTGTCCGTTAGTACACGGACGAGAAAACGTGGCAAGTTGAGTTGCCGTTTTATGCGTTTTGGATCGCTGCACAGTCGGTAGAACCATTCTGTACCCGTTTTCCTAAAAAAGGACGGTGCACGTTTGACAGTTCCTGAGAACACATCAAAACTGCCACCGACTCCTTGAAAGACTAGGACGTTATGGAGTCGCTCCATGTTGCGACGAATCCATAATTCTTGTTTCGGACTCCCTAATGCTACGAATAGGATACGCGCTCCACTGTCATGAATACGCTGTACGAGCGCTTCTTCGTCTTGTTCGTAGCCATCTGTCATTCCTGCAATCGGAATGCCGGGATAGTCTTTTTGGATATTGGCTACTGCTTTTTCGACGACTTCTTTTTTTGCGCCATATAGATAGATCGGTTGCTGATCTTCTGCTGCGAATTTCAAAAGGCGTGCCATCATGTCTACCCCAGTTACGCGGGAAGTAATCGTGCCTTTTTTCAATTTCGACGCAAGCAAAATCCCGACGCCGTCCGCAATTTGGAACGTTGCGCCGTTGATGAGGTCGCGTACTTGTGGATCTTTTTGCGCGGTCATGACCTTTTCAGGGTTGACTGCGATGATTGTCGATTGTTCGTTTCTCTTCAATCGCAAACTAATTTCTTCGATGATTCCTTCGTATGTCAAAGGCGATACGTTCACGCCTAAATAACTCTCTTTCATCTTCGGGTGCCCCCACTCAGTTGCTACTTTCAATTGTCTTAGTATAGCAGAAACCACAACAGCTTGCACAGCCTGTTCAGATAGTGCTAAAATTAGCCCGATAGTGTGTGAACTCGCGCTAATTATTTATTCCTATATAGAGATTACATTGGCACGGTTTGCGGCTGCTTACCGCTCGCTTTCCGCGGGCTCGATCTCAGCCTCCTCGTTCGCTCCGCTCCCTGCGGGGTCTTCGATCTTCACAATTCCGCAGGAGTCGAGCGGACGCTGCCGCAAACCTAAGTTTCGAAATAAGCACCCTTCTTCAATGGAGAACGTTCTATATAATAAGTTCCGTTGCTTATAGCGTAAGGTGGCGACTCCTGTGGGATCAGCTCGGTGTGGAGACCCCGCAGAAGCGAAGCGCACGAGGAGACTCCACAACGAGCCCCATGGAAAGCGTCCACCTGAAGCGTAAAGCAACACAGTCTACATCTATCTTTAAGGAGGATCATTATATTGAAAATTGTACTGTCCGGCTTTTACGGATTAGGAAATACAGGGGATGAGGCGATTTTGAAGGCCATCATCGATAACTTGCGTGCGGAACTGGATAACCCGGAGATTACGGTGTTTTCATTGTCACCAGAGAAAACGGCATCCGATCATAGCGTCTCTGCTGTGTATCGTGGATGGCGTCATGGGAATAAGGAGAAGGTCAAAGCGCTTCGAAAAGCGGACTTGCTGATATCAGGAGGCGGTGGGTTGTTGCAGGACACGTACCCGACAAAGTTTCTTTTCGGTCCCCTTCCCTACTACTTACTCATCGTATTACTCGCGAAGCTTTGTGGAACGAAAGTCATGTTCTTCTCTCAGGGAATCGGCCCTGTAACGAGTAACTGGGGTAAGACGTTAATGAAAGGACTTGCGAACAAAGCTGACTTCGTCACAGTTCGGGACGAGTATTCGAAGACGTACTTGGAGAACTTGGGAGTCACGAAGCCCGAGACGGTTGTTACCGCAGATATCGTGTTTGCATTCAAGCCGGATGAAGATACTTCAGCTTATGATTCGCTCGATTTAACTGGTGACGAACGTTTAGTTGCGGTTGCACCACGTCCTTGGTTCGAGCATGAAGATGCGTATATCGAGAAGTTAGCGTGGACGTTGGATGAACTGATTGAGCAACGGAAGGTTACTCCAGTGTTTGTACCGATGGAGCCGCCATATGACACGAACGTATCTAAGAAAGTACAAGCATTGATGAAGCATGCAGATCAAACGAAGATTCTCGGTGAGCACTTCACGCCGAATCAGTTCTATAACTTCATCGAACAGACGGACTTGACGATTGCGCTTCGCTTGCATGCGCTAATCTTCGCAGCATTGTCGAACGTCCCTCACGTTGGACTGAGCTATGACCGTAAAGTTGAGAGCTTCTTGAAGCGTTCGGGTATGTGGGAGCATTCATTTGAACTGGGTTCATTCACAAAAGAAGGCTTGTTGGAACAAGCAATTTACGCGCTCGACAACAGCGATGCTGTGAAACAAAAGATGGCACCGAACGTCCAGGTATTACGAAGCGAAGCAATCCGGAACGTGGACTTGCTACGGGAACAGTTTTTGAATGGAGGCCGTTAAACGGTGAAAATTTTACTGGCAACTGTATATGATTATCCTCATTTGGGCGGATTGTCCGTCCACTTAACTACATTAAAAGCAGGACTTGAATCCCGCGGACATGAAGTCGATGTCGTGTCGTTCACCGACGTCCCTAAATGGAAGCGTGACGGAATCGTCCGTGGCCCTGCGTTTTTATTGAACAAAATGAAACAAGGTAAAGGCTATGTCTGGACGTTGAAACGTCGTCAGGACGAGCTTGCAATCCTGATTAAAGAAGCGGTGTCGAAGAAGGAATACGACATCATTAACGCTCAAGACGTGTTTACGACATTTGCTGCACTTGAAACGAATGTCCCTGTTGTGAGTACCGTTCATGGCTATTTGACGTTCGAAGGGATCTCAAAAGGTTCCGTGATTGAAGGCTCTCCGGAAGCGGCAGAACTTCAAGAAGCAGAACGTAAAGGCTATAAATTGACACGCGAAGTCATTACAGTCGATACACGTATCAAGGAATATATTTTAAAAGAAACTGGCGTGACCGGTAATATGATCAAGAACTTCATCGATGTCGAGTCCTTTAAACCTGAGATTGAACGTCGTGCGGAGTTCCGAGATACATACGGATTCTCTCAAGATGAGCTGATTTTCTTTGTGCCGCGTCGTTTGACGAAGAAAAATGGCGTCATGTATCCGATTCTGTCACTCCCTGCTGTTGTTGAGAAGTTCCCGAATGCGCGTGTCGTATTTGCAGGAACTGGCGAAATGATGGAGCCGATGAAGCAGAAAGCTGCGGAACTTGGCGTATCGGATAATATTACGATGCTGGGTGCAGTTGATCACTCAGTGATGATGCAGTATTATGCACTCGCGAATGTGGCACTTGTGCCGTCTATCTACTCTGCAGGTGTTGAAGAAGCGACTTCGATTTCTGCTCTGGAAGCGATGGGTTCTGGCGTTCCTTTGATTGCCTGTGCGGTTGGTGGACTGAAAGAGATCGTTGATAGCGGAAAAGACGGTTTGCTTGTTGAAGAGCAAAACGTGGAAGAGTTGAGTGACGCGATGATCCGGTTGTTGGAAGATCCGTCATATGGCGAACAGCTCGCTGAAGCGGGTCGCGCGAAGATTATTGAAGAATACTCGCACTTTGCTGCGGCTGAAAAATACGAAGCAATTTACTTGAAAGCATTGAAACACTGATTGCGAAGCTCCCTGGTGCGAATCAGGGAGCTTTTCGTCATTTACAAAGCACGCGGTATATGATTCGCGTGATTGGAGGACTTTTATGGGGAAGTTAAAACAGGCAGCGCTTTGGACGGCCATGCTTGCTCTCGTGCTGAAGTTATCAGGCTTAGTACGGGAATCGATTGTCTCAACTAAATTCGGGGCCTCGCATGAAACAGATGCGTATTTCCTATCTTTTGCATTCATTACATTAGTCGTTGCAATGATTTCTACTGGATTCAATAATGTCTTTTTACCGATGTATATCAAGAATCGCAAGTCTGGTGAAGTAGGCGACCACAATGCGAATGCACTGCTGAACTGGACGATGGTGATTTTTGTAGGGATCAGTTTCTTTGGCTGGTTCGGGGCTCCTTACTTCCTACCGCTGATCTATGGCAACATGGAGCCTGAAACAGCCGTCATTGCGTTGCCGATGACGCAATTGTTCTTTGCGTTTATGACGGTTATTGCGTTGAGTGGTTTATTGGACTCGTATTTGCAGTCACGCCGGATTTTTGTACCGTCTCAAGTGTCTAAGGTGCTTGCGACGTTGATGTCCGTGGTGTTCGCGATTCTTTTCAATGATCAATGGGGGATTTTCTCATTGGTTTATGGATTCATCTTCGGGACGATTTTAGGTTTGATCGTTCAATTGTTCTACTTATTACGTTCCGATTATAAATGGCGCTTGGAATTTAAAATGGATATTAAGTTCCGAAATGCGTTTTTGTTACTCATTGTCCCTTCTCTGTTGAATTCAGTCGTTGGGCAAGTGAATATGTTTGTGAATAAAGCATTTGCTTCAGGGATTGGAGAAGGTGCGGTTTCGTATTTGAATTATTCGTCGCTTATCGTGAGTATTCCGAATGCGATTTACGCGACGACGCTCGCTGCAATCATCTTTACGCTGATGAGTGAGCAGACGGAAGATCGTGCGAAGTTCAAAGAGACGTTTTTCCGCGGAATGGAGATTTCGCTTGTGACGTTGCTACCGATTGCAGCGGGATTGTTGGTTATCGGAGATTCTGTTATCGCGTTCATCTATGAACATGGTAAGTTCACGGCGGACGATACGCATAAGACGTATATAGCGCTCATGCTGTATTTGCCGGTCATTGTGTTCCAAGGTATGCAACTCATGTTGTCGAAGTCGATGTATGCACGTGGGAAAACTGCAGTTGTGTTCCGGATCAGCGTAACAACGATTTTGATCAACTTTGTGAGTAACTGGTTGTTGGTGGACCGGTATGGCTATCCGGCACTTGCCATTGCGACTTCTGTTGTGAGTATTTACTTCTTTGCGGTGTCGATGGTTGTCGTGTATAAGGATCTTGGCAAAGAAGAGTTGGCACGTTTCGGACGGATGGTTCCTCCAGTACTGATACCCACCGTGATTATGGGGCTTGTTGTTTGGGCTGCGAAGGAGTTTGTTGGACTGGGGTCACTTGGCCCAGTTTTACAGCTTGCGACGCTTATTCCGATTGGCGTGGTTGTGTATGTGGGGATGCTGTTTGTGTTTTACCGTGCTGGGTTTAGAAGGTTCGTTGGGTTGTTGAGACGGGGTTAAATCCCGTGCGAACGCTTGGCGCTGAGGGATAGCTTTCCCCTTTAGACGCCTGCGCTTGTAATTTATAATTGGATATATAGGAATGAATGCTGAGGTTGTATCGAAAGGAGTGGGATTGGTGAAGAAATGGATAGTTGGGGTGCTGTTAGCGGTTCTTGTAGTGGCAGGTGTTGCGGGAATCTTTTTAAAGGGGACGACGACGGAGCGGGTGTATTCCACGAAAGATGTGCAAGTGGATGTAAAGATTCCTCGTTTTTTTGAACTCTCCTACCAAAAAGATACGGAACGCAGTGTAGAAAATACGAAGGATGTTATACATACTTATTCCGTGCAGCGGCTTGGAAAGAAAATCGGGTCGTATGAGCTGACGGAACGGACGCTCGGGAATGGTTCGAAGTTTCTGTTTGAGCGGTTGACGAATGACGCTCGACTCGGGGTATCCTTGGAAACGGAGTATCACTTTGGTGATTCTGTAAAGGTTGCGGAGAATTCATGGAATCCTCGTAAGGTGAAGCATCCTCACCATGATACGTTCGGAACAGATCCCACGGTGAATCCTTTTGGGAAATTGTCGATTGATGGCAATGCGAACGTTGCGGAAGCGATAGTCGGGTATTCATTCACATCGAAAGAGCTTGTGAAAGCGTATGATGTCGGAGAAAGTCGGATTCGTGAACTCGACAAGGAAGTGCAAGACGTGAAGGTGACCGATGATGGGTTTACTCGGGGGGCTAAAGCGGGTGGTCATCAGATTGCGGAGTCTTGGGTGTTACTCGCGGATTCACCGTTGTTCGAGACTGCGGACGAAGAGAAAGACTACATAGAGTTCGCGCTTGAAAACCAGTTTTCTCAGTTGAACTGGATGACAACGGATGGCCCGTATACGAAGTTGCCATTTTCGATTGATCCCGGAACGAAGATGGGGTATGGTCGTGTAATCGGTCGGATGGAAGACGATGTGGCGCTTGAATGGTATGGGAAATCGGAGTCGTTGTTTTTTGAGACGATGGTGTTGAATTCACGTGTGAACTTGTTGAATTACATTAATGAGTTCGATGGGACGCGCTGGCCTACGGAATATACGAGTGCGTGGCTGAATAATGCGTATGGCATCAAGGCTCCTTATGTGGATACGCGTTACAACGAATACGTAGCGTTTTTCCTGGACGATACGGAGAAGAAGTTCGACGACGAGGTCGATGAGTCGAAGTTGTATGTGCCGGTGTATGCGGATTACTTGCTGTCTCGAATTGAAAAAGGCGAAACAATTGAAGCAGGTGATGGATTCATGATAGTCGATTATTTCGATGAGGATCCTAAGACGGATATCCCTCATGCTTCGTTGAATCATGAGCTTGGTGGATTGAAGATTTTGCTAACGGCGTATCGTGAGACGGATGATGCGAAGTATTTAGATACTGCCAAGAGCGTCATGAAGGGTATTGAAAGCTTCGGTGCGGATCAAGGTGGTTGGATTCGCGACAATGGCGATTTATGGTATCAGGCGCGTCCAGACGGCACGTTTTCTGGCGATGACTATCCTCAGTTGACGTTGGTGGATTTAGTGGAAACACAAAGTCTTCTGGAAGAGATGGGGATGGAGCGGAATGCGTACTTTGATGAGTTGATTGACGCGAAGATGCAGTTTTTGGAAGACAGTGGTGAGGAATTGATAGAGAAAGTTACGAAGCATTTGAAACAGGGGTGATTGCGCCCCTGTTTTTTTGTGTGGTGCTTGAGTGGATTTGATGGTTGCTTGGTCACTTTTCGGGTTGCTTGAGCTGATTCGCTACCTGCTTGATCACTTTTCGGGTTGCTTGAGCGGATACACTATTTGCTCGATCACTTTCGGCATTTTTCGAGTGAATTTTTCTAACTTCTATGAAACTCTCAGCAGAAAATGCTGAGCGGAGCCTACCAATAAGTCTTGGTTTTGAAGTAATTGGAGCTTGTGACAATCAGGTCGCCTCTTGTATAAAGTAATGTGGGTTTTAGCCAATTTGAATCACACTTAATCACTATCAAATTATACACAGACGTAAAAACCCCCTAGAATAGCCATAGCTATTCTAGGGGGTTGGATTTACTTATAATTGATGATATTCACGACATCTTCGCGGATAAAACCATGATCTACGCCAGCTTTATCACTAAACACTTCGTACCACGTCTTGCCGTCGTCACCTTTAACGGATCCGATGACAGTCAACGGGTAACCAAGACCAATGCCTGAGCTCGAATCTTGGTAAATTCCGTTGTAATGCGGCTTATATGTGAAAAGAATTGGCGCTGATGTGCTTGGTGCTTTGCGGACATTCGTCGCAATCTCAAGGCTTGTGAGTGCGAACTGTTTGTATGCAAATAAGTCTTTTCCGCCTGCTTTTTTATCCAACTCATACATGTGCGCGCCTGCTTTTGCGCCCCATGTTGGATCAGATGCATAGTTGACATTGAAGCCAGTTGTTTTGTTACCGAATGCAGCACCCAATGCACGGTTCAACGTGCTGTCGGGATTAATGTAATTCGGATTCAAGAAGGTGTCAACAAGTGCAACTGCACTGTCGCTTGGTACTTTAAATGTCCCTTTGTCAGGACATAACTTTGTCAGTGAATCGTATTTGTACAACCCGAACAAGTTGTTGCATGTTTGTGCTGTTTCGCTCATTCCGTAGTCGCTCTCGTGTACTGCGAGCGAGAGAATCATAAGTGCGTTCATGTGACGTTCTTTTTCAAGAGTTTTGAAGAACGATCCAAGTCCTATGAGCTTCGACTTCTTCGTTGCGTCTTTGTACTTGCTTGAGTTAAGGGCTTCTCGCTCAACTAAGACTTTTTTAATTAGCGAATCTAGTTCTGCTCCTGTATAGCTAGTCGCCGACCGTGCCGATAGGAATTGGAAGTACGGGAAGAACGTACCCACACCTTTACCTGTGGAGTCCATATAATGAACGCCGTCAGGACTATAATAGGTAGTGCCCTGCTTCAAGAAATCGGGTGCTGGCATGATTGGATACGACGCACCTTTTTTACTCATATAATTATAAGTGTAGTGAATTAGCGTCCCCCACTCACTGACTGTGTAGCGATCACGATCTGTTACAAGTTGGATTGGAATAAGATCCACTTCTGAATGCTTCGCATAACCGACTGTTGCGCCGACTTGCACTTTGACGTAATCATCGTTCGAGCCTAGATACTTCAGCTCTCTCCCCTGTTGAACATATGTTGCTTGTTTCTTGAAAGCCGAGTCAAAGTAAATGATCGTATTTGCTTCTTTGCCTGCTGAAGTTTTATTATCTCCAAACGCCATACCGCTTTTCACTCGAATCAGTTCGTTTCCGCGGTACATAGCTGCATAGTTATTGGAGTCATTAAATAGATTTGCAGCAGCTAAGTAGGTACTGTGCCCTTTTAACTGTTTAACCAACTTGCCGTTTGTTAGCGTTGCAAGATAGAAGTCATTGCCCTGAGTTGGCGGCTCAGGTTTTTCTGGTTTTTCTGGAATTCCTGGCAGCTCGTTTCCTTCAGCTGCTTTCAAATAACGAGAAATGAATGCTGCTGCTTGTTCGCGTGTTGTATTGGATTTCGGCTCAAATCGCATAGAGCCGTCTTTGTTCGGGATACCGCTAATAATGCCATATGTGATGTTGTAGTAGACTGAGCGCACGCTACCGGATGATTGGAATTTGTCCAGATCCGTGAAGTCGATACGTGATTCTTTTAAGTCCATTTGGCTGTAGTTCAAGACGTTCGTCATGGTAAGGGATACTTGCTCGCGGGTGATTGGTGCCTCGGGTTTGAACATCCCCCCGCTGTATCCATTCATCAGCCCTGCTTTTTGTACTCTGTAAATGTCTTTCGCGAGTTTACTAGTTTTAGGGACGTCTTTAAAGTTACCGTCTGCTTCTGGGAGTTTCAACGCTCGCGCAATGAATGCGGCAAATTGTTCGCGGGAGACGTTTTCTGTCGGACGGTATGTTCCGTCGGTGTGGCCTGAAAGAATGCCTTTATCAATCATTTCACGGAGTTCTTTTTCTAGTGTACGACCTGTCAGTTCATCTGCGTGGGCCGGTGATGCCGGGATTACCAAGGTGATGAGTAAGAGAAATGCGGAAAGAATAGCCACCAATTTTGTCATGGAACGAAGTGATTTCATATGTGTAGTTCCCCCTTCTAGTTGAGTTGTTTTTTTGGTTGGAACAAGAAATGCCGCCCTTCACGAGAGCTTGAGGGCGGCATTTTGTTTTGTTAACGTAGTTCAGCAACGCTGTAAAGAGCGGCTGAGAATTGTGCACGTGTTGCGTTTGCAGCAATTGAGAAATTCGGTGTTTGGAAGACTGTTGTCTTGTCCATTTTCTTTAAAGCACCGATTGCTTCAGCTGCACGGTACGTGACAGGTACGTCAATGTACGGTGGTTTCGTTAGGACTGAAGCGGTTGTCGTCATGCTGAATGCACGATCCAAGATGATGGCAAGTTGCGCTTTCGTTAACGGATCATACATGCCGAATGAGCCGTCTTCATAGCCACTCAGGATTCCTGCGTCACTCATTGCAGAGATGTCTTTCGCAAAAGCATGTGTTGCTGGGACGTCGCTATAGCTGAGTGGGAATCGTGGGCGTAATTTCAATACGCGGTTGATCATCGTTGCGGCTTGTCCACGTGTGACCTGCATTTCAGGTTGGAATGAGCCATCCGGGAATCCGCTGATGATTTTTTGCGTGCTGAGTGTTTCGATTGCTTCGTATGCTGGGTGCTTCGCCGCTACGTCATTAAAAGATGTAGGCGGAGTAGGTGTTGGCTTTGATGGAGCTGGTGGTGTCGGTGTTGGAGCAACGGGCTTTGTAGGCGGTGTCGTCGTGATCCCCGAGACGCGTTTAGCTCCTGCGTATTTCGGTCCCCAGTATGGGTTAGTGTCTAGATTCGAAATTTTAACGCCGCTAGATTCTGCTGATATGAAGTTTCCGTTTCCGATGTAAATACCTGTATGGGAAATACCAGGCTTGTATGTATTTTCAAAGAAGACGAGATCTCCAGCTTGCAAGTTGTCACGGGCCACTGATGTCCCGACATTGAATTGTGTTTCTGATGTACGTGGCAACGAGATGCCGAAAAACTTGAAAACGTAGAGGATATAGCCCGAGCAATCAAATGCAGTTGGTGTGGAGCCACCAAATAAATATGGAGTTCCTTCGAATTTTTTGGCGTAGGCAACGATGCTGTCCCCTGAAGCGGCTTGGCTTTTTTGAGGGGCTACTGTGAACATGCTTGTAAAAACTAAAATAAAGGCCAAAAAGACTACTAGTTGCTTTCTCATGTCCCACCTCGATTTAGGATGATTGACTGCTTCCAACGTCTATTTACCTAGAATTCTCTCTATGACTATATCGTATCAGAAAAGACTGACAGGGAATATTACATTTGTGTTACAATATTAGTAGATTGGTTTATTTTAATAGAGTTGTGGATATAATGAATAGTTTTGAGTGGTACGTGTTGATGGGGAAATGAGCGGTTTTTTGCGTGAAGCAGGGTCAGGCACAGTGTCGGAGATTGTTGTAAACTCTTGTGTCCCCCACTCTCCCTCACTAAATGCGTAGCGGAGCGAAGCACACCAATTAGTCTTGGTTTTGGAATGGGGAAAGATGGATTGGTCGCGAGTTTGATATTGGTGTGACGAGGATGATTTTCCGCGGGAATGAGCGGGTCGGCGTGTGGAACGGGCGGGTTCCCTCGGAGAATGATCGGGTTGTCGTGCGGAACGGGCGGGTTGCCTCAGAGATCGATCGGGTTGTCGCGCGGAACGGGCGGGTTCCCTCGGAGAACGATCGGGTTTCCTTGGAGAACGAACGGGTTACCGGATGTGGGCATGAAAAAACCGCGCGGCCTGGTGGGCTGTGCGCGGTTTTGGTATTTATTTGAACAAACTTGGGTTTTCTGCACCAGCTAGGAAGACGCTGTAGGTGGCACGGCTCATTGTTTCTTGTGGCTTGAATGTGCCGTCTGGGTATCCTTTTGTGACGCCTGATTGTGTTAGCGCGAGTGCTGCTTGGTAGCTTGATACGTTAGGTGTCATGTCTTTAAATGGTGATTTTTGTTTTGCATCATATTGAATGTTGAATGCTTTTTGAAGAAGTAATGCCATTTCTCCACGTGTTACGGGTTGGTTCGGACGGAATGTTCCGTCTGGGAATCCTCCAAGCAGCCCTTTTTCACGTGCTGATTGGATGTAGCCAGATGCAAAGCTGTTCGAATTGACATCTTTGAATTGAGTTTTCCGCTTTTCTCCGTTCAATCCTGAGGCACGCCCCATGATTGCCACTGCTTCTGCCCTTGTGATTTTCCGATCGGGTTTGAATACGTTTCCTTCGAATCCGTAGATCAGTTTTTTATCCATCAAGTAGGCGATTTGTGGCGAATACCATTTCGATCCTGAGACATCTTTATAACTCGTACCTTCAATCTTCACAATGAGGTCTTCTTGAATTTGTTTGCCTGTGTTTGTCATGATGGCATACTTTCCTTTATACGTTCCAGGCAGTAAGTATGTCTCCCATTTCCCTGGAGATTGCTCGGTAATTGTACGATCTTCGATTTTCAATTGGCGGGTTCTCGTTTTGTCAGCGTTCGACAATTCAAACACGACTCGCCCATTTTGCGTATATTGCATCATCATTGGAATCTCTTCGACCTTTGATGGATATCGGACGAGTCCATAGCCGAACTGTCGGTCGCGTCCTTTTGCACCTAGGTCTTCAGCGGCATTTGCCAGAATCGAGCGCAATCGCACGTTAGTCAGTTCAGGGAAGCGCTCTTTTAGGAGTGCTGCGATTCCTGAAACGTGTGGAGATGCCATGGATGTCCCTGATAACTCATAGTAGCCATCTTTTTTCCCATCGTCGTCAAGTGCACGTGGAAACGTGCTTAAAATGTCGACGCCTGGTGCTGCCAGTTCTACTTCAGGTCCAATCGAAGCTTCTAAAAAGCGTTCTTTGTTGTAGTTAATGGCTGTTGTTGCGATAACAGTAGGATACTTTGCTGGGTATTGAACAGAGTCTTTCAAATCGCCCATTTCTTCGTTCCCCGATGACGCAACGATAATCATGCCTGTAGCATAAGCTTTTTCAAGCATCAGTTTGAGTGCTGGATCATCGCGGTTTGTGGTGATACTCATATTCAAAATATCGATTTTATGGTTTATTGCCCACTCGACACCGTTAATAATGTCGATGGTTCGACCTGAGTCCTCGGAATTGATAGCTTTGATGGCATATAAGTCAACACCTGGTGCGACACCCATCGTGCCGTTACTTGCTTTAGCTGCAGATAAAATTCCTGCCACGTGCGTTCCATGACCGAGATCGTCATTATAGGGCACATTTCCTTCAGCGCATTGATCTTTCGGCAAGGCGCAAAAGCCGTCTTTGACGTTAAGCTTGCTATGCGTGACATCGATTCCGCTATCAAGAATCGCGACCCGGACGCCTTTGCCTGTATAAGGAGTAATTACTTCAGGCGTGGTGTTAATAAGGTTAAATCGTTTTGGGTACGTAATTTGGGAAGGCGGTGCTGGTGTAACAGGGGTTGCTGCGATTCCGTATTCCCGGTTTGGATAAATGTTGACGTTCGGATAATGAGTGCGAATTTCTTCAACTTCTTGTTTTGTAAGCTGGACTTCTCCGAGTGGTGCATGTTTAAATTCCTTCGCGACGGAACTCACTTTTTGACTAATTGCCTGTAAGTCGGCGTCCGATCCATGGAGCAACCAGTCTGTACGCTCTTCGGCGTGCGCTTGCATGGGAATTAGCAAACCTAAGGCCAAGACGACTGCAAAACCTAACTTTTTCACATGATCACTCCTTTATGTACGATATGATTCCTATACCCTGTATCAGTCCTTTTTGAGCACGTATCCAGAAAAAATTCCACTCGATCTTATGAACGAGTGGAATGGGTGTGTTTAGTGAAGTTTGCCACTCGGCGTAGCATTTACTGTGCTATACAAAGGCAAAACATCTTTTCTATTTTCATAATAATAGTAATAGTCGAGTGTGGCAAGGAATAATCCTTTTGCCATCTTTTCACGACCAGCTTCTGTACCCATGACGGCCATGTCTTTTTTACTTGAGATGAACCCAAGTTCAGCGAGTACGGCTGGTACAGTGTTTTGTCGAAGTACAGCCCAGTTACCTACTTTGATACCACGGTCTGTTAGTCCCCATGCTTCAAGCTGACGGTTTTGGACGTATGTTGCAAGTGCTTTTGATTGTGATACGTTTGGATTAACTGCTGCTGAACGACTATAATAGAAAGTTTCTGTTCCATTTCCTGAACCATTATGTGAGTTGGTGTGGATGGAAACGAAAATGTCACCTTTCACTTTCGAAGCATAAGCACCACGTGCGTCTAATGAAACATACGTATCTGATGTGCGAGTCATTTTAGCTTTCATAGGTACTTTTGCATAATACTTTTCCATCTTTTTCGCCACGTTCAATGTAATGTTCTTTTCTATATATCCATTGCCTGAGCTACCTGGATCCGATCCACCGTGACCTGCGTCAATGACTACAGTGATATCACTCAATGGGTTTTTTCCTGGTGGTGTTGGATCCGGTTTCACTGGTGGAGGTGTTACTTCCGGTTTGTCAGAAGGCTTGTCCCCCTGTAAGTAAGCCGTGTGCACAAAACCTTTTACATTGTCAGATGTGATGTACGCCCAATCTCCGACAAAGTATGCATACGAGACAATTTTACCTGTCGGGATAGAAGCGATTGACGGATAAGATGTATTCGGACCAGTACGGAGGTTCAACTTCGATCCGTCTTTAGTGTCTACATAAAGATTCCGGTCAAATTTCTCGTTATCCGCTGTACGGAAGTCCGCGTTGATGCTACGAGATAGGAATACTGCAAAGTCTCCGCGTTTGATTGTTTGAGTTTCGCCAAATGATCCGTCTGCAACGCCAGAAGCGATTCCTTTTTTCATTAGAGAACTAGCTGCTACACTTACAGAACTTGCATTATAATCGAAAGTTCGTCCAATAAGAACAGCCATTTCTCCACGACTCAGTGTCTTGTCTGGTTTGAAGCTACCATCTGGATATCCGGAAATGATTTTTTTGTCGACTAGCTGCTTTATGTAGCCGGAAGCGAAATTGTTTTTCCCAACGTCCTTAAAGTTTGTCGGACGCTGTTCTCCGTTCAAGTTCAGTGTACGACCGAGCATGGCTGCTGCTTGTCCACGCGTTACTTGTTGCTCCGGGACGAAACGAGTTTCAGAGACTCCGCTTGTGATACCGCCTTCGACAAGATAATAGATTTCAGCCTGTGCACGGTGAGTCGTTCCGACATCCGTGAAGTTGGCTGCGGCCTTGGAATCTTGTCCGAATGGGACAAGCGCTGCGAGAGATAATGTAAGACATACTGCGAGTTTCTTCAAAATTACAATCCTCCAAATATTTGTCGTTACCGTAAAGGATACAACAATTCTTTGTATTTCTCTATGTTTCTATCGACCTAAATTGGGGTATGTTAATAGGTTAATGTTTTTTCAGACTAGCTATTCAGTCCTTATTTTGTTTGCTAGCTTGCTGCAAAGCCTTGCAGGACGCATTTTGTAGAAAACGCCGGATCATCTTACAAGTGATGATCCGGCGTTATTTTTTATCTTTTTATTTAGTTTTTTGCACCTTCAACTGGAACTTTATATCCATTTTGTTGCGTTTCAAGAGAAGTGTCGATGATGCGACCTTCGACTTGTGGGTTGATTTTGTCGCCTAGTGACTGAAGGTATTCGATTAGGTTTTGAGTGTCTGAGAAGCCAGGGTCTGATACTCTGCCTTCATCAGATGCTTTTTTGAATACATCATAGTCATCGCCGCCTCTTGCTGTGAAGCTATTTGTTGCAATATATACCTTTTTGTCCTCAGTAAGTGGAACGTATTCCTCTCCGTCAAGCACCCAGACTTTATCCACTCGCTCGCCCGATTTTTTCGCACTGTCGAATGTGAATTTAAGTCCGCCAACGTGCAGGAATCCACCGTTCTCTTTCAATCCTTTGCCACCCTCAATAGTATCAGCGCGGACACTATGTTCTAATGCTTCTTTCACTTCTTTACCATTTGATTCCACAATTGCCAAAGGGTTTCCAAAAGGTAGAACCTGCACAATACTTCCCACCGAAATCTGTCCACCTTCGATGCTCGTACGAACACCGCCACCGTTTTGCAAGGATACAACGATTTCATCTTTAAGATTAGGCATGGACTTTGCTTTCCAGAGCATAGCATCTGCAATTACGTTACCTAAGTTTGTTTCGTTATGACGAATACTGGATTTACCTTCATTGCTTGAATCACGTGTTGCATCCAACATTACTTCTGTTTCAACACCAATTGGTTCTTTCTTGAGCTCTTCTTTACCTTGTTGGAAAGGCTTAAGAACTGCTGCAGCCTTTGGATCAGCCTTCATCGTTTTCGTATCGATCTTGATAAGTTGTCCACTATTCGAATATGCTTCACCTTTAAGATTGAACTTTACGTCTAGTGTACCAAGGTTATTTCCATGCTCTCCGGCTTGGACAATGAATGTTTTACTACCTGTTGCATGGGTAATCGCAATCGGCTCTTTCAATTCAGTGTGGCTATGTCCGCCAACAATGATGTCAATTCCAGGAACTGCTTTTGCTAGTGCTTGGTCATTTCCATAAATAGGAGACTCATGAACGCCAAGGTGTGTCATTGCAATAATCTTATTGACACCTTGTGCTTCAAAGGCAGCCACTGTTTCTTTAGCACGCTCGATGTGATTTTCGAGTTTTAGTTTATTTGGAGAGGCAATATTCGCAGTTTCTTCAGTAGTTAATCCGAAAATACCAACCTTTTCACCATTTATTGTTTGAATGGAACCGTCATAAATACCACCAGCGGCAGCATTGTCATATACGCCACGTTTTTGAAGGCCTTCAAAAGCAGGTTCGGCAGATGTATCAATGTTTGCAGTGAGTACAGGGAATTGTGCACCCTTTATATAATTTCTCATAGCTTCATGAGAGCCACCTTCGTCAAATTCGTGGTTACCGAAAGTGACGGCATCAAAGCCAAGGTAGTTCATCATCACAACGTCTGCTTGTCCTTTATATTTGTTCCAGTAAAGGTCGCCTGAGAAGACGTCTCCACCGTGGAGTAATAGGTTATTTTCATTATTTGCACGCAGTTCGTTCACAACTGTCGAAATGTACGGGAAGTTGTCGAGATATGCGTGGTGGTCATTCATGTGCATCACCATGAGATCGAAGTAGCCGAATTTCGCGTTGCCTCGGTTGAGAAATAGGGCAAGTTCGCCACGTGTGACGGGCATGGATGTGCCGAATGTTTTGCTGTCTTTCCCGCTTGCGATTTTTTCATCGACAAGTGCTTGGACGTATGGTGCGAAGCGTTTGTTGACGTCTGTAAATTGTGTTTTAGTTAGTTTGTTGTCGGCTTCGATTTTTGCTGCTTTGACGATCATTGCTGCTGCTTCACCACGTGTGAGGTGTTCGGAAGCACCGAATTTCGTTGTGCTTTTCCCGTTGACGATTCCGTGTTCCGCAAGTGCATCGACTGCCCACTTTGCTTTTGTCGGTACGTCTGTGAAGCCTGAGTCTTTGTATACGCCACCTGGCTCAAGGCCCATGACTTTTGCGATGAATATCGCTGCGTCTGCGCGCTTTACGTTTGAAGTTGTGTCGAATTTTGTTTCGCTTACGCCTGATGTTACGTTATTTGCCCATAGGAAGTTGACCGCGTCTGCATAACGCTCAGATACGTCGGTGAATTTCGAGGAATCGGCTGATGCGCTTGGTACCGCCAGTGCAGTTGCGACTGCTGCCGCTGTTATGGTCGTTGCCATGAATCTAGTCTTCTTCGTCATTCGAAATTGCCCCCTAGAATAGTAGTTTGGACATGCATGTCTATCATATCAGTTTCAGAGTGTTACGACTAGTTGTATTTGGATTTATTTGAATAAGGGTGATGTAAGGACTGTGTCTTCCTACGCTACAGACGGCGCTTTCCGCGAGCTTGATCTCAGTCGCCGTCTTTCGCTTCGGTCGACGGATATTTTTAGCACAGATATTAACATTGCAGATAGAAAGAATAGAGAAATCCCTCGGGGCTATGATGGCTCCGAGGGATTTATTTAGAAACGGAAGGGTTCGCGTTTTATGGCTAAGCTTCCGAGTAGGTATGCGAGTAGGGATAGGACTACTGGGATGGTGACAGTGTGGACGCCGAGTAGGTTGCCGTATTCCTGGTTGTAAAAATGGATGGCGATGTAGCTGCCGATTCCGGTGAGCATGGATAGAAACGCGCCGTATTTGTTGCCGTGTTTCCAGTAGAGTCCTAGGACGATTGGCCAGATGAAGGCGGCTTCTAGTCCTCCGAATGCGAATAGGTTTAGGAAGATCAGTAGGTCCGGCGGTTGTAGGGCTAGTAGGAATACGACGATTCCGAGTACGCCTGTGATGCCGAAGCTGAGTATTTTGATCTTTTTTTCGGGTGCGTCTGGTTTGATGAAGTTCAGGTATACGTCCTTGACAATCGCTGAGCTGACGAGCAGCAAGAGCGAGTCGACGGTGGACATGATTGCGGCCATCGGCGCAGCGAGAACGATGCCGGCTAACCATGGCGGCAAGACTTCGAGCGCGATGAGAGGGATGACTTTATCCCCCACTTCGATTCCTGGTAGGACGGGACGCGCAAATATGCCGATCAAGTGCATGTTGAGCATGATGAAACCGGTGACGATTGTGCCGATTGCGAGTGCGCGGTGCATGGCACGGGAGCTTTTGTAGCTCATTGTCCGGATGACCATTTGCGGAAGTCCGACGACACCAACACCGACGAGTATCCAGAAACTTGAGACGTAGGCTGCGGTTAGGCTGCCGTCTGCTCCAAAGGGCGTGACGAGGCGCGGGTTTTCATTTAACAAATCTTGCATGATGGCTGGGATTCCGCCACCCGCGATGATAACACCGATGAGTAGAATGAGAGTTCCCACGACCATGATAGCGCCTTGGACGGCGTCTGTGAGTGCGACGGCACGGAATCCACCGATCGTGACGTAAACAAGGACGCTGACCGCGAAGATGAAGAGCGCCGACGTGTAACTGAGGCCGGTGAGTGATTCGATGAGCCGTCCGCCGCCTACCCATTGCGCTGTCATCGCGGAAAATAGGAAGACGATGATGGCGATGGCTGAGAGTATTGCGACCGCTGGGCTGTTGTAACGCGCTTTCAGGAAGTCTATCATCGTGACAGCGTCGTAGCGACGGCTCAGGATGGCGAACTTTTTACCGAGTACGAGCAGGACGAAGTAGCCAGTTACGACTTGGGTCATCGCGAGAAGCGCCCAGCCGAAACCGACGGTGTATGCGGTTCCGGGACCGCCAAGGAAGCTGGATGCGCTTCCGTAAGTTGCAACCATGGTCATCGCGAGGACGAAGCCGCCGAGTTCACGGCCGCCCAGGAAGTAGTCTTGCAGGAAACTGCCGCCACTGCCCATTTGCTTGGAGGCAATGAACCCGATGGCGAATATTGCGATCAGGAATATGATAAGCGGGATGAGTACGCCGATGTTCATGATTTCGGTCCTTTCTGTGCGGGTTTATCCGAAAAATTAGGTGGATTTGGATGGTACGTCGGGTCGTCGTCAAGCGGCATGTCGGTGAGGACGAATTTCGCGAGGACGACGGTGATGATACTCATGAGTATGAAGCCAACGACGCAGCTCCAGAAGAACCAGTCGGGCAGGCCGAGTATATATGTATATTCTTCGACGGGGCGACCGCCAAGTCCATAGGCAAAGCCGAACCACCAGATGAAGTTGAAGATGGCGAGTGCAACGCCGATCCATGCTTCTTTATGCGCGGTTTTGAAGCGCGGGTCTTGTTTGGGTTGATCAGATTGTGGTGAGTTGGGTGTGTCCGGTCGCATGGCGGTGCCTCCTTTTAGTGAGTGTTGGGTTTTTGTTGAGTATATCCTATTTTGTGGATGGGGGGTAGGGGGAATTTGTTGTGTTTGAGGGGATTAGTGTGGGGCTTGATCACATTTTGAGTTGCTTGAGCGGATTCTTGGGGTGCTTGATCACTTTTGAGGCTTGCTTGAGCGGAGTGCCACGGAGCTTGATCACTTTTAGACTTGCTTGAGCGGATTGGGCGCATGCTTGAGCACCTTTTGGATTTCCGCTCGAAATTGCGACGCGGAGCGGCGCACACAAATCAATCTTGGTTTTCGTTTTCAGGAATGGGAGAGATTAATTGGTCGCGAGTTTTGGAGGTCGGGGACTTGGTAGTTGTGCCGCGGACATGTTGTTGTGATGTACTTGAGCGGATTCATCTCGTGCTTGATCACATTTTGGCTTGCTTGAGCGGAATACCATGAGGCTTGATCACTTTCAGGCTTGCTTGAGCTGGTTGAGGGGGTGCTTGATCACTTTTGATGACTACTTGAGCGGGTTCACCGTATGCTTGAGCAGTTTACTAAATCTCATGTGGAAAACCTAGTAAGTCACGCTTCGCCTAAGCGAAGCGTGACTGTTCATTTATTTATTCGCAGGGACGTATACACTCCCCGCCCGTTTCCCTCTTCTATGCAACCGACTTCGGGCTAGTAGCCTTTTAGCGGTATGTCGATCGGGTACACCCGTGAATTCGCAAAATGCACGATTTGTGATATTTCCTGAGACGATCAGGAACCACTCCCCTAATGTCTTTTCGTGTTCAGTTGCACTGACATTCCCGCACCTCGGACAATTCCAGCGAAGTTTCTCCCATTGCATTACTTCAGTTCCAGTACATCCAGGACAAAACACTCCCGGAATCATATCTTGTTTGGAGATTCTGTAGCGCGTGCTTAATAGTGGAGGATTGTATTGTCTATCGCTTTGCACAAGGGCTGTCGCAATCATTTCTATCCTTTTTTTATCCAACACACGTTCTTGAATCTCTAGGGACCTAAAATAAATAGGTGCCTCGTAGGAAGTAAACACAGGCATTGGAGGTTGTTCTTCAATTAGCAGCTCGTTATTGTGAGCGAACACAATAATACCTCGGACAGGGATGTGAATATTACGCTTAGCGAGCCATCTTTCCAAAAACTGCTGTTTTCGATTTACTTCTACTATTGGACTTCGAAATACAGTAGATTCTCCTTCGGCAGATACTTGCAGAAACTGTGTTGGGTTCGTTTTGATCAGAATTTTTCCCGCTCTGTTTTTGATTTCTGTGATGATGATTGCCTCGGGGGTGATGAATAGGGAGTCGATTTGAAAATAGACGCCTTCTTGTTGCAAGGAAAGATCATGGAGGATGGCATGCGGGTAGTCAGTTCGGACTTCTTTCATATAGCGGTCGTATTCCACCTCTCCCCCATAACCCGCACGTGTTTTGTAGAGTTCTTTTTGAATATAGTCATACTGTGGGTGAGTTGGTGATAATCGTTTCTCCAATGCGAGCAGTCCTTGGAGTAGTTTTGGCATTGTTCGTTGTTTGTATAACAAGGGTTCACCTCCATTTTTCTATAGTCTAGCTTGTCCCTTTCAGAAAAGATATAGAATGTCGCAAAGCCGAATTATTGGGTTTTTGACACAATTCGAGTTTGGGTTGATTGCTTTTAGGGTTACTTGAGTGGATTTGGATTATGCTTGATCACATTTGAGGCTTGCTTGAGCGGATTACCATTGAGCTTGATCACTTTTTGGCTTGATTGAGCGGATTCGGCACTTGCTTGAGCACCTTTTCCAGGTTCCGTGGGATTTCTGCTCGAATTTGCGACGCGGAGCGGCGCACACAAATCAATCTTGGTTTTGGTTTTCAGGAATGGGAGAGATTAATTGGTCGCGAGTTTGAGTTGTGTGTGATTTAGGGGAATTTCCGCGGGCTCGGGCTATACTTGAGCGGATTTAGGTAGGTCTTGATCACATTTGGTGATGACTTGAGCGGCTTCCCCCTTGGCTTGATCACTTTCCATGTTGCTTGAGCAGATTCTCAAGGTACTTGATCACTTTTCGGGTTGCTTGAGCGGATTCTTGGGATGCTTGATCACTTTTAGGCTTGCGTGAGCGGATTGGGCGCATGCTCGAGCTTCTGCACCTGGTTTTCAGAGGATTTGCAGACTCAAAACACACAAAAACCCTGCCGCGGCAGGGTTTTACTTGGTGCAATATTGATAGATTGCGGCGGTTGCTAGGCAGTCGCCGATTGCGTTGTGGGCGTCGTGTTCGAGTTGTAGGTATTGTGTGAGTGTTGTGAGTTTGTGATTGGGTGTGTCTTTGATTTTTTGGCGTGCTATTTTCACCGTGTCGATGACGGTATATTCCGGGATGGAAATGCCATTTACACCTTCGAGCGCATATAGGAAGCCCATGTCGAATGAGGCGTTGTGTGCGATGATCGGCAGTTCCCCGATGAATTCGATCAGCTCACCTAGTTTTTCATCAATCGTTGGCGCTTCCTCTACCATTTCATTGGTGATTCCTGTAAGACGGGTAATTGTTGGTGAAATGTAGCGCTGTGGATTGATGAGGACGTCCATCTGTTCATCTTTCCAGTGGTCGAAATAGCGGATTGCCCCAATTTGAATAATTTGATCGGCTCCTGCTCGTAATCCCGTCGTCTCAAAATCGAGCACAACATAATCGTTCACGGGTTTCGTGCTTTTTTTATATTTTTGTGCAGTTGTTTTGCGTGAACGATTCGGTTGCTCGGCCTTTTCCTGCAACAGCCTAATCGCTTTTTCATGGATATCCATGCGGTTGCTCCCCCTCTACGAACCTATTATGGCTAGTATACCCTGGAACGACCGCACAAAACAGACACCGTGTTTGAATAGCCGAGTATTACAGACGTTTTTTATTAAAATGAAGAATAGTTCCTAATAGAAAAACGAGCAGTGACCCCATTGCGACTAAAAATGGTGTCAGCATTTCTTTCGGCACAACATCTCCTGTTAACATCTGCGGTGGCCCTGTCAGCAGTTGGAGTGGATTCCAAGTTGCAGAGTCCGGGAAAATCGCGATGATAAACAATGTGATCACTGCCACCACTGTCACCAAAAGACCGCCATACGCGGATGCGAAATAGGTGTTACCCCAAAGCGTGATTGTGAACAACAGTAACCCGAATACATAGACGCAGCCCGCGGCGAGGAACACGTGCTGGACGATGGTTTGATCCCAATAAAAGGCGGTGTAGCTATACGTGATGATAAATGTCAGCAGGAATGCGAGCGTCCAATAAGCAAAGCCCATTGCAAATTTCGCAGTGATGACCGTACTCCTGCGCAGCCCTTTTGTGAGCAAGATGACAAGTGTACCTTTTTCGAGCTCTTTCGACATCATCGTGCTGAACAAAAGAATAAAGATGAACAGACCCATTTGCGGGAAGTTTTTGTAGAATTGTAGCCATGAGTCCAGCGCTGTTGGTTCGGGTAGATTCAGGACCGTGCCTTCTGGCATGAAATTCTCCATGAGTGCAGGCGTGATTTTTGCGGTGAACGGATTTAAAATGCCGATTACAGAAAAAATAAGGATAGTAAGCAGCAGCTTGTAGGACTTCACACTCTCCGTCCATTCCTTCTTAAGAAAACCGAACCATGGGCTCATTTCAGCACCTCCAGCACGACTTGTTCGAGCAGTCTTGTGTGAGGATGCATCGATTGGATGACAAGGTTGTGATCCGTAAGTTCGCGCATGAATAGTAGGCGTTCACTCTCGCTTGATAACTGTACGATGAGTGTGTCTTCTTCTATATACATGTGGTGTTCGAGTTCTCTGAGCTGTGATAGCGCCTGTTCCGCCGATATGGTGAACGTAAACACATACTGATGTTCAACTTGTTGCTGAAGTGCCGCGAGTTCATCTTCAAAGATGATGGTTCCCTCGTGCAGCATAGCGACGCGGTCACAAATTTGCTCGGCGTCTGACAGAATGTGTGTTGAGAAGAATACGGTTGTTTCGGATTTTGCTGCTTGTAATATGGATAAAATCTGCGCACGTCCGACTGGATCGAGTGCCGATGTGGGTTCATCGCAAATTAGCAGTTTTGGGCGATTCAGGAGTGCTTGCGCAATGCCGAGTCGTTGTTTCATGCCCCTCGAGTACGTTCGAATTGGGGATTTGGTTTGGCTGAGTCCTACTAGTTCGAGTAATTCTTCGATGCGTTGCTTGAGTTCTGATTTCTGCATATTCGTGATGACTGCGCATAATTCCAGGTATTCTCGTGCAGTGTAATATGGATAAAATTCAGGGACGTCGGGCAAGTAGCCGATGTGTGCGTTCGACTTTGTTTGGCCGAATTTGACCGTTTCACCTGCGATTATGATGGTGCCCGATGTGACCGGGAGTAGCCCTAACATGCATTTCATGAGTGTCGTCTTACCAGCACCGTTTGCGCCAACGAAACCAAAAATGGAGTGCTCTGGTATGGTGAGACTAACGTTTTTGAGGACTTCTTTTCCACCAAATTTCTTTGTGACGTTGTTAATGGACATGACCATCTTCGTCCCCCCTTCCTGCGATAAAGTAAATAAGTGGTCCGATGAATTGAATGAAAAGCACAATGAGTAACCACATTACTTGGTTGCCGAACCGGTAATGCGGGTGGCGGATGATGTGAATAACGGAAAAAATGGCAAGTCCGAATTGGAGCAGGGCGATTGGTATTATAAACGGCAAGTATTCCATGAGTAAATCCAAATCTGTGTTCATTATTTATCCTCCAATCCCCAATGTAATTTCTTCTTTAAATTGCGCATTTCTTTATCCTCTTGATAAGGTTCAAAAAATGGAGCGTCCATGAGCTCGATAATGGATTGTTTAATGAGAGCATCGTTACGAAGTGCGTTTTTCCCGAGATCTAATTGTTCCAACCAGTCTTCTAATAAATTGAAATAGGCATCACCTCGGAGTGCGATCGGCCATAGATCGTGTACGCATACATCTACATACTTGGTGAGATAGTTATAGAGTAACTCACGATTTTGTTCAGTTGCGGCTGCTTGTGCGACGCTTACATAAAATTGTACGCACATATTGGGATGGAGCTTTTTGAGCTCGTAGAGGTCGATCAATCCGTCAATGCGACGAATGGTTTCATTGAACGCATCCCGATTGGACGTTGTGAGTCTCAAATAAATCGGACTGCTGCCAACGATTTGAAGGATGCTTTGGTACATCATCACTTGGATAGCGCGCGTGGCTTCTTCAGTGTTTCCGACTTGTTCATAGGCAGTTGCGAGCACCACTTCGTCCCCGATGCTCGGTTGGATGACGCCATCTAGGAGCTCGAGAGTTTTTTGCGGATTCTCTTGCATGAGCGCAACGTTTGCTAGCAAGGAGTTCACTTGTCTCAGCACCCAGACGTCATCGCTAACCTGGCGAATTCGCTCGAGCCACTGTGTGATTTTATCCAAAATAATCGCGCTGTCTTCTGCAAGGTGATAATGATTGAGCATAAGAATACTCATTTGCAGAAGTAGCGATGGATGGTGATAGTGCGTTTTCACTTGGTTTTCGACCTCTTGAAACACGCGTGAAAATGATTCTTTCCCAAATTTTTGCGAGAAGTCATTATACAGCTCTTGGATTGTTTGCTTGGATACCTCTTGTTGGTAGCTGATCAGTTCATCAACCGTGATATCAAAGTAGGCTGCGAGTTTTGGGAGCAATGTGATGTCGGGATAACTTTGCCCGTTCTCCCATTTCGAGACGGATGCTTTTGTGACTTGGCAATGTGTGGCGAGTGTTTCCTGCGTGATGTTCAACCGCTGGCGTTCACGAAGTATAATGGAGCCGATTCGGAGCATGGTGTCTCCCCCTTTTATGTTCTCTCTTTAGTATATGTTAATCGGTGGGAGATTCAATCTACTCTTGGTTGATATACGGAGTGGCGAGTCAACTGTTAGGTTACTTTGTACGATGGGAAGGGGCGGGTTGTTGAGGGAAATGAGCGGGTTGCCGCGGGGAACGATCGGGTTGCTCAGGCATACGAGCGGGTTGCCGTTGGGAACGGTCGGGTTGCCGCGAGGAACGGGCGAGTTGCCTCGGAGAACGAGCGGGTTGCTCGGGGAAACGGGCGGGTATCCTTAGTTAGCGTTCGTTCAAATGGAAAACTTGGACATCCAAATCCTTCATACTCTCATTTTTCATCACTAAATGCGCAGCAAAGCGGAGCACACCAATTTGTCTTGGTTCTAAAATAGGGAGAGCCGGATTGGTCGCGAGTTTGGAAGTGGATTGGACTGGGGATATTTCCGCGGGAATGGAGGGGGTAGGCAGACGATTCTATCGCTAGAACATGCAAAAAGGCTGCCCGAGGGAGGGCAGCCTTTTCATTTATTTCTGTACGATCACGTAGCTTCCTGCAGCCTCAATTTCAAACTGCGCTTCGTTCTTTTTCACTTTTACTTTTGATGATTTGTTTGTGCTCAAGTTGAGGGCTTCTGCTTTCTTCAACTTTTTCGCTGTTGCTTCGTCTAGTTGGATGGCAACTGCGATTTCTTCTTCGAATTTATTGACAGATGATTTTTGAGCAGCTGTCCCTTTAGCGAAGTCGATTGTGTAGACATCTGAAACTGCGTTTTTCACATCTGATGATGACGATGTGCCGACCGTAATCACTGCGTCTCCGCCAGTGCGTTCCATTAACTCTTCCACAGCATCGTCTTCAAATGTGTACACTGCGTTGCCTGCTTTTAGAACAAGGTCTTTTTCGGACTTCTCGATTTGCTTTAACACTGCTTTCGAGAACTCCACGTCCATCGTGCCTTCAGCGGAGGGTACATCAATGATGATTTGCTTCGCTTTTTTGTCCTTGATGAAAGTGTTAATCATATCTTCAGTCACCACGACCGCTTTCGGTGCAGCGGCTTCTACGTGGACTTTGACAGTCGTTGTGAAGTCGCCGAGTGTGACGCTGATTTCTGCGTCTCCTGCTCCGATTGCCGTGATTTTACCTTGGAATACTTTTGCAACGTCCGCATTATTGGACTGATACGTTGCGTCTGTTGTTACGTCTTTAGTTGTCGCCGTTCCATCCGCTTTCGTCGTTGTTTCGACGAGCTGGACAGAATCTGTGTCCCCAGATTTCAAGGAGACACTGTCTTTATCCAACGAATACGTGATGATTGGAGCGGGCTCACCTTTTACCGTCAAGTAGACGAGTAGGCTTTCACCGTTCGGCAAGACGACTTTCACTTGCGTTTTACCTGGTGTGAGCGCGCTGATCAATCCTTTTTTAACCGTTGCAATTTTGTTGTTAACGACGCTGTAGTTGCTTGCGCCAGTTACGTCTTTTTCAGTGATTTTGCCATCTGGAGTCACTGTTTTCTCAGTCACCTTCAATTGCTTTTGCTGATTCACTTGCATCTTCACGTCGGTTTTATCCACTGAATACGTGACGATGTTTTGTTGAGGTGTGACGACTTCCAAATATACGAAGATCGTGTCTTCTCCTGGAATCATGACGCGGACTTGTGTTTTACCTGCTTTGTGAGCAGTTACGAGTCCTTTTGAGACCGTTGCGATCTTGTTGTTCACAACATTGAAGCTTGTCGATGGCGTGAAGTCTTGTTCAACAACTGTTCCATCTGGCTTTACTGTCGTCTTCAAAACAGTAAGTTGTTCTTGTTGACCTACACCTAATTTAAGAGTGTTTTTATCAACCGAATACGTCACAACGTCTTGTGGAAGATCTTTCACTTCTAGATAAACGAAGAGAGTATCTTGTCCAGGGATCATGACGCGGACTTGTGTTTTGCCTGCTTTGTGCGCAGTTACAAGTCCTTTGTGGACTGTAGCGATTGAATTATCGACTACATTGAAGTTTACTGCTGGCGTTACGTCAGTTTTCACGACTGTACCGTCAGCTTTCACTTTAGTTTCAGTGATTGTTAGCTGTTCTTGCTGGCCAACACCAAGTGATAGGTTTTTCTTGTTAACTGCATAGCTGACTTCTTCTTTCACAGGTTCAGCAGTTACTGTGACTGGAACTGTTTGTGTGAAGTCGTTATATGTGACTGTGATGTCTGCTTTACCCGCAGCGACTGCTGTCACTTTTCCGTTTGAAACTGTTGCAACTGCTGCGTTGCTTGAAGCGAATGTTGCTTCTGCAGTTACGTCGCGGTCAGTTGACGTGCCGTCTGGCTTCGTTGTAGTTTCTGTGACGAGTAGTTGAGCTGTGTCGCCCACTTTCAAGTCAAGCGCAGATTGATCGATAGAAACAGAAACTGTGTCCACTGGCTCTTCGACTGCTGTGTAGATGATTTCTTCTGCTTTGTTGCCAGCAGCGTCAGCATATTTCACAGTGACATTGTTTTTGGTTTTATCAAACGTTGGAAGGTTGAATGTGAATGAACCATCCTGTTCGAGTTTAACTGCACCAGAGTCAACAACCGTTTCCCCTGCTGTCACTTCATATGTTGCTGCAAGTTTTGTGTTGATGTCGTAGCCCATTCCGAATTTCACGAGCTCTTTTTGGTAATCGACGTACTTGTCGATGATTTTACCCGTTGCTTTTCCGTCTGCAACTGTTCCTTCGATTGTGCCAGCTGTCGATTTCACAACAACCGGTCCAACATAATCAGAGATCACTGGTGGATTGCCAGACACGGTTTCCGCAGTGAAATCAATTGTATACAAACCGTCCGGAATTTGTGCTTTCCCAGTGCCATCCCACGGTGTGTATTGCCCCGCAATCGGAAGCTGGTAAGAGCCTGAACCAAGTGAAGTGCTTGCATGCAAGTAGCCGATGTAGCCATCCGCGTATGCTCCACCCGTTGGGTCCATAATGTTCCAAAGCTCGATGAAGTTTGTGGCAACGTCACCTGTAATCGTGAAGTACATCATTGCGTCGTCATTCACGCCATCTCCGTTGAACGATAGATCTGTTTTCGTGATTTCCATATCTTGAATTGCGACTGCAGATGCGCCGCCAAAGTCCGCTGCGAATGGTAATGAAAGATCCTGGCCATTTCCTTCGATGTGAATGTACCCGAGGATTTCATCCCCAGCTTTTGTCTCTGCCTTAGAAGCAGTCAGAGTTACGTTCAATAACTGTTCGCCATTTAGTGTGAACTCGGATTTGTCTACTGCGACTTTTGCGTCGCCAAATCCTTTTGTTACGTCAACGGAAACTGTGTAGTCGCCGCCAGCTGATTTCAAATCTTTCACTTTAATTTGCTTAGTGACGTTCAGGTTTTTATCCAACTTTTGAGGACCGAATGTAACGGTTCCTTTTAAGTTTTCAACTTCCGTTCCGTCGTTGTTTGCTTTGTCAATCGCATAAGCAAGTACATCTGCGTGTGCCGCCTTGTAAGCATCAACACGTCCTGCTCCTTGTGCGAAGACGTCATATTTCGTCGTATCGAGCAATGTTGCCGTGTTTGAGAGAGCTACTTTCACGTCAAATGCGTTCCATGTTGGATTCGCTTGCTTCACAAGTGCTGCGATTCCAGCAATGTGTGGAGTTGCCATGGACGTACCTGTTTTACGTGAGTATGCTTCGCTGTAATCTGCGTCCGGGTAATCGTTCCCGTACATTGGGATTGTTGACATGATGTTTGTTCCAGGTGCCGCAACGTCCGGCTTAATGTCAAAGTTCGGTGTGGATGGACCACGTGAACTTGAGTCATTGACTTCATCGCCTGTTGTTTTAACGTTTGAGAATTGATCAAACGAAATTGTACCTGGTGCTGTTGCAAGTGCCGCGCGAAGTGCATCTCCGTCAGTTTGAGACATGTCAAATGTCGGGATGAATTCGAATGCATCGCCTAGGAAAACGTCGGATTTGTTTGGTGCATTTGTACCGCCAGCAAAGTTTTGGACGATAATAGCTGCTGCACCATTTTTCTTAGCCGCTGCGACTTTATCGACAAACGCGATTTCTCCACGAGAAACGAGTGCTACTTTGCCAGTTACGTCAAGATCCGCGTAGTCTTTTTCAGCGCCGACTCCAGGAATTGCAACGAGGTCGTAGTTACCTGTCAATTCGGATTCTACGTTTTTACCGAACGTCGTTGCCATCAGATCATTCACTTTGTTGTATGTGAAGTCACCTGCTTTTACATTTACGTTTGCTTTGTAATGTACTTCCGGATTTGTTGTATTTCCTACCGCAATTCCGAGTCGTGATGTTGCAGGTGTGCCCATTGTGCCTCGGTTAGGACCTGAGTTGCCCGTTGCGATGACAGAAATCGTGCCTGCAAGCATTGCGTTGTTGATGGCGAAGGATGCACCATCTGTTTCAGAGTTTGCGCCACCACCGAGTGATAGGTTGATAACGTCGATTTTCTCGATGACTGCTGTGTCGATCGCTTTGATGATACCTGAAGTTGCACCACTACCGTAAGCGCCAAGGACGCGGTATGAGTAAAGGTCAACTTTCGGAGCGATTCCTTTGATACCGAATTCGTTGTTACCTTGTGCGGCAATTGTGCCGGCCACGTGTGTTCCGTGAGTCGTATAGAATGAGCTACCACGTTCGTTCACTTCCGGTTTGTTAGCCGGACGATCGAGTGGAGATGTTTCAGAACCATCGTCATCTGCGCGTGGACGTGCATAATCGCCACCTACGTGAGGAACGAAGTTTTTACCGCCTTTATAAACGGCTTTCAAATCAGGATGTGAAGCATCAATTCCAGTATCGAGGACTGCGACTTTGACACCTTGTCCCTCAATTCCTTCTTCCCATAGCTTGTTGATGCCTAGGAATGGAATGCTTGTGTCCATCTTAGCATCTACTTTTGGGTCCACTTTTTGTAGACCTTCTTGTGCATAGACTGTCGCATCGGGTTCGACGTATTTCACGCCGCTTACTGTTAGGAGTTTCTTGAGGTCGTTCGCTTGAACTGTTCCGGAGAGACCATTGAGGACTGTATCGTATGAGTAAGCTTGGTCGAATTTGACGTTTTTGACCGTCATTTCTTTACGAGCTGTGTTTTGCTGAGTTTTGATTTTTTCTTTTTTGTTAGCGATTTCAGATTGTGTCATCTTCTTTCCGTTTAGCTTCTTGATCCCTTGTTCAAGACCCACCGCTTTTTCGGATAAATGAATGATGACGGGAACTTTTTGACTACCAGTAAGATCCTGCAGATCCTTATGGAGTCGGGCATCCCCTTCCAGCAAGCTTGTCTGTTGCGCAATCGCAGTTTTTTGCTGGAGCGCACTGGCATCTTGCGGATTCGGCTTGAACGGCTGTTTCAACAGCGCTGCGTTTGCAGTACCGGAGAACGGCAGAACAAGCGAAAGAACCAAGATAATTGTTAAAAATGTACTTAGAAATTTCGTGAATTTCTTATTGGCCAATTCCTCTTCCCCCTTAAAATTTTTGTTGTCAGACTTAACTAAATTAAGTGACAGAATGACAATATCATAGTTTGGAAGATTTTAGAATGGCTTGATGACAAGGTTTTAATGTTTTAACACTATTTTCTGAAAAATCGTTCGATAGGCATCTATTTGGGTCATGTGGAGTAGTCCGTTGGAAGGGTTGAGTACTTCGGATTCCGTGATGAATGGAGTGGGTTCTGGATGTGGGAAGTTTGACGGAGGTTGATTGGTGTTGGATTGAGCGGGTTGGTTGATGAATTGATTGGGTTGCTCGTGGAAACGAGCGGGTTGCCCGTGGTATTGATCGGGTTGTCCGTCGAATTGATCGGGTTGCTCGCGGAATCGATCGGGTTGTCCGTCGAATTGATCGGGTTGCCCGCTGAATCGAGCGGGTTGATCCCCGAAACGATCGGGTTGCCCGCTGAAACGAGCGGGTTGATCCCCGAAACGATCGGGTTGCCCGCTGAATCGAGCGGGTTGCTCGCGGAATTGATCGGGTCGCATGCTGAAACGAGCGAGTTGCTCGCCGAAACGGGCGGGTTGCTCGTCGAATTGATCGGGTCGCATGCTGTGATCGAGCGGGTTGCCCGTCGAATTGATCGGGTTGCTCGCGGAATTGATCGGGTAGCACACCCAATCGAGTGGCTATCCCACCAAACCACCCAGAATCCCTCTCCAAAAAGAATCATCCCCACAAAAAAGACACTTCGCAAAATTACGAAGTGCCATAACTTTTATCCGCCACTCGCTTACTCGCTTACCTCACAGCAATACTCATAAATACTTGCAGTAGCACGACAATCAGTTAAGCAACTCATTGAGTGTTCCTTCGCGCCTAGTAAAAACGCTAATTTTCTCATCTTTTCTACATCATTCAACTGGCTAGCCACTTTTCGTGCTAATTTACTTGTATCCACGACAGTATATTTTGGTAAAACAACTGACGAAAAGTCCTGAAGTGACTCTAAAAAACCCATTTCAAACGAACTGTCATGAATGACAATAGGGAACTCTCCGATATATGAAACAAGGTGCTGAATCACATCTTCCATAAGAGGTGCATTCTGAATTTCATCATTTGATAGCCCTGTTCGTTGTGTCACTTCTATTGGAATATGTCGTTGTGGATTCACTAGCGTTTCAAATCGATCCTGTTCGACATGATTTATATATCGAATCGCAAGCACATTAATTATTTTGTCAGCACCTGCCCGCATACCTGTCGTTTCAAAATCCAATACTATATAATCCTCATGGCAATCTTCGGTGGTAATATAATTACTACTTTTCGATTGCTTTCTTACACGATTGTTTTTTTGCATCGGTTGCTGATTTAACAGTGTCTGAACTATCTTTCTCTGAGATTCCATTAGTTGCACGTCCCTTGTTATAAATAATAAATATCCTATTCCCTAATTTCTAAATAACATGCATGAATTCAAGATATTATCAAAAAACTTATTTTAATTACTCGTTTTGCACAAACTATCTAGCTGTTAGCATCACCAACATCAAATTTTTTAAGCAGAAAAAAACTGTCCGCTCGTCAGTCTTCACTGAAAATCCGGACAGTCTCCCCTTTTATTTCGCTATATCTACTTAAGGTTGTTTTAACAATAATACTTTAAAGTAATTTTTCCAACCGAATGCTCTCCATTCCGCTTTTGTTGGCATGTCCAAAGGCATCGGGAGGAAAACACGCGGTGCACTTTCCTGATCACGGATGGATGTATCGTAAACAACTACATTCCCCGCTGCGAGACCCTCTGTGACAACCGAGCGATTGAGATACTCAAACGGCGTTGTAACATCTGTTGCTGCTGCATAACCATTTTCGTCAAGTCGCCATACGAAAGCTCGATCTTTGCCAGCATCCGTCAGCCACTTCGTGCGGACTGCTGCGGCGTTTTGAGCAACATTTGTTGTAATGACGGTATTCACATGAGTACCAAAAGGAGCTGGAACTTCCTCGTCATTCGCTTTCAAACGAACTTTGTAATATGCTAATGGATTGGTTACTTTCTTATCCGCAAGCACTTTGTAAGCATCTAAGAATTCGTTCGGGGTTGCAGGGACCTGATCAATCGATTCGATCGTACCGTCTAAAGTTCCTTCTGCGCCCTTCGCGTCCAGTACAACTGGATTTCCGTTCGCAAGCTTACTCCACTCTTCGTCTTCTGCATACGTTTCAACCACTTGCTCATTGCTATAAATGACGATTTTCGGCTGATCGCTCTCACTAGTTATACGAGCAACGACGCCATCTGTTGGACTAACTAGTGCAGGACTTGATGAGTTTTGTTCCAACTGGGATTCGACTACTTTCAGACGACGTTCCGTATCTGCTAAATCACGCTCTGCCTCCGCGATTGCTTGTGCATATGAACCGGTCTGATTCACATCGACTTTTACATCTACATTCAGCTCTACTTTCGTATCGTCATCTGTCTTTGTGCGATCAGATTTCGATGAATTGGAGCTATTTGTTTTATCTCCTGTTTCAAGATCGGAAATTGTCGAACGGATTGTGCTTTGCTGAGTCTCCAGTGCTTCTTTTTCAGACTCCCAAACTGCACGTTGACCGTCAGCTTGCTCTGTCTGTAAAGTAGCGAGTTCTTCACCTGCTGTGACCGCATCGCCCTCACGCACGAGCCAACTATCGATTGCATTGCTGTCGTTCGTATAGACAGTAAAGGTTTCTGCTGGAGCAACCAAACCATCTTTAGGCATTACTTCTTTGTATTCTTTGACTGCCAACCGTTCGTAATTGCTCACATATACTGATTTTGGTATAACGCTTTTCTCGGAATACATTAAGTAGAGATTGAGTGAGACAAAGACGCTAACAACAATCGCGATTGCTACATTTGTAGTTTTATTCATTACGAAGCGCCTCCTTGCATGACATAATTGAAGAGGCGTTCAAATGGAATGTACCCGATCGCCGCTGTTAGTAAAGCGAACAAAATTTGCAGGCCAATCAAGACCGCGAGTAAACTTTTCCAATTCATTGTTTTTGTATATGAACGGATGAAACTAAATTGCAAGCTCACGATGAGCGCAGAGATGATTGTTAATTGATTGAGGAACATAACTAAAAACCATGTGTCCGAAAATGTTGCTGATAACGGACCGAATGATAGAAATGAAACGTTTGTCGTTTCTCCTTTTACAACAAATACAAGGAATACTAGAGCTTTTTCAATGAGGAGGATACCAGTTACCAGTAATTGCAAAGGTACAACACGGCGTACAGGGATCGATGTCAAAAGGCCAAGGATATAGGATACAAAAAACAAGTGAAAAGCTATGTAGACAACAGCCCATAATATAGAACCGACCACTGAGACAATCCGTGCAATCGTATAATCGCCATCTGTCGCAACAGTGAGCATTGGACTAAGTGATTCTGTTGTCATTCCCCATATGTCACGTAATGCATAGAGTACGATGCCCGAAAGAAAAAGGAAGACAATTCGTCGGTTAAATCCGCGCATTGCCGAATTTTGGTGATTTATCGCGAGCTGTGATGGATTCGTTACATAGCGCCAGAACGAAAAGTTGAAAAACATGGGATAATTCCTTTCTTGTCAAATATGGCAAACGGATTTCTATAATAACTTCCTATCCTCTACTTTAGCAAAATCTACAAGATTTGCAAAGAATACATGTGAAATTTATACAATCTTAGACAAATTAATAGACTACAAATTAAAAAGTAGTTTCTAAGTGACCTAAATGTGGGTAAAGAATAACTAAATAACAAGTTGACTAACCTACATAACATCGCTGACAAATCTTCTCGGAAATTTCTTGTTATTTCCCGGGAAATCGACAAAAGGAGCGGAGTACGATGGAAAATCATACACAAACTAAAAAGATGGCGTACATGTCTTGGCAAGATATTGCATTTGGACTTTTAGGTTCAGCACTATTTGTCGTGCTACTAATCATTTTCACATGAATGCAGTGTGCTTGATGCTTTCGAAACAACTTTAAAAAACACCTATCATGTTAACATTTGATAGGTGTTTTTTACGTGGCATTATTCAGTTTGTACATTCGGTGTGCGCAATCCTTCCGTCAGTTCAGTGAACAGTAGTTTATTATTGTTTTCCAGGGCGTAGTCAATCATTCTCAATCGATTTTCCAGTTCCAATTCCCCAATCAGTTGCTCGATCTCACGTGCTTGCGGTTCGGATAACTCCGGGGCTAAGTGGAAGATGCCTTCTAGTACACTAGATAAATGATGGTGCAAGTCTGAAATCAGCAGCAATTGATACAGCGGTAATCGGATGAACCGGCTGCCTCGCTGAAATACGAATACTTCACCTAAGTTTTCGACTTGTAAGCTTTTCATGTTGATGACGATTTCTTTTCCTTCAATCGGTACAAATTGAAAGACCTCTTGACCTTTCAGAATCGAAAAGTATTGATACGCAAACACTAATCGCAGACGGAAATCTTCTTTACTCGTATAAAATGGAGTCATTCGTTTAACTGATAGCATCTGGATCCCCTCCGAATTTGAATATTCCGATTATTTATAGTTTATCACATCCAAGCTCTTTTTGTGAATGACAAATGCCTGCTGTATAGAACTATATGTAACTGGAGCAGAAGCTATTTCACTAACTCATCACTCTATCGTTCGATTTGGTGGAAACATACAAAAAGACATGCTATGAGACGTGAACTCCTCAATTCCCAATTCTCGTAACGCATCTAACACAGCCTCCGCCATTTTCTTATTCGAGCGATCCACCTGGTTAAATGTAATGAGATTTTTTGCATAGTCCATTGTAATTGAATCAAAAAAAGATTCTCCTACAGTCGCTGAAATGACATACAATGTCTGACGTTCTCTCACATCTATGATTCCATCCGAACTTGCAGGTTGCAGTTTCGTCTTGAGTGAGCTAACTCGGTCGGTTACCATCTTTTTCAAACCTGGTATGTAGACTACGATTTGATGAGTTATAATTTTCGACTCCTCCCCTCTTTCCAGGATGATACTTTCCATATTCACCTTAAATTATGTAAAACTACTTATATTTTTACAGAAACTGTTTGGTTTTTATCCAAATCCAACGAAATGTTGAAAAAATTATTCACGTTTTGTTGGATTCTCCATTATCCATACTCTTCTACTTTACGGTAAAACAAAAAGTGGAGGGAATGGTCATGGAACGCAAGGATAGAAACTTTGGGAAGCAATTTAAAGAGTACCGAGAAGAATATTTGGAAATTAAACAATTGGAGGCCGCTGAGCGTCTATCCATCTCATCTTCCGCACTATCCAACTACGAACGGACTGATCGGGATTTAACTCCCGATATGCTCGCTGAAATGAAACGTACCTTTGACATACCAGATGATTACTTCATAGCGATGCTGATGGGAGAGCCTTTGAGGGATGTCCGGTCAACTAATACTAAATCAGCTGGGAAAACGAGTGAGATAAGAGAGCACTATCGCGATCAATTTATCGAACATCATCGTGCGTTGTTAGAAGAGAGTAATGAACTACGTGAAATGATCGCAATTGCATCATCACTCACTGCAAAACAGCGTCGCATCTATTTTAATTCGATGAAATCCAATATCGCAGTGTTTAAAAGTTTAGTCGCAAAAAGTGAGCAATCTGCTACTCCCCTTCACCCTTCTGCAAAGGAATGATGAAGGGTTTTTTCTTTTCCTGCATGTGATGATTTACGCAGGTCCCTGAACTGATGTATAATAGAAAGAATGCTTTGTCTAGGGAGTGGTTTTATTTTGCGCGTCGCTGCAGAACGTATTTCGTATTTGCATGAACGAGAAATCGAAAAGATGATGAATGATGTCCACTATACATTTCGCCCGGATAGTCCGGATCAGTCGGAGCTCATCCGAAACGCTATTACTGCTGTTCGAAGGGGTGCTATTTCTTCTTATCGTTATTCGCAAGATGACGGAGAAGTGCTCGCTCAACTCAATGATCGAGCTTCGGAATTTGTGCGGTTTTCGTTTGAAGAGCAAACCTTGAGTTGCACATGTGGTCGTAAGGGTCGGTGTGTTCACCAACTTACGGTCGTATTTGACTTATACTCACAGTTCCATTCATTAACGGAGTGGTTCCAAGAATGGAGAACGTCTGAAAAAGAGCAACTTGCTTTGAAAGTTACCGATCGCACACCAGAAGCGTGGGATGCCGTCTTGACTCGAGTGACCGCGCCTCTTCGTAAACTTACCTTATCGACTAACTCTTCTGTGTTCACATATGAATGTGCAGAAATTGAGAATCGCGTTAAACCACTCATGCCATTTGAATACGAGTGGAAGCCACTGTTCGAATTATTCTACCGTCTTCACCTAGTCGATGCGGCTTTCGAGTACGCTTCTTCAATACTTTCATCGAGTAACTCCCAGCATTCCTATGGAACTTGGCAAATCACCACATGGCTGAATGACCAAATTTCCGATATAGAAAAATTAGCGGGGACTTTCAGTAACAAACCGAAGTTATTTGAAACGGATCCCTTCATGAAACGTTTGAAAGAGCTCGTCCACTCTGTTTGTATCCATCAGACAGGCTTATTCCCTTATCGCTTCCGCATTTATGAAGCTATTTGGGGACAGCTTTTTGTTGATCGGAACGAGAGAGATGCAGAGAAACAGCAGCTAGCTCAAGACGCTTCTGCTGATGCTCGTCTGTTTGCAATGTATTTCGCGATAATCGAAGGACGCGGGGACGTGCTGGAAAGCGCTCTTGCTGAAGAAGAACAGCCTGATTTCGGAAGTTGGATGATGCTTGCGAAGTTTGCGTTGGCTGAGGCGCTTGCACCTACTGCCGCTTCGATTGCTCGTGGACTTTATCCCTCCATTGAAGGGTATTTCAGTCAAAAGAAAAGTCGGAGTGAACAGCTTGCGGCTGCTCATGAAATCGATATGCTCCTTGCGAGCGGTGATTTTTCTGATGAAGAGCGGGAAGCCGTGTTTGCGATGTACGGTAAAATCGGGATACCACGTTATTCCGATTTTCTGATCGAACGTCGAAGATATCAAGAATGGGCGGCACTTTTGCATCGGTATAACGTACCTTATGACAGTGTCGAACAAGCTGATTTAAAAATCGTGTTGGCTGAGCAACCTGCAGCTGCACTTCCTTTGTTACATGATTATGCTCAGCAATTCATAGCGGAAAAGAATCGATTGAGCTACCGTCGGGCTGTTAAACTGTTTAAACGCATGCGTACTGCTTGTAAAAAGAGTGGTCATACCGAATTTTGGAACCGCTATATTCGAACAGTGCGAGATAAATACCGTCGCCTACGCGCGTTAATTGAAGAAATGGAGAGGGGTAATCTTGAATTATGAGATCAGCACATCGACTTGCACGTGAGTTAAAACTGACCATCCAGCCAACAGATCGTGGCAACTTTGCGATTTCAGCTACAGATGACTACGGAACCTCCATACCTGCTGATCGCCTTGTCTCCTTTTTCTTCTTCGCCGATGATACGTCATTGTTCGGTTTGATGGTCCCTATTGAGGATGACACTGTCATTTTGCATCCCCATGAGTGGGTCCAAGCATTGAGCGGAAACCGCCACCCATTTATTGAGTTTACGGGAGCAACCGAACAGGACGTCGCTAAGTTAGAAGCAGCTGAAGAAGCTGCTTCACTTTGGCATTCTAAGGATTTGTGGTCCTATACAGAACCAGACGCGGAGGAAGTTATTCGCTTTGCCGGTGACGCAGCAGGAATGTCGGAATCCGCCGCTCTCTTGACAAAACAAGCAATTGCCAGCAAATTTCAAACGCTTGGCGTTCGTGCGGATATGGTACCTGCTTTGTTGCCTCATTTAAAAGCTTACGGCTGGCCAGGTGAGACAAAATCCGACATTCCAGTACGACCTGCACTCCGACTGACTGAACCGGATTCGGAGCGGACTGAAGATTGGTTACTGGAAACGGTTATATTGAATGAACGCGGAACACAATGGTTGCCTGCAAAATCGAAATTGAATACTTCTATTGAAAGTGCGCTGCCCGCGAAGTGGAAGCCATATGCTGCCGCTATTATGGAACAACAATCCGAAATGATTTCGTTTCTACAATCCATCGAGCCTGAGATTGAAGATACATTTCTCCATATGCCGATGAGTGATCCCGAAGTCCGGATGTTCATCCAGCATGACTTGCCGTTATTCCAATCGTTCGGACTTGCAGTACTCCTACCTTCTTGGCTGAAAAGCGTGACTGAGACGAAGATGAAAATACGCACAGATGCAGGTGTTCAGTCATACAAATCTGCCGCCGGGTTAGACGAAGTCCTTTCGTTTAACTGGAGTTTCTCACTTGCTGGCAATGACATCGACCGGGATACGTTTCAGAAAATGGTGGATGAAAACCGTGAATTCATCCGTACTGGAGACGAATGGTTTCATATCGATCCGACTTGGTTGAAGCGGATTAAAGAGTTGATGGAACAAGCGGATAATGGGGAGTGGACTGTGAAAGATTTACTGTTCCAAGAGCTCCCTGAAGAGATTGTGCCAAGCGAAGACGATGAGTTTGAAGAAGATCCACTACTTGCGTTCACAATGCAAAAGTCTCTGCGTCAATATGTAGATCAGGTAATGGATAAAAAGGGGTTACCCCACGTTCAAATTCCTGAACAGTTGCAAACTGAACTGCGCCCATACCAACAGGAAGGATTCAACTGGCTCATGTTCATGCGAGAGCAGCATTTCGGTGCTTGCCTTGCCGATGATATGGGACTTGGTAAAACGGTTCAGCTTATCAGTTATTTGCTTAAAGTGCATTCCCAACCGGACGCGACACCGTCACTCATCATTTGTCCGACCAGTGTGCTTGGTAACTGGCAAAAAGAATTGGAACGTTTTGCGCCTTCTCTAAAAGCCGCCATGCACTATGGACCCGGTCGCTTGAAGGAAGACCAGTTCAGCGCATTTCTAGCACAGGAAAAACCGGATGTCGTGCTGACGACTTACGGTACAGCAACTCAAGATAGTGATTTTCTCATTGAATTTCCTTTTGCGAGCATCACGTTGGATGAAGCGCAAAATATTAAAAACATGCAAACGAAGCAATCTCGAGCGATTCGGAAACTTCGGGGTGGTCATCATATCGCGTTGACGGGGACGCCGATCGAGAACCGACTTGCGGAGTTATGGGCAATTTTCGACTTCATCCATCGAGGATATTTCGGTAGTTTCCGGAAATTCACGGATGACTACATTATTCCAATTGAGCGGGATGATGACGAACGGACAAAAAGTCGTCTGCGTTCTAAAATCCACCCATTCTTGTTACGAAGAACGAAAAGTGATCCAGACTTACAGCTCAATTTACCGAAGAAGCTAGAACAAAATGAGTATGTGCCACTTACAAGTGAACAAGCTGCAGTTTATGAGAGTTTTATTGAAGATACGAAGTTCAAGTTACAGACACTTTCTGGCTTTGAGCGGAAAGGGCTCATTTTGAAGATGTTGAGTAGATTGAAGCAATTGTGTAATCACCCTGCTCTGTTCTTGAAAGAACCTTTTACGCAAGCTGATGAAATGTTGTCGAGATCTGACAAACTGGAGCGAATTGTGAAATTGGCTGCTGAGATAGCTAGCAATGGCGAGCAATGCTTGATCTTTACACAGTATATCGGAATGGGGCAACTCATCCGACAATGTTTGGCCGAGCTTTATGGATACGAAGTACCTTTCCTGACAGGAAGTATGCCGAAGGGTCAGCGTGATCACCTGGTCGAAGCGTTCCAAAAAGGGGAATTCCCGATTTTCATCCTATCCTTGAAAGCGGGTGGAACAGGGCTGAACTTGACGGCTGCGAATCACGTCTTGCATGCGGATCGTTGGTGGAACCCTGCTGTAGAAAACCAAGCAACCGACCGTGCATATCGTATAGGTCAGGAGAAGTTCGTGCATGTCCATAAATTCGTGACCATTGGGACGATAGAAGAAAAAATTGATAAAATGCTTGAAGAGAAGGCCGCGCTGTCTGCAGATCTGATCCAGTCCAGCCAGTGGCTAACAGAGCTATCTGATCGAGAACTGGACGACTTACTATCATTCGGCTAACCTATACTTTTCATCCGCAAATCACACTGTGGTTTGCGGTTTTTTATGTAAAGACGCAGTTAGACGTGACTGATTCGCTTGATCTGCAATACCCTGTGTAGCTCATACTCTTTCTGTTCCTGCTCCACCACGTCTAACCGTTCGTTTAAATTTGCTACCAATCGGATTAGCTGTCCAATTTGCAACTCCATACGCAGAATTATTTTTTGTTGGGATTCCATATAATTCTCTCCTTTTAAGCAATTTCGCAGCCGGATCACCAAGAAGCGGTCTCTTCTGACCCGACGGCAAAATAGCGGTTAGTTGGTGGTTGAAACCACCACTCCTCTTACGTACTGCTAGGTTGTTAGTCGTGCCTGATCACTTTTAACAACCTTTGCTTAACTTACTATCGAGGGTCTAAAGGAATCCCCACTCCTCAAAAACCCCCTACTACCTAATCATTCTTCCCTCATCATTTGTACGAGCCGCTCTCCACGGGCACTGCGCGCACAGTTATCTAGTTATCATTCCTCCTATTCTGTCACATGTCCGATGTTTCTGGACAACCCAATTAGAAGATAGGTAACGTTTCTTTTTCGTTTTTTTGTGTAGGTAATTCAAAATGATCGGCAGCGGAGTTGCTTTGTGAATTCGCCAATGCTACTTGCGATTGGCTACTTTCCGCACGTACTTCCGAAGATGGTTTCTTCGTCACCAGGAATCGGACATCATCTCCCACTACTTCTGTTACAAATGCGCGGGTTCTGTCTTCACGCTCATACGAACGCGTTTGAATACGTCCAATTACACCTACCAGAGATCCTTTTCCACAATGTTTTACGGTGTTTTCTGCGGTACGTCCCCAAATGCTACAGAGAATAAAATCCGCATCGATGTCACCTTGCTGGTTTTTAAAACTACGATTGACAGCGAGAGTGAAGCTGGCTTGCATCCGCCCATCTCCTATCTTTCGAATATCTGGATCTTTCGTCAGTCTACCGACAAGTGCCACATGATTCACCTAGTTCCCTCCTCTCTTTGAATTGCTTTCATCATACGGACAAGCTCCGGATTAAACAAATGTACATTTCCCACATTTGGAGGTTATTCCATTGTTGAAATTGAAGTTTGAACTAGGAGGTTTTGTAAGTTCTGCGTGGAACCGCTTAGGTGACGGTGCTTTTGAATTGTGTTCATTTAATGATAATTCGGCTTTGCCCATATTTTTAAGAGATTGAACCGTCTGTGGTATACTGGGGAAAAAAGGGGGATTTGGACGGGATGAAAACGTTTAAAATGATTTCCTTCGGTCTGCTGACTGGGGATGTAGCAGATTATTTGCCCATGCTGGATGGTATCATTATTAACCAAGAAAACAGCCATCGTATGTGGATTTTAGAGATGTTTTTGGACATGGAGTATAAAGAACGCTTTGTAAAATTGAAGGATGAGGAGGCACTCATTGAAGCAAAAGTAGTAATTTCTTATCCTGAAAATGAACCTGCTGCCTTCGTTCTAGCAGTCGACACCGTTCATGAGATTGGAGATCGTGTTTCCGTCTTATTGAAAGGTCGATTAAAGCGTCAGCGTTCAGAATATGCTGAACAGTTACTGAGTGAGTTATTGGATCTCGGTTTTGAAGGGCAAGCATTGCTAGAACGATTCGAAAGCGACATGCGGGCAAGACCTCGTTTAAAAAAGAAATAACGACATGCAAAAACCACGGGAATGTTCAACCCGTGGTTTTTATTTGCATTATTTCTCGTCTGACATACCTTTATCATCTTTCTTTGGAGATCCACCGTTGTTGCCAGTTCCCGCGCTATTCCCGCCGCCAGGTGTGCTATTTTCTCCCATCGTACCGCCTTCTCCATTGCCAGTTCCTTCTAGCGTATTGTCTTCAACGCCATCGCGATTCATGACACCGTCATTCATCCCATCGTCTTCCAGTCCATCAAGATTCGGACCTGTCGTACCGTTAGGCGCATCGCCCTCCATATCCGGGGTCCAGTCACGTGCCCGCTCGTCCATACCGTCGTTCAAGTCTTCCATCGGTGTCTCGTTTTTGTCTGGGATGTCGTCGTTGTTGGTACCACATCCAGCCAGTACGAAACCTGCAACAAGTGCTGCCGGCAATACTTTCTTCAACATGAAAAATTCCCTCCTTTCAAATAGCTATCCAACATAGCTTGGCTTGAAAAGAAGGAACTATCCATTATTTTTTATACGTTCTGACGTTTTTTCAACTCAGTTTCTACAAATGCAGCTTCAGCCTTACACTCATAGAAATATTGTGTGTTGAGCGTCTCCTGCAATTGTTGAATTGTCGCAATCTGCTCTTCAGAAGGCGGCTCACTTAGCACTTTTTGAATGACTTCATTGATACGAACTGCAATTTCCTCATGAAATTGAGTTGCGTGTTTGACGTCATCTGGAATTTTTTCATACCAAAGCGCTTTTTCTGTAATGTACTCGCTCCATCGCTTCATGAAGTCTGCCATGTCATAGCGGTCCGGGTTCCATTCGATCTCCGTCATGTATTGTTCAAAGGTCTGTGTAATGGACCTCGTGATGCTGCTCTTTAGGTTGGGTGAAAGACTTTTGAACATTCTTGTTTAGTACCTCCCACGATGTACATGCTAAGGTATCTGCATGTTTGATTGGCTTTTTGTGCATAATCGCACTTGCCAAAGTGTGTAAACACAATATATAAAATTTTAGCGGATTTTTCTGCCAAATGCAACTTTTAACTAAAAATCACTCTTTTGCACCTAGTGCGAATGTGATTTCCGCTTCACAAGCTATCTCACCTTCGACAGTTGCTTTTGCTTTGCCTTTACCAATGGAACCACGCATACGTGTGATTTCCACTTCAAGTCGGATTACGTCTCCAGGAACGACTTGTCGCTTGAATCGGCAATTATCAATTCCTGCAAAAAATGCAAGACGGCCTTTATTCTCTTCTTTTTGCAAAATCGCAACGGCACCGACCTGCGCTAGTGCTTCTACAATCAGTACGCCAGGCATAACCGGATACCCCGGGAAGTGACCGTTAAAGTAGTTTTCGTTAATGCTTACGTTTTTTATCCCAACTGCACGCACGCCTTCTTCAACTTCAAGAATTCGGTCGACCAATAGGAATGGGTAGCGATGCGGAATGATAGCTTGGATTTGTTCAGCTGTCAGCATAGTAATTCTCCTTTTAGGTTTCCCTCTAATCTATCGTTTACTTCTCTTTTCCACTCATGATATCAAAAATATGTGCCCACGTGTCTTTTTGGAAGATATCGCTTGCGGCACCGTCACCCAGGATGCTAAATCCAATAACCGCACCGAGGACTGCAGCAGCTATCAGTAACAGAATTACTAAAATGACGCGCACATATATAGGAAGGATGCGGATTTGTACCCAGCGAACTGGTTTTGTCTCCGTCAGTTCTTCCGTTTCCATTTTCTCTTTACGCTTTGTCCGTGTTTTTTGTACAGCTTCTTCTTTTTTCACGGGTTTCTCTTCAGCTTTTCTCTTACTGCGCGTTACATGCTTGCTGTCCGATGCGGATTGAGCCGTTGCGGCATGGGTTGCTCGAGCGTCCGTCCGACTTTTTGCAGCTGGTTTATTCGGCTCGGAAGACGAATGGGACGGGATGTCTGTATTTCTTTTTTCATCTGTCATATCAATACTCCCCACTTAGCTCACCGGATATTATTGACCAGGCCGAGCATCTGATCAGCGATAGAAACCGTACGTGAGTTGAATTGATACGCTCGCTGGACATTGATGAGGTCTGTCATTTCTTTCTGATAGTCAACATTGGACCCTTCAAGAGCTCCTTGCTGTATACCGACTTCCGGGCCAGTAATTTCTGTTAAAATATCGGCTTCAGTTACATTTAATTCTTCCAAATTAGCTGGAAGTGTCAAATGTGTTGAGGACAGTCGTGTCATCAGGTTAGGTCGCTCAATTAGAGTAACTGCCAATTCAACTGTCTGGTCTGTTCCATTTGCCGAATTTGCAACCAGAGTGCCGTCCGATTTCAGCTCAACTGAATCTACAGGTCCATTGAACGTGATCGCATTGCCAGCACGATCTGCAACAGCATTTCCTTCGCCGTCAACAAGCGCCACTTGGTTTCCCTGACCTGGAGAAAGGTAGAAGTTCCCTTGACGTGTATACACCGTCTCAGGACCATCTGCGCCTTGAACAATTACGTTGAAATATTGTTTTGGTTCAGTGAGTGCGAAATCGAGATTTCTTCCTGTTTGTTGCAAGGTTCCCACTTTCCAGTTCATTTGCGTTTGACCCAGCATTGCGCCGACGCCGTAGCGGATACCTTCAGGTGATTGTCGTGGTGCTGTATCCGCTTTGTCATTGTTGAATTGCTGATACAACATCTCCTGAAAACTCGCCTGATTGGATTGGTAACCGTGTGTTCCTATATTGGATAAATTATTTCCGATGATATCCAGATTACTTTGCAGTTGGTTCATCGTATTGACAGCTGTTGTCATCGTACGAATCATTTGGTTTGACTCCTTTCGCTTATGCGAAGCTTGCGATTATCCATTGACACGACCAATTTCCGAGACCGCTTTTTCCATACTGCGGTCATAAGCTTGCAACACTTTCTGATTAGCTTCAAATGCTCGGTAAGCGGTCATCATATCCGTCATCGTTCGCGATGTATCTACGTTCGACTGCTCGATGAACCCTTGTTTGAATGAGTAACTGACCCCTTGAGCACCATTTGCGTCCGGCAAATCTTGCTGTGCATAAAATAGTCCGTTATCACGTTTTACAAGCGTTTCAGGATTCGCTGCGTAACTGATTCCGAGAGTTGCTGCTAACGTTTCACCGTATTTTATAATGCCGTCTTCCGTAACTTGGAAGTCGTCGTTTGGCAATTGGATGCGTTGCCCATCCTGATCGAGTACATAATTTCCAGCAGAAGTCGTTAGGTAGCCTTCAGGATTCAAAGCGAAGTTTCCACTTTTCGTATAAGCACGTTCACCATCTGACCCCTCAAGCGTGTAGAAAACGGCGCCAGGTTGGCCCGTTTCAGGATTGACAGGTAAAGTTCCGTCGACAAGTGCGATGTCCGTTGTCAGTTCCGTTTGCCGTAGTTGTCCCTGGGTGAATAGTGGCATGGCCTCTTGTAAATACGTCCCTGTTGAAAGGGTACCAATCGGATTCATGCCTTTCATTTGAAAGCTATTTTGGACTGGCACTTTCGTAGTTTCCAGGTTAGATAAATACATTTCAGGAAATGATCTTATGGATGATTGATCTGTTTTAAAGCCTGGAGTGTTGGCATTGGCCATATTGTTAGAAAGTAATTCTGTTCTGCGCTGTTGCGCAATCATTCCAGATCCTGCTGTATAAAATCCACGGAACATTAGCCCCGCCTCCTTTTTAGGTGTGTTGCAAATGATCCAGTGGCTCTGCGTTAAGTTTTACTTCGTTTTTTGTCTAAGCTATTCAGCATAATGCCTGTCCCTTTAGCGACACACCCAAGTGGGTCATCTGCTATGAAAACAGGTACTTTCAATTCTTCTGCGAGCAGTTGGTCCAGTCCCCGAAGGAGCGCGCCGCCCCCAGTTAAGATGATGCCTCTATCAATGATATCTGCAGATAGTTCGGGCGGTGTTTTCTCCAGAACATTTTTAGCCGCATGGAGGATCCAGGCAATGGATTCTTCTATCGCTTTTGTGATTTCCTTTGAATCGACTGTGACAGTTCTAGGCAGTCCTGAAACCATATCGCGTCCACGAATGTCCATCTTCTCATCGTGACTGTCCGGGAAGACGGATGTTACGGTCATTTTGATGGTTTCCGCAGTGCGTTCACCAATTAATAGCTTATGATTCTTTTTTATATGTTGGATGATGTCTTGATCGAACGTATTGCCTGCAATTTTAATGGATTCGGATGTGACAATGTCTCCCATGGAAAGAACCGCGACATCTGTTGTGCCGCCTCCGATATCGATAACCATGTTTCCACTAGGTTGATAAATGTCCATTCCGGCTCCGATTGCAGCCACTTTAGGCTCGGCTTCAAGAAACACTTGTCGGCCACCTGATTTTTGGACAGCTTCTTTAATGGCTTTCTGCTCCACACTTGTAACGTCAGTGGGACAGCAGATCAAGATGCGCGGTTTAGAAAACCAGCCTTTGACATTCAGGCGATCAATGAAACCTTTAAGCATTGCTTCAGTACTATCAAAATCAGCAATGACACCGTGTTTCAATGGTCGCATTACCTGGATATTACTAGGGGTTCGTCCAATCATCAGTCTTGCTTCTTCTCCAACCGCTATTAATTCACGCGTTTTAGTGTCGACCGCAACAACAGATGGTTCGTTCAGTAGAATCCCTTTTCCTTTTACATGTATTAATACATTTGCCGTTCCCAGGTCAATGCCGATATCTTTCGCAAACATCTCATCCCTGCCCCTTCCATTCTTTCAACAGTTTACATGCTCTCCTAACTTAACATTTTATCACAGTGTTCCGAAAAAGAACATAAAAAATCGCTATTTCCCGTGCTTTGTGACGGTTCGAAGCCGGTTAGTTCGGTTTTTATCAACGGCACAAAAAAAACGGACTGCGTTAGTCGCTAGTCCGTTTCTGTTGCTGCTGATTCATTTAGTTTGCGTTGTTCAATTTTCCATTTTTGACGCGTGGCTTCACCGCCTCGTAAATGTCTTATCGATTTGTGATAGGCCAGGACTTTTGCAACTTCCTCAGATAGATGAGCATCTATATTAGGTAGACGCTCTGTCAGGTCTTTGTGTACAGTGCTTTTGGAATACCCCGTCGCTTTTGCGAGCGCTCTCACAGTGAGGCCAGTTTCGATGAGCAGGTTGCCGAGGCGAACGCAGCGCCTCCGAATTTGTTCGTGCACACCCTCTTCCTTTCCCGTCAGTCCATTTGTTCTTTCACTGTATGCGAAGGAACGGTGCGCTATTCCTTTGTATTTGAGGTCTTCTTAACGCCCGGGCATGTTTCTCGATCAGTTTTTGCGTTTTCTACGACACTTGGTTCGAGTTCTCGATCAAAGAGTGCACTTTACCAATCAATTCTTTGCGCTTTTCTATCACATAGTAGAATCAATCGGAATAGGGACACGATTCAACTGTTTTTAGGAAATTCATTCCCACTATTTGTGGGATTCGGAAGGATGTTTGATGGAATCGGAATTATTGGGCGAAGAATCGGAAGGATGAATCGCACAATCGGCAAAACCAGAGAATTAATCGGAATCAGGACACAATTCAACTGCTTTAAAGGATTAATTGGGTGGTTATTTCAGTTGGATCAGGACTCGGGAGGGGTGAATGATCACTTTTCGAGATTTATGAGCACTTTCCACGAGTTATGATCACTTTTCGAAATTTATGAGCACTTCCCTCGAGTTATGATCACTTTCTCAGATTTATGAGCACTTCCCATAAGTTATGATCACTTTTCGAGATTTATGAGCACTTTCCATATGTTATGATCACTTTTCGAGATTTATGAGCACTTCCCTCGAGTTATGATCACTTTTCGAGATTTACGAGCACTTTCCATAAGTTATGATCACTTTCTCAGATTTATGAGCACTTCCCTCGAGTTGTGATCACTTTCTCAAATTTATGAGCACTTCCCATGAGTTATGATCACTTTTCGAGATTTATGAGCACTTTCCATGACTTATGATCACTTTCTCAGATTTATGAGCACTCCCCATAAGTTATGATCACTTTCTCAGATTTATGAGCACTTCCCATGAGCTACGATCACTTTCACAACTCTCACCCTCACTACCGATTTATGAGCACAAAAAAACCTGCCGGGAGGTGGCAGGTTGGCTCAACGAGTTATTTAAAAGGCCAAGAAGGAACGGGGATTCACAGCTACGTCGTCTTTTTGGACTTCGAAGTGCAAATGGACGCCCGCTGATGGGTTCCATTCGTTTTCTGCAGTTTGCGCTAAGGCTTCACCCTGCTGAATCTCGTCACCCTCTTTTACGAGAATGCCAGTGACGGAACGATAGATCGTTTTCAAGCCATCTTTGTGAGAGATGACAATTTCACTGCCTTTGAATGGATCCGAGACAATTTGTTCCACTTTTCCACTCATCGCCGCGAGTACTTCGAACGGTTTGCCGTCGACTGCAATCGTCACACCTTCGTTTGTAACGTATGTCTGTTTAAATACGAGTAGTGCGTTTTCACGACTGGATGCGTCAGCTTTTGCATCATAGAAGTCTTGAATAATTGCAACTTGGTCAAGAATTTCTTCGTCAAACGGATATTTCAGTTGTTCGTTTGATGCGTTTGTTTCCAACGTGACTTCTTCTTTAGCCTTTTCTTTGTCTACAGCTGCCTGCTCACCGGCGTCTGGTTTCGTCAATGCATTATATCCCCATACCATTCCAACGAACAACAGGGCGAAACTTGCATAGATAGATGGCCAGAACCAGTTGCTTTTCGTGCTCTTGTTTTTCTGAGAAGGGGCGTTCGGTTTTTTTTCTTCTCTCATTTATGATCACCTCACTCGCTATTCTCTGCAAGTTAAGGATTTTTTAAACATTCCTCTTTCGATTTTTCAAAAGTTTTTATTTCTGTACCGGTATAGTAGTGTTTCACGATCTGTTCTGCGGTCCATCCCTTTTTGGAATAAGCTTCAGCTCCATTTTGGCTCATCCCAACGCCGTGACCGTATCCTTTTGTAGTAATGTGGACAATTTCATTGGCCACATCGAATCCTATATTGAAGTCCGTAGATGGAAGTTTTAGTTTTTCCCGAACTTCGCGGCCGCTAGTTTCGAATGTGCCTGATAGTACACTTTGTACCCGCCCCGTCTCATTCCTGACGAGCTGAAGTGCTCGGAAATCGTCTTCTTTCCATGAGGTGCCGAGTTTTTTATTCCACTCAGAAAGAGGCATATCGACTGTTCGTTCCACTTCTTTAGATACAGTTTGTTCGTCGGGGCTGTCTACACTTTGTAGATATGGAATTGAATTGCCTGTAAAATTCTCAGCAGTTTCAGTTTGACCGTTTGAAGTAGAGAAGAACATGGCAGTAATCATTTGTTCCTCATGTACGATTACGGAGCCTGCAGTTTCCTCCACGGCTTGGCGAATCTTTTTTTCGTTTTCTTTGAAGTTTTTGCCCCAACGTTCTTTACGATCTTTTTCGTTGGAATAGACTTGTGCTGTGACATCCCGACCGATCGGTTTTGTGCCTTCTGCCGTTTCTTTGAGCGCATAGGTGCGTGCAGCAATCGCTTGTGCTTTAAGTGCTTCCAGCGAGTAAGCGACTGGCATTTCAGAAGCGACGACTCCGATAATGTACTCTTCGAGCGGCAGTGGCTTGTCCTCTCCTTCTACTGTAATTTCGGTCTCACAAGCTATTTCCTCAGGTGGCTTAGCGTCTAGTGGTCTGTTGTACTTCAAGTTTAGAAGTACAGGTATAAAAAATAGGAAAATGATGAATACTACTAATAGTCGTTTGTCCATGTTGCATGGTATGTTCTATATCTTTCAATTATGATGATGTTTTTGACTTTCACATAATTGGAGTATCTCGTTACACAACGACACCAAACGACATAAACTCCCATAATGCGAATCAAAATTTAATTAAACAAAAAAACTGCCCCTCGCAAAAGGGACAGCTCTAATCGATATTATGAATGCACGATTTCTGTGTCAGCTGTTTCAGATTCGCTAGAAACGCGGCTGATGTCTGCACCAAGTGCTTTCAGTTTCTGATGGAAGTTAACGTAGCCACGATCTAAGTGAATGAGTTCAGTGACTCTTGTAACGCCTTCTGCAACAAGTCCAGCAAGGATAAGTGCAGCTGCAGCCCGAAGATCGGTCGCTGCTACTTCAGCGCCTTGTAAGTTTGACGGACCATTCATGATGACAGAACGTCCTTCGATTTTAATGTCAGCATTCATGCGGCGGAATTCTTCTACGTGCATGAAGCGGTTTTCAAATACTGTTTCTGTTAATACGCCAGTACCTTCTGATTTCAACATAAGTGCCATCATTTGTGACTGCATGTCTGTTGGGAAACCAGGGTGCGGCATTGTTTTCAAGTCAACTGATTTTAACGGGTGCTGCGCTGTAATGCGAAGTCCTTCGTCCAGTTCAGTAATGACAACGCCCATTTCTTGAAGCTTAGAGATCAATGCTGCGTTGTGTTCAGGCAATGCGTTTTCAATCGTCACATCTCCGCCTGTGATTGCTGCAGCTACCATGAATGTACCTGTTTCAATACGGTCAGGAATAATGTTGTGAACTGCACCGACTAGCTTTTTGACGCCTTCGATACGGATAACGTCCGTTCCTGCACCAATGACTCTACCGCCCATTTCGTTGATGAAGTTCGCAAGGTCAACAATTTCAGGCTCTTTAGCAGCATTTTCAATCAAAGTCGTTCCTGTCGCGAGTGCAGCTGCAGTCATGATATTCTCAGTTGCGCCAACACTTGGGAAGTCCAAATAGATTTTTGCTCCTTGAAGACCGTTCTTAGCTCGTGCTTCAACAAATCCGTGTCCAAACGAGATATCGGCACCCATTGCTTCGAATCCTTTTAAGTGCTGGTCAATAGGACGTGATCCAATTGCACAGCCACCTGGCATTGCTACACGTGCAAAACCATTGCGCGCAAGAAGTGGACCCATTACCAGAATGGATGCACGCATTTTACGCACGTATTCGAATTGCGCTTCACTCGTAAGCGTCTCAGTGGAATCAATGATTAGCTCGCCAATTTCAGGTTTATATTCTGTTTTTGCATATAAGCTTTTAAGTACTTCATTAATTGTGCGAACATCCGAAAGATTTGGTACTTCGCGGATGACATTGACGCCCTCAGTAGCAAGCAACGCAGCCGCGAGTATCGGCAACACTGCGTTCTTAGCTCCTTCTACCCGCACTGTACCGTGCAGTTGTCGTCCACCATTAATAATAATTTTATCCAAAACAAGCCCCTCCGACTCAAAGTTATAATTCGTTCTTAAGCGTGACAAGGTTACATATCCAAAATTCATTAATTATACTAGTAAAAATCATCCAAACTCAGTCCATTGTACAACGACACGCCCCAGTTAACAAGCGCCATTGTGACCCTTTCCGACAAAAGATAGCTGTAATCTAAATTATGTACAGGTGGGATGTCCTGTGTGGGTATTTTACAATTTCTTTATGACTGCCATATTACAAAGAGGTTACATTCAACTTTGTTCCCCAGTGCTGAATTCAGTAAACCTGTCTCATCAAATTCTAATGAACTGATTCGTCTCATTGCCCCAGAGGCATCCGTTGTCTTTGCGGCGATAAGACGGATCATCCAAAGATGAAAGGAAGTCTCTCCGACCAATAGGATATGTCTAAAAAGAAATTTGATACCGAAGAACCAATGGCAATACTCAACAAAATAAATAATAATTGTGTTTGAAATACGCGATTTTTACGAATGATGGCTTGTGGTAAAATCGCCTGCAAGGCAAAAAATGATACCCCGATGAAAAAAATATGTGACCCTAGTGCTAATAATGGATTGACGCCAAGTGCGTCCATAGTCATCTACTCCCGATGCGTACTTCTAACGATGAAGTACGTTTTTGGTTGGCGTTAAAAAAAATCGGACAGAAGATTCTCCTCTGTCCGATTTGCTCGCGTCCGACTTACATGCCGGAAACTTTAATACGGTTAATGGCCCTACGTAAATTAAGTTCAGCCATTTGATGCTCCAGCTTGTTCGAAATCTGCTGGAGTTCAACTTCTGCCTTACGTTTCGCAAGTTCAGCACGTGCTACGTCAATGTGAGAAGCGAGTTCCGCACTTTGGGCAAGCACTGTGACAACATCCGGACGGACTTCCAAGAAGCCGCCGTTTACTGCCACATGTTCTGTTGAATTGCCGTTTTTCAGACGAAGTGCGCCGATGTCAAGTGGAGCTACCATAGCGATGTGTCCAGGTAAAATACCAAGCTCACCCGTTTCAGTAACTGCTATCACCATATCCGCTTCTGTTTCGCTGACAGGGCCGTCGGGAGTGACGATATTAACTTTTATCTTCATAATTTCCCCTCCTGGTCCCTTTTATTAGACTTCTACGCCCATTTCTTTTGCTTTAGCCACAACTTCTTCGATGCGTCCAACAAGTCGGAATGCATCTTCAGGAAGGTGGTCGTATTTGCCTTCAAGGATTGCCTTGAAGCCTTGTACAGTTTCAGCAACCGGCACGTACGAACCTTTTTGGCCCGTGAATTGCTCGGCAACGTGGAAGTTTTGTGACAGGAAGAACTGAACACGACGCGCGCGATCAACGATCTGCTTGTCATCTTCACTCAACTCATCCATACCTAAGATTGCGATGATGTCTTGAAGTTCACGGTAACGCTGCAACGTTTGTTGTACTTGTGTTGCGATGTCATAGTGTTCTCTACCTACGATATCCGCACTAAGAGCACGTGATGTCGAAGCAAGTGGATCCACCGCTGGATAGATACCCATCTCAGATAGTTTACGCTCAAGGTTCGTCGTTGCGTCAAGGTGAGCAAACGTCGTAGCAGGAGCTGGATCTGTATAGTCATCGGCAGGTACATAGATCGCTTGGATCGATGTAACAGAGCCTTTGTTAGTTGAAGTGATACGCTCTTGAAGCTGACCCATTTCAGTCGCCAATGTCGGCTGGTAACCAACCGCAGATGGCATACGACCGAGCAAGGCAGAAACTTCAGAACCGGCTTGTGTGAAACGGTAGATGTTATCGATGAAGAGCAGAACGTCAGCGCCCTGTTCGTCACGGAAGTGTTCAGCCATTGTCAAACCAGTCAAGGCAACACGCATACGCGCACCAGGTGGCTCGTTCATTTGACCGAAGACCATTGCCGTTTTCTTAATAACGCCTGAGTCTGTCATTTCATAGTACAAGTCGTTACCTTCACGAGTACGCTCTCCAACACCAGCGAATACCGAGATACCGCCGTGTTCTTGTGCGATGTTGTTGATCAATTCCTGGATAAGTACAGTTTTACCTACACCTGCACCACCGAAGAGACCGATCTTACCACCCTTGATATAAGGAGCAAGTAAGTCAACAACTTTAATACCCGTTTCAAGAATTTCTACTTTTGTAGAAAGGAATTCAAATGATGGTGCTTCACGGTGAATCGGATCACGCTGGACGTCTGCCGCTAGTGGCGTTCCAAGGTCGATTTCCTCACCGAGTACGTTGAATACTCGTCCGAGTGTAACGTCTCCAACAGGTACTGAGATTGGCGCGCCCATATCTGTTACTTCTTCGCCGCGTCTCAAACCGTCTGTAGAGGACATTGCAATCGTACGTACAGAATCGTCTCCAAGGTGCAAGGCCACTTCAAGTGTGAGCGTTTCCGCTTCAGCACCTGGGCGATTGATTTGGACTTTCAGGGAGTTGTAGATCTGTGGAAGTTGTCCATCCGCAAAGCGAACGTCAACAACCGGACCCATTACCTGAAGAATTTGTCCTTTACTCATGCTTTTCCCTCCTGTCGTACTGGTACGTTCGTTTTCGTTACGCCTATTCGAGCGCTGCAACGCCGGCAACGATTTCCGTAATTTCCTGGGTAATCGCAGCTTGGCGGGCACGGTTGAATATGAGCGTCAAGTCATCTATCAAATCAGTAGCATTATCTGTAGCAGTCTTCATCGCAGTCATACTGGAAGCATGTTCGCTTGCTTTCCCGTCTAGGACCGCTCCGAAAATGAGGCTCTCCGCGTATTGCGGCAATAAGGATTCAAGAATCACTTCCGCAGAAGGTTCGAATTCATAAGATGAGCTCACTCCAGACGGTTCTAGATCAGTAAGCGGAAGCAATTTTCGTTCCGTCGCTTCATTGGAGATGGCGGAGACGAAATGGTTGTAATAAAGGTACAACTCATCGTAATTGCCTTCCGTGAACATGCCAACAGCTTTATTCGCGATGTTTTTTATCTCTTCGAACGAAGGGTGATCCGTAACACCTACAAGACTCTCTTCCACTTCGAAACCAAGACGGTTAAAGAATTCAGTTCCTTTACTTCCGATTACGAAGAGCACGACTTCATCTTTTGATGCGTGGCGTGCTTCAATTGCGCGTTTCGCTTTACGTAGAATGTGGGCGTTATATCCTCCAACAAGTCCACGGTCAGATGTGACGATGATATATCCCGTCTTCTTGACTGGGCGAGTTACGAGCATCGGGTGTCCAGAGTTTTGAGTGACAGAAGCGATAGATCCGACCACTTCTTCAATTTTGTCCATGTACGGTACGAATTTCTTCGCGTTTGCTTCCGCACGGCTCAATTTTGAAGCAGAGACCATTTGCATCGCTTTCGTGATCTTACGTGTACTCTTCGTCGATTTAATGCGCTGTTCTACCTCGCGTAATGAGGCCATTGGCTATTCACCACCTTTTAGTTTTAGTCCCGTAATCCGTTACTTAACTTATTGTCCAGAAACCGCAAAGTTCTTTTTGAACTCATTGATCGCTGCTGCAAATACGTCATCTGCAGGAAGACCTTTCGTAGTACGGATTGTTTCCAATACGTCAGTGTGGTTACTTTCAAGCCAAATCGTGATTTCACTTTCAAAGCGAAGAACATCTTTAACTGGGATATCATCAAGGAATCCACGAGTTAGTGCGTAAAGAATTACGACTTGGTGTTCAACCTTAACCGGTTTGTTCAAATCTTGTTTCAAGACTTCAACAGTACGGTGTCCACGGTCAAGTTTCGCTTTAGTTGCAGGGTCAAGAGATGATCCAAACGCAGAGAACGCTTCAAGTTCACGGAACGCAGCAAGGTCAAGACGCAGTGTACCTGCAACCTTTTTCATTGCTTTGATCTGTGCAGATCCACCTACACGGGATACGGAAAGTCCAGCGTTGATCGCTGGGCGTACGCCTGAGAAGAATAGATCGGACTGAAGGAAAATCTGACCATCTGTGATGGAGATTACGTTCGTCGGAATGTATGCAGAGATATCGCCTGCTTGTGTTTCAACGAATGGCAATGCTGTGATTGATCCGCCACCTAGGGAGTCGTTCAATTTCGCAGCACGTTCGAGTAAACGAGAGTGTAAGTAGAATACATCTCCTGGGTATGCTTCGCGACCTGGAGGACGGCGTAGCAACAACGAAAGCTCACGGTATGCAGCAGCTTGTTTAGAAAGATCATCATAGACGATCAAAACGTGCTTGCCTTGGAACATGAACTCTTCACCCATAGTAATACCTGCATAAGGAGCAAGGTAAAGAAGTGGTGATGGTTGTGATGCAGAAGCAGTTACAACGATTGTGTAGTCAAGCGCGCCGTTTTCACGAAGCGTTTCAACAACACCACGAACTGTAGATTCCTTCTGACCAATTGCTACATAAATACAAATCATATCCTGATCTGCTTGGTTAAGAATTGTATCGATCGCTACAGTAGTTTTACCTGTTTGGCGGTCACCGATGATCAATTCACGTTGTCCACGACCGATTGGTACAAGTGCGTCAATCGCTTTGATACCTGTCTGAAGTGGCTCATCAACCGATTTACGAGCCATAACGCCTTGCGCTGGGCTTTCGATCGGACGAGTTTTTGTTGTGTTAATCGGACCTAGTCCATCCACTGGTTGTCCAAGTGAATTGACGACGCGTCCAATCAATGCTTCTCCAACTGGAACTTCCATGATACGGCCTGTACGACGTACTTCATCGCCTTCTTTGATGTCTTTGTATGGTCCAAGGATAACGATACCTACGTTGTTCGCTTCCAAGTTTTGCGCCATACCAAGTACACCTGTGGAGAACTCAAGGAGTTCGCCGGCCATGACATTGTCGAGACCATGAGCACGGGCGATACCGTCACCTACTGCGAGAACAGTACCTACTTCGCTAACTTCCATCTCAGACTGATAGCCTGCAATCTGCTGCTTAATCAGTGTGCTGATTTCTTCAGCTTTAATGCCCATGTATGTCACCCCTCATCTTTCAAGATTTTAACCGATCAACGTACGCTCTAATTTAGCAAGCTTGTTGCTAATACTGCTGTCGAAGATTCGGTTTCCGATCTGAAGGCGGATGCCTCCGATCAATTTTGGTTCAATAATTGTTTGAATCTGAAGCGACTGTTTGCCAACTTTGTGAGCAAATGCGCTGGAAATTGCTGTTTCTTCCTGTTCAGTTAGTGGACGGATTGCATAGACTGTCGCTTCCGCAACACCGGATGCATCGTTTGCTAACTGGTGGAAGTCTTCGAGAACGTTGCTAAGTTCATCCATACGATCTGCATCAAGCATTACGTATAGTGCATTGAGTAATAACTCTTGCGCACCTGGCAGAATGTTAGCAATCAATTCCCGTTTTTTGATCAATGACAGTTGTGGTAAGCTCATAAGTTCCCCGAAGCCATTGTTGTCGTTAAGCGCTGCTTGGAGCTCCCGAACGTCAGTATGAACTGCGAGTAATACGCCTTGTTCCTGAGCTGCTTTGAACAGCCCAGTAGCATAACGTTCCGCTACGATAGAACGGCTCATCGGCCTTCCCCTGCCTTCACAATCGTTTCTTCGATCAATGCGCGGTTATCCTCCTCGGATACTTCTTTGCCGAGTACTTTAGACGCTGCCATGATAGAAAGAGAAACGAATTCTTCGCGGACAGCCGCGATTGCTTTTTCTTTCTCTGTTGCGATTTCAAGCGCTGCGTTGTCTTTCATACGACCCACTTCTGCGCGTGTCGTTTGAATGAGTTCCTCACGCTGTGCTTCGCCTTGCTTTTTCGCGTTTTCAACGATTGACTGCGCGTTTGCATGTGCTTCTTTTAAAAGAGCGCGTTGCTCTTCCAACAATTTTTGTGAGTCTAGACGGCTTTGTTCTGCCGCTTCGATTTCGTTTGCAATCATTTCAGCACGCTGATCCATGATCCCCATCAATGGGCCCCATGCGAATTTCTTCAAAAGAAGCATGAGAAGTGTGAAGAATACTACTGTTGCAATGATATCACCTAAGTTCAGCCGTTGGTTCAGGCTGGATAAGAATCCTGAGTCAGCATTGCTTGACAAAAGGACGAAGGTATCCAAAAACACGATTGTTTCACTCCCTTCAAAAACTTACGTTTGTTGCACAAACGTTTTGGTTAGAATGATTGGTTCCGAACGCAAAATGCGCTCGATATCCGCTGACATAAACGAATGGCGAAGGATAAATCTTTTTCCATTCTTCGCCATTGTTTAACGTTCTTATAAAGTGGTTAGATAATAGAAGGAGTCATACAGGCTGGCAAGACCGCGTGGCAGCCCAGGCCCTATCCGTTTCATTAACTACCTGAATTGAATCTGTGTAAATTACTTGTTCATAACGATGAAAGCGATAACTGTAGCGATGATTGGCAAAGCCTCAACCAATGCAACACCGATGAACATTGTTGTTTGAAGAACGCCACGTGCTTCTGGTTGGCGAGCAATCCCCTCAACTGTTTTTGAAACGATCAATCCGTTACCGATACCAGCGCCGAGTGCGCCAAGACCAACTGCGATAGCTGCTGCTAATAGACCCATTTTATTTCCTCCTAGTATTGTTTAGTTTGGTAGTGCGAGTTCACCCGCAAGCGGGTTTTATGTTTAGTGGTCTGTTGTCACTTTGTGTGACATGTAAACCATCGTCAACATAACGAAGATGAATGCTTGGATTGCCCCGATGAAAATCGAGAACCCTTGCCAAGCGAGTGCAGGAAGAATTGCTCCGATGAATCCACCAAAGCTGCCGGCTGCAAGTGTTGCGAGAAGTCCAATCAAGATCTCCCCAGCAAAGATGTTACCGTAAAGACGAAGACCGAGTGTCAACGTATTTGCGAATTCCTCAATGACCTTCAGTGGTGCCAGGAATGGCATTGGCTGAATGTACGTTTTGAAGTATCCTTTAATACCGAGCATCTTTACCCCATAATAATGCGTCAAGATAACAACAGTTGCCGCCAACGTCATTGCAATGACTGGATCGGCTGTCGGTGATTTCCACCACAACTTATGATCCCATTGGATAGAGAATGGCAGACCAAGCATATTGGCAACAAACACGAACATAATAAGCGTGATGCCGAGTACGTGGAAACGGCCGCCTGTTTTCCAGTCCATGTTGTTTTTAATAATCCCCTTGACGAAGTCCATGATCCATTCCATGAAGTTCTGCATACCCGTAGGTTTCATCTGCATTCTCCGTGTTGAAAGAACTGCAATGATGAAAACGATGAGACACGTGACGAAAAGCATCATAATGTTAGCAGGGTTGAAGCTTATACCGAAGAGGACAAGTTCCGGATTTTCATGTTCCACGTTTCGTTCACCTCCCTTTTGTGATCAGTTTAAGAATGATGCTTCACATGATAAAATATCCTATCGACCAACAATAGGGCATATGGAATCATCAAACCAATCACAGTACTGATCAGATTGAAGTTTTCTGGCATCGACATCGCGATGGCGGCCGCAGCCACTCCGGAAGCGAAACGCAATCCCGAACCGAGCGAAACCTTTTTGCCCTGATCCAGTTTCTTGTCGAATTGTTCCATTCTACGGATAAGTATCCAAAAATTATACAATCCGAAGATTAATCCTAGCAAAAGACCAGCAAAAATCTCCTTCGCTCCCGTAAAGGCCCAGCCTAATATCAGCAATGCGAGCAAAAAAAATAGAGCTCTCTTTTGCCTTGCGAAAATTTCCTGCATTGTCTGCATGGTAGGTGAGTCTCCTATTACGATAAGTTTAGTTAGAAACTGAAACGTTCGACTTTCGTTTTACAAGTCGAACAACGAGCGGGTTCGCAGGTTGGTACGCATTGGCTTGTCCGAGATGTACGGCAACCACTTACTGATCAGATGTCTCGGGTAGACCGGGACTAAGAATGGTAAGAAAAGTGCCGCCTGCTTGGCATTCACCAGGACACGTTGTCCAACGTATCGCACAGATGCCCATATTTCCTAAGTGCGATAGGCTACGAGTGATGATAGAACTTAGCCAAAAAAATCAAGCGGTTTCAGCTGATTTATCTATGTATAAACCCTATCATTATTACCCTCTGTAAGCATACAATAGCGATATTTTGATGTCAATTGATTCCCGTGAAATTCTTCACAAACTAAAGGCACTGTCAAACAATCGTCACACTTTCATAGTAAATCGTTGTATTTCTGAAAATTAGGGAATTCCCTTAGTAGCTTCCTTTAAAAAGTGACTGGCTCACAGGTTTTATTTCTGAATCAGATTGCCGTTTTCCTTAGGGATTGAATATACATTTCCCTAAAAGAGATCAATCGGTTGACCTATCCATTAGTAAATCCCCCCAATTTTATAGCAAGACTCTTATCAGTAAAGAGTAGCTAAAAGACTTTGTTTTTAGTGCTAACTCTATAGAGTGTGGCAGTTAGGTAGAATTTTTATACTCGGTCAATCAAATAAAGCAGAGGCGTGTATGCCTCTGCTTTTCATGTGACCTTTTCGATTAGTTGTTTTGTTCGTTCAGATATTTCTTCAAAGCTTCTACAATTCGTTCAGATGCATGTCCGTCTCCATAAGGATTGGACGCTTTTGCCATAGACTCGTATGCAGTTTGATCAGACAGAAGTTCGTCTGCCAACTTGAAGATTGTATCTTCGTCGGTTCCTGCTAATTTGAGTGTTCCTGCGTCGATCCCTTCTGGGCGTTCTGTTGTATCACGAAGGACGATGACAGGTTTGCCGAGAGAAGGGGCTTCTTCTTGGATGCCGCCTGAATCGGTTAGGATAATATGTGAACGAGCTGCAAAGTTATGGAAATCCACAACTTCAAGTGGTTCAATCAAATGAATCCGATCGTTATTCCCAAGCAATTCATCCGCAACTTCACGCACCGCTGGGTTCATGTGAACTGGATAGATTACTTGAATGTCATCGTGTTTTTCGAGTAGGCGATTAATGGCGCGGAACATGTTGCGCATTGGGTCCCCTAAGTTTTCACGACGGTGAGCTGTTAGCAAGACAAGTCGGTCATCACCGAGCTTCTCAAAAATCGGATGCGTATACGTGTCATCGACAGTTGTGTGCAACGCATCGATTGCTGTATTCCCTGTGATGTAGATTCGGTCTTCAGGCTTCCCTTCGTTAATAAGGTTCTGAGCCGATTTCTCCGTTGGTGAGAAATGAAGGTCTGCAAGGACGCCCGTCAGCTGACGGTTCATCTCTTCCGGATATGGAGAGTACTTGTCCCATGTACGAAGACCAGCTTCGACGTGTCCGACTGCAATTTTGTTATAAAATGCCGCGAGACTGCCAACGAATGTTGTTGCTGTGTCACCGTGTACAAGTACGATATCCGGTTGTGCTTCTTTCATGATCCCATCAAGCCCTTCGAGTCCACGTGTTGCGACGTCGATAAGAGTTTGACGATCTTTCATAATGTTAAGATCAAAATCAGGTTTGATGCCGAATGTTTTCAGCACTTGGTCCAACATTTCACGGTGCTGCGCAGTTACAGTTACGATTGATTCAATATCTTCTTCATGCTTCTGCAATTCGAGAACGAGTGGAGCCATTTTAATAGCTTCCGGACGCGTTCCGAAGATCGTCATTACTTTCCATTTGCGTTTCAAAGTGTTCACGCCTTCCCCAATTATTTGGTTCCGAACAAACGGTCCCCAGCATCGCCGAGTCCTGGTACGATGTAGCCATGATCGTTGAGTTTTTCATCAAGTGCTGCGATGTAAACGTCCACGTCAGGGTGTGCATCTGTAAATACTTTTACGCCTTCAGGAGCCGCAATGAGACACATGAATTTAATGTGCTTCGCTCCACGTTTTTTCAATGAGTTGACAGCTTCTACTGCTGTTCCCCCTGTAGCAAGCATCGGGTCGACGACAATCAATTCACGTTCCGATACGTCAGACGGCAACTTCACGAAATACTCGTGTGGTTGAAGAGTTTCCGGATCGCGGAATAATCCGACGTGACCAACTCTTGCTGCTGGGATTAGTTTTAGAATTCCATCTACCATACCAATACCTGCACGTAAAATCGGTACGATTCCGAGTTTCTTCCCTGCAAGTACGTTCGATTTCGCCATGCAAACCGGCGTTTCAACGTCTACTTCCTGGAGGGGGAGCTCTCGTGTGATTTCAAAAGCCATCAATGTTGCAACTTCGTCTACGAGTTCGCGGAATTCTTTTGTTCCTGTGTTTACGTCGCGGATGAATGTAAGTTTGTGCTGAATGAGCGGGTGATCGAATACGTGTACTTTAGCCATTAAAATCGCTCCTTTTACTTTGTCCAATACAGTATAACAGAATGATGGCGTGAACGGTTGTCTAGCGTGAAGTTTGGAATTTCCGGAACATTTACACGGTTATATCGTGCCGATTCCGCGTTGTAAATCACATGGTTCGGATTGTACGACACTCGTCATTGGTTCTCGATCACAAAGTGCACTTTACCAATCAAATCTTTGCATTTCTTCTTCACCTAGCAGAATTTCTCGATAACGAGACACAGTTTAACTGCGTTAAGGGAGTTATTGGTAGCGCTTCGCTTGTTTTAGGATGGGCTACTTCGGCTGGCATGTGGAAATCGGCAATATGACGGCGGATATCGGCAGTTTCGCGAGGTGAATCGGCACCTCCAGAGTAAGAATCGGCACTATCTCTTGAAGTATCGGCAACATGGAAGAATTAATCGGCATCGAGACACAATTCAACCGCGTTAAGGGAGTTATTGGTAGCGCTTCGCTTGTTTTAGGATGAGCTACTTCGGCTGGCATGTGGAAATCGGCAATATGACG